>NZ_JAKZGL010000010.1 GCF_022549355.1 Acinetobacter sp. NIPH 2699
CTGGAAAGCTGCAATGAGCCGTTTTAGCATCTTGTTTGAACAACGTATGGCTGACTATATCTAAGGTGTGTTTACACAGAATTATTTACAACCTCTGCAGTTTCGATTTCTGCCTCACTAAGACCACCTTCAGGGCCGATTAATAATGCTAAATCGGGAGGGCTATCCAATAATACATTTTCTTGCGTTTTGTTTGGTGCGAGAACAAAACGTGATGGGGGGAGTTGTGCTGATTTGACCCAATCCGTTAATGCGATCGGCGCTAAAACCTCAGGAACTCGGTTCATGCCACATTGTTCACATGCCGCGATTGCGACAGATTGCCAGTGATCTAATTTCTTTTGATCGCGATCATACTTGAGTCGCATCTCGCAGCGTTCGCTGGTCAAGAGTTGAATCGTTGTAACACCCAGTTCAGTCGCTTTTTGAATCGCATAATCCATGCGATCACCTTTGCTCATCACTTGACCTAAAACAATTTGAAAAGGAGCTGTACGATCTATTGGATCAAATTGATCAATCGATACAAATGCATTTTTCTTGTTGATTTCAGTGAGTGTTACCACGTGTTCACCACCTTTTCCATTGAAAAAGATAGCTTGTTCTTGCGCTTTTGCACGAAGTACCCGTACCCAATGATGAAACACCGATTCTGTTAATTCAATGGTATGGCCAGTATTTAATTCAGTTTCGATATAAAAACGATTCATGCTTGGATAGGGCTCGTACAAATTAATTTAAACCAAGGTCAACTACAAGTTGTCGCGTCGGTTCTATTTGGTTCATTGTATAGAAGTGAAGTGTAGGTGCACCACCTGCGATTAAACGTTCGCAGAGTTTAACAATCACTTCATGACCGAATGCTTTGATACTTTTGCTGTCATCGCCATAAGCTGCAAGCTGCTTACGAATCCAACGTGGAATTTCTGCCCCTGTGCCATCAGCAAAACGAATCAAGTTACTTGCATTGGTAATCGGCATAATACCGGGAGCAACAGGAATATTCACACCTGCTTTGTCAAGACGCTCCATGAAGTAAAAATAAGCATCGGGATTAAAGAAGAATTGGGTGATCCCTGCGTTTGCACCAGCATGTACTTTTTCAACAAAACGTTGAATATCGACATCAAAGCTTTCGGCTTGCGGATGCATTTCAGGATAAGCAGCGACTTCGATATGAAAGTGATCGCCTGAATATTCACGGATAAAGCGAACCAGATCTTGTGCATAAGGAAGCTCACCTAGACCCACTTGACCAGAAGGTAAATCACCACGCAATGCCACAATACGATTAATGCCTTGAGATTTATATAAATCTAAAAGCTCGGCGATACGCGCTTTATTATCACCAATACATGAAAGGTGAGGTGCAACTGGCGTACCTTTACCATTGAAGTCATTAATCGCGGCTAAAGTACGTTCACGTGTAGAACCACCAGCACCATAAGTAATCGAGAAAAACTCAGGATTCAATAGTTGTAATTCTTGGTGGACAGTACGTAATTTTTCTGCACCAGCATCAGTCTTAGGTGGGAAAAACTCAAAAGAAATAGGAACACGTTTCGTCATTTCAAATCCTTTTTAAAATCGCGTAGAAATTTTTAGAAAAAAGGGCAGTCCGTAAAACGTCTGCCCTGATTTTCTTAGTATTTATAAGCGTCAGATTTGAACGGACCTTCAACAGGAACGCCAAGGTAATCTGCTTGTACTTGAGTCAATTGTGTTACCACACCACCAAAGCCAACAACCATCGCAGCAGCAACTTCTTCATCTAATTTCTTAGGAAGTACTTCTACACGAATCGCTGCTTGTTTTTGATCAGCAGGTAAATCTGCAAATTTCTCAGCGAATAAATGCATTTGACCTAATACTTGGTTTGCAAAAGAACCATCCATTACACGTGATGGGTGACCTGTGGCATTACCAAGGTTCACTAAACGACCTTCAGAAAGAAGGATCAAGTAGTTGTTTTCATCTTCTGAACGATATACTTGGTGTACTTGTGGCTTCACTTCAACCCACTTGTAGCCACGTAAGTATGCTGTGTCGATTTCTGTATCGAAGTGACCGATGTTACACACTACTGAACCTGCTTTTAAGCTATCGAGCATCGCAGCATCACATACATGGTAGTTACCTGTTGTGGTCACAACGAGATCAGTATTTGCTAACAAATCGTGGTTGATGTCTTCTTTTTTGCCTGTTTGTACGCCATTTTTATATGGAGAAACGACTTCATAACCGTCCATACATGCTTGCATCGCACAGATTGGATCAACCTCAGTCACACGAACGATCATGCCTTCTTGACGTAATGATTGTGCTGAACCTTTACCCACGTCACCGTAGCCAATCACAAGGGCACGACGACCAGAAAGTAACATGTCTGTACCACGTTTGATTGCATCATTTAATGAATGACGGCAACCATATTTGTTGTCATTTTTAGATTTGGTGATTGAGTCATTGACGTTGATCGCTGGAACTTTAAGTGAACCATCTTTCCACATTTCTAAAAGACGTTGAACACCCGTCGTTGTTTCTTCTGTAATCCCGTGGATACGCTCTAAAAGCGCAGGGTATTTTTCATGAACAAGAGCAGTTAAGTCACCGCCATCGTCCAAGATCATGTTGGCAGCCCAAGGCTGACCATTGACATTGATTTGCTGCTCTAGACACCAAACATATTCTTCTTCAGTTTCACCTTTCCAAGCGAATACAGGAATACCACGCGCAGCAATTGCAGCAGCAGCGTGATCTTGAGTTGAGAAAATGTTACATGACGTCCAGCGAACTTCAGCGCCTAATTCAATTAATGTTTCAATTAAAACGGCTGTTTGGATTGTCATATGGATACAACCCAAGATTTTTGCACCAGCAAGCGGTTTAGCCGCTGCATAACGCTTACGCAAACCAATCAAAGCTGGCATTTCAGCTTCAGCAAGTTTGATTTCTTTACGGCCGTAGTCAGCAAGGGAAATATCGGCAACTTTATAATCTGTAAATGAAGCATTCACCGCGTTCATCAGGATCTCCTAGAAAAAATAGTATGGATCATTTTGTTCGCGGATGCCGTTGTCTTGGAAGCATTGCTTCTTACGCCGAGCCTAGCAAATTGATCTTTAGTGCCGATCAATTGTCGCAGCATCCCTCGACTAGGGCATTATCATACTTGGAAATCAGTTGAGTTCCAATGAAATTTTGTGTGAGATGGTGAGAAAATGAGGGATTAAATAAAGGCAAATAGATCAGTAAAAATTTTATATGGATGTTTTAGGATTTCTTCTCCATTTGAAACCCTAAATTCTCAAAGTTAACATTATGCTTTCAAGTGATCTTCAAATTCTTCACCAAGTTGCATTGCTAAAGAATTTCCAGATAAATCACAAGTTACTAAACCATATTCTTTTTTAAAGCTAAAAGTGAAACCGCGGTTATCTGTCAGATTTTTAACTGAATATCCTAATTTTTCCAACCAAATACGAAAAGCCAATAAATTTTTTGCTTTAACAACTCTGTTTTTCATAGTGAGACTCCTTGTGAACCTGTATTCATTAATAAGGGTTGGTTAAATTTTTTTAAAGGGCGATTACATAGATTTATTTTGCTGCGTGTAACTAATGTAAAAATAGAGTAATTTTAAAGTGATATGTTTTTTATTTGGTTTTCTTATATGATTGTATTTTATATGAAAAAATAGATTTGTTTATTTGAGTAAGTCGTTTTAAGCTTAAAAATAATTTAATTATAAATGTAAAAAATGATTTCAGTTTCCAACTTGGTTCAGTGTGGGAAATGAAATCATTTTCGATTTGATCGAATTGGTTAAAACTGATCTTTTAGGCTACGGATTCGAGCAAAGTCCTCGGCACTTTCAGTTCGGAGAAATGGATTGGTTTCGAGCTCTAATTCAATACTACTAGGTAGCGTGATTTGATCTGCTTCTCTTAATCGTTTGACCTGTTTGATGCGCTCTTGCAGCGCTACATTGTGAGGCTCAATGGTTAAAGCAAACTCAGCATTTGCGAGTGTGTATTCATGGGTACAATATACTTTGGTTTGGATGGGTAAGGCCGCCAGTCTATTCAAAGAATGATACATTTGTTCGGCAGTTCCCTCGAACAGACGTCCACAACCCATTGCAAATAGTGTGTCACCACAGAATAAACTATCAATCTCTTCAATAAAATAAACAATATGCCCTAAGGTATGCCCCGGTGTTGCAATGATTTCAACCTTTAAATCATTGAAATGGAAATGATCATTGTGTTGTAGTGGATTTGAAATATAAGTAATCTTACTCAATTCGTCACGTGGTCCATATACCGTAAGATTCTGGTCTGCTAACAGCTCAGGAACACCACCCGTATGGTCGGGATGCCAATGGGTGAGCCAAATTTGTTTGAGTTTTAATTGATGTTGTTCGCAGAAGTCAGTCACTAGACTCGCCTCAGTCGGGTCAATTGCAATAACTTCATTTGAGCGAGTATCTTCCAATAACCAGATATAGTTTTTTAAGGCATTTTTTACGTCAATGACATGAATCTTATAATGCATAGCCGATTCCTAAATCTTGTTGTCGTGCAGTTATTATAAAGGTACTGATAACTGCTTTTGAGGATTCCTAGTGTAAGTGTAAATGAGTAACAGTGCAAAATGCCTGCTGCTGATCATCGCAGAAACATGACTTTTTAGGGCAGATTTTGACAGCTTACATCAGGCATATTTTTATGATTGACAATAACGCTATTTTCCATAAAGATGAAATAAAAGTTTTATAAGTTAATACTTTATCGTATTTTAATTCGCATTAAACAGAGAATAACTTAAAAGTGAAATCATCAAAATGATGGGGTCAACTTGTCTACTTTGCCGAATGTTGCTATAGCGTTGGATGTTAATCATTTGAGGGCAGTGTTTAAAATAGATAAATCATTGTAAATAAATATAATTTACTCAGAGTAAAGCGAAAACAAATCACAATAAGACAGAGAGGGAATTATGTCAGATCTGGTCGATCATGAAGTGGTCGTTATCTTTAGAAAGTACTTATATCCTCTATCTGCCAAGCTTACAGAAATGCTCAATGAGCATTTTAGCCATCAAACAGAGCGGCGGGGTTGTGGGTATACTCAGGCGACACGTGTAATCGCAGAGTTTGTTTCGCAAGCTCGAGATGCGCTTGGTTTTCAGGATTTACGTATCTTTGATGATTATGAAACCAAAGGACTCAAGAATATTCTCAATCAAAGTTCATCTTATGGGCTGGAGCTGACAACTTGGCGAAATCTAGATATTAATGCTGAGGTACAACAATGTTTGCAGCAGCTAAATTTGCAAGAAACCTTTGTGCAGAATTTGCAACAAGAAGTCGATTTTCAAGCCAAACTTAGAACAATCTATCAATATGCAGAGCTTGAAGAAAGTGTGCTGATCTGTCAGTTACTTGCAGATATTATTCTTCCTCAAAGTGCCAAGAATGGCATGATTAAATGTAATGCTTTGTTAGAAAAGCCTAAGGTTGGTTCTTGTCCAATGGCAGAAAAGTTCTTTCTGCGAATTGCGCATCATCGCTTGCTTAGACAAGGCGAAATTAATATTTTTGTCGATGAACATGAACAACCGATAATGATGGAAAAAATGAATATGGGAGACAATCACTCCTGTATTAGCCTCGTTCCATTATTGATGAATGGTGTGCGTTTACCCGCAGGAAGTCTTTTTTCTGCAAATTATGAAATTGAGCAACTCGAAAAGCATCAGAATAAACACTATAAGGGCTATGTCATTCCCATTTCAGCGATCAATGGTTTCTGGTTTTTAAGATTAACCACGTTAGCGGTTTCACCCAAAAATCGTGCCCGCGCATTTGGCTATCATTTTAAGCAACAGGTGGATAATGGATTATTTAGACCTGATATCACTGAACTGAATCAGCTTATGGAAATAGCACAAGATCAAATCTATGTAGGACATCCATGCTAAAAGCCTGTTATTCGCCACGCTATTATGCGCAAACGCATACCAATAGTATGGAAAAACTCACTGCCGTTGCTGATGTTCTACGTGTGAATCAAATGGTCGAGTTGATTGATCCGGGCTTAATTGACGTTGAAATTCTTAAAAAGTTACATAACCCTCAATACGTTGAGGCTTTTCTTTCAGGTGAGTCAGCATTTGCAACTGTTCAGGGTTTTAAACCGTGGAATGCACAATTGCGTGATGCAATTTTATCGGTGCAAGCAGGGCAGTTGATGGGCGCTGAAATTGCTTTTCAAGAGGGCATCGCTGCCAATATTGCACAAGGTTTTCATCATGCCAGTTATGAATCGGGTGCTGCCTACTGCACTTTTAATGGTTTGGCTTTGGTCGCAAAACAATATCCTGAAAAACGTATTTTTATTTTAGATTGTGATCAGCATGGTGGTGACGGCACAGCTATATTTGCCAATCGAATGACCAATCTGATGAATTTTGGAATCTTCGGTATCCGTTTTGGCTGTAAAGCCAGTGAGCGCAGTGTGACGCGTTATATTCATCCCAAGCAAGGGAATTTTGATCTGTACCGAGAGGCCGTTTTAGAGGCATTTCAATACGCCACACGTTGGGAAGCCGATTTAATCATTTATCAAGCGGGGATGGATTGTCATCAGCATGATAAATATGGATCGAAGTGGTTTACGACTGATTTGTTGTTTGAAAGAGATCGCTTGGTGTTTGAAATGGCGAAGAAAATGAAAATTCCTTTGTTATTTGTACTAGCGGGAGGGTATCAGCCTTTGCAAGATTTGGTCCCTTTGCATGTCAATACTTTTAAAGCTGCGAATGAAATCTATTTTCCTTAGCTAAAATGATCGAAATAAAAAAGCCCTCAAATTGAGAGCTTTAAATTTGGGGAGGATTAGCGCAGTTTTGCTAACCAATCGCCTAAGGTTTGAACAAACTGAACCAAGAGTAAGAGCACGATCACGGTCAGGATGACCACACTACTATCAAAACGTTGATAACCATAAGAAATCGCGAGATCACCAATTCCTCCTGCGCCAACAGCACCCGCCATTGCAGTTGCACCAATCAAACTGATCGTTCCTGTGGTTAAATTGAGGGTAAGCGAACTGCGTGCTTCAGGAACAATAAACTTAAATACGATTTGCCAAGGTGTTGCACCCATCGCTTGTGCTGACTCAATGATTCCTTCATTCACTTCGAGTAGGGAAGTTTCAATCAAACGCCCTAAATACGGACCGACATAAATCGTGAGAGGAACAATAGCAGCCCACGTCCCGATAGATGTGCCAACGAGGAATTTAGTAAATGGAATGACGGCGATCAGCAAAATGATGAAAGGAATCGAACGTAATGCATTGACGATCGGATTTAGAAAATAATAAATCGCTCGATTTTGTAGAATACCACCTGTACGTGTCACCACTAAGGTGATGCCTTGGATGAAGCCCCAAATACAACCAAAAAGCAGTGAGAAAAATACCATTTGCAAGGTTTCTTGCAAGGCTGTCACAAATTGATCCATCGACAACGAACTTTGCCAAAAAGGCGCAGTGATTTCAGTCAGCCACTGTACGATTAAGTCTCTCATTGGCTTACTCCAGACTGTTCAACTTTGACACCTTGTTGTTCTAGAAATTGGATTGCTGCTTGAATCGTGTGTGGCTCACCTAACAATTGAATAAACATTTGCCCAATCACCGTTCCATTAATTTCGGTCATGTTGGCAAAGAGGATATTTAAACTAATATCAAACTGTTTAATCACAGATTGAATCACAGTTTCTTGAGCCGATGTTCCTAGAAATTGCAAGTTGTAGATACTGTTATGGTGCTTATGTTCGAGATTATTCAGAATATTGATCGGCAGTTGTTGCTGTAATACGGTTTGGATAAATGTCTTGGTAGTTGCATGTTGAGGTTGGCTGAAAATGTCCAAGGTCGAACCTGACTCAATCACGTGACCTGCTTCCATAACCGCAACATAATCACAAATGGATTCGATCACATCCATTTCATGGGTCACCATCACGATGGTAATATTTTGTTCTTGGTTAATTTTTTTCAGCAATGCTAAAACAGACTTGGTGGTTTGTGGATCTAAAGCAGAGGTTGCTTCATCACAAAGTAAAATTTTAGGATGACTGGCAAGTGCCCGTGCTATACCAACACGTTGTTTTTGCCCGCCCGAAAGCTCATCTGGATAAGCATCTTTTTTATGTTTGAGGTCAATGAAATCAAGCAGTTCTGCTAAACGCTTTGCTCGCTCAGCTTTACTATGACCAAGCAATTTAAGTGGCATTTCAATATTTTCAGACACAGTTTTGGTCTGTAATAAATTAAAGTGCTGAAAAATCATGCCGATATTTGCACGTTCTTGACGAAGCGTACGCGCATCCATAGCAGTAAAGTCTTTTTGATGAATAATCACTTGTCCCTGAGAAGGGCGCTCAAGCAAATTAATCATACGAACGAGTGTACTTTTACCTGCACCACTATAACCAATAATGCCAAAGATACTGCCTTCTGGGATCTCTAAATTGATTTGATCCAATGCATTAATGGTTTGGCCATTGAGCTGATAGTGTTTGGAAATATTTTTAAATTCGATCATATCGTCAATACTAAATTAAAAAGAAAAACAGGCAAAATCATTTGCCTGTTTTGTGGAGCGCCGGAGCGTAGTATATTACGAATTCGCTTCAGTGAGATAGCTTGTCGGTTTGTTTACATCAACCTTAGTGCCATCAAAGTGCTCTTGTACATATTTCTTCACTGCTTCTGTATGATAAAGCGCACCAACTTTTTGTAGCACAGCATCATCTTTACGTGATTCAGCAGTCGCTAAAACATTGACATTAAGTTTGGTGCTTTGATCAACAGGTTCATAAAAGACAGCATCTTTCAGAACGTTTAAACCACCTTCCATTGCCAGTGTATTACCCAATAAAATCGCATCTACTTCGTCTTTAACACGTACAGCAGTTGCCATTTGAATTGGTTTAATCACGATTTTTTTGCTGTTTTCAATAATATCAGCAGGCGTGCCTTTTACTGGATCAAAGTCAGCTTTTAACTTGATTAAACCAGCACTTTGTAAAAGTAATAACGCACGAGATTCATTGGCACCGTCATTTGGAATCGCAATGGTTGCGCCTTCAGCAAACTCTTCAACGGTTTTCACTTTGCTTGAATAGATACCCATTGGCTCTAAATAAGTCGTTGAAACAGGTGCAATCTTATCTTTATTTGCAGCATTGAATGCAACAAGGTAAGCGTAAGATTGGAAAGCATTCAGGTCAACTTCTTTATTCGCTGCTGCTGTATTCATTGCAACATAGTCAGTGAAGTTTTTAATTTCTAGTTTAAGGCCAGCATCTTTGGTTTCAGGTAAGGTTGCAATATAACGCCAGATGTCAGCGTCAGAACCTGTAGACGCGATGACAACAGTTTGTAATGCAGCAGCATCACCTTTTTGCTCGGTTGATGCGGTATCTGGTTGTTTACTGCAAGCTGCAAGTAATAACACCGATACACTTAAAAAAAGACTAATCAGCTTTTTCATGTATAAATCCTAATCGGAATAATGTCGAGAAAATCATTATTTCTCTAGCATTAATGATTGCAATAGGTTTGTATGTTGTAAATTGGCAGCATACTCAAACAACCCATAAATTATTTTTGAGGCTTGAATGCGTGTGATGTCTACAACATAAGATAAAGTAGATGAATATTCATGTTCCAATTCAGTATATACATATGGGAACGAATGGTTCATCTCATTTTCAAATCAAATTTGGATTTAGCTGCAATTTGTTTTGTTAGGGTAAATATTCCAGTCATTTCAAAATAATGAAAAAGAATATGGAGTTAACATAAAAACAACATCTAAAATTTCGGCAATCATAACAACAATTTGGGGTGGGTTATAGTAGGACAAATTGTCCTTTGGCGGTTGAAAGGCTGATTTTTTGTAATAAATTACATTATAAGTAAATATAAATGAATGATAGTTTTATGAATTTTTAAAAAAAGATAGTGAGATGAATCAGTTGAATAGTAAATATATATTTTTCTGAATTTTATATTTAAATAATGAATATAGAAATCATATTTATGCAATTTATGGAATAAAAAAGCCTTCCGAAGAAGGCTTTCATTTTTAGTCAAAAAACTTATTCAGCTTTTTCACGTGCAATTGCACGATAGCCAATGTCACTACGGTATTGCATACCAGTGAAAGTCACCTGACCACAAACTTCTAAAGCATTGATTTGGGCTTCAAGAACGGTATCGCCAAGTGCGGTAACACATAGCACACGACCACCCGCAGTTACAATATGCCCATCATCGGTCATCGCTGTACCCGCATGAAAGATTTTGGTGTCTTCAGGAGATTGACCGATACCCGAAATCACGTCACCTTTGCGTACGGTTTCTGGATAACCCTCGGCAGCCAGAACGATACCGATGGATTTACGCTCATCCCATTCTGCTTTGTTTGGTAAGTTGCCTTCAATACCTGCTTCAACCAAATCAACGAGAGATGATTTCAAACGCATCATGATCGGCTGCGTTTCAGGATCACCAAAACGGCAGTTGAATTCAATAACACGCGGTTGACCTTGTTCATCGATCATTAGACCCGCATATAAGAAACCTGTATAGACATGACCATCTGCAGCCATACCGTCAACAGTCGGACGCATGACTTCATTCATGACACGTTCGAAGACTTCTGTAGTCACGACTGGAGCAGGTGAGTATGCACCCATACCACCTGTGTTTGGACCTTGGTCACCTTCAAAAATACGCTTATGGTCTTGTGAAGTTGCCATTGGCAAGATGTTGTTACCATCAATCATACAAATGAAAGAAGCTTCTTCGCCAGCAAGGAATTGTTCAACCACAACACGTGAACCTGCATCACCAAACTTATTGCCTGCAAGCATGTCATCGATTGCAGCAAACGCTTCTTGGTTGGTCATGGCAACGATCACGCCTTTACCCGCAGCTAAGCCATCTGCTTTAATAACGATCGGTGCACCATTTTTCTCAACGTAGGCCTTGGCAGCATCTACTTCGGTAAATACATCATAAAATGCAGTCGGAATGTTATGGCGTTTTAAGAAATGCTTTGCAAACGCTTTTGAACCTTCAAGTTGTGCTGCGTATTGTGTTGGCCCCCAAATTTTTAGACCTGCTTCACGGGCAGCATCTACCACACCATTGACTAATGGTGCTTCTGGACCAACAATCACCAATGCCACATCATTTGCTTTTGCAAAAGCAATCACTGCTGGATTGTCTAAAATATCGAGTTCGACGTTTTTACATTTATCTTCTGTTGCTGTGCCTGCATTACCCGGAGCAACAAAAACTTGAGTCACTTTTGTATCTTGTGCGATTTTCCATGCAAGTGCATGTTCACGGCCACCGCTACCCAAAACTAAAATATTCATTATTAAGTTATTTCCTTTTTCAGTATTTAAGAATATACCTGTTCAGAATAAAAAAGTCCCCCTGAGATACGATGATTAAGGCATCGCAAAAAAGGGAGACTTGGGTGTTCTTAATGACGGAAGTGACGCATGCCTGTAAAGACCATTGCGATGCCAGCTTCATCGGCCGCTGCAATTGTTTCTTCGTCACGCATTGAACCGCCCGGTTGGATGATGCATTTGATACCTGCTTTGGCAGCATTATCAATACCATCACGGAATGGGAAGAATGCGTCAGATGCCATGACAGCACCTTCAACCACTAAACCTGCATGTTCAGCTTTAATTGCTGCAATACGTGCTGAGTTAACGCGGCTCATTTGACCTGCACCAATACCTACGGTTTGGCGATCTTTTGCATAAACAATCGCATTAGATTTCACATACTTCGCTACTTTCCAAGCAAAGATTAAATCATCAATCTCTTGTTCAGTTGGCGCACGTTTAGTCACAACCTTAAGATCATCTTTGGTGATCATGCCCAAGTCTTGGTCTTGAACCAATAAGCCGCCATTCACGCGCTTATAGTCAAGTTGTGGTGCACGTGCGTCAATTGCTGGAAGTTCGCCGCATACCATGACACGTACATTCTTCTTCGCGCCAGTCACCTCAAGCACACCATCTGCAATACTTGGTGCAATAATCACTTCAACGAATTGACGATCCACAATCGCTTGTGCAGTTGCAACATCTAATTCACGGTTGAATGCGATAATGCCGCCGAATGCAGATTCAGGATCCGTTGCATAAGCGAGGTCGTAAGCCGCTTTGATACCATCCAGTGAAACCGCAACACCACATGGGTTTGCATGTTTAACGATGACACAAGCAGGTTTCACAAATGATTTCACACATTCAAGTGCGGCATCTGTATCTGCAATATTGTTATAAGAAAGTTCCTTACCTTGTAGCTGTTTCGCCGTTGAAACAGATGCTTCTTGTGCATTTGCTTCTACATAGAACGCTGCGTTTTGGTGTGGATTTTCACCATAACGTAAATCTTGTGCTTTATTCAGTTGCGTGTTGAATGTGCGAGCGAATCTATCCGCATCACCTTCAGTTTTACCCACTCGTGCGCCCAAGTAAGATGCAATCATGCCATCATATTGTGCTGTATGTTCATATGCTTTTACAGCTAAGTCGAAACGAGTGTCGTAAGAGAGCGTTCCATTTGCTTTTAATTCAGCAACGACCGTATCGTAATCCGAGGCGTTTACAATAATACCCACTGATGCGTGGTTTTTTGCAGCGGCGCGAACCATCGTTGGGCCACCGATGTCGATATTTTCAATCGCATCAGCAAGTGAACAATTTGGTTTTGCTACGGTTGCCGCAAATGGATAGAGATTTACCACAACGAGATCAATTGGATCGATATCGTGTTCTTGCATCACAGCTTCGTCTAGACCACGACGAGCCAAGATACCGCCATGAATTTTTGGATGCAGTGTTTTGACACGACCATCCATCATTTCAGGAAAACCAGTATGTTCAGAAACTTCTACAACGGCGATATTGTTGTCTTTAAGCAACTTATATGTACCGCCAGTAGATAAAATTTCTACCCCTAGAGCTGCAAGATTTTGAGCAAATTCAACGATTCCAGTTTTGTCTGAAACAGAGATTAAAGCACGTTTGATAGTCATGATTTTAGTCAACAGTTTGAAGTCTACAGATTAAAACAAAGGCATAAAAAAATGCCCACGAGAACGTGAGCATTTTATCAATTATTCACTCATTAAACCGTGAGCTTTTAACTTTTTGCGTAAAGTTCCACGGTTAAGGCCTAGAATCTCAGCAGCACGTGTTTGGTTGCCACGAGTATATTCTAAGACCACAGATAAAAGAGGTTTCTCCATTTCTGCTAAAACCATGTCATACACTTGAGATGGTTGCTCACCTTGCAATTGTGCAAAATAATGACGAACTGCGCGATCTACATGGATGCGAAGAGCGACATCAGATTGAGCCGTAAAAATAGGAGATTTGCTATTCATGCGTTTTAATCCGAAAAATAAAAATATCACTTGGATAAAGTGATATATAAATGTGGTCTGAATTACTGAGCCCTGTTTTAGATCCTAAAACAGTGACTCTAAAACAATGCGACTATTAGCTTGCCACAAATCCTCGAATTGTGTAAAAAATAAGCGTAACAATAGTTAAATATTTGTTACAGCCTACTTTCAAAAACAAAAAAACCGACAATGCGCTTATGGGGTAGAAGCACAGTTCGTTTAACTATATTTTGTCTTTAAATAACGAGGAGTATGTAGGTCAAAGCTTTCGTGGCGCGTATCATACCACTGTCAGCGAAAAAGTGAGCAAATTAACTGCACTTTTTTTATATTTTTTTGTCTTTTTTTTACGTTTTTAGGGTTGTACAATTTCTAAACTATAGTCATTAAAGCTATTTTTACTATTTTGGATGGTAAATTCAAATCGAAATGGATTATTGCTTGGGATGCGTTGAATGGTCTTTAAACTATCAACCAAATAGTTTTGTGGTGTTAACACCGTATTTGAAATGACTTCGCCATTGTTTTTCAAAGTGACTTTAATGGCTGGCAGCACAACACTGTTTTGGTGTCGATTGACGAGCGTACCTGAAAAACGTGTTGAATCTCGATCGGCAGATCTAACGTTCACTTTCTCAAAGTTTAAATATTTATACGGCTCATCTCTTGTTTTACATGTCAAAACACCACACGCATAATTAAAGATTCGGTTTAACGCAGGGCTTTCATGCATTAAGTTGGGGTTGAACCATAAAATTTGGAAGGCAAATACCAATATAAGGGTGATATTACCTAATCCCCAAAGGGTGTAATACAGCCAACCATGTTGTTTTTCATTTGAGCTCTCATCAATGATAAGCGTGTCTTCTGAAAGGTTTAAGTTAGGTAAAGCTGTTACAGGCTCGGTATTAAAATAATTCAGGTTGTTTAAATAAGTCAGTAGATCGATATTTGAGTTTTCAATTTTCTGATCAAAGATACTTAAAATTTGCATTTGCTTTTCTGCAAATGAGCTATTGGGCTGGATCGAAGAAAATAATGAGCGACTTGCAGGCGCTACAATGGTCTCATCTTGTTCAGACGCTAATAAATTCGTGAGTGCATTAAAATTAATCACACATTTTGGACAACAAACCATACCCTGTGCAACGCTGAGTTGTGAAAGGGTCACTTTGTACACGGTTGAGCATTTAGGGCAGCGGGTTTGTTTTTCACTCATAAGTTATAGAGATCTCAAGTTGTTGTTTTGCGTTTTCCTGAAATACGACACCAGTTTTCTTCACGCTTTTCAATCTCTAATATATCAAAAAACTGCGAGTAAACACTAGAAACATCAGCAACTTGCTCTTCTATTACGCCAGCAAGTGCGAACTCGCCCTCGTTTTTTAATAAAGTTGAGAATTCAGGCGCAAGTGCCATTAACGGTGCTGCCAAAATATTTGCAACCAGTACATCAGCGTGTTGTTGTTTAAATTCTTGATCAAACTCTTCTGGTAATCCTACATAAAGGCGATCCAGTACACCATTCAATTCTGCATTTTGTTTGGTTGCCAATACGGCTTGTGGGTCAATATCGGTTGCATAGACTTTCTTTGCACCGAGTAACAATGCTGCCACACCTAAAATCCCTGAGCCACACCCATAGTCAATCACGACTTTGTCTTTGACATCGGTTTTGCCTAACCATTGTAAGCATAGGAATGTACTGGCATGGTTGCCTGTACCGAAAGCTAAACCTGGATCAAGTTTGATATTGGTTGCATCTGCCTCAGGTGGTTCTAGCCATTCAGGTACGATCCAGTATTTTTCACCGATTTGGATTGGCTCGTAATAATCCATCCATGCTCGTTCCCACACTTGGTTTTCTAGATATTCATGACGCATCGGAACATCAGGAAGTTGTGCTTTTAAGAATGCTTCTAAAGTATCAACATCAATTGGATCATTTTCTTCTTGCTGATAGATGCCTGTAACAATGACTTTATTCCAAAGCGGTGTTTCACCTGGTAATGGTTCAAGTAAAGCCTGATCTTCGGCATCATCTAAGGTTACACTTACCGCGCCTAAAGATAAGAGTAGGGTTTCAGTAAGTTCAACTTGATCTTGATCGACAGTAATATGAATTTGTAGCCAGTTCACAGGACAACCTAAGTAAATGTATTTGGGAATATTGTAATGGATTCAGACTTATTAAAGGGCCTATAAAATAGACAGATTACAATTTTAAGATGAAATCTATGTGGTTTTTTGGAATTCAGTATTTAAAAATAAGAAAGGATGCCACATAACGCGGCATCCTTTCTTGGATATTCATTCAAGCACTTGAATAGATTTAAGGTGCTTCTTGGTTCAGAATTGGTTGTTCGGTATTTTCGATTGGCGCAGCAAGTTCGGCTGGTACTGCTTCTACTGGTATTTCATCCGTAGGTGAACTGACAGGGCGTGGTTCAGATTGAGTTTCTGAAATTTTACTTTGTGTTTCTGGTGGTGCTTCTGATGCAGGAGTAGGAGGCTGGAAGCTTAACTTGCCATTTTCATCACTTTCACAAGCGCCGTTAAAAACAACACCTTTGTAGGCAAATGAAATCGCATCACCTTGTTTTTTACCTTTACACACTTGCTGATACTTTTGAGTCAGTTGATCAGCAGAAGTTTTGGCATTTGCTTGAGCCGTTACAGTAAAACATAAACTACAGATGAATGATGTTAGTAAGAGCTTCGAGTTCATTTCATTTTCCTAAGTATTTGTTCTGTATGTTTAGGATAGAAATATTCTGAGATAAAACAGTGGTGATCAGGTTAGCGATTTTGGAGCACTTTGTTAAAAGTACAGGGAAAATGCAACATAAAGTTTCTTTTTGTGTCTTCTGTAGTCTTATCAATCTTTTGTAAGCAGTAACAATCTCACTGCTTTTTTTCAAATAACAGGGAAAATCCTGTATAATGCTCTGTCATTTTTTGAATACACATTTACCACTATGCACTATCCTAAAGTTTACGACGTTATCGTAATTGGTGGCGGTCACGCTGGTACGGAAGCGGCGCTTGCGGCTGCACGTATGGGAAGACAAACATTATTGTTGACGCATAATATTGAAACTTTGGGGCAGATGAGCTGTAACCCTGCGATTGGTGGTATTGGTAAATCACATCTGGTCCGTGAAATTGATGCGCTGGGCGGTGCAATGGCACTGGCTGCGGATAAAGGTGGTATTCAATTCCGTATTTTAAATTCTCGTAAAGGTGCAGCGGTTCGTGCTACACGTGCGCAGGCTGACCGAGTACGTTTTAAAGCTGCGATTCGTCATATTTTAGAAAACCAAGCGAACTTGGATATTTTCCAGCAAGCGGCAGATGATCTGATTGTTGAGGGTGATACGGTTAAAGGTGTCGTCACGCAAATGGGGATTCGTTTTGATACCAAAACGGTGGTATTGACGACAGGAACTTTCTTGGGTGGTGTGATTCATATTGGTTTACAAAACTCAAGTGGTGGCCGCGCAGGTGATCCGCCATCAATTGCATTGGCACAGCGTTTACGTGAACTTAAATTACCAGTAGGTCGTTTGAAAACAGGTACGCCACCACGTATTGATGCGCGTACAGTTGACTTTTCTGTTATGACTGCGCAACCGGGCGATTTCCCATCTCCTGTGATGTCCTTTATGGGTGATGTGTCGATGCACCCAGAACAAGTGAATTGTTATATTACGCATACCAGTGAAAAAACCCATGAGATTATTCGTGGTGGTTTGGATCGTTCACCGATGTATACAGGTGTGATTGAAGGTGTTGGGCCTCGTTACTGTCCATCGATTGAAGATAAAATTCATCGTTTTGCAGATAAAGATTCACATCAGGTTTTCTTGGAGCCTGAAGGCTTGGATACCCATGAGCTTTACCCAAATGGTATCTCGACTTCATTGCCTTTTGATGTTCAGTTCAATTTGGTTCGTTCGATTCGTGGTATGGAAAATGCGCATATTTTGCGTCCTGGTTATGCGATTGAATATGACTACTTTAATCCACAAGCATTGAAATTTACCCTTGAAACCAAAGCCATCCAGAACTTGTATTTTGCGGGTCAGATTAACGGTACAACAGGTTATGAAGAAGCTGGCGCACAAGGTTTGCTTGCCGGCTTAAATGCGGCACGCCGTGCTTGGGAACAAGAAGAATGGACACCAAAACGTGATCAAGCCTATATGGGGGTATTGGTTGACGACTTAATCACTTTAGGTACTAAAGAGCCATATCGTATGTTCACCTCACGCGCGGAATATCGTTTGATGTTGCGTGAAGACAATGCGGATCAACGTTTAACGCCGATTGGTCGTGAACTTGGTTTGGTGGATGATGAGCGTTGGGCTGCATATAGCGAGAAAATGGAAGCAGTTGAACGTGAAACTTCTCGTTTACAGCACTTATGGGCAGCACCAAATAACCCAATGGGTAAAAAATTCGTTGAGATGACGGGTGCTGATTTGAGTAAAGAGTGCAGCGCAATTGATTTACTGAAACGTCCAAATATTGATTTCAGCCAAATTGCAGAATTGACAGGCTCGGATGTGGCTCAGCATGTGGGTGAGCAGATCGAAATTGCGGTAAAATATCAAGGCTATATTAATCGTCAACATGAAGATGTTGCACAGTTAAAACGTCTTGAGGAAACCAAGATTCCTGCTGATTTTGATTATGATATTGTCTCGGGCTTATCTCGTGAAATTACCCAGAAATTGAAAACCGTTCGTCCCGAAACATTGGCTCAAGCCAATCGTATTCCGGGCGTGACCCCAGCCGCAGTTCAGTTGGTGATGATCACCATTCGTAAAAATAATATGGCGAAGAAATCAGCGTAATTTTTTGCTATAAAAGATAGATACTAAAAACACCCTTTTACCAAAAAGGGTGTTTTTCTTTGAGTCTCATATCTTACTATTCAATATGTGCTGGGCTAGGTATATAAATTAATGAAGAATTGGATGTTTTTATTCATCGCAATTATTGCAGAAGTGATTGCAACTTCAGCCTTAAAAAGTAGTGAGGGTTTTACTAAACCGCTTGCTTCAATTGTGGTTGTTTTGGGTTATATGATTGCTTTTTATTGTTTGTCTTTGACTTTAAAAACCATTCCAGTTGGTATTGCTTATGCGATTTGGTCTGGGTTGGGAATTGTCCTCATCTCAGCTGTGGCTTGGATCGTATTTGACCAAAAACTAGATGTCTGGGGTATAGTGGGTATTGTATTGATTATGAGTGGCGTACTGATATTAAATTTGCTGTCAAAAACGAGTGCACATTAGTTGAATAAAAAACCGAGCTAAAGTGATAGCTCGGTTTGATAAAATATTTTCTAATCAACAGTCAGGCCAATACACCGACATTTATAAAGCCACTTCAATCCCTTGACGTAAATTGCATTGGTCAAGTTTAGAATTCGCATCAATTTTTGCATAGGCTTTAGGCAGTAAGCGACGTGCTATTTTATTCACTCTTTTCTCTAACCACAGCGGCATTTCTATTCCGAGCGGATTTGTTTCTGTGACAGAGGCATCGGTCATCACGCGTGTTCCCATGATGTAATCGAACCAAGGGCGAGTTACGCACCAGTTTGCATTTTGGTTGCTGGTCATGTGGTGATCATAGTGCCAAGGGATGCGTTTTTGGGCGTACTCTGGATCTAAATGTGATTTGGCGTGGACGCTCCAATAATTCCAAATGCCGTAGTACAAACCTGCTGTAAAGAAGGGTGCAATGGGTAGAAAAATAGTTGATGCAGCAGCTAGGCCTATTAATGCTGATTTTTCATTATACATTTCAGAATTTTTAAACATCGACTCAGCGTAGCCTTCGTCATGGAAGCCATTTAAACGCGCACGTTTATGATGTGCAATATGTGTAAAGAATGGACTGTTTCTATTTTTACTTGGGAACTCATGTAGCCATACTTTATGAAAATACCATTCCATGCCATTTGCAACAAAAATACCTACTGGAAAACCGATCATGTGAGGTTACCTCATAAAACATGAATCAGATTTTATAAACTTAATGATGAATTTTTTTGACTGAACTGGCAGATTTAATCTGCCGATCAAATCAAATTATTGTTGTTTTCGTTGTCGATAGGCAGTAGGTGTTTCACCAGTCCAGCGTTTAAATGCTCTGGAAAAAGCAGATGGTTCAGAAAACCCCGTGAGATACACAATTTGATCAATTGACTCTTGGGTCTGAGAGAGTAAGCGTCGAGCAAGTCGTTCACGATATTGTGCAATCACTTTTTCATAGCTGGTATTTAAAAGCTGTAAATCTGCTCTTAAACTACGGGCACTACGGTTTAATCGTCTAGCAACAATATTCTGATCAAATTCACCGGATTCCAATAAGCCACTGGCTAAAATCTTTTCTATTTCATCTACAAGTTGGTGTTTCTGTAACAGTTCAAGTTGTGAGGCGGCATGGTGTTCATGGATTTTGAGTAGTTCGGGTTCATAAGCAGGTGAGGGATAGTTTAATAATCTTGCATCAAAGCAAATACGACCTTCCGTTCCAAGTTTGACATTACATCCCCAGACTTTTTGATATTCTTCATGCTTGGCACCTTCAGTGTAAGGGAGCCAAATTTCAGAAGCTGTAAAAGTATCGTCACTGATATATTTAAAGAAATTAAGCAAAATACCAATCGCACATTCTAAATAATGTCTGACAGGGTGATTGAGTCCTGAAATTGAGACCGTCTTTTCGTCAAATTCCAGTTTAAAAGACATCGCATCGGTGAGTAATGCTTGATAGCGAATAGTGCGTTGTAATCCCTCACCAAAGGTCGGGCTACTGAGAAAAAGATATTCAATCACTTGTCCCCGAAAGGGCGGAACATTGCTACCTACATGTAATCCAATATCCTGATCTTGACTAAAATGCTCCGCAGCGCGCCAAAAGCGTTGTTGAGTAGCATTATCACGACGGACGAATTTATCAGGTGGTTGGTCAGGTAAGTGAACGCTGGCAAAGATAGCGGCTGCATCTAAATTCATCTTTTGCATGGTTTGATAAACCATCCATAAAAAGATGCCTGCATCACTGGTTTTTCGAGAAAGCATATAAACAAAGTAAATATAAGTTTTAAAACAATATACGCTGTTCTTTTTAGGATAGAAATGGAGAATATCGAATAAAAGGAAAGGCACTCACAATCAAGTAAGTGCCTGATGTGCTTATTCAGTCACTTCTACTGTCACGCTGTAGGTATAACTTTCAGCGATAGGCGGCTTAGTGTTATCACTATTTGCTTCAGGATAAGCTGTGGTAATTAAATAGATACCCGCTTGTTCTAATTTAATGTCTAATTCACCTTTTGCATTGGTTTTAACATGTGGAAGTTCACGTCTTTCATTTGCCGTGTAATTGCTTGCACCTTTGAAAATATCAAATTCAACGTTCGGTACTGGTTTACCATTCATTAACACGACTGCTTTTAATGCTTCGCCTGCATAAAGTTCATTTGGATGTGTAATAAATTTAAGCTCGAAACCTTTGTTGCTCACTGCTGGAATAGCGCTCGGCTTGCCTTTAGTGACAAAGCTTTCAGCAATATAATGATTGATCGTTTGTGCTGTTTTCGCTTTTGCTGGGATTTTATCTTCGGTAATGAAGCGAGGTGGTTGATTGCTTGGTGCTTGAGCAGGAGCTTTTTGTTCAGTATTTGCTTGTTGTGGCATTGGGTTGGCATTGGCAGGGCGAGGTGCGCGAACACGTAACCAGCGACCATCAACCAGTGCATATTTGCTTGGGTTGCCAGTGGCATTTTGTGTGCGAATACGATATGTCCCTTCGCCATCAAGACTAAATTCAGCAATATTAAAAGCTTTAAGTTCGGCAGCTGCGTTCACTTGCTGAGTATGACCATTGGGTGCTGTTATTTGATAGCTCGTTTTAAAATTACGGCTAGGCACAAAGAACTTTTCTATAGTTATACCACTTTGGAAACTGACGTTATCGGATTTACTATCGAATACTTCTGGTAATATAAATGGGCTAGCCGTATGGGCATGGCTTAAAATAGGTAACACAGATAATAACGAAATGGTCAGTAAATGACGCATCATATACCTCAGCTTACAAATAGATAAAAGATTTTAACAATCTACTTGATAACGAGTATCAATTGCAATATTATTTTTACTAAATTTGGGAGTTAAAGCTATGTCATCAGGTGTTGTATTACTTCGTCCAATCAATTTGGTTTTTCGTTTATCTCCACTGATGGCTGCAATGGCAATAATGGTTTCTCCCGTACAGGCGACTGTACCTACAACTGATTCAGCAATCACCCCACAGGTTATTACTACAGATGCGCAAGCACCAAGTTATCGTTTTCACCAAGACCATATCTTAGGAACTTCACTCGATGTGATTGTGACCACATCTGAGCAGCAGGATGCAGAAAAAGCTTTACAAGCCATTCAAATAGAGATTGCTCGATTGGATCAAATTTTATCAGTGTGGCGTGATGATAGTGAAATCAGTCAGTTGAATCGTGAGCGACAAATTTCTGCTTCATCAGAACTTTATGATGTAATTGCTGCTTGTGAGCAATGGCGTAGTGCAACATGCGGTGGTTTTGATGCACGTTTAGGGCAATTGATCCAACTCTGGGAACAAAGTAATGATGTTCAACGCTTGGATGACAATACCCAAGAAACATTACTACAGCAGCTTAAGACGCAAAGTATTGAATTAAATCCACACACCAAACAGATAATCACAAACTCAGCCATTGATATTGTTCCAGATGCATATGCAAAAGGTTATGTAATTGATCGTGCTTTAATTGCTGCAAAACAAGCCGTGCCACATTTACAAGGGATCTTGATTGATATTGGTGGGGATATGCGCGTTTGGGGGCAATCACCAAACCAAACTGCTTGGAAGATTGGAATACAAAATCCAAATGAACATTTTGATAATGCGCCACCTGCACAAATTCTAAATATTAAAGATCAGGCTGTCGCATTTAGTGGTCAGGGCTATCGCCAACTTGCTGGACAGTCACATTTGCTCAATCCACAAACGGGTATGCCAATACAGCAGGTCGAACAATGTGTCGTTGTTGGACAATGTGCTGCCGATTCAGATGCATTAGCAACAGCTTTGACGGCAATGGCACCGCATGATGGCATGCAATTGATTGAGCAGTTAGTTGGCTATGAAGCGCAGCTTGTCACACGTGATGGTACACATTATCAAAGCTCAGGTTGGTCATCGTTATTGGATGCAAATCAACCTGCAATCATGCGTCATGTGGCTGCCAGCGGTGATGCGACAGCTTGGCCAAAAGGCTATCAGGCACAGTTGGAAGTAAATATTCCAAAGCTTGCAGTCGAGAAATACCGAGCGCCTTATGTTTCGATTTGGGTGACTGATGTTGATAAAAAGTTGGTACGTACACTTGCTGTATGGGGCAATGATGAAAAATGGATCAACTCTAATTATGTGTGGTGGCGTCGTTATGGTCGTCAGATGCAAAATTTAGATGCAGTTGCCAAACCATCTCGTCAACCAGGACAATATAAATTAGCTTGGGATGGAAAAGATGATCAAGGAAAAGTGGTTAAGGCTGGGCAGTATGTGATTCACATCGAAACTTCACGTGAGCATGGTGATCGTTCATATCAAACTTTTGAATTGGATGTTGCGCCAAAAGCCGTCAATAAGACACTGCCAGCTCAAGCTGAAATTGGTACACTTAAACTGAATTTCCAACGTGGTATCTAAGTCGATTCACCACTAAATCAATGGGGCTTGTCTCTTGTATCAACGCCGTGATTTTTACCGCCATGCACGTTATGTGCATGGCTGGCTCTCCGCTTTTGCCTTTATTGCGCTTATTTTCTTCTCAGTGACAGGGCTGTTATTAAATCATCCAGAGTGGTTTAAACCTGCACAACAGGAACAAAGTAATACCATTATTTTACCTGAACCGTTGATGCAGACAATTGTTGAGCAAGAAAACCCCACGCAAATCATCCTAGATTATTTACGCCAACAGCAGTCTTTGGTTGGGCGTTATCAGAGCAGTGAAATATTGGACGGTGAAGTGATGATTCGTCTCGATAGTCCTGCGGGTTCAACTGATATCTGGGTACTTTTGGATACAGCAGAAGCTGAAATCACGATGAAGCCAGCATCGACAGTTTCATTGTTGAATGATTTACACCGTGGTAAGAATGTCGGGGCTGGATGGAGCTGGTTAATTGATATTAGTGCGGTAATCATCGTGTTATTATCGCTGGCTGGGTATATTCTGTTTTTAACTTTAAAAACTCGCTTGTTGACGCATTTAACGCTCACGGCTGTGAGTTTAGCGCTCATTACTCTGCTTATTTGGTCAGCGGTGTAATGTGGTAGCATGACTCAGGCATTGTTCTTGGTAATGTGTGCATTACTGTTTCTATTGTTACTGCATCTATTCATTATTATTTATTTATTCTGGCGGCAGTTGTCGAGTCGTATCGATACTGACGTCACAGCACAACAATATTTAGTCGTTTATGCCAGTCAAACTGGCCAAGCAGAGACTTGGGCTAAACATACTGCTGAACAATTAAAAATCATCCATGAAGAAAAAGTTGAGTTGTTGGATATTCAGCAACTCAATCAGCAACATTTACAGCAGCCGAGTACGATATTGTGGGTGGTGAGTACGTATGGAGAGGGTGATGCACCTGACACTGCTCAAGATTTTGTACATAAAATTCTTGCTCAGTCTCTAGATTTATCGCATTTATCTTTTGCCGTCTTGGCTTTGGGTGATAGACGTTATTCAAATTTCTGTCAGTTTGGAAAAAGACTTGAACACTGGTTATTGCAGCGCGATGCCCACGTTTTATTTCCGACAGTATTGGTCGATCAACTGAATAGCGATGATTTAGAACAATGGCTATGCGGTTTAGAGCAATTAACTTCAACGAAATTCAAGACAATTCAGACCGAGAAAGCAAGAGTTGCATTAAAATTCGCCCATCGCCAGTGTTTAAATGAAGGTGGAACTGGCGAAGCAATTTATAAAGTTCAGTTGATTGCTGATCAAAATTTGCAGTGGTCATCGGGTGATATTTTAGAAATCCAGTGTGAAAATGACAGTGCGGAAATTCAGCACTTTTTAAAATCTCAGCAGCAGCAGGAATGCTCAGATGATTTTGTTGCTAAATTACGTAAATTAAATTTAAGAAAATGTCCCAGCCGAGAAGATCGTCCATTTGCTGAGTGGATCGAACAGTTTGAGTTACTCCCTCAGCGTGAGTATTCAATTGCCAGTTTAGCTGAACAAGGTCTGATTGAATTGGTGGTGAGACAACAACGTTCTGAAGCTGGTTTTGGTTTAGGCTCTGGTTGGTTAACGATCGGTTTGGAGCAAGATCAACTTGTTCAAGCATCTATACACAATAATCCAAGTTTCCATTTGAGACAGGATGACAAACCCTTAATTTTAATCGGTAATGGTACAGGTATTGCGGGTTTGGTTGCACATTTGCGTCAAAGAGAATATTGGGGGCATCAGAAAAATTGGCTTATTTTTGGTGAGAGACAACAGCAATTTGATCATTTATATCATGCTGAAATAGAGTATTGGCAGCAACAAGGTTTCTTAGCACAAGTTGATTATGCCTTCTCTCGTGATCAATCAGAAAAGATCTATGTACAAGATCGTTTAAGACAACAATCATCTCATTTACAAGAATGGATTGCACAAGGTGCAGCGATTTACGTTTGTGGTAGTTTAAAAGGGATGGCGAGCGGTGTTGATCAGGTACTACAAGAGATTCTAGGTACTGAGCAATTACAACAACTTAAACGGGAACAACGCTATCAACGTGATGTTTACTAGGAGCTATATTCTGGATTCTAAGTTGACTGTTTTAAGATCAGCGCTTTGATCTTTGTGGCTTTCTCAAAATGATCTAATTTATGTTCCATAATCCACCAGTGCGCTGCTTCCATCAGGCGCTCAGGATCATCATTTTTGTTGGCGAAAAAAGCATAGAAAGATAGTCCAACATTACTGCCTTTTTTCTCAATTTTCTCATCGCAAATCTGCAAGATTTTTGCTTTTAGTTCAGCTCTCATTTAGCGCTCTCGCATTTTCACGAAATAAATCGCATCTATCATATCAGTCAATCGTTCTTATATTTGAAAAATGCCAGTGTTTTTTGATCACTGGCATTGAGTTATCAAGCTACTTTTAGGATAAGGTTCATATTAGAACTTTTTTTCAAGTGTGAATTGAAAGCTAGGAATATTTTCGTTGCTTCTTGCTTGATATAGGCGACCATCAGATTGATGGGTTAAGCGTTCTTTATAATCTGTGCTGAGCACATTGTTTAGGTTTAAACTTGCTGCCCAACCCTCTGTAAAACGTTTGGTTGCACTTAGATTCAGACTAAAACGTTCATTGGTGGTTCGATCATAAGGTTGACCATCTAAAGCACGTGTAAATTTTGGCGTGTAGCTGACATTGGCACTGCTAGAAACTTGCCAAGGTTTAAAACTATAAGACAAACCTGTGGTTGCGTTGTACGGTGCAACATCACTTACCAGACGTTCATTTTGCTGTCCATCTTCGATCTTGGCGCGGATGCTAGACACTTGTCCATTCAACATAAATGAATGACCTGCATCAGTTTGTTTTAATGCATAGCGTCCAGAAAGTTCAATCCCATAGGTCGTGGCTTTATCTTGGTTTTGTGGGCGCTCCACATAGCGAGTGTCTTCAAGCGCGATGACTCTTTCGATATAGTCTTTAATTTCACGATGATAGGCCGTGAAACTCACGCCACCACTAGCAGAATCGTATGCAAGTGTTGATTCAACAGCACGGATTTTTTCTGCTTTGAGGTTCGGATTCCCCCCGCGATCAGGATTGTTTAATGAGCCTGCATCACTATCTGTTGAAACAGTTACATTAGAAATCAAACGGTCTGATTTGGGACTACGGAAAGCTTGACTTAAATTACTTTGAATCGACCACTGATCGGTTAGGTTAAGTCGATAGGCGAGTACAGGACTTAAATGTTGATCTTGATAATCAACTAAACCTGAACGATTTACCCACTCTTGTCTTGCCCCTAAAGTAATCGTTTGGTGGTTGGTAAAACGCCAGCTTCCTTCGCCATAAGCAGCATAACGTTGTTCATTGAGGCTTTTACTAACATTGCTATCGAGTTCATTCAGACGAGAATCAAAGCCAAATTTGATTTGACGATTTGCATCCAGTTTTCTTACGCCATCATAAGCCAGACCATATTCATTAATGCTTTCATCCGTATAAATTCGATCTTGAGTGGAACGTGTTAGCTGAGTTTCTGTTTGACGTTCTACAGATAAGCGGATTTTGTCACTGAGGTCTTTGTCTTTACGCTCATAGCGCGTATTCAGACGAATACTGTCATTTTTATCATCTTGTATTTGATTAGCTGAGTATCCTTCCATTTTGGTATTGCGATAAAATAACTCAGCAATTAATTTTTGTTGATCGTCTAAATCATATTGTAAACGTGGTGAAAACATTTGCATGCTGCGATTTACAGTGCGTAAATTTTCGCGTGTCCCCGTTTCAGATTCGGTTTTTGAAATTGAGGTGTTATCAATCCACATTTGATTGGCGGAGATACTATAAGACCACTGGTTTTCACGACCATCTGCTTGGATATTGATTTGCTTTCGTTCGGATTCTTGCTGCTCACTATCGCGTAAGCCATAACCTAATTTAACCGTACCATTTAAGCGAGTGTTCAGCGGTTCTTTTAAAATAATATTAATGACTGCTGAAGAAGCGACTGAAGATTGAGCAACACTTGGTTGTTTTATAACTTCGATCCGTTCAATCATTTCAGACGTAATGGTGTCAATAACAGACATACCACCACGTGGTCCACCTTGTACAGGTTCACCATTAATCAAAAATGTTGGTGCGCCACCCCCACGAAAGCGCATACCTGAAGCACCACCGCCACCGCGGGGACCTTGACCAAAGCTTGGTAATTGAAAACCCGCAGCACGACGTAATGCATCCATAACCGTTTGATCACCATATTGGAGCATTTCTTCACGGCTGATAATTGTTTTTGGTACCGCACTCATATCATCGTCTTGTTGTTTTTGAGGATCTACGGTGGCATGAATGCTCAGTGCTGGTAGTACATGAGTTACTGGTTCCACAGAAGTGGCAATGGGATCAACATCATTTGCAAAAAGAGGGGTACTCATACTGAATAGCGCAGAACTGAGAACACTTAGTTTTCCATAATCGCGTGGATGCTTCATTTTCAATACCCCAAAAGAGACCAGATCAAATTGTTTTGTGTAGCTTAATGTAATATTGTGTAGAAAAATGGAATATTGAATGGATAAACATTTGAATTCATCTTTTTTTACGCACATAAAAAGTTGGGGTACATCTAAATGCACCCCAAACAAGATTAGAAATAAATAGTTAAGTTCTAGTCATCATCTGTAAGATCTCTGTCCCCAGATAAAATCTCTTTTCCTCAGTGTCCAATTTGTTCGAGTGGAGTTTGTGGCGGAGGTGTATAGGTGTGTTTTATTGAGAATAAGTAGGGATGTGATATAGACCAAAATACTCTAGAAAATTAATTGAATGAGAAAGTATTAATCAACGTAAAAATACAAAATTGAGCCTTAATAGCGTTCACTAGACTTTTTAATCTTGAATGGATGAAAAACAATCCGTAGTTTGAAAATTAATACGAAATATGATGAAAATGAGAATTATTTTTATTAAAATTGTATCGTTTTTTTTAATATTTATTTTTTTAATTTTTGTCTGAACTGTTTTTTGGAATTTTATGAGTCTTTTACCTTCGAATATGTATCGCAAGCCGATCTTCAAATTTAGCTTGTTAACCATGATGGTGTTTCAAGCGCAGTATGCAGTTGCTAATGATGTGAATGTAGCACCGACAGCCGTGATGCCAACCATCAAGATTGAAGCGATGAGTGAACTTGATCCAATCAAAAGCTATATTGATTATGATCAGGCAAGTGTGACGCGCAACGGTTTAAAGAAAAAAGATATTCCCCAAACTATTGATACGATTGATGTTCAAAAGTACAAAATCTATGGTTCAAATGATTTAAGCGTCATGTTACAGGGTACGCCAGGCGTATCAACAAATTATGATACTCGTGGAGATGGTATTTCACTTCGTGGTTTTAAAGCTGATGAAGGTGATATTTATCGCGATGGAGTTCGTGAAAGTGGTCAATTGCGTCGCAGCACCGCTAATGTAGAGCGTATTGAAATTTTAAAAGGACCAGCTTCTGTACTTTATGGACGTGGTGCAGGTGGTGGTGTAATCAATATGGTCACCAAGTTTGCCAATTTTGATTCTAAGAGTTCGGTTGGTATCTATGCAGGTTCATACGAAAATATTGGTGGGACTTTAGATTTAAATCAAGTTCTTACAGATAATTGGGCTATACGTTTGACCGGAGAAAAAGCTGATACCAATAGTTTCCGTAAAGGTATTGGTTCACAAATAGAAATGATATCTCCTAGCGTGACATATCGTAGCGATGATGAAAAGTTACTTTGGACGACTCAATATACCTACGATAAATTAGATCGGACACCAGATCGAGGTCCATCATATGAAAATTTGCCAAAGGGAGTTTCGATTAAAAATGCCTTTGCTCGGAGTACAGATTTTATTGAAGACGAATTACAGACAGTTCGTACAGATGTGAAATATGAGTTTGCGCCTGATTGGAAATTCCACTGGGCTGCTAGCTATCGTCAAGCCTATCAAAATTTTGATAATTTTTTTGGTGGAACGTATTGTGATAATAATTTAACTTTAGAAAGCAAACCTGTTGCATGTGAGTGGAATGGTTATCTTCGTCAAAGTTATGCTTGGCAAGAAACCATGAATAAAACTGTGATGAATACTTTTGATATTACAGGTAAATTCAAAACTGGCTCATTTGAACATAATATCATGGTGGGAAGTGACTGGACTCACGAAGACCGTGATCCAAAACTAGGAAACTATTCTAGTGGTCAATATGCTGGTAAATATTACGGATATATTAATCCATACAATCCCAATGATAATTACGTGTCTGAGTCATTTAGCCTAGCGACTGGTCGGACACCAATGACCTCCTATAGTCAGCATAATGCAGAAAATAGGGCTATTTTTATTCAAGATTTAATTAGTCTAACCTCAACCATTAAAATGATGCTTGGAGCGCGTTATGACCAATTTGAGTTCAAAACCCGTAACATGATGACTGGTATAGAAAAGTCATACGATGGTGAAACTTTTAGTCCAAATATAGGATTCGTATGGCAACCTGTAGAGAGTCAGAGTTTTTATGCTTCTTATAGTAAGAGTTTTGCGCCGTATGGTGGTCGAGGAATGATCAGTATTGATCCAACTTTAAATCCAAGTGTTTATGACGCTGAGCCACAATACAATGAACAATATGAAATTGGTGTTAAAAGTGATTGGTTTAATGAGAGGCTAAATACTCAATTCTCTATTTATGATATTACGAAGAACAATATTCGCTATCGTCCAAATGCTACAGAATTTCCTGAAAATTGGGAAGTTGGTCAGCAACAACGTTCTAAAGGGGTGGAGTTCAGTTTCATTGGCAGAGTCCTTGATAATTTATTTGTTCGGGGTGGCTATGGTTATACCGATGCGAAATGGACGAAAGATGTGCGAAGTAATGTAGCAGAAGCATCTCGTTTGAAAGATAACCAATTGGCTAAAGTTTCAGAAAATACAGGTAATTTATTTATCCGATATTTACCTATAGAGAAAGTGTATGGTGAGTTAGGTGCAACATATGTTGGTTCTTTTTATACAAATGATGCAAATACAGCCAAAATTGATAGTTGGACACGTTTAGATGCAGCAATTGGTTATAAAGATGAACGTTGGGGAGCAACTCTCGCTGTAAATAACATTACTGATAAGGAATATTGGAGAGATCCAACTATGCCAGGAACGCCACGCAATTTCTTGCTACGTTTAAATTACCAGTTCTAATAAGTTAATTTAATACCATTAAAGAGCACCTTAGATTACGCAAAGGTGCTCTTTTTAATATGTAACAGTGTATAAGTCGGGAAATACCTCGAGTATTGTTCATTTGAACTGAAATAATAAAACTTATAGTTTCTATATAATTGAAAATCATAAATATAAAAACTCCGTGCTAATTATCTTATTGTGTATAAGCACAATGATAAGGTCGTAAAATTGCGATAATGAATGACGTTGTAATGACGTTAAATTCGCCATTTATCCTTAAAAGAGTATAATGTTTCACATTCTTTGTTAACGTTAAAGAAAACTGTGAAGCAGAGATAATAATAATGAAGATACTACTTATACTATTACTCATATTCGCCATCGGTATCTTGGGTTATTCAACATATGTTGATGCCCAAATGAAGAAACGCCAAGAGCTTATGAAAATTGTTCATGATGCTGAGCATAGTTTGAATGAGATTCAGCATAGTCCACATACAAATTTACCTACACTAAAACCGAGTCATTAGTGTCTGAATATCGTGATGCTTAGATGGTCCAATTTGATGCATTGTAGCTTGTGACCAAATGTTCTTTTTTAATTTTTGATAGTCAAGTTTTCAATAGAATCTGTTAAAATATTTACCATTAAATAAAAAGCTGCATCTTCTCATGCGGCTTTTTATATTTTTGATTGCGGAATTCGATTTTATCCATGTTTTAGATGTAACACGTATCAAGCTGGCATATAGATTGCTTTTAGCTTTGTATACCTTTTGGTTTAAATTCAAAAAATATTTGAAACACAAAGGTATATTTCATCTCCTACGATCTTAGATTTTGACAGGTGCTATTATGGCAATGCCTAATGCTTCGGCTGGTTTGTTAGAACGCTTATTTAAATTAAGTGAAAACAAAACCAACTTTAGAACGGAAGTTCTAGCAGGTGTAACTACATTTTTGACCATGTGTTACATCATTATTGTAAATCCAATGATTCTTTCTGAAACAGGAATGGATCATGGTGCCGTATTTGTTGCTACCTGTTTGGCTGCTGCAATTGGCTGTTTAGTGATGGGGTTAATTGCAAACTATCCAATTGCACTCGCACCTGGTATGGGGTTGAATGCATATTTTACCTATTCTGTTTGTTTAGGTATGGGCGTTCCTTGGGAAACTGCTTTGGCTGCGGTGTTTATTTCAGGGATCGTATTTTTAGCGATTAGCTTTATGAAGATTCGTGAAGCGATTGTGAATGCAATTCCGATGTCACTGAAGTTAGCCATTGGTGGTGGTATTGGTTTATTCCTTGCCTTAATTGCGCTAAAAAATGCAGGTATTATTGTTGATAATCCAGCAACCTTGGTGGGTTTAGGCGATATTAAGCAACCGTCTGTATTGTTGGCTTTATTTGGCTTTTTAATGATTGTGGTGTTACACCAGTTTAAAATCCGTGGTGCGATCATCATCAGTATTTTAGTCATTACTGCGATAGCAACCGCTTTGGGCCTAAATGAGTTTAAAGGTGTTGTTGGTCAAGTTCCGTCTCTAGCGCCGACCTTTATGCAAATGGACTTTGAAGGCTTATTTACTGCAAGCATGATTGGGGTTATTTTTGTTTTCTTTATTGTTGACTTATTTGACAGTACGGGAACTTTGGTCGGGGTTTCTCATCGCGCTGGTTTGTTGAAAGATGGTAAATTACCACGTTTGAAAAAAGCATTGTTTGCTGATTCTAGTGCGATTGTGGCGGGTGCGGCATTGGGTACTTCATCAACGACGCCTTATATTGAATCGGCTTCTGGTGTAGCAGCGGGTGGACGTACAGGTTTAACGGCTGTTGTGGTTGCTGTATTATTTGTCGGATGTTTATTTCTAGCGCCACTTGCGCAATCTGTACCAGGTTTTGCGACTGCACCAGCATTATTATTTATTGGTGTGTTAATGATTCAGGGCATCACTCATATTGATTGGGATGATATCACTGAGGCTGTTCCAGCATTTTTAACCATTGTATTTATGCCATTTACCTATTCAATTGCGGATGGTATCGCAATGGGTTTTATTAGCTATGCATTGGTTAAACTACTTACTGGCAAGGCAAAAACAGTTCCGTATATGGTTTGGATCATTGCTGCACTATGGGTATTTAAGTTTGCTGCATTTGGCGGTTAAGCTCAGTATTTTTAACATTCTCTTTTTTGAGCTGCTTTTATCGCAGCTCATTTTTCAAAGAGAATCATAAAAAGGGGTGTACCCATTTTGGCAACACCCTTTTTTCTTTAGACGTGGAGTTAATATGAATCAAGTCGAGCTGATTCGTGCTTTACCCAAAGCCGAGTTGCATGTGCATATTGAAGGGACTTTTGAACCAGAACTGATGTTTGCAATTGCACAGCGTAATCAGATTCAGATTCCTTACCAATCTGTTGAAGAAGTGAAGCAAGCTTATAACTTTCATAATCTTCAATCATTCTTAGATATTTATTATGCAGGCGCAAATGTGCTTGTGCATGAACAAGATTTTTATGATTTGGCTTGGGCATATTTTGAAAAATGTGCTGAAGATCGTGTGGTTCATACAGAAATGTTCTTCGACCCACAAACGCACACTGAGCGTGGTGTCGAGTTTGCGATCGTCATTGCAGGTTTAAAACGTGCTTGTACAGATGCAAAAGAGAAACTAGGGATTAGCTCACAGTTAATCATGTGTTTCTTACGCCATTTAAGCGAAGAGAAAGCCTTTGAGACGCTTGTGCAAGCATTGCCATTTAAAGATGACATTATCGCAGTGGGGCTAGATTCAAGTGAAGTTGGGCATCCGCCAGCGAAATTTGAGCGCGTGTTTGCCAAAGCACGTGAAGCAGGTTTCTTGATTGTTGCACATGCCGGTGAAGAAGGACCTCCAGAATATATCTGGGAAGCCCTGGATTTGCTCAAAGTCAATCGTATTGATCATGGTGTACGTTCTGAAGAAGATGAGCTGTTAATGGCTCGCCTAATTGACGAGAAGATGCCTTTAACGGTTTGCCCACTCAGCAATTTAAAGTTGTGTGTGGTCAATGATATGAAAGAACACAATATCCGTCGCTTACTGCAAAAGGGCGTTCATGTGACAGTAAATTCAGATGACCCTTCGTATTTCGGTGGTTATATGAATGATAACTTCGTTGCGATTCAACAGGCTTTAGACTTAAGCCATGATGAATTAAAACAACTCGCAATCAACTCTTTTGAGGCTTCATTTATTTCTGATGAAGACAAGCAAAAGTGGATTGAAGAAGTAAAGAAAATCTAAATTAAAAAAACCGCGTAAAGCGGTTTTTTTATGATCAATCTTTACTTCGGGCGACGTAACATACTCAGTAAGACGTTATCTTTATCAATAAAATGATGTTTAATCGCTGCTAAAGCATGTCCAACAATGAGTAAGCCAGCAAACCAAGAGATATAAATATGTAAGGGTTTGACGATTGCCAAAAGCTCAGGATTGTCTTGAACTAAGCGGGGTATTTCAAATAAATATAAAACTGGGGCAGGGTGTCCAGCACTCCAACTAAATAAACAACCTGTAATGGGTAGAGTCAAAAGCATTAAATAAAGTAAGAAATGCCCAACATGCGCCAGAGTTTTCATCATCGGTGACATGGTGTTTGGTAATTGTGGGACGGGATGGGTGTAACGCCAAAAAATACGAATGACAACTAAGAAGATAATTATAGTTGCGATATTTTTATGTAATGTAATTACGCTTCCTTTAAAACTACCATCAACGTCATAGCTGAGAAAATTGCCGCTATAAAAGCCGATAAGCCAAGCGACAATAAAAATAGCAGCCATGAGCCAATGCAAAACTTGTGCTGTGCGTGTGTAGTATTGTGCTGAGGTTGACATCGCAACATCCTAGCTGTGATATATGAGTCATTTGATTTTAATTATCACTATTTATTCCTCATACAGTGTAAATGTAACAGAGCGTTTTATAGTTAGAACGGTCAAGCCGAAAATAGAAAATGATAACTGTTATATTATGTAAAGTGCTCGTTCAGTCATATCATAAAGTTTTTCATTTAGGCACAATACGCCTGCCAAAATTTAGATACAGGTTAGAAATCATGAAAAAGTTGGTGCTTATTGTTGCCCCTATTGTTTTAGCCTTAACAGGATGTGTTACCCCAGATGGGAACAACTCGGTTGGAACAACGTCTCAGCAATTGGGTATGGCTGCGTTAAAGGTTGCTGTAAATGCAAAATGTATAAATGAAATTAATGCTTTACCAGCATGGAAAACTGCAACTCGTTTAATGACTACAGAACAACGTGAAAATATTCAGACTGAGGTTTGTGGTTGTGTAAGTGAAAAAGCACCGAATAGTGTTACTGCAATAGAATTAGCAACAGCAGCAATTGATCCCACTGCACGTGCTACGATTGTGACTCAAATTGTTTCACAAACAGTAAATGCATGTGTTGCTGAAACCTTAAAGAAAGCAGGTTAAAAAGATAAGGCTGATTCATCAGCCTTTTTGAGAGTTTGAATATGTTTATTGCTGGTGTCGATGAGGCGGGGCGTGGGCCACTTGTGGGTTCTGTCGTCGCTGCTGCTGTGATCTTGGATCCGAACAATCCAATTGAGGGTCTAAATGACTCTAAAAAGTTGACGGAAAAAAAGCGCGAAAAACTTTTTTTAGAGATACAAGAAAAGGCGATTGCGTGGTCAATTGCTGAAGCAAATCATCATGAAATTGATGAGTTTAATATTTTACAGGCAACTTTTTTGGCGATGCGCAGAGCCGTTGAAACGTTAACAACGCAGCCGATGAAAGTTATTGTAGATGGCAACCAAATTCCGAAAGGAATCACCATTCCATGTGAAGCAATTGTGGGCGGTGATGCGAGTCATGCAGAAATTAGTGCAGCCAGTATTCTGGCGAAAGTTACCCGTGATCGCCAAATGCATGTCTTAGATCAGCAATATCCTGCTTTTGGTTTTGCCAAGCATAAGGGATATCCAACCAAAGCACATTTTGAGGCAATTGCGGCTCACGGTGTTATTGATGAACATCGTCGCAGTTATGGGCCTGTTAAAAAAGCTTTGGGCTTAGCTTAAATGAAGAATACGTAGCGTAAAAATAATTAAAGCGACTCAGATGAGTCGCTTTAATTATTTGAGAAGAGTTTTTCATATCAACGATTAAAATTATTATGTTGAGTGAAATCGGTAGTATTCTCTTCTTCATAAGAAGGATGTTGATAGTCTTGATCAAGATGTTGTAAATGCTCATGCATGGCACGTTCATGTTGGATACGTTGGTAAATTTCCTCACGATGCACAGAGACTTCTTTTGGAGCATTTACACCAATACGCACCTGATTGCCTTTTACGCCAAGCACAGTAACACTGACTTGATCCCCAATCATTAATGTTTCTCCGACACGACGGGTCAGAATCAGCATGTTTATCTCCTTGCTAAACGCTTAAAACTTGCGACAGGGAATTCATTGTTTGAAAGCACAGCCTAATATACAGAAAATTCTAACAAAAATATGTAAAAAAATTTTTTTCGTAAGTTTTGTGAGAACTTTCTTAAAAACCTCAAGGCTAATATAACAGAGCCACTATAAAAAAAACTATAGTGGCTCTGTTTTTTTTACTATTTACATGAAAGTAAATATGTTTAACTAGCTATTAATTAAGCACGTACACTACTTTCGCCGTGTTCGCGGTCTAAACCAAAAGCTGTATGTAAACAACGAACTGCTAACTCAAGATAGTTTTCTTCAATGATGACAGAAACTTTAATTTCTGAGGTAGAAATCATGAGAATATTAATGCTTTCTTCAGCCAATGCTGTGAACATTTTGCTTGCAACGCCAGCATGAGAGCGCATGCCAACACCAACGATAGATACTTTAACAATATCATCACGCGTTACAACTTCACATCCTTCAATGCTACTCGCTGTTTGATCTAAAATAGCTTTAGCTTTAGCAAGATCATTACGGTTCACAGTAAAAGTAAAATCAGTTGTTCCATCTTCTTCTACATTTTGGATAATCATATCCACTTCGATATTGGCATTACTGATTGGTGACAAGATTTTAGACGCAATACCTGGTTCGTCAGGAACACCCAAAATCGTTAATTTTGCTTCGTCACGGTTAAATGCAATACCTGCGATAATTGGTTGTTCCATATCGTCTTCCGCCTCAGTGGTAATTAGTGTGCCTACATTTTGTTTGAATTCTTCATCAAAAACACCATCATCATCATTGTCAAAACTTGATAATACGCGCAATGGAACTTGATATTTACCTGCGAATTCAACAGAGCGAATTTGTAAAACTTTTGAACCTAAAGATGCCATTTCCAGCATTTCTTCAAAAGAAATACGATCAATTTTCTTTGCTTTAGGTGCAACACGAGGGTCAGTGGTATAAACACCATCGACATCGGTATAGATTTGGCATTCATCAGCTTTTAATGCGGCAGCAAGGGCTACACCAGAAGTATCTGAACCACCACGACCTAAAGTTGTGGTATTGCCATTCGCATCAAAACCCTGAAAACCAGCGACAACCAATACACGACCAGCATCTAGGTCTTGGGTCATGATATCGGTATCAATTGATTCAATACGCGCCTTGGTAAATGCGCTATCCGTTTTAATACCAACTTGACGACCAGTATATGATTTAGCGTCTACACCAATTGAATTTAGTGCCATAGCTAACATGGAAATCGTTACTTGTTCACCCGTTGACACCATCTGATCAAGTTCACGAGGGTCAGGGGTGCTGGTAATGGCTTTTGCAAGCGCAAGTAAGCGGTTGGTTTCACCACTCATTGCAGACACGACCACGACCACTTTGTGACCATGATCATGCCAACGCTTGACACGATGAGCAACATTTAAAATGCGCTCAGGAGTACCCATCGAAGTACCGCCATATTTTTGAACGATTAAAGCCATAGTTATTCCATATAAGCCATGACCCTGAGAGGCATCAGGGTCAGTTACACAAAAGTGAAGTTTTTATTGCTCAAGCCAAGCAGGCAGTGCTGCAATCACTTGATCAAACTTCTCGTTTAGTGGCGCGCCACCTTGTGCTAAGTCAGGTTTACCACCACCTTTACCACCCAGCTCTTGAGCCAAGTGTTTGATGATGTCACCTGCTTTTAGGTTTGCAGCATGTTGTTTAGCGACAGAGGCGATTAAACTCACTTTATCACCATCAACGCCAGCTAAAATAATGACTGCATCTTCCAGTTTTGATTTTACGCTGTCATGTAGATTGCGTAATGATTTGGCATCCAAACCTTTTACCGTGGTGATCAGCGTTTGACGACCCGCGATCTCTTTCACTTGATCCAGTAAATCAGCAGCTTGGAAGCTTGCTAATTTTTGATTTAATTGCTCGATTTGCTTTTGCAGACTTGAAGCCGTTTCAACAATTGCTTCAACTTTCTCGACGGTTTGATCTTTTTGTGCTTTTAACAAGCTGTTGATCGTTTGAATGTCATTATCTGCTTTTTGCACGGCTTCAACTGCTTGAGTACCTGTGATTGCTTCAATACGACGAATACCCGCAGCGACACCACCTTCGGAGGTGATTTTAAACAAACCAATATCGCCAGTACGTTTAACATGAATACCGCCACAAAGTTCGATTGAGAAATTCTTTTCATCAATCACAGAACCCATTGAAAGTACACGAACTTCATCACCATACTTTTCACCAAAAAGCATCATTGCGCCTTTTGATTTAGCCGATTCAATATCCAAAAGCTCAGTGCTGACAGGGGTGTTGGCAATCACTTCAGCATTGACTAAACGTTCGATCTGTTGAAGTTGTTGAAATGAAACTGGCTGATCATTGGCAAAGTCAAAACGTAAAATATCGCTCGCAACCAAAGAACCTTTTTGCTGTACATGCTCACCAAGAATTTGACGTAAAGCAGCATGTAGAAGGTGGGTAGCAGAGTGATTACGTGCTGTTGCTGCACGAATGTCTGCTTTAACGGTTGCTTCAACACTTTGAGTTGCTTTGAGGCTACCCATGGTGACGATACCTTGATGCACAAATGCGCCACCAGATTTCTTGGTATCTTGTACTTCGAAAATACCAGTATCGTTTTTGAAGATACCTGTATCACCGATTTGACCACCGCTTTCAGCATAGAAAGGAGTTTGGTTTAAAAGAATAAGTGCTTCATCGCCTTCATTGATTGCATCAACTTGAACGCCATCTTTGTAGATTGCAACAATTTGACCTTGACCCTGAGTTGCATCATAGCCATCAAATTGAGTTTCACCTTCAACTTTGACGATGCTGTTGTAGTCAACTGCGAATTTGCCAGCATCACGCGCACGTTGGCGTTGTGCTGCCATTTCAACTTCAAAACCAGCTTCATCAATGGTGAGATCACGTTCACGTGCGATATCAGCAGTTAAGTCTGTTGGGAAGCCATAAGTATCGTAAAGTTTAAATACGGTTTCACCCGCAATCACGTTCCCTTTAAGTTGAGTCAGTTCAACTTCTAATAACTTCAAACCTTGCTCTAGTGTCTTTGCAAATTGCTCTTCTTCTTTGAGCAGTTGTGCTTCGATACGTGCTTGTTGTGCAGCAAGCTCTGGATAAGCTTCGCCCATCACTTCAATGAGTGGCTGTAACATCTTGTAGAAGAATGCACCTGTTGCACCCAACTTGTTACCATGACGTACCGCACGACGAATGATGCGACGCAATACATAGCCACGACCTTCGTTTGAAGGATTTACACCATCCGCAATTAAGAATGAGCATGAACGTGCATGATCGGCAATCACTTTTAATGATGCTGGATATTCGACAGGTTTATTATTTTCTTTCGCTTCAGTTTCGATCGCTGTGGTATCTAAACCAATGATTTCAGCAGCAGCTTTTAATAAGTGTTGGAACAGGTCAATTTCGTAGTTTGAATTAACGTGTTGTAAAACAGCAGAGATACGCTCCAAGCCCATACCTGTATCAACAGAAGGTGCTGGAAGAGGGTGCATCACGCCATCCGCAGTACGGTTGAACTGCATGAAAACGTTATTCCAAATCTCAATAAAGCGGTCGCCATCTTCTTCAGGTGTACCCGGTAAACCACCCCAAATATGATCGCCATGATCAAAGAAAATCTCTGAACAAGGACCACAAGGACCTGTATCGCCCATTGCCCAGAAGTTATCTGAAGCGTATTTTCCGCCTTTATTATCACCAATACGGATAATACGGTCGGTATCTAAGCCAATTTCTTTATTCCAAATATCAAAGGCTTCATCATCAGTATGATAAACCGTCACATATAAGCGATCTTTAGGGAGAGCTAACCATTGTTCGCCAGTCAAGAAATCCCAAGCAAACTTTAATGCATCACGCTTGAAATAATCACCAAAAGAGAAGTTACCTAACATTTCAAAGAAGGTGTGGTGACGTGCGGTATAACCGACATTATCAAGGTCGTTATGTTTACCACCTGCACGGACACATTTTTGTGATGAAACTGCACGCACGTAGTTGCGCTTTTCTAAGCCTAAGAAGCAATCTTTAAACTGGTTCATACCAGCATTGGTAAACAGTAAAGTTGGATCGTTGGCGGGAACGAGTGAGCTCGAAGCGACACGTGTATGCCCTTGCGATTCAAAGTAACGCAAAAATGCTTCACGGATTTCAGCGGATGTCATAAAACGAGTACTCACAACCAAGCGTCCATAATTTTGAAAGTGCTAAATTATAACGGAAAATACCTGCCCGACCAACGATTTTACAAGCAATATCATATAAAACTGTGATTAAGCTAAAAATCTATATTCAACAATGCCATTCATGTTTTACCATAGAGGCGTTTGTTGATACTTAATAAATAGAGTGTCAGTAGATATTGATACACTAAGATGATGTTTTGATGAATAAGGGTTCTACATGCAACGTATCGCGATTAATGGCTTTGGAAGAATTGGTCGGAATGTATTACGTGCTTGGTTTGAAAACCCTAAACAATTTCAATTTGAAATCGTAGCGATTAATGATATTGCTGACGTACAAACTTTAGTGCATTTGTTTAAATATGACACCACACATGGGCGTTTTGCTGGGCAAGTCGAAATTCAAATTGAAAATGAACAGATTTTTCTCAATATTCAGTCCAACCAACGTCAGTTAAAATTACAAATATTTAAACAAGCCGAGCCAGAATTGTTGCCGTGGGCGTCTCTAAAGATTGATGTGGTGCTTGAGTGTACTGGCTTATTTCGTTCAAGAGCGGATGCAACTCGTCATATCGAGGCGGGGGCAAAGCGAGTCATCATCGGCGCTGCTCCATTTGACTCTGTGGACGCTGCGATTGTGTATGGTGTCAATCATGCCGAAGTAAAAGCAACAGATCAAATTATTTCCAGTGTGTCGTGTACTACGCAAGCCTTGGTTCCATTGGTCAAAATTATCGATGATGCCTTTGGAATCGAAACTGCATTAATGACTGAAATTCATGCGGTAACAGCAGATCAATCGGTACTCGATCATGCGCATCGAGATTTACGTCGTGCTAGAGCTTCGGGACAAAATATCATTCCAACCACATCCAGTGCATTGGGTGCGCTCAAACGTGTCATGCCGAAAATGGAAAATCGAATCGATGGTTATTCGATTCGTGTGCCCACGATAAATGTCGCGGCTATTGATTTAACCTTTATATCTCAATCTCCGATTACCGTGCACAAGGTCAATGAAGTATTAAATAAGGCAGCACAATTTGATTATGCACAGATTATGCAAGTCACGGATGAAGACCTTGTATCAAGTGATTTTAATCATTCGCCTTATTCTTTAATTGTTGATTTAACTCAAACCATCGTTGTTGGTCATCAAGCTAAAGTTTTTGCTTGGTATGATAATGAGTGGGGATATGCAAATCGCTTGCTGGATTTGTGCGAATCATTTGTGTGAATCGTTTAATTTAAAACTTATAAAATTAATTTGGGGATTTAAATGACATTGATGTTGATTTGGGGATTTATTGTACTGCTATTATTGGCGGTTATTTTCTTATTTTGGTTTCAGTTTAAAAACAACGAAGCGCCAAATTATGATGCTCAGGTTTTACAAGTAGAAGAAAAAGTTTTGCATTTAGAGCTACATCTTAAAAAGAGTTTGGAAATTATGCAGGACTTAGCCAAGAAAATGCATACTCAGCAAGAAGTGCTAGATAAGATGATTGCGAATGTTGCTGCGTTGGAAAAACAAAATGTTGAGTTGGTTAAAGTATTGGAGACTTTGGTCAGTTATCGAAAATAATTATTCATCACAAACGTTTCCATTTGGTGAGGAAATGGAAACGTTATTTTGTGTTCAGTATTCAGGTTATTCAAAATTAAATAACAAGGCGATAGTTCAGGTATTGGGCAGTTCTTTGGGCTGCGAACTTTGCTTTTTGAGCCAAATGTATAATATTAATCTATTGAAATTATTGGTTAATTATATAAAATCTGTTTGATTTTTAGAGAGTGGAATAAGCAGTTTTTATTCAAATTCTCAGGTGCATCGCATAAATCTTCATGCTACACTACGCTGAATCGGGCATTCACCCGATTTTTTTATGTGGCTGCTTTTTGTGTGGATGCTTCCACGGTGAACAGATTTTAGGTTTGAAACATGACCATTTCAGAGACATGGTTGCTCCCTGACGGGGTGGCAGATGTATTACCCGAACAAGCGCAAGTGGTTGAAACACTGCGCCGAGAAGCTTTAGATTTCCTTGCAGTTCGAGGTTATCAATTGGTCTATACGCCATTTATTGAACACATCGAATCGTTGTCCTCACTTTCCGAATCCAATCAAGATTTAGATTTAGTTACTTTCAAAGTAATTGATCAACTATCTGGTCGTTTGCTTGGAATTCGTGCAGATATGACACCGCAAGTTGCACGTATTGATGCACATGTTCTTCCAGTTGAAGGCGTTGCGCGTTATTGCTATGCAGGCACAGTATTACATACAAAACCACAGAACTTTAATGCCACGCGTGCACCTTTACAGTTAGGTGCGGAATTGTATGGTCATGATAGCATCGAAGCTGATGTTGAAATGATCGATGTAATGTTGGCTTTGATAGAGCACACGCATAATCTAGATGGTGTTCACTTAGATTTAGGGCATGTTGGTTTATTCCGCAGCTTGGTCAAACGAGCAGGGTTAAATAAAAATATTGAAAACCAACTGTCAGATTTATATCAACGTAAAGCTTTGCCTGAGTTAGAAGAATTTACTCAAGATTTGGCAATGGGCGCTGACTTTTATGCGCTTGGGCGTTATGCAAGTGATTTAGATGCATTACAAACGCATTTAAGCCAAGATATTTTAAATGATGTTGATTTTAAAAATGCATTTGATGCATTAAAAACAACATTTGCTCAAATTCAATCACAGTGGTCTAACCTGAATATTGGGATAGATGTGATCGAATTACGCAGTTATCACTATCATACAGGTTTAATGTATGCCATTTATGCGCCTAATCGTGCTGCACCACTGGCACAAGGTGGGCGTTATGATGGAATAGGTGAGCATTTTGGACGTGCACGTCCAGCAACAGGATTTAGTTGTGACTTATATGCTTTAGGCGCGGCACAGTTTGTAGCAATAGAAACTGTGGTTGCACCTAAGGGTTATGAGCATGAGTTATTAAAGGCAATCGCAGATGCACGAAGCCAAGGTCTACGTGTGGTGCAATTGTTAGGTAATGATGATCTAAGCTCGGTACCTTATGCGACCCATCAAATGGTGTCGCAAAATGGACAATGGGTGATTGAAAAAATTTAATTGCTAGGTTGTAACAGCTTAGTTTCCAATTTTAACAGCATGATGTAATGAGGCTATTATGGGCAAAAATGTTGTGGTACTTGGTACCCAATGGGGCGACGAAGGCAAAGGCAAGATCGTCGACCTGCTCACAGATCAAGCGGCTGCGGTCGTACGCTATCAAGGTGGACATAACGCGGGTCATACGCTTGTGGTCGGTGGTAAGAAGACTGTATTACACCTCATTCCATCAGGTATCTTACGTGAAAACGTATTGTGCTTAATCGGTAATGGCGTAGTTCTATCTCCTGAAGCATTAATCAAAGAAATGGCGATTTTGGAAGCGGAAGGCGTACCTGTTAAAGATCGTCTACGTATTTCACCAAACTGTCCGTTAATTTTGCCAAACCACATTGCACTTGACCAAGCACGTGAGAAAAAACGTGGCAATGCCAAAATTGGTACAACAGGTCGTGGTATTGGTCCGGCTTATGAAGATAAAGTTGCACGCCGTGCTGTGCGTGTAGCGGACTTGATTCGTGGCGGTGCATTGCTTGAAGAAAAACTTCAGGAAATGCTTGAGCTGCATAACTTCCAACTTTCTCAATTCTATGGTGTTGATGAAGTTAAGTTCGAAGACGTACTTGCACTTTGCAATGAATGGCGTGAAGTGCTTGTACCATTAGTGATTGATGTAACCAAAGTGTTACATGATTACCGCAAAGAAGGTAAGGCAATCATGTTTGAAGGTGCGCAAGGTTCATTGCTTGACATCGATCATGGTACTTATCCGTACGTAACCAGTTCAAACACAACTGCTGGTGGTGTGAGCTCAGGTTCTGGTATGGGACCACTTCATTTAGACTATGTACTTGGTATTACCAAGGCTTATACCACTCGTGTTGGTGCAGGCCCATTTCCAACTGAGTTGCACTATGATGCAGTGACAGATCAAGGTGATGCGATTGGTCGTCATTTGGGTACGGTTGGGCACGAATTCGGTGCATCTACTGGTCGTCAACGTCGTTGTGGTTGGTTCGATGCTGAGATTTTACGTCGTTCAGTTGAAGTCAACTCATTGTCTGGTATTTGCTTAACTAAACTTGATGTTTTAGATGGTTTGGAAGAAGTGAAGATCTGTGTTGGCTATGAAGATGTAGATTCTGGTTGTGTTGGTTCATCTGATGCGATTTCATTTGAAAGCTTAAAGCCGATTTATGAAAGCATGCCCGGTTGGAGTGAGTCTACCGTTGGCTTAACTCAAATTGATCAACTTCCAGCGAATGCATTGGCTTATGTGCGTCGTATTGAAACGTTAATTGGTTGCCCAATTGATATCGTTTCAACTGGTCCTGACCGTGCAGAAACAATCGTATTACGTCATCCATTTTCAGCATAAGCTGAATCGGTGATAAAAAAGCTCTCAAATTTGTTTTGAGAGCTTTTTTTATGGAAAATTTTTGAAAAAGAGAGATGATTGCATGACTTTAAAACTGATAGCTGAGGACTTTATTCAACCAGATAAAATTGAAATCGTTTTACCGCTTTATCAGGAGCTTGTTGAGAAAACAAAAGCTGAAGTAGGATGCATCGCCTATGATCTTTATCATGATATAAAGCAGAAAGGGCATTTTGTTTTTATTGAAGAATGGGTTGATCGAGCTGCTTTAGATCAGCATGTTCAATCAGAGCATTTTCAAAGGCTTGTAGATCAAATTGATCTATATCAAGTTCGTGCAGGTCGTTTTACTCATTTACATGGTTTTGAGACATTATTACAAGAATAGTTTTTTGTGCATTTAATATATTGATCAAAGCGGCGACGATAGCAAAAAATCAGATTTTTATTCCTATCTTTGTTATTTCACAGCTTGAAAGATACCCGTTATATTTGTTTTACGTTCAAACAAAGAGGGTCTTTAGCTATGACGAAAAAGAGTATTCGCTACAATGGATATGAATTAGCATGCCGATGTTAAGTTATATCAGAGCGATTAAAAAGGTACGAACCAATTCTGATCAGGCGGGGAGCAGCGTTGGTTTGAACATTTTAATATAATAAAAACAATCCTATTTATAAATAAAAAATTCTAAAAAATCTGAGAGAACCGAAAGGTTCTCTTTTTTTATAAACCAGTCGATCCATATAGATAGATATAACCCAACATTAGGCTATGTAATTTTGTATTATTAAATATGACACTATAATCATTAGGATTATAAACTCCATTAGTACATTTTAGATCATAAATTCCACACGAAAATGGGTAAAGTATTAAGTTGGGCGGGGTTAAAGAAACGTATTGAACTTGATTGTTTTGGATACCTATACTTAATTCTTCAAGTTGAAAAGCTGCTTGATTGTGGTTGGTAAATGAAAGTTTTTTATATTGAGTTGATAAAGATGATTTTTGGTCTAGTTCTGATGGAAGAGCTGATACATTCAAGGTACGGGATTGACTTGAGGGTAATTGAACTTTAGTAGGAGCTTCTGTAAGAATACCCTCAATAAAGCCTGAAAGAGTGATTGTATTAGGCAATTCGTTTGTCCATGCTGACTTACTTAATAAGAGGTTATTAAAGTTAAGCATTGCTTGACCAGTTTTTATATTGATTGAACTTATAATAGTAGGGCATGGGTTGTCATTTTTAGAACAGCGAAACTCTTGCTGTATGCTTAACTGCCTCCCATTTTTCTTAAATTGTATAAGTTTAATAGAGTTTGGCGTTGAGTTGATTAGCTCATCGTAGTTGGCTTCTAGACGATAAAGTGTATTTGTATCAATATTAAAATCAAATTCTAGCTGATAACTTTGTTTAAATTGATTGTTCTCTTTAGTAAAAATTTGAGTGTAGCGATATACAGGCTCATTTACATTTTTGGACTGAGCAGAAGGTAGAGGTGTGTTTAAAAATTTTAAGTCTGTTTTAACCTCAGTCTCTACTTTCGGCGTAGTGTAGTTGGTATCTGAATTTGAAGAACCACCTCCACAGGCAGATAAAAATATAATTGTGCTCAAAAGACCAAGAATAGATATACGCTTATTGTGGTTATACATTTGAATTCTACCAATAGAGATATTGTATAAATTATCTGTATTTGATTAATGATAATTTTTCAATGCCATTATATAGAATGTTATGTGCACATGACCATTTATTTATTATTCGTCATTAATTTCCTTCACTGCATTATAAACAACAGTAGGTTCAATATTTAATAATTTTTTACCAAAGCTTCTTAACCACCACACCAGTTGTGAAGTAAAAGGGACTGTGGCACAAACCACAACGATATTTTCCTCTATAGGCTCAATAACCTGATCCTTGCTTAGCTGACTTTCATAGAAACTTTGAGCTGTGCTTTCAGTCATGGTGAGTTTCAACTCAACTTGCTCAGTTGCTTTACTATAATCAACACGGAAACCCAGTGCACCAGAATCAATATAGCTATCAATATCGAAATTCACAGGATGTAATGCACGATTATCTAATACCTTTGCTGCTTTAAAACGGTGCAGTGCAAAAGTTTGTACATCAGTTTTGTCATTTCGTGTACAAATCAAATAAATCACAGCACCTTTTTGGACCAAAGCTAAAGGATTAAGGATATAGCTTTTGTCTTCACCTTGATTGATTCTTGCTCGGTAAATACACTCAATTTGTTTGTCTTGTAATAGCCCTTCATAAATCGCTTGTTGCGCGTTTTTATCCACCATAGGTGGAATTAATGGTTGATTGGCAGGGACAATACGAACTCGGTTGATCCATTGTCTGACGTTGTTTTGAGTCGATAGACTGCGCTTTGCAAGATCAAACCAAGGTGTCATTTCTTCAAGTAAACTCGGTGGTAGTAGATGGCGTAAATGTTCTTCAACCATCATAAACGTTACCGCTTGCGAGCTGGTCATATGTGGCAAGCTTTGAATTGGCGCATCTGAACGCCAGCGCCAGCCTTGTGGAACAGTTTTATTGCTCTCAATAGGGAAACGTTGTGCAATCTGATTTAAATCACGTTGGATGGTACGAAGACTGATTTCAATTCCTTCACGTTCCAATATTTCTTGTAATTCACGTGTACCCATCCATTTTCCTGTGGAGAGACGGGATAAAATCTGCCATTGGCGATAAAGGCTATTCGAGGTTTCTTTTTCTTGTATGGATGACATAAGCTGGTTACGTAATTTAATGATCTAAAGCAGACACAATAAAAAAACTACATCTATTTAGCAAGCCCCTCATATTTAGATTACCTATTTACGACTGAAATGTACTCAAACTTGCTTAAGTATTTTAGATCTGATCAAAAAACAAGCTCCTTGTGTGAGTGGCACTGAAATTGCTTATTCATAGTATAAATAAACGATGAGACGAGGTTTATATGTCAGAACAAGAACACAACCTAGATATCAGCACAGACTACTACACAGCTGATCAAACAGCGACAGTCTCGGTACATTCATCTACATTTACCCCACAGCTCAATGTCACAAAGAATTTATTTGAGCAACTTAAATCACAGTTCTTTAATGAAATGCTAGACGATAAAAGTTTTAACGGTGAAGCATCAAAAAAAATTGAACAATGGTTAAGCCGCCATAGTCTTGACGAGTTGAAGGTGTTCGGTGCTGAGGCAAAACAACATTTTTTATATCAAGGTATTACTTTTAATGTTTATGCGGATCAGGAAGGGGTAGAACGAACGATTCCTTATGATTTGATTCCACGTGTGATTGAAAAAAAACAATGGGAGAAGATAGCAGCAGGCTGTACTCAGCGAGTCAAAGCACTGAACTATTTTTTAGACGATATCTATCATGGACAAAATATTTTAAAAGAAGGTTTAATTCCAGCGCATCAAGTGATTACACATGAAGCCTTTCAGCCCTTTATGCTAAACCATCACTTACAGGGCAAGGTTTATTCACAAATTAGTGGGATCGATATTGTTCGAGATAGTCAGGGAGATTTATTTGTGCTTGAGGACAATTTAAGAACACCTTCTGGAGTGTCTTATATGATGGAGAGCCGTAAGATTAGCCAAAAACTGATGCCTGATTTGTGTATAAGTAATAATTTACAGGGCGTAGAGCACTTCCCCAGCGTATTGCGAGAAATTTTAGAAGAAAATGCATATGTGGATCATCCCTTAATTGTTGTTTTAACGCCAGGTCGCTTTAATTGTGCCTATTATGAACATGCATTTTTGGCACGTGAAATGGATGTACCTTTGGTGACGAGTCGAGATTTATTTGTAGAAGATGACAAAGTTTTTGTCAAAACGATTCGTGGTCGTCAACAAGTTGATGTGATTTATCGTCGGGTGGATGATGATTTTTTAGATCCATTAATCTTTAGACCTGATAGTTGTTTAGGTGTTGCTGGTCTTATGGCGGCATATTTAGAAAATAATGTTGTGATTGCCAATGCGCCGGGAACAGGAGTGGCAGATGACAAGTCTATCTATCCTTATGTGGATCAGATGATTCAATTCTATTTAGGTGAAACACCGATTTTAAATAATGTTCCGACTTATCAATGCCGAGATGCTGAGCAGCTTGATTATGTGTTGAGTAATTTGGAAAAATTGGTTGTAAAAGAGGCACAGGGTTCAGGTGGTTATGGCATGTTAATTGGCCCTCAGGCGAATGAACAACAAATTGAGAAATTTAGACAAAAAATCATTGAAACACCACATTTATATATTGCACAAACAACTTTAGCTCTGTCCGTTGCACCGACGCTGACTGCTGAAGGCGTGGCAGAACGTCATATTGATTTACGTCCATTTGTGCTGAGTTCGCCTCATCGTACTGAAATTGTTCCCGGTGGTCTAACCCGTGTTGCGATGCAAGAAGGTTCGCTGGTGGTCAATTCTTCGCAGGGCGGAGGAATTAAAGATACATGGGTGGTTGAAACATTACCTTCTTAAACGTCTTCCTTACGAAGCTTTAGTCTAAAACACGAATCTGTATTTTATCGGAGCGTGTTTTAGAGGATTTTATAATATAAGGGAGGACATATATGGTTTTACTTCGCTCAAATGCCGAACATATTTATTGGTTAGGTCGTTATTTATTTAGGATTGATCATGTTGCTCAACAGTTGCCATTAACAAATGACCAGCAAGCTGCGGCGTTTGCTCAAGCGCTTTATTTGCAGATCGAGGATGCTGAAAGTTTAAATCAGTTTATGTTAGATCGAAAGCAGCCCTATTCATTGTTAAGTCAACTTGAGGTTGCACGAGATAATATTCAAGAATTAAGAGGATTATTATCGTCACAAGCTTATGCTGAACTCAATCACCTCATAAAAAATGCGCCGTCAGATGCTTTGATGATTAGTGATATAGTGAAGCAATGTTGTGCGATTTTAGACGCTGAGCAAGAGGAAGTTTGCTTATTTCTACACATTGGACAGAACGTGGAATGTATTGATACGTACTTCCGTTTTCAACATGATATTAACAATGTACTTGATACGATTGAACCTGTCATTGAGCGATTATTTCATATAGGTTGGAGCGATTTGCAGCCAAGTTGGGAAATATTGAAAGATCAGCCTTATTTAAATCAGTTTTATGCATTTACTTATAAGCTGGAAAATCAATTCGAGGTAAGCTCATGAAGTTAATGGTGAACCACCAAACCCATTATCGCTATACAGAGACTGCACGGAATAGCGTGCAGTCTATAAAAATGATGCCTCAAAGTTCTCAGCATCAAATCGTTGAGACTTGGCATGTGAGCGTGCCAGGACAATATACCTGTAAGCGAGATGCTTTTAATAATTTATGGATTACTGCAACTCAACGTCATGATTATCGTTATTTAACCATCATGGCGCAGGGGATTGTTGATTTATTGGATACTGAGCTTGGTTATTTTGAAAGTGATCTTAGCCCGATGCTGTTTCAGCAACGTACCGCAATAACCTGTTGTGATTTAGCCATGTCAGATTTTGCTCATTCGGTGGTTAAGGTTAAAGATCGTCAACATTTAATTCTTCTATCAGAGAAAATATTACAGCAAATCGCTTATCAACCAGCAAGCACATCTGTCACAACCTCAGCGATTGATGCATTCTATGCAGGCCAAGGTGTCTGCCAAGATCATGCACATGTATTGATTGCGATGTGTCGGGTGTTACAATTACCTGCACGTTATGTTTCGGGATATTTATACGATCGAAATCAGCCACACCTTGCCAGTCATGCATGGGCAGAAGTTTTTTTGGATAATCAATGGTATTGTTTCGATGTAAGTAATCAAATATTTACACCTCAGAATCATATCTATGTTGCAGTTGGACGTGATTATCTAGATGTTGCGCCGATTCGTGGTGTCCGTGAGCAAGGTGGCGTTGAAAGTATGATGTCTACGGTTCAGGTACTGGCTTGTTGAATGTAAAGAGAGAAAGATGACCTATTGTTGTGCATTAAGATTAGAGCAAGGTTTGGTGCTGATTAGTGATACTCGAACCAATGCGGGGGTCGATCATATTTCTGTATTTCGTAAATTACATACCTTTGGGGTCGAGGGTGAGCGTTTTATTGCACTACAAACAGCAGGGAACTTGGCAACCACTCAAGCGGTCATTGGACATCTTCAAAACGCTTTAACTTTACACCAAGAGCCAAATCTTTATACGGTAAATACCATGTTTGAAGTAGCTGAACTGGTGGGTAAGACCTTGCGTCGTGTTTTAGAGGATGTTACGAGCAATACACATGAACAAATGAATTATTCATGCAGTATTTTGGTGGGTGGTCAAATCTTGGGTGAAGATATGCAACTCTATAATGTTTACCCTGAGGGTAATTTCATCCGTGCAACCACGGATACACCGTACTTCCAAATCGGCGAAAGTAAATATGGCAAACCAATTTTAGATCGTGCACTCCACTATACGATGCCTTTAAGTGAAGGTTTACGGTGCTCATTAATTTCTTTTGACTCAACTTTGCGTTCCAATGTTTCCGTGGGGCTACCTTTGGATGCGTTGGTTTATCATAAAGATAGTTTTAAAAGCCCTGCTGCCAAGCGGATAAATGAAGAAGATCCATATTTTACTCAGATCAGTAAACAGTGGTCAGAAACCTTGCGCCGTGGTTTACAAGAGTTGCCTGAGCCAACAAATGATTATGGTTTATAAGAATCTGAAAAATCCAAGTCACCTTAATCAGTATTTCTGTTGTGAGTCATTTTTAAATTAAGGTGTCATTTTTTTGATCAGGATATGATCCAATGCCATAAATTGAGGCTTTGATGTAATCAGTATAGCTAAGATCAGCATATATAGAAGATCGTGAATATAAAACAACCAACTGAACCAGCTAATCGAATCTAGATGAGGTGGGATCGTATGGATTCCAACCGTATAAAGTGCGGTAAGACAAATGATCAATAATAAAATACTGCTGATTTGGGTCAATAATCCAATAATCAGTAATAAGCCCGCTAGCATTTCGGTTGCAGAAACAAATGTACTCATGATCTCGGGAAATGGTATCCCTGCGTCAATAATGGTTTCCAGCATAATGAGTTGATTTTTCTCAACGAAAAGTTTATTGAAACCCGTTGTGAAGAAAAAGATGCCGATAGAAATTCGTACCAAAAAAAGAACAAATTGCGGTATCGGCATTTTATAGAGAGGATTATCGTAAATAAGTTTCAACATTCTTTTTCAATTAAATCGTCAAAACTGTATTAAAGATAAAACAAAAAAGGAGAACAAGCGTTGTTTGGTTACGCGTATATTCGCCGTGATGGTCTTTGTGTTAAACGACAGAGTAGTTCATATCCAATAGTACCATTGGCATCTGCAACCTCATCGACTAAACGTGTTTTCCCCCAAAGCTCAACCTGAGTTCCTATTTCGGCTTGAATGTCTGTGACATCAATGGCCATCATATCCATACTGACACGCCCGACAACTGGAACAAGTTGTTGATCAATGGCAACAAAGTTTGGCTTGATATAAGCGCGAGGATAACCATCACCATAGCCAATAGAAACGATGGCGATATTCATATTTTTTGATGCTGTGAAGAGGGAGCCATAACCAACATGTTCACCCTGTTGAATATGATTTAATGCAATGATTTCAGCACGAAAAGTCATGACTGGTTTTAAATCTAGTTCATGTGCATTTTTATCCGCAAAAGGGGTGGCACCATAAAGCATGATGCCTGGACGGACAAAATCAAAATGTAGTTCTGGGTATTTATAAATGGCTGCGGAATTACAACAAGAAGCCATAATTGGCTCACAGGCTTGTTTTATTTGTAAGAACTGATCTATTTGCTGCTCGTTTAAAGGGTGATCAGCATCAGCATTGGCGAAGTGCATTGCCAAAACACAAGTGAAACCTTCAGATTTTAAGCGTTGAATGACATCAATGATTTCAGTACGTTTGAAGCCTAAACGGTTCATGCCACTATTGAGTTTGATCCACACTTTTAAGCCGAGTGTGTTATAAGCATTTTTATGTTGAATCAGCCATTCGACTTGTTGGGCGTGATGAACGATGCATTCAAGTTGATATTGAATCACATGTGCCATTTCATCTTCAGAAAAAACGCCTTCAATTAATGTAATGGGTTGCGTATATCCCAGTTGCCTGATTTCTAAGGCCTCTTCTAAGCAGGCGACACCAAAGGCATCTGTGGTTTCTAAGGCGGCTAAGCAGTCTTTGATTCCATGTCCGTAGGCATTGGCTTTAACCATGCTTACAATTTTTGAATGTGGAGCTAGTTGTTTGACACGGTTTAAATTATATTGCAGCGCAGAACTGTCAATATAAACTGTTGCTTGGCGCACCCTGATTTCTCCTTTGGGACGACTTGGAAAGTATATAAAGCAAGTATTAAATTAGATGTTATTCATCGTTATCATATTGGGCATAGAACTCTGGTGAGAGATTACTAAAACGAGTGTACTGTCCTTCAAAAGCCAGACGCACCGAACCAATCGGGCCATTACGTTGCTTACCGATGATGATTTCAGCGGTACCAGCTTCTTTAGATTCTTTGTTATAGACTTCATCGCGGTAAATAAACATGATTAAGTCCGCATCCTGCTCGATCGCTCCAGATTCACGTAAGTCAGACATAACAGGGCGTTTGTTTGGTCGGTTCTCCAAACTACGGTTAAGCTGGGACAGTGCGATGACAGGACATTGCATTTCTTTTGCTAATGCTTTCAAACTTCGAGAAATTTCAGAAATCTCACCGACACGGTTATCTCCCATACCAGGGACTTTCATCAACTGTAAATAGTCGACCATGATACAGCCAATTTTGCCGTCATGCATTTTGGCGATACGACGTGCACGTGCTCTGAGTTCCGTTGGTGGCAAGGCAGAGGAGTCATCAATATACAATTGCATTTGTTGTAATTGCAGAATTGTTCCAGTGACCTTGGTCCATTCGTCAGCATCAAGATTACCCGATCGTAAATGTCCTTGATGAACTTTCCCCATTGCGGAAATCAAACGCATGGCGATGGAGTCGGCTGGCATTTCCATAGAAAAAACCAGTGCAGGCAGTCGGTTGTATTGCAGTACGCTTTCAACCAAGTTCATTGCAAATGTGGTTTTACCCATAGATGGACGCGCTGCAACAATAATTAAATCTCCTGCTTGCATCCCAGAGGTTTTATTATCGAGTTCTAAGAAGCCTGTGGTTAAACCTGTGATACTTCCCTCTAATTTAGAAAGCTCATCAAGTTTCATAATGACATCGGCAGTCACTGAACTGATCGATTTTGGGCCTGAATCTTTTTTATTATTGTTGTGTTGTTCAGCCAGTGAAAAAATTTGGGTTTCAGCAAGATCAAGAATTTCGCTCACTGGACGACCTTTGGTGTCATAAGCATTTTGCAGAATATCGGTACTTACTTTGATCATTGTACGCAGAGTAGAAAATTCTTTGATTTTATTGGCATAGGTTTCAAGATTATAAAAACTTGAAGGGGAGTCAGCCATCAATTGCATTAAATATTCTTCACCACCAATCGCATCGAGTAGATTTTGTTTGAGTAACCAATCATTGACTAAAACAGCATCATAAGGTGAGTTTTCTTGTGCAAGTTTCTCAATTGCTCGATAAATATATTTATGCCGCGTCGCATAAAAATCATTTTCTTTGAGCATGTCGCTGACTTGTTCAAATGATTCAGCAACCGTCATCAATGCCGCTAAAACTGCCTGCTCAATGGCAAGATTATGGGGTGGGGTACGGAATTCCTTTAGTTGACCTGAGTCACTCATTTTACTCTCTGTATTTTGAGTATTTTTCGTAAAATTGGCATTCGCCTGTGACATAACAAGACCTAATAAAAAGATGAAACTAGTAACAACTGACTATCTTAATCCAAATGAATCGCATCCAGTGAACTTAATTTAGAAAAATTGTTTAATTGGTGAAAAAGTGCAATAGACGCTTATTTTAGAGCCATATGATCTTTTACAAGTACTCTGCGAAGTGCCAGCAGACCTTCATTATAGTGAATGTATATTCTCGGCTTTTACAAACCAGTCTTGTTCAAGGCGTCCATTTTTTAAACGGTATAGTGAAAGACCATAACGAAGATCATTGTTCTTGGCATCTTTTATAAACCCATTCTCTCTACCTAGAGAATATAAAAAGGCGTCAATTAATAAAAGGGCTGCATCTAAAAACCACCAGAAACCTAAACCACCGAAAGTGATCAATTTCAAAATGCCAGTTTTCTTTTTTCCTAGATAAAAACGATCGAATCCGAGAAGTCCAAAAAACATGGCTAAAATTAAGGCAAATAAACGGTTCTTCTTTTTCATTTTATACCTCTATACGGATAAGAATTTTTGTAAAAATTAAAAACTTAATTTATGTGATTTTATTTTCAGATTGATTATGCTTTGCATAGACATAAAAAAAGAGCATGTTAAACATGCTCTTTTCTTTGCAGAAATTACTCAGATACGATAGTAACGAGAACTTCAGCAACAACATCATGATGCAATTGAATTGCGATGTTGAATTCACCAGTGTGACGAAGCGCACCGTTTGGTAAACGAACTTCTGCACGATCTACAACTAGACCAGCATTCGTTAAAGCGTCAGCAATATCACGAGTACCGATAGAACCGAAAAGTTTACCTTCATCACCAGCTTTAGCAGTGATTACGATATTAACTTCGTTCAATTGTTCAGCACGTGCATTTGCAGAAGCTAAAATGTCAGCTTCTTGTTTCTCAAGTTCAGCACGACGTGCTTCAAAAGCAGAAGTGTTTGCTTCAGTAGCAGCTACTGCTTTACCTTGAGGAATCAAAAAGTTACGACCATAACCAGCTTTTACTGATACTTTGTCGCCTAATTTACCAAGGTTTTTAATGCGTTGTAATAAGATAATATCCACAGCTCAACCTCACTTATGATTGTCAGTGTAAGGGATCAACGATAAATAGCGAGCTTGTTTAATAGCTAATGCTAATTGACGTTGATAACGAGCTTTAGTACCTGTAATACGGCTAGGAACAATCTTGCCGTTTTCAGTGATGTACTGTTTTAAAGTGTCGATATCTTTATAGTCGATGTACGCAACTTTCTCAGCTGTAAAGCGGCAGAACTTGCGACGACGGTAAAAACGTGCCATTGAGGTTCTCCTTATTCAGCTTCTTGAGTGACGTGTTGTGCTTCTTCACGTTGAGCTTTACGCGCACGTTTTTCTTCAGCACTTTTCGCAAGTAAAGATTCTTCAGTAATTGCGTGTTCACGACGAATAATGATGTTACGGAGAATTGCATCGTTATAACGGAACAATTCTTCTAATTCATCAAGAGTCGTTTGACCACATTCAACATTCATAAGAATGTAGTGCGCTTTATGAATTTTGTTAATCGGGTAAGCCAATTGACGGCGGCCCCAATCTTCTAAACGGTGAATTTGACCTTCAGCTTCTTTGATCTGAGAGATATAGCGTTCTACCATACCTACAACTTGATCGCTTTGATCTGGGTGTACTAAAAGTACGATTTCGTAATGACGCATTGTCAGCTCCTTACGGTTTAAACAGCCCCTAACAACAATGTTAGAAGCAAGGAGTCATAACTTGAAAAGTTAAGTCGCAAATTGCGAAGCTGCGATTTTAGACAGGTTTAGTCGAAATCGCAAGCGATATTCGTTGTTTGGCGTGAAGTAAGGCGGTAAAGCCTAGATCTGGGAATAAAAAGATAGAGTTGGTCTCTATCTTTTTAAAAAATGGGGAGGAAAGGTGCAGGGCTATTAAAAGTAAAACTAAAGCTCAAACTAATGACAGTAATTAAAATCACTGAAAATAAGAAAAATCGTTTTGCCCAAAGCTGATCATCTTCAGCTTTAAACCCTAAAATACCAATGTAGAACCAGTACGCGCAAAGTGCATTACAGATCACCAAGAAACTAACATCGGTGTATCCATATACATATAAAGCATTCATCGCTAGGGTAAACAGAATCACATAAATAAGTGATTCTATTTTCGTTCTAAGAATAGAACGAGCTACAGGTAAAATAGGAACTCCTGCATTTTTATAATCGTCAAAGCGATAAATTGCGATTGCCCATGAGTGTGGCATTTGCCATAAAGCATATGCGACAAAAATTAAAAGAGCAGCCATATCGAATTGATGACTAACAGCCGTATAACCAATAACAGGAGGACTCGCCCCAGAAATACTACCAATCACGGTTTGATGGATTGTGGTGCGTTTCGTCCACAAACTATAAAAACCGACATAGACTACAAAACCAATCACTGCGAATAAAAATGCATAAGCATTGACATAAAACCAGAGAATGCTAAAACCAATTACACCAAGCACCAATGCATAAAGTAATGCAATAGGAGAGGAGATGGTTTTTTTAACAAGTGCACGGTTCATGGTGCGTTGCATTTTTTGATCGATGTCTTGATCAATTACATTATTCACAACACAACCAGACGCAACCACGAAAGTTGTTCCAATCAGCGTAAGTAATAATAAGAGGTAGTCTATAGAGCCTTGAGCGGCTAGAAAAAAGCCGCCCAAGGTGGTAATGAAATTACCGAAGAGAATTCCTGGCTTAGTCAGGAATAAGTATTTTTTCAGCATGACAATCAGTTTAGATCATCATGTTGTAGTGTAGGTAATTCATAATCCACACAGAGCCGACTAAAAGTACAGCGATACATAAAATTGTGTAGATAAATGCAATTAGATTCCAACGTTGATCAGATGATGTATTCATGTGTAGGAAGTACACAAGCTGTACAAGTACCTGAGCCACGGCAGTGATTGCAATCACTGTAACTAAAACGCCACGACTGAAACCGCCAGCCATCACCATCCCAAAAGGGATGATGGTGAGCAGAACAGAAAGGATAAAACCAACCGTGTATTGTTTTACATTACCGTGTGATGCGCCAGCAGCATTATGATCATGACTACTCATTAGAGAACTCCCAGTAAGTAAACGACGCTGAATACACAGATCCAAACGATGTCAAGGAAGTGCCAGAACAAGCTTAAGCAAGCAAGACGACGTGTATTCGGTAGTGTCAAACCATTCTTCTTGATTTGATACATGAGTACGATCATCCACACTAAACCAGAAGTTACGTGGATACCGTGTGTACCAACCAAAGTAAAGAACGCTGATAAGAATGCACTCTTAGTTGGGCCATAACCTTCATGAACAAGGTGATGGAATTCATAGATTTCCATCCCAATGAACGTCGCACCAAAAATAAAAGTAATGATTAACCATAAAAGGACTTGGTTAACATTCTTTTTATAAGATGCGAGCACTGCAAAACCAAATGTCACAGATGAAATAAGGAGTGCAAAGGTTTCAGCTAATACGAATCCCAAAGAATCATGGAATAAGTCGTATGCACTAGGTGTACCTGGTGGAATATGACTGCTTAATACAGCAAATGCGATGAAGAGTGATCCGAAAAGGATCAAGTCACTCATCAAATATGTCCAGAAACCAAAGACCGTTATATCTGTATCATCATGTTCGTGATGACCGTCATGTCCATGGTTATCGTGATGAAGTACTTCAGCCATATCCTTAGTCCTTCTTCAAGTGTTTTTCAAGTAACGCATAGCGTTCATTCTCAATACGTTCTACTTCAGCAGCAGGGACATAGTAATCCACATTCTTGGTGAATGAGCTTACGATGAAGCTGATAATAGCAGCGATGAATGAAACGACAGCAAGCCACCAAATATGCCAGATGAGTGCAAAACCAAGGATGGTAATGAACATGGCAATGACGAAACCAGCAGCACGATTTGTCGGCATGTGGATATCTTCATATTTAGTATCACGAGCGTAAGCGACACCATTTTCTTTGTCAGTCCAGAAGCGATCGATACCATCAGCAGCAGGAACATGCGCAAAGTTATAAAATGGAGCTGGAGACGAAGTTGCCCATTCTAACGTACGGCTATCCCATGGGTCGCCAGTGTTGTCCATATTGTCTTTGCGTTGTAAGAAGCCAACGATGATTTGCATTAAGAAACATGCAATACCGATTGCAATCAAAACAGCACCAAACAATGCAATCGCTAAGTATGGATCCCATTCAGGGTTGTCATATGTATTCAAACGACGTGTCATACCCATGAAACCAAGGATATAAAGTGGCATGAATGCAAAATAGAAACCGATGAACCAGAACCAGAATGATGCTTTACCCCATGCTTCATTGAGCTTCCAACCAAACATTTTTGGCCAGTAGAAAATGATGCCGGCAAACATACCAAACACCACACCACCGATAATTACGTTATGGAAGTGAGCAATCAAGAATAATGAGTTATGTACAAGGAAGTCCGCAGGTGGAACCGCCATCAGTACGCCAGTCAAACCACCGATACCAAAAGTTACGAGGAAGCCAAGCGTCCATAACATTGGTGTCGTGAAAGTGATACGACCTTTATACATGGTGAATAACCAAGAGAAGATCTTCACACCTGTAGGAATCGCAATAACCATGGTCATGATGCCAAAGAACGCATTTACGTTCGCACCAGCACCCATGGTAAAGAAGTGGTGAAGCCATACAACAAACGCAAGTACAGTAATCGCGATCGTTGCATACACCATAGACTTATAACCGAACAACGCTTTACGAGAGAAGGTTGCTACGATTTCTGAGTATAGACCAAATGCTGGTAATACTAAGATATATACTTCAGGGTGGCCCCATGTCCAAATCAAGTTCACATAAAGCATTGGACTACCGCCAAGCTCGTTTGTGAAGAAGTGGAAACCGAAGTAACGGTCAAGCGTCAGCATTGCAAGTGTACCTGTTAATACAGGGAACGATGCAATGATGAGTACAGCCGTACAAAGTGAAGTCCAAGTGAAAATTGGCATGTCCATCAGTTTCATGCCTGGCGCGCGCATTTTAATGATGGTAACAAAGAAGTTAACACCCGTTAAAAGCGTACCGAGACCAGAAACCTGAAGTGCCCAAATATAATAATCAACACCGACACCAGGCGAATACTCAATACCTGATAATGGCGGATAAGCCATCCAGCCTGTTGCTGCGAACTCACCAAGCGCAAGCGATGCCATCATTAAACCAGCAGCACCAGCGAATAACCAGAAGCTTAAAGAGTTTAGTAATGGGAAGGCCACGTCACGCGCACCAATTTGCAATGGCACAGCAATGTTCATCATACCAACAACAAGACCCATCGCTACGAAGAAGATCATGATTACGCCGTGCGCAGTGAAAATCTGATCGTAGTGCTCTGGGTGTAAATAACCTTCACCACCGCCTTTAGCGAGGAAAAGTTGTAAACGCATCATAATTGCATCAGCAAAACCACGCAGAAGCATGACGACTGACACAAGGATATACATGATACCAATTTTTTTATGGTCTACAGAGGTGAACCATTCGTTCCACAAGTAGCCCCATTTTTTGAAATAAGTAATACCAGCAAGAAGTGCGATACCACCTAAAACCATTAATGCAATAGTCACCAACACGATTGGATCGTGTGGAATTGCATCCAACCCTAACTTTCCAAACATGTCTTATTCCTCTGTAGAAGCTGTCGCATGTTCAACATCAGTGGCGTGGTCAGCAGAAGATGCTGAGTGATCTGCACCATGATAGTTGCTCATGTATTGATTGATTACAGATTCGAACAATTTAGGCTCAACCGAAGAGTAATAAGTCACAGGGTGTGGGGCAGTAGGATATGCTTTCATTTCCTCAGCCGCTTGTTTCTCTTCTGGTGTTTTTGCTTTGGCGATTAGAACTTCAATCTGATGTGCAGAACGGTTACCATCACGTAAAGTTGCCAATTCAGCTTGGTCAAGTGTACCTTTTTGAATTGCTTCAGGATTGATACTTGTACCATTACCAGCTTTAACCGTTTCAACCCACTGTGCAAATTCTGCTTCAGTCACACTATGCGCAAGGAAACGCATTTGTGAAAAACCATAACCTGAATAGTTCGCAGAAATACCACGGAACACACCTGGCTCATCTGCCAATAAATGAAGATGAGTTTGCATACCTGCCATTGCATAAATTTGACCGCCTAACTGTGGAATGAAGAATGAGTTCATTGTGAAGTTAGAGGTAATTTTAAAGCTAAGCGGTGTTTGTTCTGGGAAGCGTATTTCATTTACCGTTGCAATTTCTTGCTCAGGATAGATAAATACCCATTTAAACTGTTCAGCGATAGCTTGAATTGTTAATGGTGCTTTATCTGATTCTAACGGACGGTAAGGGTCGTACTTGTGGGAACCCCACCAAGTTAACCAAGCTAAAATACCAATAATAATGACTGGAACACCCCAAACAACGATCTCAATTGTCGTAGAGTGTGCCCAAGTAGGTTTATAGTCTGCATCTTTATTTGACGCGCGATATTTCCAACCAAACCATAATGCCATAATGATTGATGGAATGACCACCAATAGCATTAGATAGATCGCAGTCATCATCAGGCTACTTTGACCCTGACCAACTGGACCTTTATTGTTTAGAAGTACCATATCACCACCACACCCAGTTAAGAGTACGGCAAGCGTTGATAAAGACAATACAGCTAAAATCGTTTGTCTCATTTTACAACCTCGGTGAAGAGTCCCATTCCCTAATTAAATTATGGGATAGCGAATAAAGTGTCGCATGGTTGATAAGAATTTCTTTTAATAAATGCTTAGCAACCATGCGACACCGCTACGTTGTTGGGCATTATGCCTCATATTGAAAAACTAAGCTACTGATAAAGTGGTCTGAAATGCTTGTTTTAAAACCCGATTTATTTTGTAGGGATTATTGTTTTGCGCTCTGTTTTTTCTATAAATATCAGCTTAATATAAAGAAAAGAGGATTTAGTCCTCTTTTCTTTATTGATTTGTAATTATTGCTTAATCACTTTGGTTTTTGCGAATTTATCGTGTAGTGTTTGGCGGTTTTTGCCAAGCGCAAATGCGTAATCAATAATTGTGATAATTGGAACTAAAAGGGCGTTTAAGAAAATAAATAAAATGCTACGTAACCAAAACGAGCGAATTAAACTGACTTGATTATTGCTTTCAACATCAACAATTTTAATCCGAGCAAGCTTTTTGCCGATACTTTGACCAGATCTAGCAATAAAATAAGCTTGAAGCATGAGCATAACGACGATATAGATCATGATGCTTTGCCATGCTTCAACTGGAATGAGTTGAAACAATTGTTGTTGCAGTTCCGCTGCTTTAGACGATGCGAATTCAGTCGCCTGCATTTGCTTTTGTAACTCAAAGAGCTGTTCATGTTGTTCATCATTGAAATAAAATGATGGAATAGCTATGGCAGGTAGCCACAACATGAGATCAATCACTTTGGCCAATGCGCGTGAACCAATCGATGCCAATTCGACATTATTGTCTTGAACCGGAGCTTTAGATTGATACTGTTGAGTAGGAGATACTGTTTCAGTTTGAATCGGTGCTGGAAATGGAGATGATGTATGACCAATTGGTTCATACACAAGTTTTCCTTGGGTTAATTCACCAAGCGTTTTCCACTCAGCCATCCCTTCATGCCATGCAAGATCAGTAAGAAGAACTTGTTGACTAGCAAGCATTTGATTAATTTGTTCTAAGGTATATGGACCAGCTTGCTGATTATTACGAGCCAAGTAAATTTGCATATGTTTTAAATCTCTATCACAAATGATGAAAAAAGACCCCACCAGTGGGGTCTTTTACAAAAGTGGTTAAGCTTGTTTAATTTTTTCTTCGGCCAAGAAGAACCAAGTATCAAGAACTGAATCAGGGTTAAGTGAAACAGATTCAATGCCTTGCTCCATGAGCCATTTTGCAAGATCAGGGTGATCAGAAGGGCCTTGACCACAAATACCCACGTATTTTCCTGCTTTACGGCAAGCATGAATTGCCATGGAAAGTAAGGCTTTCACTGCTGGATCACGCTCATCAAATAAATGAGACACGATGCCAGAGTCACGGTCTAGACCGAGTGTTAATTGTGTTAAGTCATTTGAACCGATTGAGAAACCATCGAAGTGCTCAAGGAATTGTTCGGCCAATAAAGCATTGGTTGGTAATTCACACATCATGATGACTTTCAGGCCATTCTCACCGCGTTTTAAACCATTTTGAGCAAGTAGTTCGATGACACGCTTCGCTTCAGAAACAGTACGAACGAATGGGATCATGATTTGAACATTGGTTAAGCCCATTTCATCACGTACCTTTTTCAAGGCACGGCATTCAAGCTCAAAACAATCACGGAAGTTGTCAGAAACATAACGACTCGCACCACGGAAGCCCAACATTGGGTTTTCTTCTTCGGGTTCGTATAACTTACCACCGATTAAGTTTGCATATTCATTTGATTTGAAGTCAGACATACGAACGATGACTGGCTTCCCAGCAAACGCAGCAGCAAGTGTTGAAATACCTTCAACCAATTTTTCGACATAAAACTCGATTGGAGAGGTGTAACCCGCAGTACGTGTCAGAACGGCAGCACGTGTTTCACGTGGTAAGCTTTCGATGTTTAATAAAGCCTTTGGATGTACACCGATCATGCGGTTGATGATGAACTCAAGACGTGCAAGACCAATTCCTTCATTTGGAATTTGAGCAAAGTCAAATGCGCGGTCAGGGTTACCCACGTTCATCATGATTTTGAACGGAAGTTGAGGCATTGAGTGAATAGAGTTACGTTGAACTTCAAAGTCTAACGCGCCTTCATAGATAAAGCCCGTATCACCTTCAGCACAAGAAACAGTTACTTCTTGACCATCAGTAAGCACTTCTGTTGCATTACCACAACCTACAATTGCAGGAACACCAAGTTCACGAGCAATAATTGCTGCGTGACAGGTACGACCACCACGATTGGTCACAATCGCAGCCGCACGCTTCATAACAGGTTCCCAATCTGGGTCAGTCATGTCGGAGACAAGTACATCACCGTCTTGGACTTTGTCCATTTCTTTGATCGAGGTGACAACACGAACTTTACCAGAACCAATACGCTGACCAATTGAACGACCTTCACAAATCACAGTACCGCGTTGTTTGAGTAGATAGCGTTCCATTGTGCCGACATTTTGACGGCTTTTTACTGTTTCTGGACGTGCTTGAACGATATAGATTTGACCATCATCGCCATCTTTCGCCCATTCGATGTCCATTGGCGAACCATAATGTTCTTCAATGATCAGCGCTTGTTTTGCTAATTCATGTAACTCATGATCATTTAATGCAAATTGTTGACGTTCTGGCTTTTCGACATCAACAACAACGACTGATTTACCCGCAGCACCTTCTTCACCATAAATCATTTTTTGGTGTTTAGAACCGAGATTGCGACGTAAAACAGAGTGTTTACCATTATTTAATAATGGTTTCGAGAGGTAGAATTCGTCAGGGTTAACAGCACCTTGTACAACCATCTCACCTAAACCGTATGATGCAGTAACGAATACAACATCACGGAAACCAGATTCTGTATCTAGTGTAAACATGACACCAGCAGCGCCAGTTTCAGAGCGAACCATACGTTGTACGCCAGCAGAAAGAGCAACCACACTGTGCTCAAAACCTTGGTGTACACGATAAGCGATGGCGCGGTCATTATACAGAGAGGCAAAAACTTCTTTAATCGCAATAAGAATGTTATCAATACCGCGAATGTTTAAGAAAGTTTCTTGTTGGCCTGCAAATGAAGCGTCTGGTAGGTCTTCAGCAGTAGCAGATGAACGTACAGCAACAGCGATGTCTGGATTACCGTTTGAAAGTGCAGCAAATGCTTCACGAATTTCTTGTTCTAAAGTTGCAGTAAGCGGAGTATCAACAATCCATTTACGGATTTTCGCACCAGTTTCTACAAGTGCATTTACATCATCAACATTGAGTTGAACCAATTCAGCCTGAATTCGAGCGTTTAAACCGCTTTGATCTAAGAACTCACGATAGGCAGCAGCAGTTGTTGCAAAACCACCCGGTACCGATACACCAGCATTGGATAAATGGCTGATCATCTCACCTAGAGATGAGTTTTTCCCACCTACAAGTTCAACATCGTGTTTCCCTAGTTTTTCCAGACCGATTACGCGCGCTTCCAAAGTATTTACTCCACTTTTTTTGCAGTATGAATGACCATCATTGGTATGAAATTATACGAAAGTGCTTAGAATTAGTATTTTACTAAGCGACAGTCATGTTAGATGAGTTTACTATAAAGATTATAGAGCACTAAGACAAATGTTTAAGGAGAATTTTGATGCCCGAAAGTAAACAAATTAAACGGAGCGTATTTTTTATTTCAGATGGGACGGCAATCACTGCAGAAACCCTTGGGCATTCACTACTTGCGCAATTTCCGAACGTCGATTTTGACATTCATATTATGCCTTATATCACCACTGAAGAAGCGGCAATGAATGTGGTGACAGAGATCAATGCATCTCAAAAACGCGATGGTTCTTTACCGCTAGTTTTTGATACTTTGGTTGATCCAAATGCTCGTGAAATTATCAATACTGCTAAAGCCGTAAATTTGGATGTATTTGAAGGCTTGATTAGTAAACTTGAACAAGAGTTAGGTATTCCACCAACGACATTGGTTGGGCAAACGCATGCAGTAACAGATTCAGAGTCATACAAGGCGCGTATTGATGCTGTACATTTTGCGCTGGACAATGATGATGGCGCGCGAACACGTCATTATGATAAAGCTGATTTGATTTTAGTGGGGGTTTCACGCTCCGGAAAAACGCCGACTTCGATTTACCTGTCACTACAATTTGGGATCCGTGTTGCAAATTATCCCTTAACTGAAGAAGATTTGGACGATAACCGTCTACCTACAGTTTTGAAGTCACATAAAAACAAGCTATTTGGCTTAATGATTGATGCTGAGCGTCTCGTTGCAATTCGTAGTGAGCGCAAAGCCAATAGTCGTTATGCAAGTTTTAGTCAGTGTCAAATGGAATTACGTGCAATTGAGGGGATTTATATTTCAGAAGGTATTAAATATTTAAATGTCACTGAAATGTCGATTGAGGAAATCTCCACACGTATTTTACAGTCAACAGGTTTAAAGCGTCGTATTGGTTAATCAAATAGGCTACCTAAATCATGCAAACTAGGTAGCCTTTGGTTGAAATTTTCTTTTAATTTATGACACAAAGTTTGTAATAAATATTTAATTAAAAATAAACAATTGATGTTAAATAATAAAATCTAATGAATAGAAAATGCCGTTAGGGTGTTAAATTTTATACGTTTATGCTACAATATTGTGACATAGATCTCACTTCTGCTGTTATTGATGGTATATGGTTTTTATTGCAACTGAATATCTTGAAATAAAGAATTTTGTTGGAAAGCAAAGCCAATAAAGTTACTTAAAAGCATGTGAATTCGGCTTTAACTTTTTAATCAAACCATCAAATGAACGCAGTCCAGCAAAACATTTTCAATAGTATACCGAGTCTAGTCTGGTTGATTTCAGATATGGGTGATGCTTATTTTTTCAATAGTGTCAGCCAAGAATATATCGGTTTAACTGAACTAGAGAAGTTCGAAAAAAATTGGATGGATTTGATCCATTTTGAGGATATTTCTGTCTTTCAAAATGAATGGCAACAAGCATTTTCATATAAAACTCCTTTTCAAATTGAGTGCCGATTGAGACATCGATCAGGTGCATATCGATGGTTTTTATTATCTGCAAAATTTGTAGACGGCAACGCTGGGGATCATGGATATTGGTTTATGAATAGTGTCGATATTCATGAAACAAAGCAGTATCAACAAAACCTAATGCAATGTATTAATGCGCAAACCATCATGCTTGATAATAGTATGGATTGCATCAAACTGTTAGATATCAATGGCTCTTTGTTGCATGTAAATAAAACGGGATGTATTGCACTCAATATTCCTGAAAGCAATCATCGATTTGGTATGAAGTGGGCAGAGCTTTTAGCGCCTGAAGTGCGATCGAAAGCGAATTATGCTTTAAAAATGGCAATAAAAGGTAAGACTGCTCGTTTTCGTGGCATGAGTGGTCATGGGGCAACTAGACAATATTGGGATAATTTACTCACACCGATATTAAATGACACCGGTCAAATCGTTCAGATCTTATGTATGTCTCGTGATGTAACCGCACAAAGACAAACAGAAATTCAACTGCGTATTTCGAGTGAATTGGATGAATTGACTGGGTTGTACAATCGTCGTTTTTTTAAACTACAGCTTAAACGTTCACTGCAACGCCATAAAAAGAGTGAAAAGTTTCTTGGTCTGATGTTATTGGATTTAGATTATTTTAAACATGTCAATGATACGCTTGGGCATGCCGCTGGTGATCATTTATTGCGTATTCTATCTAAGCGAATAGAAAACGTTTTACCTGAAAATACTTTTGTGGCTCGTTTAGGTGGTGATGAGTTTGCTATTTTAGTGAATGGAATCGATGCTGAATTTGACCTTGAAAAAATTGCAATTGAGGTGAGTCGGCAGCTAGATGCGCCAATCACTTATGCAGGTAATTTAATTAATGGCAGTATGAGTATTGGATGTGCTATTTATCCACGCGATGCAAAAGATTCTTCAAATTTAATGAAATGTGCAGATACGGCATTAAATGATTTAAAAGCCACTGGGCGAGGTGGTTTTCGCATGTTTAATCAACAGATGCAGGTTACAGCGCAAAATATCGCCATTCAATTAAATCAAGCACGTCATATTATTCGTGATGATCTTATTGTTCCATTTTATCAACCTAAAGTGCGATTGGCTGATGGTAAGGTTATTGGCTTTGAGGCATTGTTGCGTTGGCAAACGGATGATAACCGTATTCATTCACCTTGTAATATTGAGCAAGCTTTTCAAGATTACATGTTGGCAACGCGAATTAGTGATGCGATACAGACTAAAGTTTTTAAAAATATTGCCATGTGGATTGAGCAAGGGCTAGATGTTGTTCCTGTCTCGATTAACGTCGCACCTGTTGAATTTCTTAAAGATAATTATGCTGAGCGCTTATTGCAGCGTTTGAGTCTATATAAAATTCCTCATCATTTGGTTGAAATAGAAATCACAGAACATATTTTGGATGATCGTGGTTCTGACTATGTGATTCGAGCATTAAATTTACTCAAACAACGAGGCGTTAAGATTGCACTTGATGATTTTGGAACAGGACATTCATCCCTTACGAGATTAAGGGATTATCCAGTAGATTGTTTGAAAATTGACTGTGATTTTATTCGTCAGATGAATAGTGATGAGGCGATTTTAGCCATTGTGCAAGCAATTATTGCTTTAGGACCAAAGCTATCTTTGGATATTGTGGCAGAAGGAATTGAAAATTCTGAGCAATTAGATTTGCTGAAACAATCTGGATGTTCAATTGGACAAGGTTATTTATTCAGTCGGGCTGTAAATGCTCAACAAGCAACACACATGCTGAAACGTGGAATGCGGCTCTATTGATTTATTTAATAAGTATATAAAATACAAGGCTTAGATTGAAATAAGCCTTGTAGATTTAATTTTAGATATTAATCATTCTTGATATCCATTAATAAACTAAAATTGTCTAAGCGCTTTTGAGTATCGTAAATATCACAAGTGAAGATAAACTCATCTACGTCATATTGAACCGCTATTGTATTTAAGCCCGCTTTGACGGTCGCTTGAGAACCAATTTGTGCCATTGCATAAAAATTCTGAATTGCCAATTGCTCAGCACTGGTTGCAAGACCTTGGGTAGATTCAATGGGTGGTTTAAGTTTTAGGCTATGACCACGAATCAGATTCAAAATACGTTGATAAGAGCTCGTAGCTAAATATTGAGCTTCTTCATCGCTTGCTGCGACTACTGTTGGCACACCCATCGACACATAAGGTTTATCCAAATATTCAGAAGCTTGGAAATTATCACGATAAATCTCGATCGCTTGCCCTAACATTCTTGGAGCGAAGTGCGAAGCAAATGAATAGGGAAGTCCAAGCTTTGCAGCAAGTTGTGCACTAAATAGGCTTGAACCCAATAACCAAACAGGCACATGCGTATTTTGTCCGGGTGTGGCAATAATTCTTTGGTTGGGTTGTGGTGCTTTAAAGTATTGTAAAATTTCCATTATATCTTGAGGAAATTGATCCTCAGTTTCTTTACGTCCACGACGTAATGCACGCATAGTCAGTGGGTCAGTTCCGGGTGCGCGTCCTAAACCGAGTTCAAAACGGTTTGGATAAAGTGTCGCTAATGTCCCAAACTGTTCCGCAACAACCAACGGAGCATGATTGGGCAGCATGATGCCACCTGAACCCAATCGAATATGTTGAGTATTTGCTGCGATAAAACCTAATAGGACTGCCGTTGCTGAACTGGCGATACCATCCATATTGTGATGTTCAGCCAACCAAAACCGTTCATAACCTAACTTTTCAGCATGTTGGGCAAGTTCGAGTGCATGTCGAAGTGAAAATTCAACACTTTTATCATCTCGAACGGGCGCTAATTCTAGAATAGAAAAATTAATGTCTTGCAATGATTTCATCATCGATTCTCATAAGCATATATCGATATAATACGATATATGCTGGGATCTGTATATCTGTTTTATTCGATATAATATTTCTATTCTATAGATCAAAAAAAGCACCCGAAGGTGCTAAAGAGGTATAGCGTATTGTTATATTAACGGTTTTTGTACCAACCACGATGTAAACCATTGTCATGACGAGATTTTTTGCGTGAATTATAGTGACGACGATCATCATAACGGCGGTTGTCATAAGCGCGACGATTATCAGCATCACGATCCTGTCCAACTTTTTGCCCAAGTGCCGCACCACCTGCTGCGCCTACAGCTGCACCGATGTATCCACCATTGGTGCCAGCCATGTTTCGACCGACAGTGTAACCACCAACACCACCTAAACCACCACCAATTGCGGCTTCTGTACGGTTACGTTTATTACTAGAAGCGGCTGCTCCACCAGCCCCACCAACTGCTGAGCCAATCATTGCACCTGTTTGGCCGCCAATTTGTTGTCCAATCGCAGTACCCACAACACTACCTAAAGCCGATGTTGCTGCAACTCGTGTCGTATTGTTCGCATGAGCAACAGACATCATTGAAGCGGTTGTAAATAGAATGCTACATAACCAAATATTCGATTTCATGGTGAAACTCCCTGTCCTTTATTTGAGGGACAATCTTCTTGCTAACTTGAGATAAATGTAACAAGACTTGTGAGTAAAAATATGGAGTGCAATCTCTAGATTGATAGCGTTTAACGATAGTTTTGTAGGGCTTCTATTACATATGAAGAAATTGTGAACAAATTATAAAAATAAAGAATGAATGGAAAGCAAACACCAGCATGTGCTGCAATCAAGTACAATAGCCAGAGTTTCGATTTAGGGTTTAGTTATGCTGTTGGAAAAAATATTGCAATCTCAAGGTTTTGGTTCCCGTAAATATTGCCAGCAGTTGATTAAAAATGGTTCTGTATTCATTGAAAATAAGATCTGTGATAATCCCAAACAGAACTTTAATCTTGATCAGCTCACTTTTCAGGTGTTTGGTGAAGACTACCAATATCGAGAGCATGTTTATATTGCACTCAATAAACCACAAGGTTATGAATGCTCACACCAAGCGACTCATCATAAAAGTGTCTTTAGTTTATTGCCTGAGATATTGATTCACCGTGGTATTCAGTGTGTGGGACGTTTAGATCAAGATACAACGGGGCTGTTATTGTTGACAGATGATGGCCAGTACTTACAGTCTCTGACTCATCCACGTAAACATGTGCCTAAGGTTTATCATGTGACCACAGCAGATTTAGTCACTCCTGAACAATTACAAGCATTGGAAAGTGGGGTGGAATTACGCAATGAAAAAGGGATCTTTGCCGCAACTGATGTTCAGTTCATCTCAGAAAAGCAGCTTGCAATGACCATTCACCAAGGGGTTTATCATCAAGTTAAACGCATGTTAGCGGCAGTGGGGAATAAAGTGGATTCCTTGCATCGGCATCAAATTGGGTTGCTTGAGCTTCCTGAGCTCAATGAAGGCGAGTATATTTATTTAACACCTGCACAAAAACAGCTCAGTCAAAATATGCAATAGACCCTGATTATTTTAGAAAACAATGGAAGGTTTTAAATTCATCATCATGGATAAATCCCATTTGTTCATAGAGCTGATGGGATTGGTAATTGTTCTTTTGCGTTTCTAGGCTAATGCGTTGCGCATTTTCATGGCGGGCAAACAGAATTGCGGTATCAATAAGTTGTTTGGCAGAACCTTGTTTACGATAGGTTGGTGTAACGTAGACATCATCTAATACATAGTAGGTTTCACAAGCGACAGAAGAAAAAGCAAGATAAAGTAGAACAAAGCCTGTAAAAATTTCATCTTTAACATGAATAAAAATGACACTGTCTTTATTGTCAAATCGGTGATTTAAAAATTGCAAAGACTGCACAACATTGGATGAAGCACCGTAGAACTGACGATATTCATCAAATAAGACTGCCAATTGATGGAGGTCTTCTTTGGTTGCTCGCTTAACAATCATTCTTAATTCATCCTTAGACTTATAGTTTTATTTGGACTGTCAGAATAGCGAAAAAAATTCAGCTTAAAAATTAAAAACTTGTGTATAAATGCGACATTGTTAAGTTTTGTCACTTTCACCTAAAAGTGCATTGAGCTCTTCAAACAAATCCTCGTGATCATCTTCGGTATCCACAGCCGAGGGATTCTCTGTTGTTGCTATTGCTTTGGATTTACGAAGTTTTAGCAATTGCTCCATATTGATGTTCTGGTTTTCAATTGCAAAGGGAATAGATTTGGTTAGCACCACCTGTTTAAAGAAAAGGCGAACTGCTTGAGCAGGGGAGATACCAAGCTGTTTAAAAACGGCAAAGGCTTGTTTCTTTTCCTGTGAATCAAGTCGAACCTGATAAACTTCTGTTTTTCGCATGAAGAATAAGACCAAATATTTTTAGTTATGGTCATGTATTTTAAACGATCACAATGTAATTTCAATATTTTTGAAGTGAAAAAATAGAATTTTTGTCATTACGTTGTGTTTACAGTGTTAGTTCATAGTTAGAACTAAAGCTCATTTGTGTATGTGAAATGGGATCTATGAAGTGAATTTCTTTTGCAAGTAATTGTAAAGGATGACTAAAGTCTTCATCTGCTTTGTGCACAACGGTTGGATAAAATGAATCATGCAGGATTGGAATACCAAGATAATTGAGATGCACACGTAACTGATGTTGTTTGCCTGTTTTCGGTTTGAGTAAGTATTTTGCGTATTCTTGATTATGATCTAATAATTCTATCCATGTCTCAGTGTTACTGGGTTTCTCCGTATTGACTTGCATGGTGTAGAAAGGTGTGCCTTTTTCTAAGTGGAGTTGCAAGGTCTGTGGGAGTTTGAGTTCAAGATGATAAGCTGCAATGGCGTGATAGGTTTTCTGCACTTTTCGATCAGCGAATAGCTGTTGATAAACGCCGCGTGATTCAGCCCGTTTACAGAATAAAACCACACCTGCTGTTTCACGATCAAGTCGATGGATTGGGGTTAAATCTGCATAGCCAGTTTGTTTTTTCAATCGAACCAATAAAGTTTCTTGAACATATTGGCCTGTTGGGGTCATGGTTAAAAAATGAGGTTTGTCGACCACAAGCAAATCATCATTTTCAAATAGAATTTCATGTTGAAATGGCACATGTATTTCGTGTGCAAGGAAACGATAATAAAAAATATGGCTATTTGGCGTATAAGGACTATTGAGTTGGAGCTTTGAACCGTCAGCCGCATAGATTAATTGATCTTCAAAACGTTGTTGCCACTCTTGTATTTGAATATGTGGAAAGTGCTGGCAGAGATAATCAAAAACTGTATTTGCTACTACCACATTTGGTAAAAAAACTTTACTGGCACTTACCCCATCAATCAGTGGAGGTATAAATTCAAGAGTTGATGACATGCAGCGATATAGACTCAATATAAACGATGTAAAAAAAGTCAGTTTAAAGGGACTTTATTAGGCTTTAAAGCAGTGCAATGTTATCATAGCCACATCCCAATTTTGTTTTATTTGCCATGTCATATTCAGTGAAATTTACCTTAAATCATGAACAAGACACTCAACATTTTGCGCAAGTGCTTTCTCAACATGTGCATTCAGGCATTATTTATTTAATTGGGGATCTCGGTGCAGGAAAAACCACATTCACACGTTATTTTCTACAAAATTTAGGGCATCAGGGTTCGGTCAAAAGTCCAACTTATACGCTGGTAGAACCTTATACCATTCAGGGTAAAGAAATTTTCCATTTTGATTTATATCGTTTAGATGATCCTTATGAACTAGAGCTGATGGGTATTCGTGACTATTTAGAAACGCCTGATGCTTTATTTTTGTTTGAATGGCCATCGAAAGGTGGTGATGAAATTCCCAAAGCGGATGTTATTGTTGATATTCAAAAATCGGATGACGAACTGACCCGATTTGTGACTTTAACAGTCAACTCAGACTTGTTATTCCAAACTTTGCAGGAACAATTGAATGGTGCATGATTCAACGCGTCGTATTCATACACTCAATGCCGCTTTAGCCAATCAGATTGCTGCGGGTGAGGTGATTGAACGTCCATCCTCCGTGGTCAAAGAATTATTAGAGAACTCGATTGATGCAGGTTCGACTGAGCTGATTATCCGCATTGCTCAAGGTGGTTCGACACTGATTGAAATCATTGATAATGGCAACGGTATTCATGCTGAAGATTTACCGTTGGCAGTGATGCGTCATGCCACCAGTAAAATTCAGACGGCTGAAGATTTACATGCCATTGTCAGTTTAGGTTTTCGCGGTGAAGCGTTAGCATCTATTGCTGCGGTTTCACGTTTGACTTTAACCAGTAGTCAAGTTGAAGACGGGGTTGGTTATCAAGTTGAAGTCAATGGAATGGCTTTTGATCATCAACAAGTACAAGCCGTTGCTGCACAAAAAGGCACACATATTCGAGTACAAGATTTATTTTTTAATGTGCCTGCACGGCGCAAATTCTTAAAAAAGCCAAGCACAGAATTTGGTCACATCGAAGAAATTGTACGCCGTTTGGCTTTAACCCATTTCGATATTCGTTTTGTTCTCGAACATAACGATAATATCCGTTTGAATTTACCCATCGCGGATAGTGGTGAATTACGTTATCAACGCGTACAACAATTACTCGGTCAACAATTTATTCAAAATGCCTATTGGATTGATGCTGAAAGTATCAATATGCGTTTATCAGGTTGGTTAGGGCATCCTTCTGATGCAAGAGCACAGGCCGATATGCAATATGTCTATGTGAATGGCCGTATTGTGAAGGATAAAACCATTTCCCATGCGTTACGTATGGCCTATGAAGGCATTTTGCATGGGCATCAGCATTCTTCTTATTTGTTATTTTTAGAAGTTGATCCTGAAAATATTGATGTCAATGTTCATCCAACCAAGCATGAAATCCGCTTTTTGAATCAGCGTGAAGTGCATGAATTTGTACGCCATTATGCCAAAGCAACCTTATCTCAGTTTCAAACTGCCAGTGCGGATTTAGCCCAAGCGATGAAAGTGGATGAGCTGGCAACAGAGAATGCCCAATATCAGCCACAGCCTAAGTATCAAGAGCAATTTCCTTTACATCGTGCAATTGTAGAATCTGAACCGCAAGCTAATCAGCAAGTCACTGTGTCGACAGATTTGTTGACGGACTTTAATCAAAGTCGTCCACAAGCGGTGCAGTACAATTCAGCACCGCAAGAGCCTCGTTATAACGGTTCTGCGCAGTTGAATAATGCACTAAAAACCTATTTAGCACCTTTGCGTGAAGATGCTGAAACTGATGTACATGATCAGGCTGGCCCATCACGAGTAGATGAATTTCCATTGGGTATTGCGATTGCGCAATTACATGGTATTTATGTTTTGGCACAAAATACCGAAGGCTTGATTATTGTTGATATGCACGCCGCCCATGAGCGGATTTTATTACAGCAAATGAAAGCCGCATGGGATAAACCTGAGTTTTGGACATCACAACAATTACTGATCCCTAAAATAGTTTCAATTACCCGAATGCAAGCGACACGTGTAGATGAGTTGCAATCACAACTGCAACGTTTGGGGTTGGAAGTCGATCAATATGGTGATGAGCAAGTTATTGTTCGTGGCGTGCCTGCAATTTTACACAAAGCAAATTTTGAAAAACTTATCCCTGAACTACTCAATGATCTTGATCCAAATGATGAAGCGAGAGGGTTATTGCAAAAGCGTGATGAGCTATTGGCAGGAATGGCGTGCCATGGTGCTGTACGAGCGCATCGGCAACTCAGCTTGTCAGAGATGAATGCCTTATTACGTCAAATGGAACAAACTGAGTTTGCCAGCCAATGTAATCATGGTCGTCCTACTTGGCGAGCATTTCCATTGCATCAATTAGATAAATTATTTGCTCGAGGAGAGTAGCTTTACATGTCAAATCAATTGCCCGTGATCAATTTAATGGGGCCTACCGCAAGTGGTAAAACAGCATTGGCATGTGAACTATATGAACGTGGTAATTTCGAGTTAATTTCTGTTGATTCAGCCTTGGTTTATAAGGATATGGATATTGGCACTGCGAAACCGACCAAGGAAGAGCAAGCACAATATCCACATCACCTGATTGATATTATTACGCCGTTAGAGGTGTATTCTGCTGCTCAATTTGTTGAAGATGTTTGTCCTTTAATTGATGATATGCATGCGCGTGGCAAAACACCAATTTTGGTCGGTGGAACCATGCTGTATTTTAAAGCTTTGCTTGAAGGTCTTGCAGATAATTTGCCCAATGCAGATCAGGCAATTCGCGATGCGATTGTTACAAAAGCTGAGTTGGAAGGTTGGCAGTCAGTTTATGATGAGCTGGTTGCAGTTGATCCTGTAGCTGGTGAAAAATTTAAAGTCTCTGATAAACAAAGAATTATTCGGGCTTTAGAAGTCTATCGGATTACAGGTGAGCCGATAACAAAATTACAAGCGGAGCAGCCTAAAAATCAACCGTATCGTTACATATTTCATAACTACGCGCTGATGCCTGATCGGTTAGAATTACATCAACGAATTGAGCAAAGATTGAGCAAAATGTGGAGCATCGGTTTTTTAAATGAGGTGGAAGAATTAATTAAAAAATACGATTTAAATGATAATTTACCCTCTATGCGGTCTGTTGGTTATCGACAAGCTCTAGAATTCCTGCTAAAAGGTGACTTAAGTCTCAAAAATAAAGTGGAAATGGAGAACAAAGCGTTATTTGCAACACGGCAACTTGCCAAACGTCAATACACTTGGTTACGTTCTTTGCAAGAAATACACGATTTTAAAACTTATGTGACGATAACGCAGGCGAAAGAAGACTTGCGAAACTTCTTGGGATAAAGCAAAATTCGCAGGCTGTCTTTTTATAATTTTTAGTTGAAAAATAAAGATAGTTTTTTTGCGCTGATTTAAAAATTTTTGGAGTTAAAAATGTCTAAAGGTCAAACTTTACAAGATCCGTTCTTAAATTCTCTCCGTAAAGAACGTATTCCAGTTTCTATTTTCCTTGTGAACGGTATTAAATTGCAGGGTCATATTGAGTCTTTTGACCAATATGTCGTTTTATTAAAGAATACAGTAAGCCAAATGGTTTACAAGCACGCGATTTCTACAGTCGTTCCTGCACGTAATCCACGTCCAGCTGGTGCTCAAGGCACTGGTGGCTTCCCAGCACAAGCTGGTACTACTGGTGGTTTCGGTGGTCAAGGTGGTGCTGCTGGTGGTTTCGGTGGTCAAGGCGGCGGCTTCGGCGGTCAAGGTGGTGGCTTCGGTGGTCAAGGCGGCGGCTTCGGTGGTCAAGGCGGCGGCTTCGGTGGTCAAGGCGGCTTTGGTAGTCAAGGTGGTTTTGGCGGTCAAGGCGGTGGCTTTGGTGGTCAAGGTGGCTTCGGTGGTCAAGGTGGTTTTGACAGCGAAACTAAATTTGAAGATGGTCAAGAAGACGAAAATAATCGTTAATTGATTGATGATCTTTAAAAAATGCCAGTCTTAAAATAGACTGGCATTTTTGTTTGTGATTTTAATCTAAGTACAAGAATTGCTATGGAAATTATTTTTGCTGCGGCGTGTTGTAGTGTCATCGTTTCAATTTTGCTGAAATTTCTTAAAACCAAAGGTTTTGATGTTTTACAAATGATTGCGTGGAATTATTTCAGTGCAAGCATTTTATGTTTTTATTGGTTTAAAACCGATATTACTCATATTTCATTGGCGCATACACCGTGGTGGTTGATTCTACTTCTCGCGGTGTTATTGCCGAGTATTTTCTTATGTTTAGCAAAGTCATTACAATACGCAGGGATTTTAAAAACAGAAATTGCTCAACGCTTGGCCGTGATACTTTCTTTATTCGCTGCCTACTTTATTTTCGCTGAACAGTTTAGCCAATTAAAAATAATTGGTGTTGTTTTAGGGGTGATTGCGATATTGGCTATTATTTTTGGTCAAGCCACAGAGAATAGCAATAGAAGTTTGAATTTGAAATCGGCACTGTTTTTATTTTGCGTTTGGGGTGGCTATGCAGCAATTGATGTATTGCTGAAATATAGTAGCAGCCTAGGTTTACAGTTTGCTGTTACGCTGAATTTAACGTTCATTGCTGCGTTTATTTTATCGATTAGTTATCTTGCGATAACGCAATCAAATTGGCAGCCTAAAAATATTTTTATGGGTTTGATTTTAGGTGGGCTTAATTTTGCCAATATTGCGTTATATGTCAAAGCTCATATGATCTTTAAGGATACACCTGCTATTGTCTTTGCAGGAATGAATATTCTTGTGGTGGTTTTAGGGGTATTGAGTGGTGTGGTTTTATTCAAAGAGCGCTTAAAACTCTATACTTGGATTGGGTTACTTTGTGGGATTGTTGCGGTACTGTGTTTAGCAAAAGCAATGATGTAAACCGTAGAATAAAGTTATTAGCCAATATTGATGAGATCACACATGACGGGAAAGAGACTGACCAAGGAAGACCGTAGACAGCAACTTTTGCATGTGGCTCGATCTATTATTCGTACCGAAGGGGTGGAAGCGCTGACATTAGGTTATCTGGCAGAACAAGCAGGAATAACCAAACCGATTGCTTATCGGCATTTTATTGATAAAGAAGGTTTGTTAATCGCGATTTATAAAGAGTTTAGTGATAAGCAAAAACAGGATCTATCCAGCTCATTAGCACAGAATGCGAATAGCTTTGATTCGACCATTCATATTTTCTGTAGCGCCTGTTTAAAATGTTATATCGCAATGGGACCAGAAGTTGGTTTGGTTATGGCAGCACTTTCTGGTACGGATATATTGCAAACGTATCTACAGCAATGTCAGCAGGAGTTTATTGATATTTTTACGAATAGTATTCATCCCTTTGTTCGATTCGAGGATCAAGAGGGTGAGGCGATTCTCATTGCAATCACAGGATTGATGGATGCTGTATGTGTGGCTGCAAGTAATCACATGCTTGATCCGTCAATTGCAGAAAAAGTGATGGAAAATGCGATTGTTCTTATTCTGAATGATTACTTAAATCCAGCAAATATTTAACAGGGACTATTGTTTGCATAAGTTACTAATGGTAACTTATTAAGCATAATATCCTTGGAAGAATATTTATGTCTATTTTAGAACAAAAGAAAAATGCATTGATTGTCATTACCCATCCTGACTCAACATCCTTATCGCATCAAATCTCAAACCATATTGCGAATCTTTTGATCCAACAGGGCATGAATGTTGAGATTGCAGACTTATATCAAGAAGAGTTCAAGCCAGCAATCACTATTCCTGATCTTGGGGCATATCGTGGCCAGCAAGCTTTAGGTGCTGATATTTTGTTTGAACAAACTCGCTTTGATCGTGCAGATATCGTTTATTTTGTTTTTCCAGTTTATTGGTGGTCTGTACCTGCGCTTTTAAAAGGCTGGTTTGAACGTGTGTTTACGCATGGTTGGGCTTATCAAATAGATGATCAAGGAACCTTGGTTGGTCAGCTTAAAAAGATACCTGTAAAACTGATCGGAACGGGTACAGGTGATCAAGCTGGATACGATAAGCATGGTTATAGCAAAGCAATACATACCCAGATCGTTGAGGGTATTTTTGGATTTTGTGGCAATCAAGATGTTCAAACATCAATTCTTTATCATGCAGATTTTATTCAGGCTGATGGCCTACAGGCATTTTTCAAGGAAATTGATACAACGGTATTAGATCTAAATCAGCGAAGTGTGAGTTGCTGAGTAAATGATTTTATATTGGTCAAGGAAATGCCACTTTAAGCCGTGCTTACTTGACCAATATATCCTCATGTTATGAATTAAACGAGCGAGGTTTTATGCTGAAACTTAGAGTTTATAAACGAGTAAAAATGACATCTTCAGGAAGTCGTGATTTTGGCAAATTCGCATTGAAATCTTGTTCACTACGATAGCCCAAAGCGACGATGACAGAGGCTTTTAGACCTTTTTCAGTTAAACCAAATTCTTGATCAATGGTATTTCTATCAAAACCTTCCATTGGTGTTGCATCAATCCCTTCAAGCCCAGCAGCGAAAAGGAGTTGTCCCAGTGCTAAGTAAGTTTGATTTTCCATCCACGCAGAAAGATTTTTCAGTTCATTGCGATAAAACTCAACGTAGCCCTGACGAGTATCACGTTGACCTTGTTTGGCTATTTCATCTTTAAAGCGACCACTGACATCATCTTGTTGAAGGAGTTGTTCTAAGTATTCTGGTGAAATATCGGTGCGGGTACAAAAGATTAAGGTATGTGAAGAGTTCAAGACTTTAGCCGCATTATAGACATAGTTGCCAGTTAAGCCAGCAGCAATTCGTTGTTTCGCTTGATCCGTTTCTGCAACGAGAAAATGCCAAGGTTGAATATTCACAGAAGATGGGCTAAAGCGTAAAACTTCTAATAACTTATCAAATTGTTGCTTGGGAATTTTTTTATTTGCATCATACGCTTTAGTTGCATAACGCGTTTTTGCTGTAAGTAGGGTATCCATGTTTTTTGAATCCAATAAAAACTCGCTTTATTCTACTGGATATATATTTCACTGAAAGTATCTAAATGTGATTTTCTATATAGATTTAAGTCGTATATGAATATAGCAGTTATATTTTTAAGCGAATGAGTGTAAGTGTAAAATACGGACAGGGATGATGATTTATAGGGTCAATATGACCACTGTTTAAAATCTAATTTATAATTTTCTTGTTCGTCGATTTCCAAAATCCATGCCGAATCTGCGCGCCAATCACCTAACACTAGACGTTGTTTATTGCCTAGTGGATGGATTTCTGGACGATGCGTATGCCCATGAATTAAAAAATCAACTTGCCCCATTGCGTCGTCTACAGCTTGAGCATTGACATCCATAATGTCATAACTTTTCAGTTGCTTGGTTTCGCTACTTTTTTTACGAAAGCCATTGGCAATTTTTTGCCTAAAGCTTAAAGGTGTACGTTTTAAAAAACCGAGTAAAATTGGGTTGCGTATCACAGCTCTAAAACGTTGATAAGCAATATCATCGGTACACAAAGCATCGCCATGTTCTAAGCGAAACTTTTTATGATTAATTTCTAGATGATAAACATCAGGCAGTAAAATACCATTAAATAAATTTAAGAACTTTTGACCTAAAGCAAAGTCACGGTTACCGACTTGGAAATAAACTGCATTCCCAGCATGAGTGAATTCCTGTAAGGCATTTACAATTTCGTCTAACCATTGGGCACTGTAATCATCACCAATCCAAGCGTTAAACCAATCGCCTAAAATGTAGAGTTGGGTATTTTTATCTTGATATTGTTTTAATAAATCTAAAAACCCTCGAACGAGTCGAGGGTGATCAGGTGACAAGTGTAAATCTGAGATAAACAGATAAGTCACAAAGAATCCTAGAGGCTAAAATTATTCAGAGATGATTTTAGCAGATTCGATCACAACGTTCTCTAAAGGAACATCTGCATGATAACCACGGTTACCAGTACGTACGCCTTTAATGGCATCTACAACATCAAGACCTTCTGTCACTTTACCAAATACAGCATAACCCCAGCCTTGAGCTGTTTTGCCAGTATGGTTTAAGAAAGAGTTATTTTTAACGTTAATGAAGAATTGAGCTGAAGCAGAGTGCGGTGCTTGGGTACGTGCCATTGCAACAGTACCTTCATCGTTGCTTAAGCCATTGTCAGCTTCGTTTTCGATTGAATCACGCGTTGCTTTTTCTTTAAAGTTTTCGTCCATGCCACCGCCTTGGATCATAAAACCTTCAATCACACGGTGGAAAATTACGCCATCATAGAAACCGTCACGTACATATTCTAAGAAATTTGCAACCGTTTTTGGTGCTTTTTCAGCATTAAGCTCAAGAACAATACGGCCTTTATTGGTATTTAATTCGACTTGAGGAAAACTCATTACATTAATCTCCTAAACATGGGCAAATTGACCATGGGTTTTTGGTTGAGAGAAGCATAAGCAAACTGTAAACTACAAGGCAAGTAAAAAACGTTAAAATCTTTGAGAAAAAGTAAAGATTGCGTTTTTATTCCCTATTTTTAACTGTAAGAAGCGATTTACACCCTATGAAGCCAAATGATGTTGTTTCAGAACTGCCAAAGACCCCGACACCGAATACTCATGCCTCTGTCGATGCTGCGCAGCAAGAACAACAGGCCGGCTTAGATTTTGTACGCCAAGTAATTACTGATGATTTAATAGAAGGGCGCACCCAAAAAGTGGTGACTCGTTTCCCACCTGAGCCGAATGGTTATCTTCATATTGGTCACGTAAAAGCGATTTGTTTAAACTTTGGTATTGCTGAAGAGTTTAACGGTTTATGTAATTTACGTTTTGACGATACCAACCCTGATGCTGAAGAGCAGGAGTACGTTGATGGTATTGCCAACGATGTGAAATGGTTAGGTTTTAACTGGAATGGTGAACCGCGCTATGCTTCGAGTTATTTTGATCAATTGTATGCATGGGCCGTTCAACTGATTGAACAAGGTGATGCCTATGTGGATTTGCAAACACCCGAGGAAATTAAATTAAATCGTGGTAATTTCGTTGAAGCTGGTAAAAATTCACCTTATCGTGATGCCAGCATTGCAGAAAACCTAGCACACTTTGAGCAAATGCGTAATGGTGAGCTTCAAGAAGGTACCGCAGTTTTACGTGCCAAAATTGATATGGCAAGTCCGAATGTGCATATGCGTGATCCGATTCTTTATCGTGTGTTGCATTCAGAACATCACCAAACCGGTGATAAGTGGAAAATGTACCCAATGTATGACTATGCTCATCCATTGTCTGATGCGATTGAAGGCATTACCCATTCGCTTTGTACATTAGAATTCCAAGATCACCGCCCATTTTATGATTGGATTGTAGCAAAGGTTCATTCTCAAGCTGTACCGCGCCAGTACGAATCTTCACGTTTAAATATTGACTACACCATTACTTCAAAGCGTAAGCTACGTAAGTTGGTTGAAGGTGGTCATGTCAATGGATGGGATGATCCACGTATGCCTACTGTTGTGGGGATGCGTCGTCGTGGTTTTACTGCTGAAGGATTACGTGATTTCTGTAAGCGAGTTGGCGTATCAAAAACTGATGGTATTGTTGATGTGGCAATGCTTGAGTTCTGTATTCGCCAGTCTTTGGAAAATACCGCTGCGCGTGGTATGGCAGTATTGAATCCATTAAAAGTAACATTGACCAATTTACCTGAAGAGTTGGACTTAACCCATGCACGTCATCCAAATGTAGATATGGGTGAGCGCATTATTCCTCTAACACGTGAAATTTATATTGATCGTAAAGATTTTGAAGAAGTGCCACCTAAAGGTTTCAAGCGTTTAATTCCTGAAGGCGAAGTGCGTTTACGCCATGCTTATGTGATTAAATGTGATGAAGTGATTAAAGATGCCAATGGTGAAGTGATTGAACTGAAATGTTCAATTGATCCAAATACTCTAGGTAAAAATCCTGAAGGGCGTAAGGTCAAAGGGGTGGTGCATTGGGTATCGGCAAGCAAAGGTATTCCAGCGGAAGTTCGTATTTATGATCGTTTGTTCACAGAATCAGACCCTGAAATAGGCGATGATTTCTTGGCAAATCTCAATACAAATTCACTGCAAATCGTTCAGGCGGTCGTTGAGCCTGCTTTAGCGCAAGCGAGAGCTGAAGATCGATTCCAATTTGAACGTGAAGGATATTTTGTTGCTGATCAATACGATCATCATGCAGAAAAACCAGTGTTTAACCGTATTCTTGACTTAAAAGATAGCTTTAAAGTTGAGAAAAAGTAAAAAATCTGTATGAACTTTCATTTAATATTTGAATAGTTGATTCAGCAGCAATAAAAAAGCCCAATGATCATGATTGGGCTTTTTTCTGCCTTGTTTACGGATTGATATAAAAATAAACAACAATAAAAATCAATAACATCGTCGATGAAATTAAATACGTATTAATGGTATGAAAACTTTTTATGAACTTTAGCATAAGGCTACCCACCGATTTAAAAAAAACAAAATGTAAAAATATATAATATTTATATTTTATTGTTTATCTGGGATTTTTTCACATTATCTTGTAGATTGTTGATAGGCTTAGTGTTTACATTTTGTAACACTGGCTTTGTGGATATCATGATTTTTAAGTTTGTCTTAAAAGGGATTTAATTTTCTTATTGGTTTAGTAGGATAACCTCTCACAGGCTAAGTTTATATGACCTAAACCTGTGATTTTTTAGCTAGGCTTAATTTTTAAAGCTGAATATTTTCTATAAAATTTTGCATAATTTTATGAGATTGTTGTTCTGATTGTGCTGCATAGTTTAGGTTATCTTGTCGAAGCTGCGGAATGGAAAGGCCTGCATGACGTATTTCACAGGTATGACCAATTAACCATTTTTCAAAACTCTGCGCTGCAATTTCCAAGTGGAATTGCAAAGCTAAGATATTATGGCCAATCGAAAAGGCCTGATGAGGGTAAATTTCAGAACTGGCCAGTAAGGTTGCACTTTCCGGTAGATCAAAAGTATCACCATGCCAATGTAAGACGTGAGTGTCTTTAAGTGGCAATAAAATATTAGGCTCAGCAGTTTTGATGTCTAATCGCCCCCAACCAATTTCTTTTTGATGTCCTGCATAAACGTTGGCGCCTAGTGCATGTGCAATGAGCTGAGCGCCGAGGCAAATACCCATTGTTGGCTTATTGGCTTTTAAACGTTGTTTGAGTCCTTCAATTTCATCGACTAAAAAAGGGTAGTCCGTTGTTTCATAAACACCAATAGGGCCACCCAAAATGATCGTTAGTCCATCATAATTTAGTGCAGGACTGAGATCATCTACACCAGCTTCAAAATAGCGAACTCGAAAACCAAGTTGGTAAAAGGTATCTTCCAATGAACCTAAATCTTCAAAAGCAAGATGTTGGATGGCATAAATGGTTTTAGGTAAAGATTCAGTATTTATCATCGAGTTTTATCTAGTCATGATTAACATCAATGCAAGTATAAACATTCCATGCTCAAAGAAAAGTGGATGAGAAATAAAGTATCTATCGCATTTTTGAATATGGGTGCCGCGCTAATTATTGCTTGAGTCAAGGAAAAAGAGTTGCCTTTTTTGATGCCGTTCTACAACTGGAATTTGATGCTCATCTTTTAACGCAACGCCAGAGAGTTGTATCTGCTTTGACTTTTTCATCAGCGCGAATAAGCGTTGTGCAGCGATACAGGTCTGAAAATGAAATAGCCATGAAAACGGAAAAGCAAGCAGTATTACCTGCTTGCTTTTTGGCTAAGAGAAATTAGAATGGATCATAAGCGTGAGTTGATATGTTCCACGTTAGTGCAACATCTTAAAAGAAGCCCATCGGTTTGGTTGAATAGCTCACCAACAGATTTTTGGTTTGTTGATAATGATCCAGCATCATGCGATGATTTTCTCGACCTATACCTGATTTTTTATATCCACCGAAAGCAGCATGTGCAGGATAAATATGATAACAATTGGTCCAAACACGGCCTGACTCTATCGCACGTCCAGCACGATAAGAGGTGTGTGCGGAGCGTGACCAGACTCCAGCACCTAAACCATACATGGTGTCATTCGCAATTTTGATTGCATCATCGAAATCTTTAAAGGTGGTTACGGAAAGAACAGGGCCAAAAATTTCTTCTTGGAAAACTTGCATACTGTTATGACCTTTAAATATGGTCGGTTCGATATAAAAACCGTTGCCCACTTCTTTTCGATCACCGCCACCCACTAAAATTTCAGCACCTTCTTGTCGGCCTGTATCAATACAGCGTAAGATTTTCTCTTGCTGTTCCTGTGAGGCTTGAGCGCCAATCATCGTTTCGGTATCAAGCGGATGACCTGTTTTAATACGTTTGACTCGTTCAATGGCTTTTTCGAGGAACTGATCTGCGATACTTTCTTGTACCAGTGCACGAGATGGACAAGTACAGACTTCACCTTGGTTTAAGGCAAACATAGCAAAACCTTCAAGTGTTTTCTCTAAAAAGTCATCGTCTTTATCCATTACGTCTTCAAAAAATAGGTTCGGTGATTTACCTCCCAATTCTAAAGTTACTGGGATGATGTTTTCAGTTGCATATTGCATCACCAACTGGCCAACTTGGGTTGACCCTGTAAATGCAATTTTGGCAATACGAGGACTGGTTGCCAGTGGACGACCAACTTCAGTACCATAACCATTGACGATATTAATTACACCTGCAGGTAAAATATCTTGAATAAGTTCAGCTACCAACAAAATACCTACTGGAGTTTGTTCAGCAGGCTTCAGCACCACACAGTTACCTGCAGCTAAAGCCGGTGCAAGTTTCCAAGCCGCCATTAAGATTGGGAAGTTCCAAGGAATAATTTGTCCAACAACACCGAGTGGCTCATGGAAATGATAGGCAATGGTATCTTCATCGATTTCCGAAATGCCGCCTTCTTGAGCACGAATACAGCCAGCGAAATAGCGGAAATGGTCTATGGCTAATGGAATGTCGGCAGCAAGCGTTTCGCGTACAGGTTTACCATTGTCCCAAGTTTCTGCAACAGCAAGCATTTCTAAGTGAGCTTCTAAACGATCTGCTATTTTAAGCAGTAGGTTAGAGCGTGTGGTTGGAGAGGATTTGTTCCATTCGATTTTGGCTTTATGAGCTGCATCTAAAGCCAATTCTATATCCTCTGCCGATGAGCGAGGAATGCGGGCAAAAGCTTGGCCATCAACAGGTGAAATATTGTCAAAATATTGACCTTTTACAGGTGCAACCCATTGACCGCCAATAAAATTTTCATATTGAGATTTGAATTGAATTTTTGAACCAGATTGGTTCGGATCGATATAACGCATATATATATTCCTTTGCATTTTAGGACTAAAGACTAACAAGAACCCTGTCAATAGGTACTTTCGTACTCTGTGTATTTAGTATATAAATAAGAAGGTTGGAGAAAGGTTGGAATACCAATGTGGATATATAAGGAACTTACAAATGTTCACAAAAAAGGATTTAGTGCAGCAAAGGGCATTGATTGATCAACTGCGCGCGCAAAATAGTCTCTCTCCTCAAAACGCCGCCAAACTTGATCAAAGTATAGCCAGTTCATGGGAACGTTCCATATCGGCTGATATTCCGAAAGAACGTATGGCAGCACCATTACTCGAAAAAAAATCTACTTCACAGAATACTTTAGATTTAGCATTACAACGATGTGCTGACGATTTACGTCATATTGCAGAACAATCTTCTATGGTGATCGCTGTGGGAGATATTGGCAGTACCATTATTTGGACGGCACCAAGCCCTCAAATGCAAAGTGCTGCTGAACAGGTTCATTTTGTGAAGGGTGGACAGTGGCGTGAAGAATTAGTTGGTACCAATGCTTTGGCACTGTCACTCAAAACACAGCAATCGAGCTGTGTTTTTTCTAATGAGCACTATATGGAGTCGGTGCATGATTGGGTGTGTTATGCCGCACCAATTATTGACCCATATTCAAAACAGACACTAGGTGTGGTTGATTTATCTACCACGTGGAAGAATCATAATACTTTTGGGATTTTAGCGGCTGAACGCTGTGCATCCATTATCCAGTCAGCTTTACTTGAGCAACAACGCCAGCATTTATATATTCGTGCATTTGCAACACCACAAGTCAAATTTAATGGTAAAAGTCTGTTATTAACGCCTCGCCAAATTGAGATCCTGGCGATTTTGGCTTTATGTCCTCATGGTCTAACACTTGAACATTTATATCAGGCGCTTTATGGCGAACGTAAAGTGAGTATGGGAACGTTAAAAGCTGAAATGTCGCAATTAAGAGATGTTTTAGGTGGTTTATTAGGTTCACGTCCATACCGCTTACTGGTTCATATTGAAGCTGATTTTTTACAAGTGGAACAAGCCTTAGATGCTGGATATCTCAGCTCAGCGTTACAATTGTATAGTGGGGTGTTTCTAGCGAAAACAGAAAGTCCATTTTTATCTGCTTGGCGAGATTGTCTCGAATCTCGGTTGAGTGATGCGATTTTTAAGACGCAAGAAACAGATTTATTGCTTAAACATTTAGCGCATTTTCCAGAAGCAATTGATGCGGTAGAGCGTTTAATGGAGTTATTACCCATTGAACATCCTGCACATCAATTACTTGCTAAATATGATGAACAATTAAAAAGAAGTTAGTTGATTTTCTGCTCTAGCCATTGAAAAAGCTCTTGATAAACTTGTTTACGCACGGGGAGGGCGGAAAGGACTAAATCATGTAAGCCATTGTGAATTGAGATAATAGAGATATCTCCTTTCATTTTCTTCGCGTATTTTTTAATGTGTTTAACATCTAAAATGACATCACTTTGAGTTGCATCTATGCCCCATTTTTTCGGGTTCTTGGTTTGATGCGAGTGCATAATTAATGCTGGAATATTCAGTTTTACGCCACGATGAATCTCTTTTTGTGCCGTATGAATTGCATGTACAAAACTGAGCTGTACTGTTGGTGCGCTGGTCGGTTTCCAGTCCAAATTGAAATCCCATTCACCTTTGAGATCTTTATGCAAACTGGCGGTATACCAACGATTAAGCTGGCTTGGAAATTTTACTTTAGGTAGTTTTTTTCCTATACGGCTGAGCATCGGGATACCAAATTTTCTTTCTACCAGACTGAGATTAAAATCATAAAAAGGACTATTTGCCCAGAGACCTTTAATCAAAGGATGATCAGGGTGGTGAGCAGTATACAGTGTTGCGGTTAATCCACCTGTTGAATGTCCAGCAAGTAAAACTTTGTCGTGCTTTTCTTGGGCAATAATATCTAAGGCTTGGTTAATATCAGCATCATATTCATGTAGATCTAATACGTTGTAAAAAATTTGATGCGCTAACTTGGAACGTCCGTATTTTCTTAAATCTAATGCATAAAAATCATAACCCTGTGCATTAAACTGTGCTGCCATTTCAGTTTGAAAGAAATAATCTAAAAAGCCATGAATATAGAGCACCGCTTTGGTGGTTGGTTGTTTTGCTTTTTTACGGATGAGCGTGGCGACGACTTTGCCTTCATAATCATCAGGATAATTCAGGACTTGTTGTTCATAGCCATCTCCTAAAAGATCAGGAGTGTAAAGATTTGAAGAAAGCTGGGTTGTATTCATTTTTATTGAGACTTTGTATTAAGACATGCTGAGTATCCTTTAATGAATTTGGCGAATTGTCAATCGATTTTGTTTTTTGAAGCTAAGTGTGGACAAAAAGGGGGATGCTAGCAAGGAGATTCCCCCCAAAAGTAAGTCAATGGTCGGAGAGGTTTGACTTACCATAAAGTGGTTTTGTGACTCGAGTTTGGTTGGAGTTATAAGGCTGCTTTAAAGATCTCTACGACTTGGGCATGGTTCGCTTTACGAGGGTTAGTCAGCATGCATGCATCTTTTTGGGCATTTTCAGCCATGATTGGTAGATCTTCAGGTTTAACGCCAAGTTCAGTCAGACCAGATGGAATGCCAATAGAACTTGAAAGCTGCTGAATGGCATCAATTGCGGCATATGCGGCTTCAGCAACGGTTAAACCTTGAATATTAACACCCATTAATTCTGCAATCTTGGCATAACGATCTTGGCAGGCAATCAGATTAAATTGGCTTACATGTGGTAATAAAATTGCATTACAGACGCCATGCGGTAGGTTATAGAAACCACCTAACTGGTGTGCCATAGCGTGTACATAGCCTAATGATGCGTTGTTGAATGCCATACCTGCAAGATATTGGGCATAGCTCATTGCATCACGCGCTTCAATATTTTCGCCGTTAGCAACGGCTGGTTGCAGCCATTGGCTGATCATACTGATGGCTTTCTCTGCACAGGCATCGGTAATCGGATTGGCTGCTGTGGATACATAGGCTTCAATCGCATGGGTCAAAGCATCCATTCCTGTTGCTGCCGTTAAACCCGCAGGTTTTGCCACCATAAGTTTAGGGTCATCAATGGCAATGAGCGGTGTACAACGCCAGTCGACGATTGCCATTTTAACGTGTGTGTCCGTATTGGTGATGATGCAGAACCGTGTCATTTCTGATGCTGTTCCAGCAGTTGTATTGATTGCTATTAAAGGGGTCATCGCCACTTTGCTTTTGTCGATACCTTCGTAATCGCGGATATGTCCGCCACCTGCGGTGACCAAACCAATACCCTTTGCGCAGTCGTGGGAGGAACCACCACCCAATGACACAATAAAATCACATTGGTTGTTTATATACGCTGCTACGCCATTATGAACATTGATATCTGTTGGGTTCGGTTCTGCGCCAGCAAAAATGTGGCTTTCTATACCAGCCTCGGTGAGATACTGTGCAATAGTATCTGCGACACCAAATTTAAATAAACCTTCATCGGTCACAATTAACGCTTTTTTTGCATCTAAATCTCGTGCTTTGCTTCCAATTTCTTTGGCGCAACCTGGTCCAAAGAGAGATACGCAAGGAATATAAAAACCGTTTGTTTGATCTGCAATATTTTTAAAAGCCATGGAGTGAATCCTTCTTCCATAAGTCCATTGTTTGTTATAGATGATGCGTTGCACCATGACCCCAGTATTGTGATTGCATTAAATTTTTGCTACCTACCAAAGACCTACCAAAGAATATTCCCGATTTATCTATACGGATCGAATGATGTTTTCTATAAAATTAGGCTTCGCCGTTTCACTTTTTATTGAAACTCGTTAAGCTATGTGCTGTGAGAAGGTAGGTAATTATGAAACAGGAAACCGCACTTAAACTGCTTAAAGCAGGTGAAAATGTATTTTTAACTGGTTCGGCAGGTGCAGGTAAAACCTATACATTGAATCAATACATTCATTATCTGAAAGCACGTAAAGTACCTGTTGCAATTACTGCTTCAACGGGGATTGCTGCAACGCATATGAATGGTATGACCATCCATACTTGGGCTGGGATTGGTATTAAAGATAGTTTGAGTGATGATGATCTCAAACGGATGAAAGAACGAAAATATCTAAAAGAACACTTAGAAAATGCTCAAGTATTGATTATCGATGAAATTTCCATGTTGCATGCCAAGCAACTTAATTTAGTCAATCAAGTTCTAAAATACTTTAAAGAAAGCGATGAGGCATTTGGTGGCATACAAGTGATTGTCGCTGGTGACTTCTTTCAGTTGCCTCCTGTCGGACGTAATGGTGAAGCAAATCGAGATAAATTTTGCTTTATGTCAGATGCGTGGGTGGAGGCAAAGTTTCGAGTGTGTTATTTAACAGAACAACATCGTCAGGACGATGAAATTCTAAATCAGATTCTGAATGCCATTCGCGCACAAAATATTCAGTCAGATCACCTCACTGCCTTACAACAATCACGTCAGCAAGACATTGGTGAAACCTTTACTCGTTTATATACGCATAATATGGATGTCGATAATATCAACTATCAACATCTAAATGGCATCGAGAACGAAAGTCACCAATTCAATGCTGTCATTGATGGTAATGAAAAATTGATCGAAACCTTAAAGTCTTCTGTACGTGCGCCTGAAGAATTGACCTTAAAAAAACATGCCAAGGTTATGTTTGTGAAAAACAACTTTGATATGGGATATATCAATGGCAGCTTAGGTGAGGTGATTGGTTTTGAAGATGATGATAAACAAGGCATGTTGCCTAAAGTTAAACTTACCGATGGCACGACATTATTGGTTGAACCAGAAACATGGTCGATTGAAAATGAGGCGGGTAAAGCCATCGCCAGTTTTCAGCAAATCCCCTTGCGCTTAGCTTGGGCGATTACGATTCATAAAAGTCAGGGGATGACCCTAGAAGCAGCAGAAATTAACCTCAGCAACACTTTTGAAAAAGGTCAGGGTTATGTTGCATTGTCTCGATTAAAGTCGCTCACGGGTCTGAGGTTACTTGGTTTTAATGAGCAGGCTTTAGCGCTTGATAGCTTGGCAATCAAAGCAGACCGCCGTTTTCAGGAATTGTCTGATGAAGCAGAAACCAACTTTGCAAATGTGGATTTAACCACCCAGCATAATGCCTTTATTCGACATTGCGGCGGCACATTAAACGCGACCGAAATCAATCGTAATGAAAAGAAACTGTCAAAGGGCAGTAAACAGAGTTATGCGGCAGCCACGTTAGATGAAACACGTGCTTTATTTGAAGAAGGATATGAGATTGAGGATATTGCACATGAACGTGGGCTAACTCCTGCAACGATTATCAATCATTTGGCGCGATTACATAAAGAACAAAGCTTAGATATTTCTGTGGCAAGCCCCGGCGAAGAGGTGATTGAAGAAGTACGCAAGATTTATAAACGTTTGCACAAGAGAAAGAATCCAGAGCATTTTACCGATGATGGCTCCATCAAACTACGCCCAATCGTGGAAGCAACGAGTCCAAGAATGGCGTATGATCAGGTACGATTAGCATTGTTGTTTGTAGAGTAGGATGAAAAGATGCCACATATCATTGCAAACTATTCAGCAAATCTAACAGCGTTAGATCAACAGAAATTACTGCGAGAAGTAAACACTGCTTTGTTTGAAACAGCACTATTTAGTGTAGATGATATTAAGTCTCGTATTTTCAAAGATGAGGTTTTTTTGATTGGTTTGGGTGAAACCCAAGAAGCTTATCTGCATTTAAAGCTCTATTTGTTAAGTGGTCGAACGGAGCAACAGAAGAAGACTTTAGGTGACAATCTGCTGGCTGTTCTTGAACAAAAAACATATATGAAATCTGAGGTCGGATTTCCAATCCAGCTTTGTGTTGAGGTGATTGATATGCCGCGAGAACATTATTTCAAGGCAACAGCTTAGCTCTGAAGAATATCGGCTTCATTATGGTGTGGAGTCGATGAGTTCTATGTGTATTGGAAAGACAAATGACTTTGAATGGTGAATAGTTTTGGATAAATACAAAATCACTCTATATCAATAATTTGTTTAATAAACTCACCCTTTGAATTAAGGATTTCTTTATACATATAATAAATATGTGTGTCGCTGAAATTTACTTCTCTAAAACTATTCTCGGTGAGTTGCAACAATTGAATATTTGGCATTAACATCATGATCGGTGAATGCGTTGCAATGATAAATTGTGCACCTGCTTGACTCAGTTGGATTACTTTTTCGATAAAATTGATTTGATTACTAATCGAAAGCGCGGCTTCAGGTTCATCTAAAATATATAAACCCTCAGCTCGAAAACGATGATCAATGAGTGCTTTCATTGCTTCACCATGAGACATCAGGTGTAAATCTTTGCCACCGTATGCGTTTCGAATAGGTGGTCCAAAACTGGCTGCTGCATCGAGTTGGCGCATTTCCGTGAGAAAGTTATAGTACGTTTCCGATCGATAGAAAAAGATATCTTTGATCCTGCGTGCAGATTTATGGATACGCAGGTGCGGGCTATAATCAAAATGTGTATCTTCAGTTTTATAATTAAAATTGATACTTCCACCTTCTGCCGCACAACCAAATTTTAGCGCTAAAGCCTCTAAAATCGTTGATTTCCCACTTCCATTTTCACCCGTAATGACGGTGATATTTTTTTTAAACTCTATTGGATAAAGATGTAAGAAAGGAAAGTCATCGGGAATGCTATTGAGAAGTTCAACTCGAGTGAGAAATGGTTTCATAATTCAAAAATATTAATATTGAATAATCATAGATAAAATCTTCTCATTCGAGTGATATAAATCTGTAAATGCCTAAATCTATTATGCTGATTCAAGACATTGGATACTGTGGTATTGCCGTATTAAGTTTTCATCTAACATATGGACATAATCTAAAAACATCACATTAAAACTTCCTACATTTTGCGCTTGATCATAGGCCAGTCTGCCAGCAATAGAGAAATGAATATGTGAGGCAAGTGCTGCAATGGTTGGCGAACTTACCGCACTGTAAGCTGCTGTTAATGCACCCAATGCACAACCAGTTGCAGTAATCTTCGGCTGTAAATGACAACCGCCATTCACCTGAATCACCATGTCTAGTTGTTTTGAAATGATGAAGTCAGCTTCACCTGAGATGGCGATACATTCAGCATGTTGTAATAAACTTTGTGCTTGAGCATATACATCTTGACTATTGAGCGTACTGTCTACGCCTTTGGATTGCGTTAAATTACCTGCTAGAGCACTTATTTCTGAGGCATTGCCGCGGATAATGGTGGGTTGATATTGTAGAAGTTGATCCACGGTTTTACTGCGCCATTTTAAAATTTCACCATACCCGACTGGATCAAGCACCCAAGGCACTTGATGCTGTTGGGCTGTTTTCGCTGAAATGAGCATTGCTTGGGTTTGTTCAGTGGTGGGGGTGCCGACATTAATATTTAAGGCTGAACTTATTTGGGTAAAACTTTCAGCTTCAAAGGGATTGTCAATCATTGCTGGAGACGCACCTGCGGCCAAAAGCACATTCGCCACATAATTGTTGGCTACGCTATTTGTAATACATTGAACCAATGGAGATTGTTGCTGTAAAGCGTGCCAAGCTTGAATGACTTGATCAATCAGTTGTTGTTTTTGTGACATAGTAAATCCTAAAATTTTTAACGTGTAAAATAATGATCTTGATGTTTACACTGGCGGCAGATGAGAGAAACATAATCTTCGGCATCATAATCCACAATAAGATCATTTGAACCACAATACATGCAACGTTTTATCGAATAGAAATTTAACCGAGGTTCTATTTTTCGCCAAGACTTCCAGACAGGTTGAAAAAAGACACTTTCATCATAACCCAAGAATTTAAAGAGTAAAATTTCACTCATTTTACTCAATGGGATGTTATGTGGTCTTGGTAAGGTTGAGGTTTCCCAGCGCTCGGTTAAAGCACGTTCGCGATATTGCTCTAGGGTTTTTTTTAATAAATTGGTATTAATAAACTTATCATTGCGAGGTTGTAAAACTTTTTGTTTATAAAGGTATTCGAGCGCGGTTTGAATTAGATAATAAATCTGTCCCACTGCGAGACCTTCCATCAAACGAAAGCAGAAGGTTTGGAAAGGGCGATTGCCTGCAATCTGAATGCCCCAAGTTCGGCAATAGAATTGCGTGAACTGAATGATCTCCTGATATAGCACCATATAGAGTGTATCTTTCACTTCATCCGTGCTTTTAAAGGGGATACCCGCACTCAGATTTTCATAAAACCAATAGCGTAATTGTTGAGTTACGCTAAACAGGCTAGGGTCTGAATAACCATCTAAACGAATATTGATGTAAAAGTGTTCTGTCTCTATATCTGAATCTTGTGGTCTTAGAACACCCAGCTTTAGTAATTCCTGAACGATCTGATGTTGAAATAAGTAGTTGGGTGTAAAGTGATGATATTTAATCTTCTTCCAGTGGATGAGTTCATCATGCTGAACATCTTCACGGGCATAATTATCCAATAAGCTCAACAAGAACAACTTTTGTAAAAAACTAAGCTGATTGAGGCCATAAATAACGTCATCTTTTATTTTGTATTTACGCTTTTCTTGTAGCAGGGTCTGTTGCGTTTGTTTTTTACGCTGAGCTGTGCACTGGGCACAGTGACAATTTAATTTACTATCGCTGCTAAAAACCCGATGTTGACAATGACTACACTCATGAAATTGGAATTCTTGGGTGTATTGTTCTGCCTCTATCCAAAACATAGATGCTTGGCATAAAGGACAATGGCTACTTTCATCTAACTGTTTTTGTAGAATCTGTAACTCCATTGATACTCAACTTGCAATATGTAAAAATCAGATTATACATTGCTGACAGCAGAAGTGATGCAAAGATTATATTGCGATATAAGTGTTGGCACTTTGCTGTTTGCATTGAATGGTAGAATGTAAACCTATGATTGTTTGTCTATAAATGTGTGAATTAATTAATATTTCTCTTGGATTTAAGCCGTTAAATATTTTTATATTTGGTTGACTGAATCTAAGTATTGGCATGAAAATATAGAACAGATGGATCTGTGCCGCATAATGGAGCAATGTATGCAAAAAAAATTACTCGTGAATGGAATCATGGGGATCTCTTTGATGTTATTTACCGCAATAGGTCATGCTGCAACGCCAGAAGGTTTCTGGAAAAGTATTGATGACCGTAGTGGTGAGCTACTTTCTATTATTGAAGTCAAAAAGAAAACGGATGGAACTTACACGGGCACAATTGCCTATCGCTATCCGGTCCCTGGTGGTGGCACCATTCTAGCGAACTGTGTTAAATGTCCTGAGCCTTTTAAAAATAAACCCATATTGGGGTTACAAATCGCTTGGGGATTGAAACAAGACCCGCAAAATCCACATCAATATATTGATGGACGAGTTCTTGAACCAAAAACAGGCAATATTTATAAGGGCAAAGCTCAGCTAAGTGTAGATGGTAAGCGTATGCGTATGCGTGGATATATGGGGATTTCAGCACTTGGACGCACACAGGTTTGGATTCGCACAGACAGTGCTAACCCTTAAATTATAATTTTAAAATTACACTGTACGTATTTGATTTTTAGAAAATTTATATAGTCAAGTACTGGGGCGTACAGTGTAAGCTCTCTTTAAATATGCTATTTTTTTAATCATTAAATCTATAAATATAAATAGGTTACTTTTTAACGGGGTTAATATGTATAAGCATGTCTTCATGGGGCTTTGTATTGCTTTCGCAAGTACAACGACTTTCGCTGCCGCTATCGAGGGTTATTGGAAAAGCATCGAAGAGAGAACGGGTCAACAGCTTTCAATTATCGAAATTCGAAAAGGTGACAATGGGCGATTTAATGGCAAGATTGTGTATCGTTATCCAAATGCGCATGGGATCTCGTTGAGCAATTGTACCAAATGTCCAGCACCACACACGAATAAGCCGCTTCTTGGTTTAGAAATTTTGTCAGGGTTTAAACAAGATCCAAATGATCCAAATGCATATATTGACGGTCTTGTATTGGAAGCAACCAGTGGCCGTGTATACAAAGGCAAAGGCGTGGTGTCTGGTGAAGGTAAGCGTCTCCGTATGCGTGGTTATATGGGCGTGTCAGCTTTAGGACGTACTGTGGTTTGGATTCGGACCAACAGCGCAAATCCATAAGTTATTCTTGAAAAAAAACCTCAAATCAGACGTTGATTTGAGGTTTTTTTATTAAGTCAGAACGGAAATGTTAAACAGGGCATGGTAAGTTTTCATCCTCCTGACTGATTTTCTTGGCAGCGATGAGTGCTTGTACTTTTTTACTCGGCACTTTTTCTTTCCCAAGTGCGTCATAGGTATTTACAATATTGGTTACTTCTAAGGTGGTAAGTTCAATCCCTTCTGCGGACAAAAAAACAGAGATCACATGATGATCAACACCTGCGGTTGCAAGATCATGGATTGCTTTAATGTTTTCTAGACGATACAAATGTGCTTTTAATTCCATCGTTATAGCCCTCGCTTTTATTTTATTCACCTAGATTGGCATAAATACATAAGCAATAACCGTGCACAAAATGTATAACTTAAGCAAAGAATGTAAGTTGAGCAGGCAAATATCATGGATTTTGTCATTTTTATTTAATAGTAGAAAACGATGTTGTAATTTTGTCTAAATTATAAGCGTGTTTGCTACTTCAGTTTGAAAACTAAATGGGGAAACCCAATAAAATGCACAGTGGTTCTAAAGACAGATTTTATAAGTTGGCGTATGATCGACTGATCAAGAGTCTTGCCAACAAGACCGTCTATATGAAATGACGAAAGATAAGGAATACTGATGAATATTGCGGCACAACCTCCTGTACAAGCAGATCAAACCATTTATTTAAAAGACTATCAAAAACCCTCATTCTTAGTAGAGTCTATTCATTTAGATATCCAAGTCTATACGGATCACACGATTGTTGACGCAACGCTTGTGATGAAGCGCCAAACCGCTGGAGCATTGGTGTTATTGGGGCGTGATTTGGAGTTGAAATCAATTCAACTGAATGGGCAGTTACTAAGTGCTGACCAATATCATTTAGATGATGAACAATTAGTGATCGCTGATGCACCAGATGAGGTCATTGTGCAAACTCAAGTGATCATTCATCCTGAGTCTAATACCCAACTTGAAGGTCTATATCAAGCAGGCGATTTATTCGTTACCCAGAATGAACCTGAAGGCTTCCGTAAAATCACTTTCTATCCTGATCGTCCAGACATTTTGGCTGAATTTACCACCCGTGTTGAAGCAGATAAAAAATATCCAGTTTTGCTGGCAAACGGTAACTTATTGGAAACAGGTGAGGCAGGTGAAGGCCGTCATTTTGCGATTTGGCAAGATCCAACCAAAAAACCAAGCTATTTATTTGCTTGTGTGATTGGTGATTTAGCGGTTCTAAAAGATCGTTACACCACTTCAGAAGGTCGTGATGTTGCATTAGAAATTTATGCAATTGAAAAAGATATTCCTAAATGTCATATCGCCATGGAAGCCTTAAAGCATTCGATGCGCTGGGATGAAGAACATTATGGCCGTCCTTATGATCTCGACAATTATATGATTGTGGCTGTGAGCCAATTCAATATGGGCGCAATGGAGAATAAAGGTTTAAATATCTTCAATACTTCATGTGTGCTTGCAGATGAAGAATTCACCACGGATGCAGCGATTATGCGTGTGCAGTCGGTGATTGCACATGAATATTTCCATAACTGGACAGGCAACCGCATTACCTGTCGTGACTGGTTCCAGTTGTGTTTAAAAGAAGGATTAACGGTTTTCCGTGATCAGTCTTTTTCAGAAGATTTACAATCAGCCGCCGTACAACGGATTGATGATGTTGCGGTATTAAAATCGCATCAATTCCCTGAAGATGCAGGACCATTGTCGCATCCGCCACGCCCAGATCATTTTGTTGAAATCAATAACTTCTATACCGCAACAGTCTATGAAAAAGGTGCGGAAATTAACCGCATGATGGCGACTTTATTAGGTAAAGAAAAATACCGTCAAGGAACGGATGAGTACTTCCTGCGTCATGATGGACAAGCTGTGACGGTTGAAGATTGGGTAGCAGCACTTTCAGCCGGTTCAGGTGTTGATTTATCAAACTTTTTAACATGGTATAACCAACCAGGGACACCAAAGTTAGATGCCAAAGGTGAATATGATGCGGCGACACAGACCTATAGTTTGAGCTTAAAACAAAGCCTTAAAGCACATCCTAAATATCCGAACTTAAAAGCAGTGCCAATTCCTGTGGCTTTGGCTTTGTTCAATGCCCATACAGGCGAACAATACACTTTGCATAGTGCTGATCTGTTTGTAAATGATGTCAAAGATGGCGTGTATTTGTTTGATCAAGATGAAGCAACGATCGAATTTACTGGGGTGACTGAACAACCTGTTGCATCGTTGTTGCGTAATTTCTCTGCGCCAGTCAATTTGGTATTTGACTATTCAAATGATGATCTTGCATTTTTGATTCAACACGAAACCAATGGTTTTAACCAATGGCAAGCGACTCAAACCTTATTAGAGCGTATTCTGTTAGAAGATCATCAGGTGGATACTTATATTCAGGCGATTAAAAACACATTGCCTGAATTGGTAAACAAAGATCCATTGCTCGCATCACGTTTGTTTGATGTGCCAAGTGAAAATTATTTAGGTAGTCGTATTGATCAAGACTACGAACCTGAACTCATCCGTGAGAAACGTGAAGCGGTATTGAATCGTTTAGCACAAGAACTAGGTTCTTTCTGGAAAGATACTTATTTAGCTTTAGACCCAGATATGCAAAAAGAATTTTCTTTGGCAATGGGTGTCCGCGCATTGAAAAATATCATGTTAAGTATGTTGGCACGTCAAGGGGATGCTTCGGTATTTGATTTGGCGGATGCGCAATATAAAAACACGCGGAATATGTCAGAACGTTTAGGTGCATTACGCGTACTGGTATGGAATGATGCGCCACAAGCACAAGCAGCATTGGACGATTTCTATAATCGCTTTAAAGATGAAGCCTTATCTTTAGATCAATGGTTTACGATTCAAGCATCCAATCCTTGTGCGACAACGAAAACGATTGAATATCTCACTCAACATGCAGATTATGATTTAACGACTCCGAATCGTATTCGTTCAGTCAGCGGTGGTTTGGCCAATAATCCAGTCAATACATGGAGTTTTGGTGTAGATCATTTTATTCAGCTCGCTGCATATTTAGATGAGAAAAATCCAATTTTGGGTTCTCGTTTATTACAGGTGCTTTCGCGTTGGTATACCTTGGCTGAACCGCAACGAGGTCAGGTGCAACAGGCTTTAAGCGATTTACAGCCGAAAGTGAAATCGAAAAACGTGTCTGAAACATTAAATAGTTTATTAAGTATTTAATTGGCTTGGTTTGTCACGTCCTGAAATAGATTGACAGTATTTCATTTAAAACCGAGTTAAACCATTAGCTCGGTTTTCTCTTTCTCATACATCTGATTCGGTGTGA
>NZ_JAKZGL010000011.1 GCF_022549355.1 Acinetobacter sp. NIPH 2699
TCACACCGAATCAGATGTATGAGAAAGAGAAAACCGAGCTAATGGTTTAACTCGGTTTTAAATGAAATACTGTCAATCTATTTCAGGACGTGACAGGTTTTGATCTGTATATTAAAAAAGCATTAGCTTTCAGATGCATGGTTTTTTTATAAAAAGGGCTTGTCAGCAGAAAGGTTTATCACTAATATACACATCCATCGGGGGCGTGGCGAAATTGGTAGACGCACTGGATTTAGGTTCCAGCGCCGCAAGGTGTAAGAGTTCGAGTCTCTTCGCCCCCACCAAATTTAAAAGGCAAGAGTATCTTGCTTTTTTTATGGTTAAGTCTGAGAGGGTTTAATCAAGCTGTTATAGAGGATTGGTGTAATGGTAGCATGACGGTCTCCAAAACCGTTCGTCAAGGTTCGAGTCCTTGATCCTCTGCCAAATATTTTAAAAAGCCCTTGTTTTTACAAGGGCTTTTTTTATGATCTAAAGTTTTTGTAGTACAGATTTCAACTATGCAGCTTTGTTCAATAACGAGGCTGCAAATTGTTAGATCGCTGGATTTAAAACAGTGAATATGACTCTTTTTCAATAAATAAATTTTGAAATTTTCTCCGCACTTTGAAGAACGGCCTCTGCAATTTCATTTTTAAAATAATCTTCCGCATAGGTGCCTAATGGGCAACTGACCGATAGTACTGCCGTTACTTTACCCGTGGATTGTTTAAAAATAGGGACAGCGCACGCAGCCATGTCGTGATTGTAATGACCCCAGCTCACCATAGATCGTTGTGTTTTCACATAGCTTAAACGTTGTAATAATTCTTTAAGGCTTTTCGGAGTCAGCTCTGAAAAAGTTTCCCATTTATTAAAGCTTTTATAACGATCACGGATTTCAGTTTCTGTTAAATCTGCCAATAACATTTGCCCAATCACTGTTGCGTGGGCAGGCCAACGTGTACCTAAACCAATATTACTGCTAAATGTTCCATTCGATTGAATGTTATTAATAAAAACAATATGGGTGCCTTCAAGGATTGATAAATGAACTGCAAGCTGGGTTTGATCGCGAAGTTCTTTCATCAATGGTGTCGCTAAATCCAATAAGGATTGTCTAGATAAACTATTAAAACCGAGTTCCATCACTTTTGAATCTAAGGCATAGGTCTTTTGTGATGCTTTTCTGAGAAAACCACATGATTCTAAGGTGTAAATCAAGCGAAATGCACTTGAACGATTTACATCTAAAATCTCTGCAATTTCGGTGATGGTCATTTCTTGGGTTTGTTGATTAAAGGCTTGCAAAATTGCCAAACCACGAACTAAGCCAGGGACTAAATAACGATCATCATTTTTTATTAAATCAGATTCTTGAGAGTCTGTTTCAATGCTTGAATTCATCAGTTTAATTTTCCTATCAAAAACGCAAATCACTAAATTTAATTTTCTTAAGATTCTATTGTAACTGCAAAATAGACAATGAAGATAGTTTTATATATGAAACTTTATTTTTTAAGTAAAACGTAAAAGAATATGTAACAAATATCAAGTATATGAATTTTAACAAAATATATAGTTTGACATGGAAAACAGCATAGTAGTATTCTTTATTAAAGTTTGTTATATCAAATTATGTTTTATATATAAAACAAATGAGGATGCAAGGATGAGTTGGATCTCAGTTTGTCAGCAAGACGACATCACCGAAGATGAGCCGAAAGCCATAGAAGTCGACGGTAAGAAAATTGGGGTATTTTTCATTGATGAAAATTACTTTGCTATTGAAAATGTATGCCCACATGCCTACGCCTTATTAACAGAAGGCTTTATTGAAGATCAAACCGTTGAATGTCCATTACATGAAGCGATTTTTGATATTCAAACAGGTGAATTGAAAAGTGGACCAGGATGCCGAAATTTGTGTACCTATCCCGTGCGTGTTGAAGGGCAGGATGTTCAAATTCAACTATAAGTCTTATTTATAAGGAAGGAATCTCATGAAAACATTTAATGAGAAGCTAGCGAACTGGATTCATGCCACGCCAGCAACTGAAGCAGGGATTAACAATATTCAAATAGCGGGACAGCCAGAACTTTTAGTTTGGCAGACGCGTTATAAGGAACCAACAGTATACGAACAGGATTTTGTTCAGCATTTAATTAAAGCATTTTCTACAGGCGTAACCGAGCTTACGGATCTGGTTCAGTCTTTAAACCAACAAGGTTTTCGTTGTGAGTCTGGCGAACTTTGGACTTCTGAAACATTTTCAGAAGAAATGCAACGTTTAGGATATTGATTCAAGGAAGAATAGTGATGAACGCAGCAGTATCAGTTACTCCGAGTGTAGAAGAATATTTAGATTTAGGTTTACGTGATCAGTGGCATCCAGTCCTTGCGAGTTGGGAAGTTGCAGCAAATCCTGTTGGGATTACCCGTTTAGGCGAAAACATTGTGGTATGGCGTGATGAACAAGGTCAGGTACATGCTTTAGAAGATCGTTGCCCACATCGCGGTGCGCGTCTTTCTTTAGGTTGGAACTTAGGTAATCGTGTCGCGTGTTGGTATCACGGTGTAGAAGTTCGCCATGATGGTATGGTTGAAGATGTACCTGCGGTACATGATTGCCCAATGAAAGGCACAACCTGTGTAAAAAGCTATCCAGTGATTGAGCAACATGGTGCGATTTTCATGTGGTTTGGGATTGATGCCAATGAAGCACCAAAAGCGCTCGATTTTCCTGAACAACTTGCAAGCGAGGAATGGAGTTCATTTCTTTGCCAAGCAGATTGGAAAGTGAATCATCAATATGCCATTGATAACGTCATGGACCCAATGCATGGTAGCTATTTGCATTGTACTTCGCACTCGATGGCAGAAGGTGACCGTACCGCAGAAATGAAACATCGTTCAACTCAACACGGTTTTGTTTTTGAAAAAGAAGGTCAAATTGGTGTGAATTTCGACTGGGTTGAATATGCCAATACTGGCGCGAGCTGGTTACGTCTTTCAATTCCATACCGTAAGGATTTTGGACCGGGTGGAGAGTTCTGGATCGTTGGTTATGCAACCCCAATTGATGCAAAAAATACCCGAGTGTTCTTTTGGCGTTGCCGTAAAGTCAGTGGCTGGCAGCGTAACGTTTGGCGTTTCCTCTATCGCAATCATTTAGAAAAATTGCATTGGGATGTATTGGAGCAAGACCGCATTATTTTAGAAAATCTTGCGCCACATGCACGTCAACAAGAATTTCTCTATCAACATGATGTTGGTCTCTCTCGTTTACGCCGTTTAATGAAAAAAGAAGCGGAAAAGCAGTTAAAGAGAATTGCAGCTTTAAATACATCAAACCGTATTGAAATGCAGGAAGAAGCGCATGGTTAATGTCGCATTGTTGCAGGGCAAAAAAGTCCTTGTCACAGGTGCGGCAAGAGGCTTGGGACGAGATTTTGCACAAGCCATTGCTGAAGCTGGTGCGCACGTGGTCATGGCCGATATCTTGACGGATTTGGTACAACAAGAAGCAGCAACTTTGCAGGCACAAGGTTTAAAGGTTACAGCAGTCACCATTGACCTCGCCAATGCAGACTCCATAGAACAGGCGGTTCAACAGGCCGTTGCAAGCTTAGGTGGTCTTGACGGTTTAGTAAATTGTGCGGCGCTCGCAACCAATGTTGGCGGTAAAAGCATGATGGACTATGACGCTGATCTGTGGGATCGCGTGATGAACATTAATGTCAAAGGCACTTGGTTGGTGACGAAGGCATGTGTGCCTTATCTCAAGCAATCTGATGCAGGCAAGATCATTAATGTGGCATCGGATACTGCGCTATGGGGCGCTCCCAACCTTATGGCCTATGTGGCAAGTAAAGGTGCTTTGTTGGCGATGACACGTTCCATGGCGAGAGAGTTAGGGCCGTTCAATATTTGTATCAATACGCTTTCACCAGGATTGACTCTAGTCGAAGCAACCGAATATGTACCGCAAGAACGCCATGATTTATATGTCAATGGTCGTGCGATTCAACGGCAGCAGTTACCTCAGGATTTAAACGGAACAGCCTTGTATTTACTGTCGGAATTGTCCTCATTTGTGACGGGTCAAAATATTCCCGTAAATGGTGGTTTTGTCTTTAATTAAGGAGTGATCACATGATTACAGGGATTGAGATTTTAAAGTTTGGCGTTGAGGACAGAGCTGCTTCAAATAAGTTTTTAGCAGACTTCGGATTAACGCACACTCATTCAGACATTGAAGGTGCTGATCTCTATCAAACCCAAAACGGCAGCAAAATTTATTTATTTGATTGTGATGATGCGCGTTTACCTCCAGCAATTGAATCAGGTTCGACGTTACGCGAAGTCATATGGGGTTTAGATGATATAGCAATTGATTTACCTGATTTAGCTGTTCGATTGCAAGATGTAGATGGTTTTGAGGCAACAGAAGAAAGTGTGCAATGTATTGATCCTAATGGGATGACCATTCGCTTTCAGAAAAGTTTTACCCACGAAATCCCTGCGTTAAGAACCGAAGGGATCAATCAGTACGGAACAGTCAATCGTATCAATGCTGCCAGTCCTGTTTATGAGAAAGGCCAGCCTGTTGCGATTGGCCATGTGGTGTTCTTTACCCCAGATTTGGAAAAAACCGAACAGTTCTATATTGAAAAACTGGGGTTCTACTTATCAGATGCTTATCGTAATCGTGGTGCATTTTTGCGCTGCCGAGGCAAGGGTTATCATCATGATTTGTTCTTACTTTCAGTACCCAATAAACCCGCAGGTCTAAACCATGTTGCCTTTGTGGTCCGTGATATTCATGAAGTGATTGGAGGTGGGTTGAATATGAACCGTTCTGATTGGTCAACTTTTATTGGTCCAGGACGTCATCCGATTTCTTCAGCGTATTTCTGGTATGTCAACTCGCCATTAGGTGGTGCATTTGAATATTACACCAATGATGATTATCTGACTGAAGAATGGCAGCCGCGAGTTGAAGAGCATCGTTTAGAACTCTTCACTGAATGGGCGATTGAAGGCGGTTTGGATGATCATACCCGTCGTCAAGTTAAACCTGCATAAGCTTAAATCAGGCAGGGAGATCAAGCTATGGAAAGAATCGTAATTGTTGGTGCAGGGCAAGCCGCGGGTTGGGCGGTGAGTACCTTACGTCAAAATGGATTTGTGGGCGAGATTCATGTGGTATCCAATGAAGATCGGGTTTTTTATGAACGTCCACCACTTTCAAAACAAGTCCTTTCGAAAGAAGCCAGTTATGACAGCTTGCATCTGTTTTCTCCAGAACAGATTCAAGATTTCAATATTCAATGGCATAAACCTGCCGTAGCGACCCAAGTTGATCGCCAGCAGAAGCAAGTGGTCTTGGAAAGCGGTCAAATTTTACCTTATGACAAATTGTTGATTGCAACGGGGAGCCGTGCGCGTATTCCAGTGAATACATGGCAGTTCATTCCCAATGTGGTGACCTTACGTAATGTACAAGATTGTGAACGCTTAGCCGAAATCTTACAGCATGCGCAAAAAATAGCTGTGGTTGGTGGTGGCTGGATCGGTTTAGAGATTGCTGCGACAGCGCGTAAACAAGGCAAAGAGGTTCATATTTTTGAACATGGCGATCGCCTTTGTGCACGGAGTGTCAGCCCTGATGTCTCTGCGTTTTTGAAAGTGATGCATGAGCAACAAGGCACACAGATTCATTTAAACAGTAAAAATTTGCATTTGATTGAGGCAGGTCAACAGAAAGTAGAAGTGGTCAATCACCCAAATGTGAGTGAGCTATTTGATTGTGTCGTCGTTGGTGCAGGAGCTGATATTGCCAAAGAGCTGGGTGTAAATGCTGGCTTGGACGTGAAAGATGGCATTGTGGTGAACTGTTTTGGGCAAACTTCTGACCAAGATATCTATGCCGCAGGAGATGTCGCGATCCATCCAGGGCTTGGTTATTGCATTCAATCTTGGGCCAATGCACAGAATCAGGCAATTGCTGCTGCGAAGTCAATGTTAGGTATGGATACCGAATATGTGGATATTCCTTGGTTATGGTCAGACCAATATCACTTCAATATTCAGATCTTAGGAACTTACCAACCTGATATGACTAAACAGATCGTAGTGCGCCAAAGTACAGATGATCAATGCAGTTATCTCTATCTGGATGATCAAAACCGCTTGATCAATATGATCGCAATCAATGATTCGAAACTGGTCAAACTGGCAAAACGTTGGATGCAATCCAATACCGAGTTAGACCCAAAATTATTAGCAGATCCTGAATTTAATGTCATGAAATTAAAACCATAAACATTAAATCCGGTTCATGACTCAATCGAAGGAATGAAGTATGAGTAATGAAGAGAAAAGTGGATGGAAGCATTGGGTTCCTGCTTTTGTTCTGATGGTGTGTGTTGTTCTCGCATTTTTCGACAAAATCAGTATTGCGGTTTTGTTTGCTGATCCAACCTTCCAAGGTGCGATGGGCATTGCTGAGAATAAAGCCAAACTTGGATGGTTAATGACCAGCTTTTTATTGGCCTATGGTTTTTCATCTGTTTTTCTAAGTTTCTTAGGCGATATTTTTGATCCTAAGAAAATGCTGTTTTGGAGTGTGGCCTCATGGGGCATCCTCATGTTCTGCATGGGTTTTACTACAAACTACGCAGGTATGCTGTTTTTGCGGATTTTGCTCGGTTTAGCTGAGGGACCATTATTTGCATTGGCCTATACCATTGTTAAACAGACCTACACCGATCGCCAGCAAGCGCGTGCATCGACAATGTTTTTGCTTGGAACACCGATAGGTGCATTCTTAGGGTTTCCAATTACAGCCGCAGTTTTGGCGAAACATGATTGGCATACCACGTTTTTTGTGATGGCCGCTTTAACGGTTGTTGCGTTACTTGCGATTGTATTGGGCTTGAGAAATTTACAGCTCAAGAAAACCATTGAACTGCAATCCACCAGTAAACGTGTCAATTTTAAAGGTCATCTTCAGAACACTAAAGTTTTATTACAGAACCGTTCATTTTGGTTGGTCTGTATCTTCAATATCGCCTTGATGACGTATTTGTGGGGATTAAACAGTTGGGTGCCTTCTTATTTAATCCAAGACAAAGGCTTCAATCTTAAAGAGTTTGGGATGTATTCAAGCTTACCATTCATCGCGATGTTGATTGGTGAAATCGTCGGAGCATTCCTTTCTGACAAGACTGGACGCCGTGCCATCCAAGTGTTTAGTGGCTTATTGGTCGCAGGGATATTCATGTACGTGATGGTGCTGATGACTGATCCAATCCTGGTGATTGCAGCCATGTCTTTCAGTGCGATGGCTTGGGGTTTTGGCGTGGCATCCGTATTCGCGTTACTTGCTCGTGTCACTACGGCTGATGTCGGTGCAACTGCGGGTGGAATCTTCAATGGTATGGGTAATTTTGCCAGTGCAATTGCGCCAGTTCTGATCGGTTACATCGTAATGCAAACGCATAGTTTTAATTTAGGAATCACCTTCTTGGCAGCAGTTGCCGTTATCGGGTCGTTCTTCTTACTTCCTTTATTGAAACGTTATTAATCAAACTATTCATCAAAAACCTAGGAGTTAAAACATGACTACTCAACAATTCGAATCATGGACACAACCTGAAGGTACAAATTTACAAGATTGGTTGAATACACGTATCGCACGCTTTGAAACACGTAAATATGATTTCGATGCTTTGAAGTTCCAAGCGGACTATGACCCGAAATATCGTCGTGCACAAATGCGTTATATGGGTACAGGCGCAACGGGTGTGGTCAATGATGGCAACACGGTTCCAGCAGAAAACTTCACTTTTTCAACCATGGTACTGCCTGCACAGTGTGAAGGGCCATTGCATATTCATCACGATGTTGAAGAAGTGTTTTTTATGTTGCGTGGTGAGATTGATCTGTTTATTGAGCATAACGGTGAAAAATTCGAGACCAAACTGAAAGAGCGTGATCTGATCTCAATTCCACCAGGGATTTACCGTGGTCTGTTTAATCCTGGTCAAGAAGATGCCTTGATGTGTGTGATGTTAGGTGCGGGTAAACCAACCATTCCGAACTATCCACCTGAGCATCCATTGTCTCAAATCAAGCGTTAATCAGATTGAAATACTAAAGGGATGAAATGATGACTTTGATTGATACATTAGCCAAATATCCTGTCAAAACCGTAGACGTGAATGGTTTTGTGCAAGCTTATCGTGAAGCTGGTCAAGGTCAGCCACTGATTTTATTGCATGGCATTAGCTCGGGTTCCGCTTCATGGGTCAATCAGCTCGATGTACTCAGTCATCATTTTCATGTCATTGCTTGGGATGCACCGGGTTATGGTCTATCAGAGGGTTTAACGACTGATCAGCCAAATGCAACAGATTATGCACAACGCGTATTAGATCTGATGGATGCTTTAGCGATCTCAAAAGCAACTCTCATTGGTCATTCATTGGGTGCATTACAGGCCAGTGCGTTTGCTCATCTTTATCCTGAACGGGTGCAGACTTTAGTGATTGCCAACGCAGCACAAGGCTACCAACGTTCAGATGAAGAAGTCAAAGTACAGGTTTATCAAAAACGCCCGAATATGCTGAAAAGCTTGGGCAATGCAGGCATGGCAGCAAGCCGTGGACCGCATCTCATTTATAAACAAGATCCTCAGGCACTTGCTTTAGTCAGTGAGGTCATGAGTCATCTTACTTTAGACGGTTTTACCAGAGCATCGTATTTATTGGCTTACGATGAAATCAGAAATTATTTAACAGAACTTACAGTTCCTTGTGTGGTGATTGCGGGTGACAAGGATGAAATTACGCCTGCGCAAGCGATTAAGGAACTTGCTATAGAAATGCAATTGAGCCGATGTCATCTCATTACGGATGCAGGTCATCTGAGTTATGTCGATCAAGCTGAACAGTTTAACGACATTGTTTTATCGGCAAATTAAGATTTAAACGAGAGATATGGATATGAGCTTCCAAGTTGAAGGAAAGGTAGCAGTGGTAACAGGTGGCTCGTCAGGCATTGGTTTGGCTGCGGTCGAAATTTTAGTTGCGGAAGGTGCAAAAGTGGCATGGTGTGGTCGAGATGAAGCGCGTTTAGCGGCATCAAAACTTTATATTTTAGAAAAATATCCGCATGCCCATGTTTTCACCAATATCTGCAATGTTTTAGACAAAGAAGATGTAAAACGTTTTGCACAACAAGTGAATCAAAATTTGGGCAATGTCGATATGTTGATCAACAACGCGGGTCAAGGTCGAGTTTCAAATTTTGAAAATACCCAAGATGAAGATTGGATGAAAGAAATTGAACTTAAGTATTTCAGTGTGTTGCATCCCATCCGTGCATTTTTAAATGATTTAAAACAATCGGCTTGTGGCTCGATTAGTAATGTCAATTCATTACTGGCACTACAACCTGAACCACACATGATCGCAACTTCATCTGCACGTGCAGCATTGTTAAATCTCACCCATTCACTTGCACATGAATTTACCCAATACGGTATCCGTGTCAATTCGATTTTATTGGGGATGGTGGAGTCAGCACAGTGGAAGCGTCGTTTTGAAACACGTTCAGACCCGAATTTATCGTGGGAACAATGGACAGGAAATATTGCGAGAAATCGTGGTATTCCGATGCAGCGTTTAGGTAAGCCTGAAGAACCTGCACGTGCTTTGGTGTTTTTGGCATCGCCATTGGCATCCTATACCACAGGTTCAACATTAGATGTCTCTGGTGGATTTAATAAACATTTATAAGGTGTTCACATGAAACAGTTGATGATGATTGGTTTTGGTGCAATGGCGGCAGAAGTCTATGCCCACATGCCACATGACCTACAACTTAAATGGATTGTGGTCCCTGTACGTAGTGTGGAAAAAGTACAGGCGCAAGTTTCACCAGATGTTCAGGTCATTTCATCAATTGATGAATGTCAGGGAACACCTGACTATGTGATTGAAGTTGCAGGGCAGGCGGCAGTCAAAGAACATGCGCAAAAAGTGTTAGCGAAAGGGTGGACTATAGGTCTGATCTCAGTGGGTACTTTGGCGGATAACGAATTTTTAATTCAACTAAAAAATACTGCTGAGCAGTATGGTGCTCATCTTCATTTGTTAGCGGGTGCGATTGCTGGGATTGATGGCATTTCAGCTGCGAAAGAAGGTGGTTTGGTCAAGGTCACGTATAAAGGGTGTAAAAGCCCAAACAGTTGGCGTGGTAGCTATGCTGAACAATTACTTGATCTCGATCAGGTCAGTGAAGCAACGGTTTTCTTTCGTGGTACAGCCAGAGAAGCGGCATTGAAGTTTCCAGCCAATGCCAATGTTGCAGCGACGATTGCGCTGGCAGGTTTAGGCATGGATGAAACCATGGTCGAGCTGATGGTTGATCCAAAAATTAGCAAAAACAAGCACACCATTGTGGCAGAAGGCTTGTTTGGTGAAATGACCATTGAACTTGTTGGTGTGCCATTGGCAAGTAATCCCAAAACCTCAACTTTGGCGGCGCTGAGTGTGATTCGTGCGTGTCGCAATAGTGTTCAAGCGATTCAGATTTAAAAGGATTTGATCATGGTAAAGGAAATTTATATCGCTGGTGAATGGCGATTAGGTAAAGGCAATACGATTCAAAGTCTGTTTCCAGCAGATCAATCAGTCAATGCTGAAATCTCAACAGCGAGTCTGGATGATGTCAATGAAGCGATTGAAAAAGCAGATTTGGCATGGCGGAAAGCAGAGTGGCGTAATAGCATGCCGCATGAGCGTGCCCGTATTTTATATAAAGTGGCGGATATTATTGAAGCGCGTGTAGATGAGCTGTCAAAGCTGCAAACCCGTGATAATGGTAAACCATTGGCTGAAACACGTGCCTTGACCATGAGTGCCGCAGCAACAGCACGTTATGTGGCAGCAGCTTGTGAAACTTTAAATGATGAGTTGACCACACAACGTGCGGCAGATTTCATGACCATGAGTGTGCATGAACCAGTAGGTGTCGTGGCTGCGATTACACCGTGGAATTCTCCGATTGCCAGTGAAGTACAAAAGTTGGCGCCAGCGCTTGCAGGAGGCAATGCGGTCATTCTTAAACCTGCAGAAGCAACTTCGTTGATTGCTCTAGAACTGGCTAAAATCTTTGAAGAAGCTGGTTTACCCAAAGGTCTACTTAGTGTCTTGGTCGGCCGTGGTTCGGTGATTGGTGATGCCATTGTCAAGCATCCATTGGTCCGTAAGATTTCATTTACAGGTGGCACCAGTACAGGTCGTCATCTGGCACATTTGGCCGCAGATAAACTGATTACAACCTCATTAGAACTCGGTGGAAAATCACCAACCATCGTATTCCCAGATGCGGATATTGAACTGGCTGCAAAAGGTGTGGCTTACGGCATCTTTAGTTCGGCAGGGCAAGCATGTATTGCGGGTTCACGTCTGTTTGTTCACAGCAGTATTTATGAGGAATTCTTAAATCGCTTGGTTGAGATCACCAAAGGCTTACGTGTTGGACATCCTGAAACCGCAGGCGTACATCTCGGTTCATTGATCAATCCAAAGCACTTGGCTTCCGTAGATGCTTATGTGCAACTGGCGAAACAAGAAGGTGGTCAAGTTCTAGTGGGCGGTGAAGCATTAACGGAAGGTGATTTTGCCAAAGGCAGTTATTACTTACCGACGATTATCACAGGTCTAAATAATTCAGCACAAACCTGTCAGGAAGAAATTTTTGGCCCAGTGCTGGTGGTGATGAAATATGACGATGAGGCGGATTTGATTCAGCAAGCCAATGATAGTTGTTTCGGCCTTGCAGCAGGCATTTGGACTGAAAACTATCGTAAAGCGTGGCAAATCGCACGTGCTTTAGAGGTCGGAACTGTTTGGATTAACACCTATAAAAAATTCTCGATTTCCGCGCCGTTTGGTGGCTTTAAAGAAAGCGGTATCGGGCGTGAAAAAGGTCGTTTAGGCATTTTGTCTTACATGCAACAAAAAAGCATCTATATGGGATTAAGCGAGCAGCCAAATCCTTGGGCGAATTAATAAATTCATGGAATGAACAGTTTTTGAGGAATATACAAATGACAGAACGTGTAAATGTCGGCGAAGCCATCGCCCGTGTTTTAGAAGCACATCAAGTAGACAGTATTTACGGAGTAATCTCGATTCATAACTTACCGATTGCCGATGCAGTGGGTCGTCGTGAAAAAATCCGTTTTGTGGCTGCGCGTGGTGAAGCAGGCGCAGTCACTATGGCAGATGGGCATTCGCGCTTTAAAGGTTTAGGTGTGGCCTTAACCAGTACTGGTGCGGGTGCAGGTAATGCGGTCGGTTCATTGATTGAAGCCATGAATGCAGGTAGCCCAGTACTGCATTTAACAGGTCAAGTTGAACGTGAATATCTGGATCGTGATGCGAGTTTTATTCATGAAACCAAAGATCAGCTCACCTTCTTACGCGCTTCGAGCAAAGCCGCGTTCCGTATTACCAGCCCTGACAATGCTGTAGGGGTGATTCGTGAAGCGATTCGTGTGGCAACAACGGTACCGATGGGACCTGTCAGTGTTGAACTCCCGATTGATGTACAAGCAGCAGAAATTGATTTACCGCTGAACTTAGGTCCAGTAAAAGCACTTGAACTACCACAAGCTGAGCAGGTGGAAGTTGATCTTATTGTCGAAGAGTTGAAGAAAGCCAAACGTCCAGTGTTCTGGATCGGTGGTGGAACTTTAAATAGTGTTGACGAAGTGAAAGCCATCGCTGATTTGGGTATTCCAGTGGTGTCATCAACACATGCGCGTGGAGTGTTAGCAGATGATCATCCACGTAGCTTAGGCGCTTTTCACAACTCGGCAGGCGTTGAACAACTGCTCAAAGATGCTGATCTATTGGTGGTGGTGGGGTCACGTTTACGTAGCAATGAAACCAAAACCTACTCAGTACAGTTCCCTGACAATATTATCCAGATTGATGCCAATCCAGTAGCACAGCAACGTAATTACAAGATTCGTAATTTTATTTGTGGTGATGCCAAAGATGTGTTGCAACGTGTATTGGCAGGCTTGCAAAGTACCTCAAAAATTGATGCAGATTATGATGCAGCGGTGGTTGCGGCAAAACAGGCTGCGATTGATGCATTGCGTACTCAGCTCGATCAATATGCCCTGATCTGTGATCACTTACGTGCTGCACTTCCTCAAGATGGTATTTTCGTGCGTGACATCACCATGTCAGGCAGTACTTGGGGCAGTCGCTTATTTCCAGTACAAGCACCAAACCAAAATATTCACTCTTTAGCAGGTGCAATTGGTTTGGGTTTAGCGACTGCAATCGGTGCATCCATTGCCAATCCAGATAAAAAAGTCATTGGCTTGGTTGGTGATGGTGGTTTGATGTTAGGCATTGGTGAAATCGCAACCATGGCACAAGAGAATACCAATATGGTGCTCATGGTGATGAATGATGGTGGTTATGGCGTAATGCGTGGCATCCAGAAAAACTACTTTGGTGGTCGTCAATATTTCAATGAATTGCATACGCCAGATTACAAAATCTTAGGTGAAGCGATGGGCGTGAAAAGCTGGAAAGTCGGTAGTGCAGACGAGTTTAAAACCGTCATCCAAGAGGCTGTGGCTTTTCAAGGACCAAGCGTGATTGAGCTGGATATGAACTCAATCGGGCCACTCAACTTCGCGGGTCCACCGCAGAAAAAATTGTATTAATCCCATTTGGACATTTGGTAACGATATAGCCAAATGTCCAACCATGATGTAGGTAAAAATTTTTGCCTAAAAAACAATAAAAACTATGTTTTATAGGTAAAACAAAAACCAAGCCAACAGGATCGTTGGAACAAAAGCGAAGGAATATGATATGAAAAAGACATCGATTGTCGCGATGCTTGCTGCATTGTATTTGGGTACGACATCTCATGCATTTGCACAAGGCTCAGCCTTAGAATGGAAAAGTGAAGATGGAACCGATTCGGTAAAATTAGGGGGGGGGGTACGACTGAACCAACGCTATGAAAATTGGGAAGGGCCAAATGGTGGTTTTGGAAAACTCTATTTCGATATTTTTAGAGTGGATCTAAAAGGCAAATTTGACGATGCTTATTTTAATGCCAGCTATCTGTTTCAAGATCAAGGTAAACGCTCGATAGAAAAAGCTTATGTTGGTTATAATCTCAATGAAAATAACAGCATAGAAGCAGGTTTTGTCTATAAACCATTTGCGATTTATCCTTATCCGCAAAATGGTTGGACCTATCATATCCCGTTCTTCTTGGGTTATGGCAATAACATTGCACCCGGCTTGAACTGGAATTTTCAGAATAAAGAATGGGATGTGAAGTTGGGCTATTATCCTGAAATGCTAGCAACCAATTTACGCTATTCACCTGAAAGCGCCACTTATGATGACCTCGCTGATAATGCTTTCCCGACTCAGCAAGCTTATCAAAATGAGAAGCGGCATCAGTTGAATACACGGATAGTACGGAAGTTAGAAACTGAGTTCGGCAAACAAGAATTTGGTGTATCAGGCGCGATTGCCCAGCTACATAATAAAACCACCGATAAAAATGGTCAGTATTATGCAGTCGGTTTGCACACCGATAATAACTACAAACGCTTTAATTTACAAAGCTCAGTGATTCATTATCAATACGATGCCAAAAATCCTGATGGAGTCAACAATGATATGACCTTGATGGGAAATAATGGATTTACGCCAGCTTATTTCATTGCCTCTGAAGCAACAGTTGCCAGTTTAAATCTCGCTTATACTTTACCTGTGCAGGATATGGGTAAACTCAAAGCCATTCGTTTCTACAATGATTATAGTTATATGGACAAGAAACGAGATGACTGGTCTGATTCACAAATGAATACCACAGGGATGATGTTTATTGCTTCCCCATTCATGGTTTGGGCGGACTATAGCTGGGGTAAAAATGCCAATATTATTGGTGGTGCATCCAATGCGACAGGCTTTACTTCAACGGTTTCTCCGTATAGTGATCAATGGCTATATCGGATCAATTTAAATATTGGATTTAGTTTTTAAACAGCTCTATATATAGGTGTTGTGAGGAGTAAACCACGTTTTGTGGTTTACTCCTTTTTTATTTCGTTTTGAAGAGATTCAATCAGGCAATGTGTTTTTCTATATTCTGAAGGGGAAATATGTTCGCAATGTTTAAATGCTCGACTGCTGCAGTCATCATGATCATTTTATTGAGCTGTGCACTTTTCTTAAGCACGATTATAAAAAGTATGGATTGGTTATACTTCATCTGAATATTTTGACTCTTTCTTAGCATATTTTAAATTTAATAAGTAATAGTGGTGGAGCTTTAAATGATTATCAATTACATTATCTATGGTTAAATTTTATTTTGTCTAAATTTTAGGCTTTCTCATGAATGTTTCATCTCCTCTACCTGCTCCCAGAGAGACTCATCAAAGTTTCAAAAAAATTTATGAAGATAATTATCAATGGCTTAAAAGCTGGCTCTATCGTAACTGCACGTCATCAGTTGCATTAGAAGACCTCGCTCAAGATACTTTTTTAAAGTTATTTATTTCCAATAAAGCACATCTTATTCGTGAACCGAAAGCATATTTGACAACTGTTGCTCGTGGTCTTGCAATAGATCAAACTCGACATGAAATCATTGAACGTAAATACTTAGAGTATCTACAAGAAAGTTTAGATGGCGAGGTGCAATATTCGCCAGAACAAATTATGTCCTGTGTACAATTATTAAATTCTATTTCCGTAGCAATAAGTGGATTACCTGAACGTCAACGTGTCAGCCTGTTGCTTTATTATTTAGAAGGGATAAACCAAGCTGATATTGCTAAACGATTCAATGTATCGATCAGAACAATTCAACATGATCTTGTAAAAGCAATGGTGCATTGTCATGTATGGATTCAGCAGCATCTCTAAGAAGCTTTTATGAACCAAGCATCTAATCAACCATCCGCCTACGATTTAGACCTTATGGAGCAGGTTGCTACATGGTTGTTATTGCTAGAAAGTGAGACGTGTACTGAACAAGATCGGTTAGATTTTATTGCATGGCAAAAACAAGATGTTCGACATGTAGAAATGCTGCAACAGATGCAGGGAACTTTTGAGCAATTCCAATCTCTAAGACAACATCATTCCACACCTATACCGCACCAAATTATCGAACAGACCATTCAAACAGTACCTATTGATCGTTCTTTGAAAAAATATGGTTTTTATAGTTTTGCGTTTATTACAATGCTTATGGCATTGCTTTGGTTTTTATTGCCCACAGAAAAATGGTTAGCTGATTCGCATAATTCTTATAATGTCTGGTCTCATCAGATGCTTCCTGATCATTCTAAAATTAGTATAAGCGGTAAAACGAATTTTAATATTGATTTTGATGAACATCACCGAGTTATTAAATTAATGGATGGAAATATTCTGGTTGATGTTGCTCCAGATGCTAAACGTATTTTTTATATCAAAACAAAGTACGCAAATATTAAAGCACTCGGTACCCGATTTATTGTTCATCATTCTGATCGAGCGACACTATTGACTATGTTGCATTCAACAACAGAAGTAGAAGCAATATCTATGAATGGTCAGAGACAAGTAGAGCATATTCATGCTGGGCAGCAGATTTTGATTGATGATTCTGGTCTACATCAAATAAGATCAATATCCGCTGACTTATTTGAAGATTCATGGAATAAAAAGAAGTTGGTTGTTGATCTTATGCCATTGGATCAAGTCCTTAATATTCTTCAAAGTTATGAGCATAAAAATTTGAAATACAATCCAAAACAGTTAGACCAGATTCTGGTATCGGCGATCTTGCCACTTGATGAGGCAGGGCTTGACCTATTGCAGTTGAGTTTACCAATTGAGGTCAAAGAAAATCTATTCGGTCAAAAAGTGATAGAACCTGAACAAAAATAATATTTTTATTTCGCTTTTTGCCGATTCATTCGGCTTTTAGAGTGAATGAAAAATATATGAAATTATATTCTTCTTCGATTATCAGTAAATTATCGTCTTTTGTAGAAGTCGCTTTAGCAGATGAGGAATCAATCATATCGTTTGTTTTCGGAGGAAAACTGTATTTTTAGGACATTTTTCTACGCGCTGAGCGCCGATTAAAAAAATATTTAAAATAATAATGATTATCATTTCGTAATTTTATTTCTCATACGTCTTATATACATCAAAAAGCTTTCAACAGTTATATCTAGTTGAAAAGGTCAGCCTTTTACTTGGAGATTTATTGTGGTTCAACCCATAACAGCACCCAAATACAGTTTTAAACCGATGGTCATGTGTATGCACATTGTATTTGGTTCGGCGCTTATGCTTCCTTCAGCTTTGACTTTTGCAGAAACGCTACCAGTGAATAGCTACAACATTTCTGCTGGTTCTCTTAATCAAGCGCTCAACCAGTTTGCGATACAGTCAAATATTGCTATTTCAATGGATGCTACATTGCTGTCACATCTTCAAAGTCAAGGATTGAAAGGACAATATAACCTTCAACAAGGATTTGAAACTTTACTTTCAGGTACAGAGTATCGTGCGGGAAAAACAACACACGGCTATGTCATATTGAAGCAAGACGTAAAACAAAATACCAAATTAAAAAATACTTCAAGTTCGACTGCATCCGTTGTCCAACCCATAAATAATGCTGAAATAGGTCATCGTTTACCTATTTTCAAGTTAGCTAAGATTGAAATACAGGCGCAGGAACAACAAGGACTGAATCATATTTCAAGGAAAGAGCTAGACCGTTTTGCACCGATATCAACTGCGGATATGTTAAAAGGTCAAGCGAGTGTACAACTAGGTGACTCCCGTAATGGGGGAGCACTTGATGTCAATATTCGTGGTGTTCAAGGACAAAACCGTATCGCTGTTAGCGTGGATGGCGCACAGCAGTCGCTAGATGTATATCGCGGTTATGCTGGTATGCAAAACCGTAGTTATGTTGATCCTTTATTAATCGGAGGCGTCAATATTGAAAAAGGTCCATCAACCCAAGCTGGTGGTGCGATTGGTGGCACTGTTGCGATGACAACGCTTTCCGCTAATGACATTTTACAAGAGGGGAAAAAGGCTGGGTTTAGGTTGACTGGTACACTTACGGATAATGGTAAAAGACCTGTTGATCAGTCTCGACATAATGATAGTTCGATTTCTTTGAGTGTAGAACCATCAAAAAATCAGGGTGATTTATTTTCATCTTCTGCCCGATCTGGAAGTATAGCGGCTGCTTGGACAAGTGATAAAGTTGATTTAATTACAGCTTATGCTCAAAGGGTGCAAGGTAACTATTACTCAGGTAAGCATGGTCGTGACCGTTATCGTGTTTATAACAAATATGGCGATGAACAAGACAGTGTGGCGAAAATGTATGGTGAAGAGGAAGAAGTACTGAACTCATCCTCTGATACTCGCTCTTTGTTATTAAAATCTATATTACGTCCATGGAAAGATCATAATATCACTTTAAGTTACATGAATGTACGTAGTGAGTTTGGCGATGTTATGCCTTCTGATATTTATCGTTATGGTATTGCAAATATCTACCAGTACCCTGTGAGCTCAAATCATATAAATACTTTTAGCTCAAGCTATACGTATAAACCTGAAGAAAATGATGCCATTGATCTTCAAGCTCGGTTCTGGATGACCGATGCCAAGACGAATCAGTTAAGTGCTTCTTTTTTTGCGCCAGAGAGCCAAATTTTTCGTTCCGATCGTGCGTGGTCTCCACAGGAAAATAAGCGTTATGGCTTAGAGCTAAGTAATAATAGTCAGTTTGATACCAGTTGGGGGAATTGGGTCTTTAGTACCAAAGGTTCGGTTCAATATGAGCGGCTTAAACCACAATCAGATGTGGAAATTAGTCTTGCCGATCAACAACAAAATAAAGTGATGCGTGATGCAGAACGAACTGGTTATGGTTTATCAATGAAACTCGACTATTATCCAACGGATCAGTTACATCTGTGGGCTGGTCTAAATTATGATCGAAGTCATACGACTGACTTCAATAAGAAATATAGTCCAATTTATGAAAATCGCTTATTAAAATTTGTAAAGGTAGATGACCCAAATTCCAATGAAAATTTATATATGTATTGGTTTGCAGATGAAAATGGTCAATTTGTGGATAAAACAGATCCTCGTAAAAATAATGCTATCGTTTTTACCAATACCAATAATCCATTAGATGGTAAGCATTTTAATGAATATGGTAAAAATGTTGAAACTACCGTTGAAGAAGAACAAACTTCTAGAGTGGTCACAGGTTTTAGCCATGCAAAATCATCTAATCAAAAAAGTAGTGATGGTCTGGCCCCAAGTTTGGGTATTGAATATAAACTTGTTAAGAATACCAATCTGTATGCAACTTACACCACTAAGCATCGTACTCCTTCATTATTAGAAACCAGTCTGGGAACTCATCAGGTCATGCCCGATGGTGATGGGTTAAAACCAGAATATTCTAAAAATTGGGAAGTGGGCGTTACTGTAGATCATCAAAATGGTTTGATCACCAAACTGAATTACTTCAATAATGATATTGATCAATTTATTACCCGTTATTATGATCCGAGAAGTTGGGGAATGATGTCTTTTAGTAATATTGATCGCTTTAGGACACGAGGCATTGAGTTCCAGACCAAGTATGATCAAGGTGGTTTTTTTGCTGATCTCTCTGCTACATCCTATCTTAAAGTGGAATCTTGTGACGCCAAATTTGCCAAGCATTTAAGAGATATTGCAGATGAGTATACACAAACTAGAGATACGCCAAATTGTACCGATGGGAGTTTCATGGGATCTTATTTGAATACCCAAAATCCTCCAAAGTTTTCAACGAATCTTACCTTAGGTACGCGGTTATTGAACCAGAGCTTATCTTTGGGTAGTCGTTATAGCTATACTTCTGGACCAATGAGCACGTTAAATAAACCTTGGCAGACTGGTGCAACAACATCACAAATGAAATATGAGTCAGTTCATTTAATTGATTTATTTGCAGATTATGAAATGAGTAAAAATGTGGTGGTTAATTTTTCAATGCAGAACTTAACGAATCGTTATTATTTAGATCCATTGGCCTTGAGCTATATGCCTGCACCAGGTCGTAGTATGAGCCTAGGTCTAAAAATAAAAATGTGATGCTAGCGTTTGCTCAGATAGCAATTGATCAACCTGATAAAACTTATACTTTATAGCGTTTCGAAATACCCAAATGGTTGGGTATTTCGATTGTTACCAGAAACGACAAGAAGCAAATATCGAGGCTTTGCTTCTTGTTTTTTTGAACTTAGATTTTGCTGATCAAATCATTAATCTGTTTTGCTTGTTCAGCGGCATTACCTGTATAAGTTGCAGGTGTTAATTCAGCTAAACGCGCACGTTCATCTTCTGGTACTTGTAATAGTTCATCACCATTTACGAAGTTCACCATCATGTCACGTGTCATTGCTTGACCACGTGTAAGTGCTTTTAATTTTTCGTATGGTTTTTCAACATTATAACGACGCATAACCGTTTGAATTGGTTCAGCAAGAACTTCTTGTGCTTGATCTAAATCCTCATTAATACGATTTGCATTCAGTTCAAGTTTGCCAACACCTTTTAAACACGCATCGAAAGCAATCAAGCTTTGAGCAAAACCAACGCCCATATTACGCAATACAGTTGAGTCAGTTAAGTCACGCTGCCAACGAGAAACAGGTAGTTTTTCGCCTAAATGACCGAGTACTGCATTGGCAATACCTAGGTTACCTTCAGAGTTTTCAAAATCAATCGGGTTAACTTTGTGTGGCATGGTTGAAGAACCCACTTCGCCATCTTTTAGTTTTTGTTTGAAATAACCCAGTGAGATATAACCCCAAACATCACGGTTAAAGTCGATCAAGATGGTGTTATAACGACGTAATGCATCAAACAATTCAGCCATATAGTCATGTGGCTCGATTTGTGTGGTGTATGGGTTAAATGCCAAACCTAAAGATTCAACGAATGCTTGTGCATGCGCTGCCCAGTCAATTTCTGGGTATGCAGAAAGATGCGCATTGTAGTTACCTACAGCACCATTGATCTTGCCCAATAATTCAACATTTTCAAATTGTTTGATTTGACGCGCTAAACGATATGCAACGTTTGCCATCTCTTTACCCAAAGTGGTTGGGCTTGCTGTTTGACCATGCGTACGAGACAACATTGGTTGTTCAGCATGAGTGGTTGCCAAAGCTGAAATCGCATTGAGCAGTTGTTTCATACTTGAAACTAATACTTCACGACCATTTTTAAGCATCAGCGCATGAGACAAGTTATTGATGTCTTCTGATGTACATGCAAAGTGAATAAATTCACCTGCATTTTTAAGTTCATCAATATTGGCAATTTTTTCTTTCAGGAAATATTCAACTGCTTTTACATCATGATTGGTGGTGCGTTCGATTTCTTTAATGCGATTGGCATCTTGTTCAGAGAAATCTGCAACAATCGCATCTAAAGCAGCATTGGTTTCAGCAGAGAATGCTGGAACTTCGATGATTTCTGCACGATTTGCCAGTGCTTGTAACCAACGCACTTCAACAGTGACACGAGCGTGGATTAAACCAAACTCAGACAAAAAAGGGCGTAGTGCATCGCATTTGCTTGCATAACGACCATCAAGTGGTGAGAGTGCGGTTAAAGCATTCATACAGATTCCTTAAATTTAAGTCTCTCCTTATAGGAGAGATTTAGAGAGGGCACATAAAAGGCATAAAAAATAAATTCGTTGTAGCATCGGGTTAAACCACCTGATACTGCAAACGAGCGAGAGCTTGAATATCATGCAACAACTTACGTTTGCTAAAAATCATACCCCACGAGCTGCCACCCAACTGTCGCCATAAGTGGGCAAGCTGTATGCCCGTAAAGAGGGATGCTCGAATACGATTGGTATGGTTCATATCTTTGAAGGCTTCAGCATTGCCACGAACTAAGATACGTGGATTAATTTGACCTGCAGTTTCAACATAAGTTTGCGCTAAACTGGCAATAACACTTGGGTGTAAGTAGTTATTATCGAAAAAGGACAACTGTTTTAAGATTTTTTGTTGCGCTTTTTCAATGATCTTTACATATTCTGGATTGCTATAGACCTTCTTTTCTAATTGCAATAGTGCCATGGCATAAGACATTGGAAGCTTAGCATTGCCCAGTTTAGGAATTCTTGATTTAGGAGCAGTATTAAAAGGCTGGGTAATACAGCCTTCAAGTGTTTTTAAACCTAAAGAAATATCTGCGAGTTGATTAAAGAAATCGAGTGTTTGCGTTGCATTATTGGTGGCAGGACGAATATTCAAACTGGCTTTGATCAGTAATTCAAAATAAAAATTACCGCTGTCACCAATACTTTGTTGACCTGACATCGCCGTCATATGCGTAAGCTGAGTTGCCTGAAAGACCGCAGCCAATGCTAAAGCACGGTTTTGTCTAACATTCAACGCTTGAGTGGGCTGAAAGGGGAACTCCGCCATGCTTCGCTTCCAATTTCCTTAAATAAAATCTGGTTGAGGTGCATTGGTATGGTGAATCACGCCACCACCTAAGCAGACCTCTCCTGAGTAAAACACCACACTTTGCCCAGGAGTAACGGCTCGTTGTGGCTCATCAAATACAACACGAATTCCATTTTCTGTATGTTCATCGTGATAAATTATACATGCTTGATCTGATTGACGATAACGTGTTTTAGCAGTACATCGGAAACCTGTACTTGGAATTTCCTGTTCACCCGCAACCCAATCGATCGACTCGCTCCAAAGTTGTGTGCTTTGCATGAGTGGATGTTCATGTCCTTGTCCAATCACAAGTCGGTTATTGGCAATATCTTTATGTAATACGAACCATGCACCTTCTTGTGCACCTTTCATACCGCCAATTCCAATCCCACCACGCTGACCCAGCGTATAGTACATTAAGCCGTGATGTTCACCAACTTCTTTACCATTGTCTAAAACAATTTTTCCAGCTTGAGCAGGAAGGTATTGTTTTAAGAAATCGCTAAAACGACGTTCACCAATAAAACAGATGCCTGTTGAGTCTTTTTTCTTTGCAGTTGCCAAATCGAGTTCTTCAGCGATTTTACGAACTTGAGGTTTTTCAATTTCGCCAACAGGGAACAAGGTCTTATTGATTTCACGACCATGAACTGCATGCAGGAAATAAGTCTGATCTTTATTGTTATCTACACCACGTAATAATGGTGCGTAAGTTTCACCACGTGAATTTTGTGTGCTTGTACCACGACGTGCGTAGTGGCCAGTCGCAATAAAATCTGCGCCCAATGTCATGGCATGGTCAAGGAAGGCGCGGAATTTAATTTCTTTATTACATAGAATATCTGGATTTGGTGTACGACCCGCAGCGTATTCAGCCAAGAAATGCTCAAATACACGATCCCAATACTCCATTGCAAAATTTGCAGTATGTAGCTTGATGCCAATTTTATCTGCAACAGCTTGTGCATCAGCTAAGTCTTCCAGCGCTGTGCAATATTCCGTACCGTCATCTTCTTCCCAGTTCTTCATGAAAAGACCTTCAACTTGATATCCTTGTTGAAGTAAAAGTGCGGCAGAAACAGAGGAATCTACACCACCAGACATACCGACGATGACACGTTGTTGCATCTAATTAAGCATCCAAATGAGAAGTGAATGAGGGAGAGAAAGGGTGCTCGTAAATAAGCGATAAAGGATATTTCTTGCCAGCAAGGGCATCTTCAACAGCTTTTAAAACCAATGGACTGCGTGCACGTGCTGATTCTTGTAGTTCATCCACATTCATCCATACTGCAGCAACGATACCTGTATCGAGTTGCGCATTTTCTTCAACTGATGTGACATGTGCCAAGAAGCAAAAACGGTAGTACGTGCGATCTGGGAACATCGGTGGAGTATAGGTATAGATACCGAGCAGATGATCAATTTCAACATGATGACCTGTTTCTTCTAAGGTCTCACGGATCGCTGCTTCAACAATGGTTTCATCACATTCAACATGACCAGCAGGTTGATTAAACACGGTATGCGCAAAGCCATCGCTGTGTTCCTCGACAAACAGAAAACGTCCGTCTTTTTCGACTACAGTAGCGACTGTGACATGAGGTGTCCAAGCGGTCATAGAAAGCGCCATGATTTTAAAAAACGTATTCTACAAAATTTAGGTGTTTTTGGCTATGGTGATGTTTTTATTTGGGTACAATGATTTCAGGTCGAATTTTAAGTTTCGCAGCTTTCCGTGAAAATTTCTTATCATCAAATGAATAGATTTTTTCACATGTGGAATAACTTGTTAAATGTATCGCATCGGCAAAATCCAGACCATTTTCATAATATTTTAAGGCTTGTTTTATATTTACTTCATCTTCAACTTTGATATGGTTTAAGTTCGATAAATGTTCAAACACACTGGAGATTTGTTGACGATTAAATTGGTAAAACCCACGCATTACCCATTCAAACTCTAATAATACTGTTTTTGCAACGTATAGTTTTTCAGTTGATTCAATGATGTCTTTTGCCAGTAAACGCTGCTTTTGAGCTTCATTATCTGATTGATCTTCTATGTAGTAGCGAGCGAGAATATTGGTATCTAAGCCAATCATTTTGATAACAGACTCGCAACATCAAAATCTACAGGAACAGGTGTTTTATTCGATTTGAGCATACCGAAACCAGTAGTTGATTTATTTTCATTTTTTGCTTGTATTGCTTGCTCTAATAATTTTGCTAATTGCTCAGATTCAAGCAAACCTGCTTGTTTTGCTTTTTTAACGAGCTCATCAGGTAAATGGATGGTTAAAGATGTCATAGCGCACCCCACGGTCAATTTTATAAGAATCGTTGCTTATTTGATCATAGCATAATTGGCACTATTAGGATGATTAACTCTTATAATTATCCTTCACTTTCACGTAATTCTGCGCTGAATAAGGTAAGAATGCTTTTTCTTTATCCGTGAGGGGACGCACTTGTTGAACTGGACTGCCCACATAGAGATAGCCACTTTTTAAGACTTTACGTGGTGGAACAAGACTACCAGCACCGATCATTACATCATCTTCAATAATCACATCATCTAACACCACGGTATTGATGCCAATCAGTACACGATTACCAATGGTACAACCGTGCAAAGTCACATGATGTCCAACAGTTACATCTTCACCAATCACTAAAGGTGAACCATTTGGTTTAGATTGATTTTTATGGCTGACATGTAACATACAATGGTCTTGAACATTACTATTTTTGCCAATCTGAATTGAATTGACATCACCACGAATCACCGCAAATGGCCAGACTGAAACATTCTCAGCTAATTTTACATCGCCAATGACTATGGACATCTCATCAATATAGCAACTTGAATCAATTTCAGGATGATGGTCTAAATAAGAGCGAATGTTCTTGGTCATAAATGGTATCAACATAAAAGATAGCGGAATTATAAAATCAAAAAGCACTCAGACTGAATAGCCAGAGTGCTTAATTCACTTATTCAAAAATTAGAATTTAGAATAAGTTACCAAAGAATAATTTAATATGATCAATCATACGCGCAAAGAAACCAGCTTCTTCAATTGGTTTTAATGCAACAAGTGGTTTTTCAGCAATAACTTTACCATCAAGACTAGCAACCAATTTTCCAATCACTTGACCCTGTGCCAAAGGTGCATTGAGTTGCGGTTGTACCACAAGCTGAGTTTTGATTTTATCAGCCTGACCCTTCGGCATGGTGACATTGAAGTTTTCAGCTAAGCCAATTTGAACATCATCTTCTTTACCAAACCAAACTTTGGCTTTCGCAATTGCTTGATTAGCAGGTTGCACATTTGCTGTTTCAAAATTTGAGAAGCCCCAAGCGAGGAGTGCACGAGTTTGATTGGCACGTTCATTCATACTTGGTGTGCCGAAGATCACTGAAATCAAACGCATTGGACCACGTTTACTTGAAGTTGTTAAACAGAATCCAGCTTCATTGGTATGACCTGTTTTTAAACCATCAACACTTGGGTCGGTGTAAAGCAGTGCATTACGATTCCCTTGTTTAATGCCATTAAAGGTAAATTCTTTTTCTGAATATATCGGATAGTATTTTGAGCTGTCCTTGATGATATGTTGTGCCAAGATCGCCATATCTTTTGCAGTCGAATAATGACCCTCAGCAGGCATACCTGTTGAGTTAATAAAGTGAGTATTGGTCATACCAAGACGTTTCGCTTCTTGGTTCATCATATGCGCAAATGTACCTTCATTGCCTGCGATATGCTCAGCCATTGCTTTTGATGCATCGTTACCAGATTGAACAATGATGCCTCGCAGCATTTCAAGCACAGTTGCAGAACCATTTAATGGAACATACATACACGATTCAGCACTACTCCCACGACACCATGCCGATTCGTTCATGCGAACTTGTTCTTCTTCGGTCAGTTTACCTTGTAATAATTTCTGTTCAATGATGAAGCTGGTCATCATTTTGGTCATTGAGGCTGGCGCAAGTTTTTCATTTTCATTTTTTGCAGCGAGAATCTGACCTGTTTCATAATCCATTAATACATAGGATTTATTATTTAATTCTGGTGGAGCAGATAGGACAGTTGCTGCATATGAAAAGCTTGGCAAAAGTAGTAATGCAGCAAGAGCGCTTTTTCTAGTCATTCTAGGTGGTTCCAATATCTTGTATGGTACGGATGAGCCTAGCATTTTAGGACAAAGCAAAGCCGACTTCTATGGGGGAAGTCGGCTTTTTCATACAGTATTGTAACTAATACATATCGGATACGTTCTTGTGGTTATTTTGAATTAATAATTTCGAACATCTTCGCAAATTTGACGATTCTTTTCATCAGCGGCAGCTTTGGCATCTTTGCGAGCTTCGACGAGGAATTTTTGGAAATCTTTGGCTTTTGCACGTTTATTGAGAACATCAACGGCTTTGGATTCTTTAGGTAAATGCTCTTTTACCAAGCGTTCGTAGCCTTGAGTAAACTTCTTATCTTCGTCAATTAAAGTTGGGCAAATTTCAGAAAGCACATAAATTGCAGCTAACTCTTCTTGCGTTGTTGTTTGCGACAACGGCGTTACTTCAATGTTTTCTGACTCTGCTGCATATGCGGTTGGTGTTAAAGCACTCGAGGCAATAAGCAATGATAAACCTAGTGTTTTAAAAACATTTTTCTTCATAACAAACCAAACTCAAATTAAGACTTAAACAATTTGAATAACTTATAGCATAGAAGAAAAATAAAATTGTATATTTGCTGTAGGGAAAGTGGAGGAAATGTGGTTTTAAATGTATGAAATTTAAAACCACAGATAGGCTGTTTTTTCAATTACTCTTCAAAGTCTACGACATCTTGACACACTGATTTTTGTTCAGTTTGATCAACTTCTTTGGCCGCTTCGCGTGCATCTTTTAACAAGGTTTTAAACTCGGCATCTTGTTGCAAGCTTTCAAGTGAAGCTGATTTGTTTGAATAGCCACTTAAATAAGACGCTATAATTTTTTTAATATTCTGGTCAAACTCGGCATTTTTACTGATCAATTTTGGGCACATTTCGATCAGTACTTGTGCATTGGCAATATCATCTTTGATCAATGCATCTGCTTCTTGAACCGAAACAGCTTCATTTGCATAAATTGCTTGTGCTGTTAAAAGTGAGAAACCAACCCCAAAAACTCGAATAAATTTAGATAAATGTCTCATGATTGTATAAATTTCTAATGCTATGAAGTGATAAATATATATAATTCAATGAATAATTCAATTGAAAAAACTGTGTAGTAGACGGGCTATTGACATGCTATCAATACATCGTTGAAGTAGCAGCCTAATGAAAGAGACTGGATTTTAGTGAATATTTTAATTGCAAATGATGATGGTGTATTGGCACCAGGGCTTCAAGCTTTGGCTTTAGCATTAAAACCTTTGGGTCGAGTTGTGGTGGTTGCTCCTGAAAGTGAGCGGAGTGGTTATTCGAGTGCATTAACCTTAGATCGTCCCTTGCGTCCTGTTCAGATTTCCAAAGATGTTTGGGCTGTGAACGGTACACCTGCGGATTGTGTTTATTTATCTACCAATGGTCTTTTTGATTTCGAATTTGATCTTGTGGTCAGCGGAATCAATAATGGGGCAAACTTGGGTGATGATGTTTTATATTCAGGCACAGTGGGTGCGGCGTTTGAAGGGCGCTTAATGAAGCATCCTGCTATTGCAGTATCATTAGCTGGAGCAAATGTACGCTCATACGATCACCCTCAACAATACGCGCAAGCAGCACAGTGGGTGCATGATTTTATTGCGCAAGGTTTGCCAATTTTGCCACCACGTCATATTTTTAATATTAATATTCCTGATGTTGAACAGATCAAAGGGACTCAAATCACGTATCAGGGACGCAGAGCGCAGTCTAAACCAATTAGTAGCCATGTTGATCCACGTGGTCGGCAAGTTTATTGGATCGGGCTAGCAGGTGAGGCGGTGACTGATCCTCAACAAGCATCGAGTCAGATCCAGTCAGACTTCTTTGCTGTTTCAAGTGGATATGTCAGTATCACACCTATTCAAATGGATGCAACCAATTATACAGTGTTAGACAATTTGCATAATCATGTGAATGGTTAACGACTTGAATGTTATAACTTTGTGAAGATCGTGCGTGAATGCTCGTTTTTTCTCACTTTTTTGGTACTCTAAGGCGCAAATAGATTAAGGATTTTTCGATGAGGGCGAAGATGCACTTAAACCATGTCTCGATTTTTCATTCACAAAAAATGATCAAAACAATCGTATTGTCTATGGCGGTTGCAACAGCGGCTGTTGTAACAGGTTGTGCATCTAAACCACAGGTGAGCGGTGGTGCAAATTATGCACACGCACCAAACTATTATACAGTTCGTTCTGGTGATACTTTGAGTGGTATTGCAAATCGTTATGGGATGAGCTATTTAGATATCGCAGCACTCAATGATATTGCGCCACCCTACCGAATTTACGTCAATCAATCACTGCGCTTAAAAGGTTCTGCTGCACAGAGAACAACATCAACGCAAGCAATGGCGCAAACAGCCCCAATTCAGCGTCAAAGTATCAATTTACCAACACAACGACCAGTTACCCCACCAACGCAGACGATTACGCCACCACCTCAACGACCTGTTGTCCCAGTCGTGCCTGTGAATCCACCATCCACTTTAGCCTCAGGCTTACGTTGGGTTAAACCATCAAATGGTGCGGTTATTGAAACCTTTAATTTGGTAAGTAATGTGAAAGGAACACGTTATGGCGGCAATGTAGGTGATCCAATATTTGCGGCTGCAAACGGGCAGGTGGTTTATGCTGCGGATGGCTTAAAAGAATATGGTAATTTGGTCTTGGTTAAACATGTGGATGGCTATATCACCGCTTATGCTCACAACAGCAAAATGTTAGTCAAGAGTGGGGACAATGTCACTGCTGGACAAAAAATTGCAGAGATGGGTTCTTCAGGAGCATCTCGTGTCATGTTAGAGTTCCAAGTGCGTCTCGATGGTAAGCCTGTAAACCCAACAACAGTATTACCTAACTAGTTTCAGAACATAAACAAACCCTCAACAAATTATTAATAATCTCTAGTTTAACAATAGACTTCTCTGTATACTTATTATGTTTGCTTTTATTAGAACAATAAGCATATTAATAAATTGAGAGGGAAGTTTATGTTAGACCAATTGCGTGCAATGGGGGTTTTTGCTTGTGTTGTAGAAAAAAGCTCTTTTAGTGGGGCCGCTCGGGATTTAGGAATAACAACAAGTGCGGTCAGTCAACAAATCCGTTCATTAGAACAAGAAATGGATGTCACTTTACTTCATCGTTCAACACGAAAACTCAGTCTCACAGAGGCAGGGCAAGCATTTTTTTTCAGTTGCCAAGAAATGTTAGCTGCGGCTGAGCGTGGCAAAATTAGAATTAATGAGTTACGTGATGATTTGGTCGGTGATTTGCGTATTGCAACAACGCCAGAGCTCGGTGCATTACATGTGGTTCCAGCACTTTCTCACTGGATGTCTGCTCATAAGGGCTTGGCCGTTCATTTTGAAGCAGACCATCGTTATATTGATTTGATCGAAGAGCGTATTGATATTGCGATACGTATGAGTTTAAAAGTGGATGATCCTCAATTGACGATCGTTCCTTTAGCGCGCGTAGATCAGGTTCTGGTTGCGTCACCTAGTTATTTGAACCAAGCACCGTCAATTACTCACCCGCAAGATTTATGTCACCATGAATTATTGCCTATCACCTTAATGCAAAACTTTCAGCACTTTGCATTTCGTCATGGGCTAAGTGGTGACGTTGAGAATGTTGATATGAAAACGCGATTGGGAACAAATAATGTTTTTGTCGCGAAATCATTGTGTCAACAGGGACTTGGAATCGCGCGTATTTTATATATGGATGTTCAAAAAGAACTGATCAATGGTTCTTTGGTTGAGGTGCTGCCAGATTGGCAACTGCCTGTTTATACCTTACAAGCATTAACCTCTAAGCGTGAACAATATCCAGTAAAAGTACATCGTTGTATTGATGCGCTTAAACAATATTTTGCTCAATTACCGGGTGGCCGTTCTCTGCAAGGCGTTGCCTAAAATAAAAAAGCCATGCTCCTTAAGGGAACATGGCTTTTTCTTTACTTACGTTGCTTTTTCACTAAGGCTTTTAGTGCTTTAGTTTCGACTAAACTGTCTTCAGACGCTTTAGTTGTAGCCGTTTCTTTCTTGCCTTTTTTTCGCTTTTTCTTTTTCTTTGGCTCTTCATCCTCAACCGCATCACCATCTTCGATTGCTTGCCAATACTCTAGCTGTTCCATTACGGCAGCATAGATTGAGTTTTTACTATATCGTCCTTTCTTATCTAATGTGCCCACTGGGCGTGCCATTAGGATTTCTAAGGCTTGATCAATGGTGTCAATCGCATGTACATGAAATTGCCCCGCTTGCACAGCCTCACTTACATCTTGACGTAGCATTAGATGTTGCATGTTTTGGCGTGGAATAATCACCCCTTGTTTGCCAGTTAGACCTTGCAATTTACATGCATCATAGAAACCTTCAATTTTGGCATTGACGCCACCAATAGGCTGCACTTGACCCAGTTGATTCATTGATCCTGTGATTGCCCAAGATTGATCAATCGGGATTTGGCAGATTGCCGAGATTAAAGCCGACAATTCTGCAACGGTGGCACTGTCACCATCCACTTGTCCATAGCTTTGTTCAAAAGCAAGCGCAGCAGAGAAATGCAGAATTTGCTCACGACCAAAGTGGGCTTTGAGGAAGCTAGACATCAGCAACACACCTTTGGCATGAAGTGAGCCACCTAATTCAACACTGCGCTCAATGTCAAGAATATCGCCACCACCTTGATAAACTGAAGCGGTGAGACGAGAAGGTAAGCCAAACTCAACATCAGCGTAATGGATCACCGAGAGGGCATTGATTTGACCTAAGCGATGTCCTGAGGTTTCGATCAATTGCGTGCCACGAGATAGATCTTGCCAGTACAACTCACGTAGATAGCCTAAGCGATATTGGCGATGATGCAAGGCTTGGTTGACGTGATGATTGGTGACCAGCTTGTCATCCGCTTTAAATGCATGATGATGGGCTTCACGAATGAGATCACCCAGTGTGGAAGCGTGTAATGACAATGAGCTTTGATCTTCCGCTTGACGACTAGAGTCAGTCAGCAAAGCAGCGAGTGCAGAACGATCAAAAGGCAACAACTTATCTGCTTGAACATAATCAGCGATCAATTGCATGTAGGCTTGTTCATTACTGTCATTACGTTGTAATGTATCGGTAAAGTCAGCACGAATCTTAAAGACACTGCCCAGTTCGGGTTCTATTTCTAAAATTTCGTAATAAATCTCAGGTTCTGCCAGTAGAACTACTTTAATCTCTAAAGGAACTGCTGCTGGTTCAATTGAAATGCTACCAGTCAAGGTTAGCATGTGCTCTAAAGATGAAAGCTTGAGTTTTCCTGATTTTAAGGCACGTTTTAAACCTTGCCATGCATAAGGTTGTTCAAGTAAATGTTCGGCTTCGAGCAATAGAAAACCACCATTGGCACGATGCAATGAACCGGGGCGAATTAAAGTGAAATCAGTGGTAATGGTGCCATTATGAGTGAGTTGTTCGACATGCCCCAATAAATTGTAATGGGTTGGGAAGTCTTCAAAAATAACAGGTGCACCACTATTTGGTTTATTGGAGGTGATTACATTGGCTTGATAGCGTGCAGGCACACGATTGAATAAAGCAGGGGTAAAATCATCTTCCTCTTGTTCTAAAATAAGTTCGACATTATTAATGACGTCCTCAGCATATTGTTTTAAATATTGCTCTAAATTTTCGACTTCTTTATGTCGACTTAGAATTTGGTTAATTCGCGGCATCACCACCTGGGTAGCAATATCGCGGTTTAAACTGGAGACTTGATCTCGTGCATCATCTTCTAAATCGCCTAAGTGTAGACCTAAACGGTCTAATTTTTTCTCCATATAGCGAAGATTAGATTTGATGTCTGCCTTTTCTTTACTGCTCAGTGTATCTAGATCATTTTGAGTTAATTCTTGATACTCATCGTCTTTGAGTAACATCGGAATAAACACATGTTTGTCATTACGAGAAATGAGCTTTAGATCAAGTTCCTCACCTTCTTTGGTGAGTTCAACCAATGCTTGCTGTTGCACTTCACCTGTATCTTGGCGGATGCGCTCAATACGATTGTGATAACTTTCTGCACTAAAGCGGCGTTCTAATTGCTTTAGGCTGATTTGCCATGCTTGTTGTAGTGCATTTTGGAACTTAGCGCCTTGACCCGCTGGAAAACGTAAAGCAAGTGGCTGTCTTGGATTTTTGAAGTTGTTAACATAGACCCAATCATCAGGGGTTGGCATGGTTTTGGCGTGTTGCTGGAGTAAACGTTTAATCATGGTACGCTTACCCAGTCCAGCCGTACCCACTGCAAAAATGTTATAGCCAGAATAAGGTAGGGAAATCCCAGCTTCAACTGATGCACGTGCACGATCTTGCCCTAAAAAATTATTGAGCGGTTTGATACGTTTAGTGGAGCTTGGGATTTTGGCTAAGTCTGGAATATGAGTCAGTTGGTCTGCGCGTAAAGCGGTCTTAAGCAGTGTTGGTTGTATATCCGTTTGTTCAAAAGCATTTGGAAAAATATTGGTATTCGCTGTAATCGTGTTTGTTGGTGTTAGAGATAAAGTTGTTGCAGTCATTTGGTCAAGTTTTTGGGTCACTATTGCTATCCAACAAATAAACGAAAGTTAAGTAATTAAAGGTATACAGTTTTGGGTCTAAAGATCAAGCGAACTTGTGTTTTTTATCGACAAAACAAAACAATGATTGCATAAAGCAACTTGCAAGCAGCCGCAAGAAACGATTGAATAGGCACATTTGAACATTTTGGAAAATAATAAGCAATGACGACTCAAGCCTCTGGTTGGGCGGCTGCATTTAAAGCATTTTTAGATCGCCGTGCGCTGATTATGTTTTTTCTTGGTTTTTCAGCAGGGATACCGATTCTATTAATTTTTTCTAGCTTATCTTTATGGCTGGGAGAGGCAGGTATTGATAAAACTGCGGTGACTTTTTTTAGCTGGGCGGCATTGGGCTACTCATTTAAATTTGTTTGGGCACCGTTGATTGATGAATTACCTGTTCCATTTCTGACTAAAACCTTAGGTCGTCGTCGCGCTTGGTTGTTGATTGCACAGTTTTTAATTATTACTGCTATTTGTATTATGGCAATGACTGATCCTATGAGTGTAAGTCAGCCTTGGCATGTATATCTCAATTTAGGTCCAATAGAGCTATTCGATTTTTATATTGAAAATTTGGCGTTATTCCAAATGGCAGCAGGTGCAGTATTGTTGGGTTTCTCTGCGGCGACTCAAGATATTGTGATTGATGCTTATCGTATTGAGTTGGCTGAAACCGAAATGCAGACGGTTTTGGCTTCAACATATAATGCAGGCTATCGTATTGGGATGATCGTTGCTGGTGCAGGTGCTTTATTTTTGGCTGCTTACTTAGGTACAGCCAAAGGCAATTATATCTACGAAGCTTGGAAATATACCTATTTAACCATGGCGGCTGTTATGATGGTCGGGGTCATTACGACACTGATCATTCGTGAGCCTAAAGTTGATCGTGTCTATAAGGATTATAAATCTAAGGATTATTACCGTTTAGTTTTGGTGTTTTTTCTCGCGGTTACGACTTTTGTAGTGACTTATATTTATTCAGGTCAGCTCACACAAGCAATGATCAAGGCTGTTGAAATTAAAGATACCGCTGCTTTGTTTGGTTTAGAAGCCTTGCGATTTTTAACAGCCACAGCCTGTGCCTTATTGATCGGTTTCGGACTGGTCAAAGTAGGTGTTGTAAACCAACAGATGGCGAAAGAAACATGGGTCGCTCCGATTCTAGACTTCTTTAAGCGTTATGGTGTGAAGCTGGCATTGGTATTGTTATTGTTGATCGGTTTTTTCCGAATCTCTGACATTATCGCAGGGGTGATTTCCAATGTGTTCTATCAAGACCTGAACTTTAGTAAAGAGCAGATTGCCGAAGCTGTTAAAGTTTATGGTGTGCTATTTAGTTTGGTGGGTGGTTTCTTAGGGGGCTTGCTGGCACAGCGGATGAATATCATGAAGCTGATGTTTATTGGTGCCGTATTGGCGAGTTCAACCAATTTGATTTTTATTGGCTTGGTGAAATCAGGAAAACCATTGGATCAGGTTCAGGTACAAGTTGGTACTCACTCTTATCAGGTACAAACGGATGAAGTGGGTTTTTGGAAGTTAAAAGTGCCACCAGCAGTTTTGGGTGAAGCGAACAATATCGAAGTCACTGCATCTTATCTCAATAAAGAGCATGAAAAGCCTATTTCGATTTCACAACCTTATTTGGTTGCAGATGCACAACAACCACAAATTCAGATGTTACCCATCACTAGTAATAATGAAATTACCCTACATGAGCAATCGGGTAGTATCGTGGTGAGAGGACAGTATTTTGGTGAGCCATTAACTGCGACACAAAAAATTGTGATTGATTTAGATGGGCAAAATTTTGATGCAAAACTAGATCGGAATGGTGTTTTTAGCAGCGTGATTGAAGCGAAACAATTACTCGCTTCTCCATCTAAGCAACTTGATGTTGCGGTGCTAGATGGTGATCAATCAATATTATCTATATCGCATCGTTATCAATCGAATACGCACTTGACGATAGGTAATGAACTAGATGTGAATATTGAGCCTCTACCATTGATCAATCCTCAGTCTACTCAGGATGTCGAGATCAAAGGGAAAGTGATCAAACAGTATAGTTCATTGTGGTTATATCTCGCGATTGTGGTGGATAATCTTGCTGCTGGTTTGGCTGGCGCAGCATTTATTGCCTTTTTATCTAGTTTAACCAGTGTGTCTTTTACCGCCGTTCAATATGCTATTTTTAGTTCTTTGATGACATTGACTCCGAAATTATTGGGTGGCTATTCTGGCACGATGGTCAGCAATATGGGCTACCCGAATTTCTTTTTAATGACAACTTTGATTGGTGTTCCAATCTTAATCCTCGTGGTTTGGGTTGCAAGATTGCTGAAACAGCATGAAGCCTCAAGCAAGTAAAGTTAAGAGAATGCCTAAGTGATTTAGGCATTCTCTCTGATTAAAACTTTTGGAACTTATCAAAAAGTTATGCAAATGCAACTAGAATAGAGAGAAAATTGCATGTTTATGATTAAGAGGATACACTTCTAAGTAGACACTTTGGAGTATGAGTTATGCATGTTTCAACGAAAGAGTTACGTATTCAATCAGGTAAAATTATTCATCAAGTCCAGCATGGTCAAGAGGTCACTGTGACTTATCGAGGCAAAGCACTCGCAAAAATTGTACCGATTCAGCAGCAAAAGCAGGACGATGATATTTTTGCCATGTGGCAACAGGATGAACATGTTTCAACTGTAGATGAAACTGTACGCGCAATGCGTCAAGGTCGACAGTTTTGATTATTGATACCGATGTTCTGATTTGGTATTTACGAGGTAAAGTGGCTGCTAAAGAAGCGGTTGAAAGTAATATTCCATTTTCCATTTCTGCTGTGACTTATATGGAGTTGTTACAGGGAATGCGTAATAAGCAGGAAAGTTTACGTTTTCAAAGGGCTTTACATTACTGGAATATTCATATTATTCATATTGATCAGGAAATTTCTGCACGTGCAATGTTTTATGTTCAAGAATATGCCTTAAGCCATTCAATGCAAATGGCTGATGCTTTAATTGCTGCAACAGCAATACATTTTGGTGAATCTTTACTGACTGCGAACGATAAACATTATAAATTTATCCCTAATATTGATCTGCACAAATTCATTCCTGAACCCTAGTGAATGAATCTTTATTTCGAGGAAACGATGATGCGCATGTTACATACGATGCTACGTGTAGGTAATTTAGAACAATCTTTAAAGTTCTACACTGAGGTACTTGGTATGAAATTGCTACGCCAACGCGACTATGAAGAAGGGCGTTTTACCCTTGCTTTTGTCGGCTATGGTGATGAAGCAAACAACACAGTACTTGAACTCACCCATAACTGGGATACTTCAAGTTATGAGCTGGGTAATGCTTATGGGCACATCGCGATTGGTGTAGAAGATGCCTATAAGGCATGTGAAGACATCAAAGCACGTGGTGGAAAAGTGGTACGTGAAGCAGGCCCGATGAAGGGTGGCGTGACGGTTATCGCTTTTGTTGAAGACCCAGATGGCTATAAGATTGAGTTGATTCAACAGGATCAAAATGCACGTAACAATTAATCTTAATGGAGTTTAATCAGAAGATTTCTTATTTAAAACTCTAGCTTTATTTATATAGCCCAGTATGATGTGTCGATCAAATGGTCAACAATATCGTATTAGGCTTTATCGTAAATTAGTGGGTGAGTAGGAATAAGATATGTTCAAAATTTTGGCATTGGATCGCTTTACATTATTCTTGGTTGCGATGGTTGTACTTGCAACATTTTTACCAGTTTCAGGTCAAATTGCATCTTATTTTAATATTCTTACAACAGTCGCAATTGCCATACTCTTCTTTTTACACGGTGCAAAGCTGTCACGTGAGGCTGTGGTTGAAGGCATGCTGCATTGGAAAATGCATGCTCTGGTCTTTGCATTTACCTTTCTACTTTTTCCTGCCATCGGTCTCATGGCTCGACCGATCTTAGAACCTCTTTTAGGACAGCAGTTGTATTGGGGCTTTCTGTTTATGTGCTTTCTGCCTTCAACAGTACAATCTTCGATTGCTTTTACTTCGATGGCAAAGGGCAATGTCGCAGGTGCTGTGTGTAGTGCTTCATTCTCCAATATCATTGGTATGATCATTACACCTATTCTGGTCAGCTATTTTATTCTAGGGCAAAGCCAACATGGTTTTGATCCAACTCAGTCGATTATTCAAATCACACTGTTATTATTAGTTCCGTTTATATTAGGTCAATTATTACGTCCTTATATTTTCCCTGCAATGCTCAAACGACCAAGTTTGGTCAAGGTATTTGATCAAGGCTCTATTTTAATGGTGGTTTATGGTGCGTTCAGTAGCGCTGTGGTCGCTGGACTATGGCAGCAAGTCAGTGGTTTAACCTTATTGTATTTAATCCTTGCATGCTCAGTCTTGCTCACCATCGTGATGCTATTGGCTTTGTATGTGCCGAAATGGCTTGGTTTCAATCAAGCGGACCAAGTGACGATTTTCTTTTGTAGTTCAAAGAAGACTCTGGCGAGTGGGGTTCCTATGGCGCAAATTCTATTTATTGGACAACCTTTAGGGATGATTGTTTTGCCAATTATGATTTTTCATCAAATCCAGCTAATGGTTTGTGGGATAATTGCTAATCATTGGTCAAAAACAAGACAAGAATAATTCGCTAAATCTAATTTGTTGGCGTATAATGCTCGGCACTTGTTGGCTTTGCTCTGACCTTTAGAGTCTCGGTGAGTCAAAAGAAATGGTCTGTTGTGGTGTTGATCTGCAAGTGTAAAACACTTTGCTTTCCTCATATTGAGAGTGATCAATTGCGATAACAGCTTAAGCCTTTCTTACTAATTAGGAGCATCGAGCATGCGCGCCGATATTCATCCAAAATACCAAACTTTAGTTGCTACTTGTTCATGTGGTAACGTTATCGAAACTAAATCTGCTTTAGGTAAAGAAACACTTTATCTAGACGTATGTTCAGCTTGCCACCCATTCTATACTGGTAAACAAAAGAATGTGGATACAGGCGGTCGTATCGACAAATTCAAACAACGTTTTTCTGGTATGTCACGTTCTATCAAACGTTAATATCGAAAATGCAAAAAACGGGCAATATGCCCGTTTTTTTATGCTTATAAATTAGATGAAAGGGCGTATTGCATACGCCCAATGACCATTTTCTTACATATTGTGTTTATTGATCTTGTACATCGGTTAAGCGATCAAGTTTCTTTTGAAAATAATTACCTTGTAAGAAACGACTCTCTACATTCCACGCATTTGCAAATAAGTTCATATCATTTAATTCGGTTAAGAATATTTCAACAGGTTTTTGGGCAATAAAGTGCAACACTTTTTCTTGTAAGGCGGTCATGTCTTTGTCTGATGCGAGCATTTTCGATAATGTTGGGTGGAAACTGACATATTGAGTGTCAATTTGCTGAAGAATCGTATCGCTATAAAGAGAATCACCAAAACCACGAATGGCCACTTCAGCTCCATACTGGCGGAGTAAAGCAATTTGCGGCTGCGCCTGTGATAGGTTCTGTTGGAGTGCTTGCTCGGAGAACTGTAAAATGATTGGATGAGCTTGTTTACTTCCAATGATAGTTAATAATTTTGCAACCAATTCAGGAAGTTTTTTATCACTTAATAGAATGTGATGATTAAGATTGATAATCAGTTTTGCTTTTGGATATTGGGTAATGAAATTATGTAATTGTTTACATGCTTCTACTAATATCCAGCGGTCTAATTGAACGGATAGTTCAGGATCATTTTTTAAGTCCGCAAGGTCACTTAAATCCTGCCATTGATTATTGTGTATAAAGCCACTGGAAACCTCATAGGTGTGGGTATATTGATCTTGTTTATCATAGGTTTGTTGATATTTAAGATGAATATCACCTGTATCCAGCTTCTGTTTCAGCTCTTGTAATAGGCTGATTTGAACCGTTTTTGGAATATGTTCAGTGGTTAAACCAATATTGGTATCAATCTTCGGGGTGTTGAATACAGGTAGTGCCAGTAAGAATGCTTTAGAAAGTATACGTTCAAAATGGGCTTCATCTGGAATCTGTTTGGTCAGTTCGCAATAACCTAATTTTAAATGTAAAGGAAAGTTATATTGTTCCGTGACCAGCAATTGTGGCTTTTGCAAACCATTTAGACTAATCAATAACGAGTTCAATACCACTTTAGATTCTGCTTGGAATAAAGCCACATAAAGTGCAGTATCAACTTGATATACAGGAACACTAACTTGTTCTTTAATAAAATTTGGAATATTAGAGAAATAAGCTTTTGTTGCGTGCCAATCCTTTTGGAAAACTTCATTTGGACAGTTATTTAGACTAAACAACACCAGTGCATTGGCATTGGCTGGCTGATTTGCGAGTTGTCGATTAATTTGCTGCAACGCAGTAAATAAGCTCGAACCTTTTTCGGTTGGTGTTGTCGTTGGAGCTACGGCTACGGATTGATGTGTTGCTTCACACTCAATATTGAGTTGGATTTCATCTTCATTGCCAGAAGGGAGGAATTCAACTTGTAGCGGATTATTTTGTATGATTGGATTCTGAGTGCGCAGCTCAAAACGTGCTTGTTCAAATTGTCCCTGTGAAATTTTCTTGAAACGTAACTTAAACTGACTTAAATCTTCAGGTTGTAACACATCAAGAATAGGTAAACCAATAAGATCGTCTGCACTGTCAAAACCAAATAGCGTTGCATATTCGGCATTTACTTCGATATGAATGCCTTCTTGTAAAATTGCAACGGCTTTGTGGCTTTCGGCAACGAGAGATTGAGCTTGGGTTTGAGCTGCTTCTAATTCACTGAGTAAACGATGTTCCGCTTGAACCAAACGGCTGTAGGAAAGGGTGCGAACGATGTCGATGTAGAACTTTTCTGGTGAGGCAAGGTCTAAAACGTCATAAATGCCTTTATGAATATAAGTCTGATATTGCTCAGCTTTATAATCATCTGGCTCAAGTAATAAAACAGGTAAGCTTGGCTGTGCTGATGCTTGAATAAGAGATAGCGTTTGTTCAATTTTCAGATCGTATGCACGCCCAAAAATCACAATATCCCAAGCCAAATTCAGTTGTTTTTCAAATGCTTTAAGATCATCAAGTAAGGTTGCTTGAATTTGATGGTCTTGAGCCGCAAATAATGCCGAAATTTGATTATACCGTAATTGGTTATCATCAATGATGAGTAAACGAGTTTCAGTCCGTTTTAGTTTTTTAGAGAGTAAAGAATTTCTCACTTCAATGCTTCCCATAAGTCTTGATCAATTTTATCTAGATTTTTTTGTGCCATAAACTTACGGAGAACAGGCTGTTCTTCCTCATTCAGTAGTTCAAATTCAAATTGAACAAAACTTTGGGTAATTAGTTGTGCGTTTAATAAATACACTTTTACTTCCTCTTTCCCCAATCTTAAATGAACAGCTTGGTGTTCCCGAAAAATTTGTGAACCTGGTAATATCAAAGTTGTTTTGGTTTCATCCAAATTTTGATTTTTTAATAAAAGCGCTGGATGATAATTACTGATATGTCGATCCGCTTGAATACGTGCCGCACACGGGAAAATTTCTTGTGCAAGCACTTCTAAACCCAATTCTAAACTTTTCTCAGTGGATTGTTTAATCCAGCGAATCACGCCACCACGCCAATGTCCATGCGAGGTTTCTTTAACGAGTATATATTCACCTGTTCTTAAGTTCCTGGGTGCATCCCCAGACCATTTAATACGATAACCATTAACGCTAATATCCAGTATATCTGCTTGATATACCGTTTTACTTTCACGGTTTAAACGCTGAATCGCAGACTCTTGGTTATCTGTTGTGTTCTTTTTATCCCAAGCTGACATGAACCTTGATTCATTCTGTAGCCCATAACTATGATCTAGAAATAATGTTTCTGAAAAGTTCTTCGCTTTGGACAGGTAAAAATGTGCGGTCAAAAGACCAAAACAAATATGTAGCTGAGCATTATATTCATAACGCTCATGGCGACGCTCCGCGATCGTTCCTAGAATTGTCTGCACATGAAATTTTAAAGCAGGGGTGAGATAGACTTTTTCGTTTTTGGACACATATTCCGCATTTTTATGTAGGGTTGCAGTGACATGATCCAATAGGCTATGCGTACTAATAAAAATGTTCGGTAGAAAACCTGAACTTTGCTTTTTATTATAAATCGGTGGGTGATCTTTACTTGTGTCGACCACATATTTGGTTAAGTCTGTTTCTTTGGGTAGAATTTGAACCATCTTCGCCCAATCAAAACTACACTGGAACAGTGCTTGTATTTCAGATTGGCGTATTTGATTGGTATTAAAAATATCCATCAAAATGAGTTGGGCGTAAGCTTGAGAAATATTGCCCAATGAACTCGATGTGCCGTGAACTTGATCTAAGTTGGTATGGTGATATCTATGTGTAACAGCGGCATCATAGAGTTGATGTGCGATGAGCCATTGTCCTGCAACGGGTTCACTATACAACATATGTTGTTGGTATAAGAGTTGGGTCAGTTGTTGTAAAGATTGGAAGGTTGCCAGTGTTCTTGCTGTCTGCAAATTCTTCTTTTGATTGAGTGCAAATATCGAGAACTTCTGCTGGTCTAGCTGTTCATTGCTACGACGAACAATATTGATATAAACCGCTGCAAAGTAGCAGCGTAATAGCATCGCGAGTTCAATGATATGCTCATTGCGATCAGAGCTAATCACACCTTGATTGAAAAAATTCTTTTCTAAACTGCCTAAAACATTTTCGATGGTCGGGTGTAAGACTTGGACTAAGTCAAAACGCAAGGTTTCCGAACATTCTAACTCGCTGAGTTCTAATAAAGCGGCAAAGAGTGCTTTGGATGTATCGCCCAATTGCATGATGGATAAATTGGAAATCCATTCATTCAAACTTTTGGTGTTTGTGTCACAAAAACTCAGTTTGTCCCGTCTTAGTACAGTTGGAATTTGAAAAATATCCGAAAAAGCTGTGTTCATCATTGTGTTATCAATCTCAGAATGTTTGAGCCCCAAAAAGCGGTGTTTTATTTTTTTCGCCCGCAATTTCCCTCACAAGTTTTGGAACTAAATATCCCGGTAAACTTGCTAATACATCACTGTATATATGGTCTATCTCTGAAGACCTTAAATCAAAATGTTGAGCACCTTTAACTTTATCTAAAACATGCAGGTAATACGGCATTACTCTTGCTTCAAATAAACGGCTACTCAACTCAGTCAACGTTTTTGCAGAATCATTCACACCTTTGAGTAAAACCGCCTGATTTAACACGGTGATATGATGCAATGATAACTGTAATAACTTTGAGCAAGTGTAATCATCAAGCTCAGCTGCGTGATTTGAGTGTACCACTACTATTATGCGTAGCCTACTGTTTTTTAAAATAGAAATCAGCTCTTTATCGACACGGTTGGGGATAACAATCGGAACACGTGAATGAATTCTCAGTATTTTAATTTGAGGGAGAGATGCTAGACGTTCTAGCCATAAAGCGAGTTTTCGGTTGCTGAGGGTGAGTGGATCACCGCCACTTAAAATGACTTCATTGATCTTCGGATTTTGCTCAATGTACTGCTTAATATTTATCCAATCATCATTTTTAGGCAGATTTTCTTGATATGGAAAATGACGGCGAAAACAATAGCGACAGTGAATCGCACATGCCCCAGTGAGGGTAAGTAAAAAACGTGATTGGTATTTGTGTAAAACGCCTGCCATTTGGTTGGCGGCTTCTTCACCTAATGGGTCGGTAACGAAGGCTGGATGTTCTTCAAGTTCTAAATGGTGTGGTAAAACTTGCAGTAATAACGGGTCTAAAGGATCGCCAATGTTCATTTTCCCGACGAATGCACGAGGAACACGTAATTTGAACTGCTCAGAGGCGAGGATAGCCCCAGATAATAACTGTTCGGTAGATAGCTCAAGCAGATTTAACAGCTCTAAAGGATCGGTAATTAGATCACTGAGTTGTGATTGCCAGTTTTTCTCTTGATGTAAATAGTTTATCATGCCATACGTAAAAATAGTGTTAGCCGCAGCTGTGTGCCTAGTCTAGCATTAATAGATTTGAGTTTTAAGTTTGGAGTGCGCCTTTCATGGCCTATTATTCTACAAATGATTTTAAAGCAGGCCTTAAGGTTATGCTTGATGGCAACCCATGTTCAATCATGGAAAATGAATATGTGAAACCAGGTAAAGGTCAAGCATTTAACCGCGTAAAATTGCGTAATTTACGTTCTGGTAAAGTATTAGAAAAAACGTTTAAGTCAGGTGACTCTTTGGAAGCGGCTGATATTGTAGAAGTTGAAATGGAATACCTCTACAACGATGGTGAACTATGGAATTTCATGGATCCTGTCTCTTTCGAGCAAATCGCTGCAGATAAAACTGCGATGGGTGATGCTGCGAAATGGTTAAAAGACGACTCAAATGAAAAATGTACCATTATGTTATTTAATGGCGTACCTTTAACCGTTAACCCACCTAACTTCGTAGTCCTTAAGATCATTGAAACTGATCCAGGTGTACGTGGTGATACTTCTGGCGGTGGTGGTAAACCTGCTAAATTAGAAACAGGTGCAGTGGTACGTGTTCCGTTATTCGTACAGCAAGAAGAAAGCGTTCGTGTAGACACCCGTACTGGTGATTATTTAGAACGTGCATAATCGAATCTAACGATAAGATTATCTAAGGGATGATGAAAATCATCCCTTTTTTTATGCGAAAGTATTAGATAAATCATCTTTTAAAAACGATAAACTTACGAAGATATTTCCGAAGAGAAAATATAGGTATGGAAAGCCATGTAACAACTAACGAAAAGTTATGTATTTGAGAGGTTCTGAATGGAAACAACACAAACAAAATCATCGCTTCCCTCCAAACTTTTATGGAGTTTGGTTGCCATTGTAGGCGCTATCTCATTTGGGATACTCGCAGTGAGTCGAGGTGAACATGTCAATGCAGTTTGGCTGGTCCTTGCTGCGGTATGTGTGTATAGCATTGCTTATCGGTTCTATAGTTTATTTATCGCGACTAAAGTTTTTGAGTTAAACCCTAAACGGTTGACCCCAGCGCATCGCTTGAATGATGGTCTGGACTATGTGCCAACCAATAAATACGTTTTATTTGGTCACCACTTTGCCGCAATTGCAGGTGCAGGACCGTTAGTTGGACCTATTCTAGCTGCACAAATGGGGTATTTACCCGGAACAATTTGGCTGTTAGTGGGTGTGGTCATCGCAGGTGCAGTACAAGATTTCTTGGTGTTATTCATCTCTACCAGACGCGACGGTCGTTCATTGGGTGAAATGGCAAAACAGGAATTGGGCACCTTTGCTGGTGTGATCGTCATGCTGGGTACGTTAGGCGTGATGGTGATTATCCTTGCTGTATTGGCCTTAGTCGTGGTCAAAGCACTGGCCGAAAGTCCATGGGGGGTATTTAGTATTGCGGCAACCATTCCAATTGCACTGTTCATGGGCATATACATGCGCTATCTGCGCCCCGGGAAAATTGCAGAGGTTTCAATTATCGGCTTTGTCCTGATGATGGCGGCAATTGTATTTGGTGGTGATGTTGCAAAACATCCTTATTGGGGTGAGTTTTTTACCTTAACTGGAACGCAGCTAACGTGGGGACTGATAATCTATGGCTTTATTGCCTCAGTGTTACCTGTTTGGTTGTTATTGGCACCGCGTGATTATCTCTCTACATTCCTTAAAATTGGTGTGATCGCAGGTCTTGCAGTCGGTATTTTATTTGCGATGCCTGAGTTAAAAATGCCAGCAGTGACGCATTTTGTTGATGGAACAGGTCCTGTTTTTTCTGGAAGTTTATTTCCTTTCTTATTTATTACCATTGCTTGTGGTGCGATTTCAGGTTTCCATGCCTTGGTTGCGTCAGGCACAACTCCAAAACTGGTTGATAACGAAGTCAATATTCGTGTGATTGGCTATGGTGGTATGTTGATGGAATCATTCGTCGGTATTATGGCGATGATTTGTGCCACTGTTTTAGATCCGGGTATTTATTTTGCGATTAATGCACCAGCAGCAGTTTTGGGAACAAGTGTTGAAACTGCTGCGGAAGCAGTACGAAATTTAGGTTTTGTGGTAACCCCTGAAATGTTGACTGTTTTGGCACATGAAGTGGGTGAGAGTTCGATTTTATCGCGTACAGGTGGCGCACCAACCTTTGCAATTGGTATGGCGCATATCATCTCTGAAATTTTCAATAATCGTTCGATGATGGCATTTTGGTATCACTTTGCGATTTTATTTGAAGCCTTATTTATCTTAACAGCGGTAGATGCCGGTACACGTGCATGTCGTTTCATGGTGCAAGATACGGTGGGTATCGTTGTTCCAGCAGTGAAAAACTCAAGTTCATTCGTTGGGAATTTAATCGGAACGTTTGTTGCGGTTGCAGGTTGGGGATACTTTGTCTATCAAGGTGTGGTTGACCCTCTAGGTGGGATCAATTCTTTATGGCCTTTATTTGGTATCGGTAACCAGATCCTTGCATCGATGGCATTGATTTTAGGTACGGTTATTCTATTTAAAATGAAAAAAGAAAAATATGTTTGGGTTACGATTGTACCGACTGTTTTCTTGATCATTACTTCAATGACCGCTGGATGGCAAAAGATTTTCCATGACAATCCTAAAATTGGTTTCCTTGCTCAAGCCAATCGTTTTTCGGATGCGATTGCACGTGGTGAAGTACTTGCTCCAGCAAAATCTGTGGCTGAGATGCAGACTATTGTATTGTCAAATCAGATTAATGCAGGGTTGTGCGCGTTCTTTATGATTGTTGCAATTGTGATGATTATTGCCTCGATTGGCGCGATTCGTAGAGCCTTGGCAAGTCCAACACCAACAGCGAATGAAGCACCTGCGGTCTATACCGAAACGCCGATGACTGCAAATAGTATCAAAGGAGAGTGATGATGGATTTTAAAATTGCTCGTAAAGGAAGTGCAGTGATTGTGAAGATCATTAAATTCACCATCATGTCGCAAAAACATTTGTTATTGTCACCAAGAAACTGGTCGAAAATCGCGGTTTTATGGCAGCATTTGCAACAGAGTTTTCGTTTAATGGTCGGTGTACCTGACTATGAAAATTATGTGCAACATATGAAAACACACCATCCAGATTTAACCCCAATGGATGCTAAAACTTTTTATCGTCACTGTGTAGATTCGCGCTATCCAAGTGCGGGCGGTGGGATGAAGAAATGCCCTTGTTAGAAATAGAAATTATTTGATTTCTTTGAAAAAAATCTAAAACAGTGTATGTTGATTCATACACTGTTTTATTTTTGGGGGATAGAATAATGTGGGGTCTGGAAAAAGTTTCAGTTCAAGAAAACAATCAGCAAAATCAAAAAATACAACAAGATATTCAGCATTATGAGCATAAGATCAAAAGTTTTTTGCTCGAGGTTAATCAGCTTATTTTGGATAAATCACAGCAAACCAAATTGGCGCTGACGTGTTTATTGGCTGGTGGTCATGTGCTGTTTGAGGATTTACCCGGACTTGGAAAAACAACCTTAGCCAGTGCATTGGCACGCTTAACAGGTTTGCAGTTTCAACGGATTCAATTTACCAATGACATGCTCGCAAGCGATGTGATTGGGATTAATATGTTCAACCAGAAAGAACATTTATTTGAGTTTAAAAAAGGGCCTATTTTCACTCAAATTTTGCTGGCAGATGAAATCAATCGCTGTAGCCCAAAAACCCAAAGTGCCTTGCTGGAAGCAATGGAAGAAGGGGCGGTCACCGTCGATGGTGTACATTATGAATTGCCACAGCCTTTCTGGGTCCTCGCCACACAAAACCCACTATTTCAAAGTGGTACTTATGCATTGCCAGAGTCGCAATTGGATCGCTTTTTAATGCGCTTGTCACTCGGTTATCCATCACGCCAAGCTGAGAAATTACTCTTACAGCAAAGTTCCCGTCATGTGTTGATTCATCAGCTAGCGGCTGTATTTGATCAAGCCGATATATTACATTTGCGTTCATTGGCTCAGCAGGTATTTTTAAGCAATGCCGTCTTAAACTATATTTTAGATTTGGCTGCTGAAACACGTAAACAACGGCATGGTCTGTCAACGCGTGGTGTCTTGGCACTTAAAGCTGCGGCGCAAGCGTATGCATTGGTTGAGGGTCGTAGCTTTGTCACCACGGATGATGTGCAGACTGTTTTCGTGGCTGTAGTTGCGCATCGTTTAAGCTTGGCAGAAGTGGATGTGAAACAAATTTTGCAATTGGTCGATGTATTGTAGTAGAGGATAGATGCATGCAAAGCCGATTCAAACAGCAAGTTTGGCAGTGGATTGCAAAGCGCTTTCAGGTGGATCGCAGCAAAACGCTGTTGCAAAAAGATATTTTGGTTTTTACTCATACACATGGTTTTTTATATCTTGCTCTGATTCTAATTACTTTTATCGCTGGCATTAACTATGGCAATAATCTGATTTTAGGGTTTTGCTTCTTATTAAGTGCGATTTTATGTATTAGTTTTTATTTAACCTTTAAACAGTTGCATGCTTTACATATTGAGGTTGTAAGCGATGAAGTCGGACAAGTGGGGCAGGTATTAACACTTAAACTTTTTCTGAAACAGAAATCAAATGTAGCTCGATATTTACAAATTCAATGGCACGATCAGGAACAAATTTTTTATTTAGACCAAGCGCAGCAAAGTCTTGAACTTGGTTTTTTCCCTCAACAACGTGGCGAATATGCTTTTGATACGATTAAAATCTATTCGACCTATCCTTTAGGATTGGTTCGCGCTTGGACCTATTTAAATCTAAAACAAAAGGTATGGATTGCACCTAAGGCTTATGATTGGCAAAAAGAACATAAAAATCAACCATCACATACCAATGATAGTCTGGATGAATTTCGTGAGCTAAGAACTTTTCAGCAAGGGGATTCTTATCAAAATGTGGCATGGAAACAAGTCGCACGGGGACAAGGCTTTTTTATCAAAATGTTTGAAGCTCAAGCCAATCATCAACATTTAGAGATTGATTATCAGCAGATACCCGTACAAAGTCATGAAGAAAAATTAAGCTTTATGATGGGATTGATTGAGCAGTGTGAACAGTTTGGAGATGATTATGCCTTGATTCTGCCACATGCTCGGTTGGAAAGTGGGCAAGGATCATCTCAGTTGATTCAAGCAAAACGCTTACTTGCGCAGGCCTAAGAATGAACAAACCAATTTTTTTCACTATCTTGGCTGCGCTCGGATGTGTACTACTCGGGCAGGTTAGCTTTGTTCCAATTTCCTTGAGTGGTTTATGGGGAATTGTGTGGCTGATCTTAGTTTGGCGTTATCACAAACAAAATTTAAAGCCGCTCCCGAAACCAATACTGATTATTTTTGTCTTGGTCTCATTTGCGCTGATCTATTTCCACTATCAAAGTCTGCTTGGCGTTGAACCGGGTGTCGCTTTACTAAGTACCTGTTTATTTGCCAAGAGTCTTGAAGCTAAAAATACCCGAGATTTATTGATTGTTTTCAATTTTGCCTTATTCGTTGGTGCAAGTTTACTTTTACATAGCCAAGCCTTTTGGATGGCAATGATTGTTTTCGTGACATTTGTTATGTGTTTAATGGGCTTGTATCGTATCCAAACGGGTTTGTTGAATCAAAATACGTTGTCTTCCAATCAATTAAAACAAGATGTTAAACAAGTTTTTAAGTTCATTGGTATAGCAACGCCATTTTTTATTTTGTTGTTCATTTTCTTCCCGCGCTTACCACCACTTTGGGCCATTCCGATTCAGAATGATCGGGCTATTACGGGTATGAGTGATCGAATGTCACCCGGAGATATTGCACGTTTGTCTCAGTCCACAGCTTTGGCTTTTCGTGTTGTAGCTGACATGTATCAGTTTCCAAACCGTAAAGAGCTGTATTGGCGTGCTTTAGTTCTAGATGAATATGATGGTGTGACATGGGCCAGTAGTATTTTTAATCAACATGTAAAAAACACGCAAAGCACTGGGCGGATTGTGCCATATCAGTATTTGCCTGCTGATGAACAGGCCAATTGGGTTATGGGCTTAGAGTATTCAATTCCCCAAGAGCGATATTTACAACTCTATCAGGACGATAGTATTCGTCCTACAAAATTGATCAAACGAAACCAACCGATACAAATGTACTGGTTAGGACGAAGCACCGCTGGGCCAAGTGTACTCGCTGAACGTCAGTTTGAATTAAACACTCGATTTGATGAAACACGAGATCAAAAAGCCCAACAATTAGCGGGCAAGCTGTTTGAGCAAAGCCACCAACATCCTGAAAAATATGTGCAAGCTGTTTTAGGGTGGTATCGTAAAAATGGTTTTGTCTACACATTAAGTCCGGGAACGTTGGGTGGCGATCGTATAGATCAGTTCCTATTTTCCAGTCGTAAAGGCTTTTGTGAACATTATGCATCTAGCTTCGTGATGCTGATGCGTTATGTCGGAATTCCTGCTCGAGTAGTGACGGGTTACCAAGGAGGGCAGCCAGCATTTGATGCGAAAAGTTGGGAGGTTCGTCAACTGGATGCGCATGCATGGAGTGAGGTTTATTTAGATGGAAAATGGAAAAGGATAGACCCAACCGCAATGATTGCGCCGCAACGTATTGATACTGGTATGCAGGATTATTTGGCGCAAGACCAACGTATTTGGGGCGATCAGCAAGCGAAAGCTTGGCGCTTACAACAGTTTAAATTTCTAAAAAATGTACGTGTTTGGAATGATTATTTAAGCTATCAATGGCAAAGCAAGGTTGTAGGCTACGACGCTGAAAAACAGAAAAACTGGCTATCTAAACTCGGGCTTGATTCAACTTATGGCTATGTGGTCGTGTTAATCATCGGTATATGTGGAATTTTAATTTCGTTTTTGTTTTTTGCTTGGTGGCGACACCGTAAGCAACAAGCCATATATCAGCGGATGATTTTAAAATTTCAAAAGCAACTTCCTAAGCATTTGCAGAAAATACCCACTGAAACGTTCCAAACGTGGATGCAGCGTTTATCTTTAACTGTTGAAAATCAACAACCATTTAAACAAGTGATTGTGCTGTATCAGAAAATCGTATTTTTAGAGCAAATGAATCGCGTTGATCTACAACAATTTAAAAAGTTGCTTAAAGACTGTGCGGTTGTGATCAAACAAGATCAAAAAAACTTGTGATCATGCTAAAAAATGAATATCATGCTTTTCATTCTAGGTGTATAGCTCAGTTGGTTAGAGCGCTACGTTGACATCGTAGAGGTCTCCAGTTCGAGTCTGGATATACCTACCAAAATTCACTGTGAAAACAGTATATTAAAGCCCACTACAAAAGTGGGCTTTTTTATTTTCGGGGACTTTTAGGGGTATTTTCGGGGAACTCCGTTCGGTTTTAATGTGAATAAGTACAATAAATCGCCGTATTTAGAATTTAAAAAATCATCTAAAACTGACTCGTTGCGGCTTCGGTTCTTCATGTCCTTGTAGGTAGTGATCCGTCATTTTTTCAGTGGCATGACCAGCCAATGCCTGAGCATATGCTTTGCCATATTTCTCGGTAATATTGAAAATACCCAACGCACGCAGATCATGAAAAGATGGTCTTTGTCTCAGCTCTAGGTGATCACATGCACCCGACAAATCCCGATACTTTTGGAATTGCTTGGTGAGGTGATCTTCAGTCACAGCAAATGCATGTAACTTCACAGCTCGGTTATGCGCTGTGATGCGAACAGGACGAGTCGCAATGAGGTAAGGGCAGTTCAAACGGAATGAATTTTCAAGGCACTTCACCACAGCTTCCGCCAGTTCAGGATGCATATCTACTTCGATATAGATCGGCTTGTCATAATTTAATGACTTGTGCTGCAACACGGTAAATGTATTTTCTTTCACATTCACCGCCGTGCGTAACAGTGCCACCAGATCGCCACGGCGTTGAGTGGAATGCAAAGCTAAGTCGATTGCATACTTCAACCAATCAGGGCTTACAGCGCGTATTTGAGCAAGCGTTTCATTGCTCAGTCGTTGCCGTGTTTTCTTCGGTCGAATCGGTTTTAAGGTTTTCTCAGCGATGTTGTCATTCGCCCAACCATTTGCCACAAAGTATTTAAATATGTCGATCAGCAAAGAACGGTGCTTTTCTGCTTGGAACGGCGTTTGTTCTTTTAAATAAGTGGCCAACATATTTAAAGTGATTTCATTGCAAAAGATCGAACCCCAAGTTTCGATGTATTTATCGCAGTTGGCATTGATAATGGTCAATGTCGATTTGGCATAGGTCTTTTCAGAGAGTCGCAGTTGTAAGAACTCTTTTAAGCCATCTTCAAAGCTTGGAATGTTGGTTGTGATTTTACGGTTAGTCTCTAGTATTTTTGCGACGATATCAGGATGTCTGTCCAATGCCGCATTTAAAGCCATCGCCGCAACGATAGCTTCATTGCGATCTTTGCCGAGTGATTTACGTTGTCCATTTGGCAACATATAACGGTAGTAGATTGTACCATTCGACTTTTTATCAATCTCGACATGGGGTGGGAGGTCGAGGCTCCCTGTTCCGCGTGGTCGTGGTGTCATGTCATATCTCAGCTAATATTCGATCTGCGATCGGATTGCCTGTTACAGGTGGAGACTCCAATGCAATTTTAGGTGTATCGCTGTTGTAGTAGAGTGGTGCACCCCAAGATGTGCATTCGATATACCAATGCGTGCCTATTTTCTTACCACTCAACCAACCACGTTGAATGTGGCTAATGAGTGTTGCACGGCATGGTCGAGACTCTTCATCTGTCCAATATTTTTTAGCAAAGATAGTAAGCTTAACTCGTTTGATATTAGTCGCCATTTGGAGTTGCCTCCTTTAAACGTTTGTTTGCTCGTAATTCTTCTTTAGTAGGTCTTCGTGTCCACTCTGGGTTTTTACTGTAATAAAGCCCATCATCGGCAATTACTCCTGATCCCAAAACCTCCTGTACAGTAAACAAGCGATCTGAATCGAACATTTTAACTCGTACAAATTTATCTCCAACTGTTAGATCAATTGGACTTGAAGGATTTGAAGTGACTAATGCTTTTTCTAAATTTTCACGGCAATTTAAAATATCAGCATAGTCTTCACCTGATAAATGATTGTAATCATTATCTGGATCCATCCATTTAATCGCTGTTTCAATTACCTTTTTTGGAAGGAACGTATAACCTTCTGGAATTTGAAAATTAGACATATTCTTACCCTCCAATCACTGCATAGCAAAAGTGGATGAACAGCCAAAGTAATAAGGCGAGTAGGGTAAAGAGGCTAAATTCTTTGAGGTTGATGTATATGACTTTCCAAACTGACAGGCGAAGATCTGCCGCCGTTGGGTGTTGAAAAAGGATAGGTGTTGTTTGACTGTGTATAGGTTTTTGTTTCATACTTATCTCGCTTTAATGCAAAGCCCCGTCGCCGTCCAAAGTGAAGGGGCTTTTTGTTGTTTGTGAGATAAATATTACCAAAAAGGTAATTAATTTCAAGTTAAAAATAACCTATTTGGTTTAAATTACCAAATTTAGATTTTTATGATAGAAGTTTTGCGTCAAAAGTCCTTTTACCAGCTAAAAATTCAATTTTATTGCAATCCGACATAACTGGGAATAGCTCAGATGTAGAGCAAATTAATTGAAATGGATTTTCTAAAGAATTACATGTTTCAGTAATAATTTTTTGAAGATTTTCGGCTCGATCTTTTTCAAGTCCGCCATCATTTATACCATCTAAAACAAAGAATCGTGGAATTCTTATCGCTGAGTCTTGATCAGCCAAAACAAGTAAGGCTAAATGAAATAAATGACGTAATACAATTGTTGAACTTTGTGAAAAATGACCTGAACCATTTATATAGATTTGATTATCTTCGAAGCTTACTTCAACAGTGTTCTTTGGATCTAGAAACTCTTCTTGTACACCAATATCCTGAGATAAAAGATTTTTTAATATATCATTTAAATTATTGAGAATTTTTTTAAGACGATGTTCTGCCGCGCTTTTCATGTGAGTTATAGCTAGATCTATTTTAGAAATTTCAGACTGCAAATTGTCTCTCTTTCTTTCAAGTTGTTTAATTTCATCGGCAATTGATAATCTGGACTCAATATTTTTTAGTTCAGTATCAATTTCACCAAGTTCTCGGTAGGATTCTATTAATACTAGCTCTCTAGCAGAATGCCAACGTGCAGTTAAAATATCAAATTCTTGTTTTTTATCATTAAATAAATATATTTGTTGATTTAGTTGCTCATTTGTAATTTTTAACTTTTCTTCCTCATCACTAATAAGTTTTTTTGACTCCTGTATTTGGAAATTAAGTTCAGTTTTCATTTGCAACAAATTCTTTTTATTTGCATTTTCTGATGTTTCTGATTTACATAGGTTGCAAATGTTTTTATTGCTATTGATTTGTGGGAGAGATATTCTCGAATGGCAGCAAGGACAAAAATCAAAAATAATGTTTGTAATTAATTCATTGCTGGTAATTGAATTATTTAGCTCATTTAATCTTATTTTCAATTCATTCACAAAATTATTTAAATCAATTATCTCTAGCTGTTGAATTGATCGTTGATCCTCCAATGATATAACTGCTTTATTTAAGGCTGCCATTTCAGATTGTATTTTATTTTGTAGCTTAGTTTGATCTAAGTCAGTTGATTCATTTTCAGTCGATGAATCATTAAAGGAAAGAAGTTTTTCCAATAAAATTTCTTTTCTTTTCATGAGATTACTTCTTTCTTCTATGATAAACTCCTCTATCATTTGTTCAGATGATTTACCAACAATTTTGAAAAAAGATTGTAATCTTGAAATACATTCTGCTAATTGTTTATCAAAGCTCTTTTTTAATAATTGTTGTTCATACAGCTCTCCACTGAATAAACCGAAAATATAGTCTCTAATTGCAATTCTTTTTTCAGAGTTATCCCATCGTTCATATCGGAAAATTGGTAAATGATTATTAGCTTGATCTGCGTAGAGAATTCTTAATAGTTGATGCGTTGTGATGCTAGTCTCAGACGAAACTGTTTCAGGATAATTTAAATAGTCAAAAAATATTTTAGAAAAACCGAATTTATCATTATAAGAATTGTATGGGAAATTATGCCATTCGCTCTTATCTGCTGAAATTGCATCAAGGATTTTCCCATAGAAAATACTCAAACCCTCTCTTTGTTTGTTATTTATTTCTCTAGCAATTGTTATAAAATTTTCATTGATTTCCACCTCAGTATATACTACAGAACATAACTGAACTATAGGTGTGAAATTTATATCTTCTCCACCTAGAGAGTAAATAAGTACATCTAAAAGTGAGCTTTTTCCTGCACTATTTTTTCCATAAATAACATTTAGACCTTCTAGGAAGTTTATATCTAGGGCGCATTTTCCTTCTTGAAAAACTATCATTTTATTTATGCTGAATGTATTGTAGTTATTTATCATAACGAAATTCCATAAGTGCTGTTCTATCTTTTAATCCATCTTTACCATTTAGTGAGTAATTCAAAAGGAAATCAAATATTAATTTTTCTACATTATATGTAATATATGCATCTAATATGGGAAGTGATAATGCTAGTTGAGAAAATTTATTTCCTTTTTTATATTCATTTGAGCTGCTACTTTTGTCCAGATATTCATTTATTACTAAACTTTGTAGCACTTTTTCCTGAATGAAAGACATTTTTTTTGCCATTAAAAATTTATTTTTACATGGACGGTAAGTATCATTTATATTCTCAAGTTCTTTCCTAATAAATTTACCTCTAACTTCTTTCGGGAATTTGATAAATTTAATTTGTTTAGGGAAGACTATATAGAAATCAATTATTTTAATCCGATCTGCATCAATATATTGATTTTCTTCCAATATATTAAATAATTTTAAAATCCTATATGTGCAGTGACTTGCATCAAATGCTGGATGGTATATTAACATTTTTTATCCCAACAAATATGACAATTACCAGCTAGAAAATAAAATAACTGAACAACACAATCATTATTAGACCCTAATGGTGTTCCTATTAAAAGACGCTCAATTGGTTGAATAACCTCTTTTAATATTGCTGCTTCAACTTCTTGAATACTAGCATTATTCTGAATCATAGGAGAAATTATGTGATTAAATGTTACTTCAATTCTAGCTAGTATCTTAGCTATTAGAAACTGAAATGCTGGACTATCTTGATGCTTGGCTATCAATCTACCTGCTTTAGATTTAAATCTTTCAGCACTGTTAACAAGATATCCTCTATTGGAATCAATTAACTTCTTTTCTAAGCCTCTTTGATCTTCTCGAAGCATTCCACTAAAGTGTTCTAGGTCTTCTATTTGTTCTTCAATATCAATTTCATGCCCAGCTTGTATTGCACTAACAAGTTGAAAATATGGATGAGTAAATATTGCACTATCATCCCCATGAAAGTGGTAAGTTGATTTATTGATATCGCCTGCAGCAACATCACCCCCAGCTTGAATATCTTTTTGACTAGTCATTATTTATTCGATTTATTAATATTGCCGCCAGCAACATCGCCGCCTGCATTAATCCCTTTTTGAATTGTCTTTTTAGAATGATCAGCTTTGTTTATGTATTTAGTAATACTTACTCCTCCAATGCCACCAGCTAATATACCACCTAGAAAAGAAAAAATTTCTGATAAATGTTGATTAAGAAAGTCCATGATTATTCTCGCTTTTAATTATACATCTCTATATAACCCAACAACTTTCCCAACCAATTTGCATCCTTCACGAAGCTCCATGATTTTTTCAAGCCATTTAGGGTTAAGGGGTTCTAAATACATACCGTTGCTTTCTACGATCAATTTTTTGAACGTTGCTTCTGTTTCCCCGTCACATGCAACGATAACCAAATCACCTGTTTTTAAATCACTTATTTGAAAGTCTGGATTTACATATATTTTGTCACTAGGGCGGAAGTCTGGAAGCATTGACTCCCCAACAACTTCTAAACCGTAGCCATGTTTTCCACATTTAGGATTTGGAGGAAGCCACTCTTCAAACTGCGTATCTGAAGGTATAGATTCCGTTGATGTCCATGTACCAGCTTGTACCCAAGAAATTACTGGGATCAATTTGCCAATCAATGGTATTGGTTCAGAAACATTCGCATCTGAAGATTTAGACTCTTCATCATGTGGTAAGTCAAGCCACCCATGAGGTTTATCAAAAGCAATCTCGATTTCACGAGCTACCTTGTTACCAATTCCTTTAATCGGATTAGTACCAGCGAATTGGCTCGCTTGTGATTGTCCTTTCCCAATTTTGTCAGCAAAACTGGATACACCACCAACTTGATCAACAAGTAAACGAGTGTTTTTGTATCTAATTGATTTGCTATCCATATTTATCCTGAATGTTCTGTGACAAGTCACATATGTCAATTGTAGGTTTATCACCAAAAAGGTAAACAAGAAAAAAGGTTGTTTTTGCATTACCTAAAAGGTAATATTTGGATTGATACGTGAGGATCAATCATGAAATTTAGAGATTTCGTACTGCAACAAAGCCCAAAACAATTAGAGCAGTATGCAAAAGATGCAGGAACAACAGTCGGTTATATAAAAACTCATTTGCTATATGGGTACAAAGAACCACGTAAAAACCTTAGAAAAGCATTGTCTATTGCTAGTAAGGGGAGTGTTTCTGAAGCCGAAATTCTTCAACATTTTGGTTTATATCCAGTCTTAAACGATTACAACCAAAATGGTAATAAAGCACCCATCGAATAAAAACGTTCAAAGGAACACGATATGAACATATTAGATGCTGCTTATAACACTGTGCATGACTACAAAGGCGGCGCATCGGCACTTGCTCCACGTATGGGCATCAAAAGTCCCGCCGTGCTTAACAGCAAAGTCAATCCAAACACAGATACCCATCACTTGACGTTGTTCGAAGCATCAAAACTGATGGCACTCACCAACGACTACCGAATACTGCAAAGCCTCAATGCCCAACACGGCAAAGTGGCGATCAACCTGCCTGACATACCCGAAAGCCGAGACACTGCATTAACCGATCTCGTCCTGACCTTTGGAATGAATGGCGGAAACGTCTACACGCTATTTAAAGAAATGATGGCAGACGGACGCATCACACGCGGGGAAGCACTAGACATGTCTAGGGTGATCCACCGACTCCACGAAATATTGGCTGAACTCGATACGCAGATACACCAGTGCGTAGACGATAAAAAAGAGGTAACCCCATGAGCTTAGATGCAACCAAATGGGCATGGGATGTTCAATTCCCTGAACGAGCTAGCGGCAGCTTAAAAGCACTAAAACGATTAGTGCTGTTGTCACTTGCCGATCGAGCAGGAGAAGACCATACCTGTTTCCCAAGTATTAACCGACTAAGAGACGACACCACACTCGACCGTAAAACAGTGATGAAGATCATCGCTGAGTTGATCGAAGATGGATTGATTGCTGATACTGGTGAAAGAAAAGGAGTAACCAAACAAGTCAAAGTTTATCGCTTGTGTGGCGTTTCAGGACGAGAAAATAAAACCGTACCAACAACGGAACTCTTTAAACAGGAAAGCCCCGATTTAAACAGTACCGAAAGTGGAACAGTACCAACAATGGAACAGTACCACTCTTCCCATGAAAGAGTACCAACAATCCCACCTAACAGTCCCAACAGTGGTACACGGAATCTACCAAAGAATCTTCAAGAAGAATCTAAAAACAAAAAAGACTGGTTTTGCTTGAAAAAACTTCGTGAAGAAATTTCATTGGCGGATGACAGCATCGAAGCAGAAACCATCTTGAACGCAAAATGGGCTGAACGAGAAAAACGCGCATTCGAGATTTACAACCAAGACAAATCCCTTTGCGATGAACTGATGAATTTTCACTTTGCCGATTGGTTGCTCAACGCACACCGAAATAAATATTCAAACACTGAAAAAACGGGGTACAGCAAAACCACTGCATCCGAAAACCCAAAGCAGCTCAGCGACAAACAAATTGCGAGCTTTGCTCAGAAACTTGCACACCATCCAGAATTTTCGAGCAAGTACAGCGAACCAGGTGAATCATTTGAAAAACTGGCTGCACGGATCGCCGTAAAACTACAAAACCCAACCCAAGCCAAAAAATGGGAAGGCTACCTGAAGCAAGTCGGGTTTAGCGGCAGTTTGAAGGAGGCAGCATGATTCCTCAGGGCACAACACACATCGAAAATGATGGAACATTTTGGCAAAACCAAAACGGCACATGGACCTACTGGAGCGACGTGTTTGGTTGGTGTGGATACATCGGTTCGGTGAACCACATGTTTTTGAATAACAAGATCGAGTTGGGGATGGTGCAAGCATGAAGATCATGATCGGGATAGATACTGGAGTGAATACAGGATTCGCCGTAGCTGCTGACCGTGGTAACGGCGGAGAACTTGAACATGTTGAAAGCCTGTCAATCACACAAGCGATGGCCAAAGTCCAAAAGTACGCTCAAACATGGGGTATCCAAAATATCTGCCTGTATATCGAAGATGCCCGAAAACGTACTTGGTTTACAGGTGGACGTGAAAAAGCTCAAGGCGTTGGATCTGTAAAACGAGATGCGCAAATTTGGGAAGATTGGTGCAAAGAGCAGGGCTACACCTACAAGATGATTCACCCAGCAGCCAATGCTACCAAAAAGCAAGCAACAGACTTTATTCGAATGACAGGTTGGAAAGGTCGAACCAATGAACATGCGCGTGATGCAGCCATGTTGGTATTTAAAAGATTTGCGAAGTTTTGAGGAATAGAGAATGAATGCTGCAGTAGTAAACCAACATATCTTGCAAAGTGTGGATTGGACTCGATTTGATTTGGAAGGCTGGCTCTACCAGTTTGGTGCTTGGATGTTATCTGCAATGGGTACGTGTGGACGCATTGTTAATCCAATTGCTGTGGCGATGGACAGTGCAGCCAAAGCGAGAAAATATAAAAAGCTCTCTAAAAAGAAACAGCAACAGATCATTGTTGATTATCTCGCAGGGGACTTTGAACCACCTAAGATCAAGAACAGCCGTATAAGCTGCCAAATCAATGACAATGAAGCTCGCGCCGTACAGCGTTTGATATTAGATATGCTAGGGCAGTCTGAGATCATGGATGATTGGATGGATGCAATCATCGACCGATACTTTTATGGCAACTCATGGGCTGAGATGGTGACAGATGAACGCAGTCAGATGGATGCACGAATGGATGTTAAATGTGGCTTGGCTGCGTTGCATTGTCGGTATGGGTTTATTGGGTTTTTATGAGGTTTTCGACATCAATTCCTCATTATTCAACATTGCTATGGGATATGATTTTCTAAGAATTCTTTAACAGTCAGCACTTTGTCTTTCAAACAATTTACTCTTTGAAAAAAGCCATCATTTGATACAAGAAAATCAACATAATCAATAAAATATATATGCCCAATATCTTGTGAATCATTGCGACCAGGTGTCTGACTAAGCAGTATTGAATTTAAAGCAATTTCATTAGTAATAGTAGGAATTGTAAAATTCCTTGCATTATTAATATAATTATCAAAAGATTGCATGGATTTATCAAGCTCTTCTTCAATCAACTCATTAATGATTTCTTTTACTTGGTCAAATTTCATTAAACACTGAATTTGTTCTGGTGCGTCTTTACATTTTTTAAAATTCTCAGAAAACACTTCTAAGTCTGATGTTGCTAAATTTTTTAATGGTTTATATTTCATCAATTTTTTATCTAATTCTTTATAATAATAACCATCTAACACAGCAGATTCTATATATTTTTGAGCAAAAGATTTAGCGAAATCTCTATTTCTGTGCTGAAAACCCTCACAACTACATAGGTTTGATAAGGGTTGATATTTTTTTTGTTTGCTGTCTAAATCTTTTACTTTATCAATATTATCGTTTAGTAATTTTTTATGATCAGTTGTGAAAAGCTCATCAAATTTTCTAAATAATTGATAATCATAACTTTCTTCGTTGTTTTCAATAAGGAAAGAAATATTTATAAATTCTTTATAAGATTCACACTCTAATATTAGCTCATACATTTTCATAGTTGCTTTCACATCATCAATTTTCCAATAATTAAAGCTGAACACTTCTGCACATAGACTAGAATGGAAGTGTTCTATAACTTTAATTTTTGATTTTTTTAACTTTTGAAGTATGTTTTTTCGCCTAATAAATTTTTCATCATCTGTGATACCTGAAATTATTTCAAATATTACCCATGCAGAAATAAAAAGCTCCTTGTCTGAATTAAATACAGCAGGCGTGTTATATAAGATGTTGGTGTCTAAGTAATATCTCATATTTTAAATACTCTTAATATTAAGTAAATATTCAACAATAGGAATGTCTGCTGCAGCCCAATCAAGTTGCTGTAATTCGTCTACATGATGCCACTTTATATCCTGATGCTCATGTAATACCAGTTCATCAATGCTATTTGCTTCACATAAGTATGTGGCCAGCTCGATTTGAAAGTCAGGATAACAATGCTCAACAGTGAGTAAATAACTTTTCACATCAATGGCTAAATTCAGTTCTTCACTGATCTCGCGTATAAGCGCTTGTTGCGCAGTTTCATCTGGTTCAACCTTTCCACCTGGAAACTCATATTTATGCGACAAATACGAATATTTATGCTCACCTTTGAGTGCACATAAATATTTTTCTTGGTAGGTGATTACTGCAGCTACAACGGTTAATTTTTTCATGGCGCTGATTATAAGCTAATTTTTTGTTTTAAAGACATAACTTGACCCTGTACAAAGTGTGTGGCATATTTCTGCTATAGTGAGCGAAGTTATAATAGTTCACTAAGTTTATTAAAAGCTCATCGAATGGTGAGCTTTTTTGTTGTAAGAATAGTTCATCGAATAGTAGGTAAATTTAATACTTAGATATTACTATTTATAATTAGACTAATTTTTTAAGTGCTAAGTACATATACATGGTAACAACAGCAAGACTTAATCACACCTCATCTTTTGGTGGAAGTGGCGATGAACGTAACCCAAAAGAAAAATTTATAGACTATTGTGAGTCGAAATATTTCGCGTCTAGTCATTACTCTTATTACTCGAGGAAATTGCCTAAACGGGAATTAACTGAAACTGAATTAGTAGAAAAGCAGAAATGTGAAGATGCAATAAATAAGAAATTTACGACGGAGGACTATTTTTCCATTGGTTTAATTCTTATTCCATTCTTATTTTTTTCGATTTGCAATATGAAAGGATATCTTTCAGTAAAAAAATTTGAACGAGAAACAGGTAAGAAAGCTGACATGTCTATTGAGATGGTACCTATATCTTCGCTCTCATTTGTTTTAACTGCCTTTCTCTGGTTGATACTCTATATCATGTACTATGCATATCTTTATCATAAGTATCCATATTGAGAATAGTTCTGAAAGGAACTTTCCTTTAAATTTGCCGGACGGATTACGGCACACAAAGCCCTGCTAACACAGATGTGATAGCGGGGCTTTTTCTTTTTCATATTAGAGGATCAATCTATGAAGTTTGTAAATTGTCAGGGTTGTGAACAACGGAGGAAATGGCTGCATGACCGAGCAAAACAATCAATCAGTTCCATCCAGCGAGCAATTGACGTTCTCTCAAGTGCTGGAACAAAACAACCAGATCCTAAAGCAAAACAACCTACAGATCCTAAAGCAAAACAACCTACTGATCGTAAATCAAAACGAACTGATCAAAGCGATAAAGCAGTTAGTGCAGATCAACACTAACCAATCCCATCACATCCAAGAACTTATATGTTTGATTACGGATGAGTCAAAGGATGAGGATCAGCATCAATCTTTGGATGACTAATGATGTCAAGACCATGCCGAGAATATGGATGCCCCAATCTTGTTAAGACAAGAGATCAGAAAGGCTACTGTGATGATCACGCCAGCAAGCGAAGCAACTGGAACAAACGCCCACAACGATCAGGATCAACCACAGAACGTGGATACGGACATGCATGGCGATTGCTACGTGAGCAAGCGTTGCGCCGTGATGATTATCTTTGTGTGACTTGTGCGGCCAATGGTTACATCGTTGAAGCAACAGACGTGGATCATATCGTTGCCAAGGAACATGGCGGTACAGATGACCTAGTAAATCTCCAATCGCTTTGCTCGCCGTGTCACCAAGAGAAAACGGCTAAAGAGGACAGTAAGAATGGGAGGGGGAGTCAAAAAGTTCAGACCTTTGCACCTAAATGACCGCCCCCCAAGTCACATTTTTACGTGCGCGAAATTAAAAATTCAGGGTATTGACAAATGAGTGGAATTGCATCTGTTCCTGGGCGAGGTAGAAAGCCCAAACCGCAAGAGACCAAACAGGCATCTGGGAACAAAGGTAAGCGACTGCTCAATAATAATGCGCCTGAGTTTTCTGAAGTTACAGATATCGAGGTTCCTGAGTACATCACTCCAATGGAGCATGCAGCCATGATGTGGCGTTCGGTGATTCCGGAGTTACTGAAAAACAAAGTGCTTCGGATTACTGATATGCACAATATTGAAGCTTTCTGTATTGCTTACCACAACTGGCGTTCAGCCCAAAAAGAAGTAGCTTTGTTCGGGGTTACGATGACAAATGATCAAGGTGGCGTTATAAAAAATCCGGCATTAACAGTGCTAAACGAAGCATCAAAACAGATGGTTACTTTCGGTTCATTGCTGGGTTTGGATCCGTCATCTCGTAGTCGTTTAACTGGTGGAAATGGCAAACCAAAAGATAACCCGTTTGCAAAGGTATTGAATATGTGACGAGGTAGAAATGACAGCTTTCCCAAACGTTGACATAGCAAACAAGTGGGCAAAGCAAGTTGTTTCAGGAAAAATACCTACGTGCAAATGGGTAAAACTGGCTTGTCAGCGCCATTTAAATGACTTAATTCACGCTAAAAAGAAAGAATTTCCATATAAATTTGAGCCTAAATTGGCTGAAAAGAAGATCGCTTTCATTGAATTGCTACCCCATACCAAGGGTGAATGGGCAATGAAGAAAATGAAGATCTCGCTTGAACCTTGGCAAAAGTTTGGAATTGCTTGCACCTTTGGATGGACGCGAAAAAAGGATGGATTCCGACGTTTCAGGGAGAGTTATTGGGAAGTACCTCGTAAGAATGGTAAATCAGCGATTGCTGCTGGTGTCGCTCTTAACATGTTTGCGAATGATGGTGAGTTCGGTTCAGAAGTCTATGCTGGTGCTACGACAGAGAAGCAAGCTTGGGAAGTATTTAAACCTGCAAGATTAATGGCCGTTCGATCTCCTGAATTTATTGAAGCGGCAGGCATTTTGATCAATGCTGGAAGTCTAGAAATACCAGATGAGGGTTCGGTTTTTGAACCAATCACAGGTGATCCACCAGATGGTCAGTCACCACACTGTGCTGTGGTTGATGAGTTCCATGAACATCAGACTTCATCGCTATATGACACGATGCAAACAGGTATGGGTGCTCGCCGTCAGCCAATGATCTTTACGATCACCACAGCAGGTTTCAATATTGAGGGGCCTTGCTACGATCTACGTGGACGAGTGCAGGAAATGCTGTTGGGTACGGTACCCGATGATGAGCTTTTCGGTTGGATTTGGACCATTGATGATGGAGATGATTGGACTGATCCGAAGGTGTTGGCCAAAGCCAATCCAAATTATGGCGTTTCTGTCTACGGTGATTATCTAGAATCACAGCAGCGTCGAGCAATACAGAATGCATCTAAACAAAACGCATTTAAGACCAAGCATCTAAACGTTTGGGTATCTTCTCGAACTGCCTATTTCAACATGGAAAAGTGGCAAGGCTGTACGGATAAAAACCTTAAATTTGAAGATTTTTTCACTGTTCCATGTTTAATGCCAATCGACTTGGCATCCAAGATAGATATTTGTGCTCGAATCAATTTGTTCTACAGGATTGAGGATGGAAAATTACATTACTACTGCATTGATCCTCGCTTCTATCTGCCAGAAGACACTGTGATGAACGGTGAGGAAAAACAGGTAATTGATCGGTATCAGAAATGGATGAATCTTGGTTTTTTAGAGGTTCATGATGGTTATGAGAATGACTTTACGCTCGTAGCAAGTGATCTGATTAACGATGCCAGTAAAGTTCCTCTGACTGAGGTTCCTTATGATGAGTGGGGTGGTTTTCAGGTCGCGCGTGACATTACAGATGCGGGATATGAGGCAGTGAAAATTCCTAAGAATGTGAAAACCTTTTCACCGGCGATGAAAGAGCTGGTCGCAGCGATCTCATCTGGACGTTTTCATCATGATGGTAATCCGATTTTATCTTGGATGATCGGAAACGTAATTAGTAAGCCTGATGCCAATGAAAATGATTTTCCTCGTAAAGAGAAAAGTGCAAAGAAGATTGATGGTGCTGTCGCATTATTGATGGGTATCAGTCGTATTTTATCTTTAACGAGCCAGAAACAAGAATCGAATTTATCTCAACACTTAGAGAAACACGGGGTTAGAAGATTGTAATGAATTTATTATCAAAAATGGGGGCGTTTCTTGGTTTCAAGAATTCGCCCTCAATCATTTCTAGTCCTGATGATTTAGCCAGACTTTGGGGTGCTGATTGTGTCGTTGGTAGTCAGCCAATAACCCCAACACGAGCAATGCAATTAACAACTGTATTTACATGTGTAAGGGTTTTGTCTGAAAGCATGGGGATGTTGCCTTGTCGGCTATATCGCAAAGAGGGCAAGAAAAAGATTCCTGCTGAAGATCATAAGTTACATGATCTTCTTTACGTTGCACCAAATGACTACATGACTGCTCAAGAGTTTTGGGAGTTGTTAATGGTGTGTTTGTGCCTACGCGGCAATTTTTTTGCATATAAAGTTTATGCACTGGGCCAAGTTGTTGAGTTGTTACCGCTTGATCCCTCAATCGTTACTCCAAAACTTAAAGATGATTGGACTGTTGAATATCACGTTTCATTTAAAGATGGTGTGAAGATCCTTTCACAGCAAGAAATTTGGCATGTTCGATTATTCACATTAGATGGTTTAAATGGACTAAATCCAATTGCCTACGCTAGAAAGTGTTTTTCTCTTGGTTTAGATCTTGAGACGCACGGCTCAAATCTTTTTAAAAATGGTGCTGTTACTTCAGGTGTTTTAGAAACTGATGAAGAACTTACTGATACAGCATTTGGTCGGCTTAAAACAGAGTTTACTGAAAATCATACAGGGCTTACCAATGTTTATAAGCCAATGATTTTAGAGAAGGGACTTAAGTGGAAACCAACAGCACTCAATCTTGAAGACTCTCAATTTCTTGAAACGAGAAATTATCAATCAAATGAAATTTGCGCTTTGTATCGTGTGCCTCCGCATTTAGCAGGCATGTTGGAAAAAATGACACTGAATAATATTGAGCACATGGGTATGTCCTTTGTGAGTTATTCACTTGTCCCTTATATGACGCGTATTGAGTCACGAATCAAAGTCGGTCTGATCAAACCGAGTGAACGAAATAAATATTATGCCAAGTTCAATGCAGGAGCATTGATCCGCGGTGATTTGAAAACCAGATATGAGTCATATGCGATCGGTATCAACTGGGGTTTTTTATGTCCAAACGATGCTAGGGAACTAGAAGACATGGACCCACGCGAAGGCGGTGACATTTACCTCACACCAATGAATATGACTACCAATCCTGATAAGGGGAAAGATAGTGGAAGTTAAATATTTAAATGTTCCCCTAAAAATCAAATCTGTATCAGATACGGGTGAGTTTGAAGGGTACGCATCTGTTTTTGATGTCATTGATAGTTACAGCGATATCGTAGTCCGTGGTGCGTTCCAAAAGTCATTAGAACGTTGGGCTGAAAGAAATGATTTACCTTCAGTGTTATGGCAACACCAAATGGCCGAACCGATTGGACCATTTACCGAGATGAAAGAAGACGATTATGGGCTTTTTGTTCGTGGTCGTTTACTTATCGATGATGATCCATTGGCAAAACGTGCGCATGCTCATATGAAGGCTGGCAGTGTCAAAGGGATGTCGATTGGTTACATGCTCAAAGATTGGGAATATGACTCTGCAAAGGGTGCATTTTTACTTAAAGAAATTGATCTGTGGGAAGTGTCTATTGTGACCATGCCTGCAAATGCTGAAGCAAAGATTACCGAAGTGAAAGCATCACTTCAAAAAGGCGAGATTCCTTCGCCGTCCAGTGTAGAGAAAGCATTACGAGAGGTAATGGGACTTTCTCAAAAACAGGCCAAGGCTTTTATGGCTAAAGGCTACAGTGCATTAGGTTCTCAGCGAGATGTTGAAAGTCAATCCAGCACAGTCGATTCAATTAAAGACTTAACAGCATTTTTAAGAGGATAAATACTCATGGCTATTGATGAAAAAGATCTTGGCGAAGTAATCACAGATCTAAAGGGTGCATTTGAAGATTTTAAAAAATCAAATGATAAAGAGCTTGATGCGATTAAAGCGGAAAAGGCAAAGCAAGTTGAAGTAACAGATAAACTTAATGAAAAATTGGGTGATCTAGATACTTTAAAAGCAGAGCTTGAAAAAGAACTTAAACAAGCGAAGCGACCAGGTGCACCAAGTGGTGGGGATGTTGAAGCACATAAAACAGGCTTTTTACAATTCCTGCGCAAAGGTAATGACGATGGGCTTGCTGATCTTCAAAAAAAGGCAATTCAAATTGGTGTAGATGCAGATGGTGGTTATGCCGTACCAGAGGAACTAGACCGAACAATTTTACAGTTGCTTCATGATGAAAGTCCAATGCGCAAAGTGTGTAATCAAATCACCGTAAGTACATCTGACTATAAAAAATTAGTCAGTTTGGGTGGCGCGGGTAGTGGTTGGGTTGGTGAAACAGCCGCACGTCCTGAAACAGGTACACCAACATTAAAACAAATTATGGCTACCATGGGGGAGATTTACGCCAATCCACAAGCCACACAAACCTCATTAGATGATGTTTTCTTTAATGTTGAAACATGGCTACAAGATGAAGTTGCTCGTGAGTTTGCAGAAAAAGAAGGCTTAGCTTTCTTGCTTGGTGATGGAATTAACAAGCCCAAAGGCATTCTAGATAATCCTTTTGAAGCGACGGATGATAAAACTCGTCCATTCGGAACGATCCAACAACTGAGTTCTGGTACTGCTGGAACTTTTAATGGCGACAACCTAATTGATCTAATCTATTCAATTAAGGCTGGGTATCGTCAGAATGCAGTTTTTATGATGACTAATCTTACACAATCTAAAGCCCGTAAGTTGAAAGACAACGAAGGCAATTACCTGTGGCAACCTGGTCTACAAGCAGGACGACCATCAACCTTGTTAAGCTATGGAATTGAAGAAAACAACGATATGCCAGAAGCCGAAGCAGATGCGAATGCTATTTTATTTGGTGATTTCAAACGTGGTTATACCATTGTTGATCGCATGGGAACTCGTATTTTACGCGATCCATTCACAAATAAACCTTATGTTGGTTTCTACACAACAAAACGTGTGGGTGGAATGTTGACAGATAGTAGTGCATTTAAAGTTTTAGCTTTAAAAGCATAATTCAATTTTGGTATTGAACGCCTCTTTTAAGAGGCTTTCTTTTTTTGGAGAGTTCAAATGCCAGTTATTACGGTTAAAGAGAAATTTAAGATTGCAATCGATAACGGTAATCAAGTTGTAGAGTTCGTACCAGGTGAATTTATGGTTGATGATCGTGTGGCTCATGTGGCCATTCACCATCTTAAAGTCGCTGTACTAAAAAAGGGTGGTAGCAAAAATGCCAATTCTGACACTGGAACAGGTGAAGCAGCGGCTCAAAATTGATAGCGAAGATGAGGATGCAGATCTTCAACTATTAATAGATGCTTCGCTTTCTGCATTTGAAGAAGTAACTAATCGAAAACTGTATGAAGTGGGTGAGGTTATTCCTGAAGATGTCACCAATGGGATACATGTATCGCCTTTCATTGTTCAGGGTGCTTTAGCCTTAATTGGATATTGGCATGAAAATCCTGAAGCAACAGGCAACATGGAGCTATTACCTAAATCAACGACATGGGCTTGGAATCGACATCGGTTTATAAATATGGGGTGATTTATGGAGTTTGGAAAACTTAAACACCGCATTACTGTTCAGAAATATACTGAATCTCAAGATGATAATAACCCTGAATATTTAACTAAGGAATGGGTTGAATATTGCACTGTTTGGGCGGATGTTCAGGATCTTTCAACCAGAGATACATTACAGGCTCAGTCAATTGGCTCTACATTACAAGCGCGTGCTGTGATTCGTTATAGCTCTAAAGCAGTATTAATTGATAGCACCATGCGCATATTGTTCGAAAGTAAGTTTTATCAAATAAACGGTAATCCAAAACGTGATTTACACAATCGTAAAACTTATATCACTCTCGAACTGAGTGAGGGGCTAAAGGAATGGATATAGCAAAGTTTGAGTTAACTGGTGATAAGCAGATTTCTAAACGACTTAATCAACTCAGTAACCCTCAGATAGCTAAAAAACTGGCAGTTCGTTCGGCTCGTAAAGCCATGACACTGGTCAAGAATGCCGCTGTTGTAAATGCAAGTTTAATTGATGATCCTGAAACATCAGAACAAATCTCAAAAAATATCGTTGTCCGAACTGGAAAATCTAAAGATAGAAACTCTGTGCGGATGCGAGTTGGTGTGAAAGGTGGTACTGAGTTTTGGCGCATACATAAAAATATGGTTCGCAAAAACAAAGCAAGTGGTGAGAATGAGCGTGTACCAAACCCTTATTACACACCTGTACCCAACAATACTTCGTATTGGTGGCATGTGGAGTTAGGAACTAGGTACTCAATGGCTGTTCCATTTCTACGACCAGCATTGGATAACAATATTGAAGTTGTTACTCGAACATTTTCAGTTGATTTTATGGCGGGTATAGATGAGGAGTTGAGGAAAATCCAATGATTCCAATACGCACAATTCTGAATGATGCACCATCTGTTACAGCGTTATTAAAGGGTAGTGATGGTGTGTTGCGAGTTTATCGAGATTTGGCAAGTGAGGGAGTGGAATATCCTTATGCTGTGTGGACGTTAATCAGTGGCCATGCCATCGACAACGTAGATATTCCTGCGGTAGATGACAGTATCGAAATACAGATCGATGTATATGCTCAGACTGAACAAGACAGAGACAATGTATTTAAAGCGGTGCGAAATGTATTAAAGCATCACAGCATTATTAATAATTTTCCCAATATTGGTTCAGGTGTGCCTGGTATTTACAGAGGGACGTTCACATGTGGCTGGTTGATCGAGGCCTAAATATTTTATTTTAAAGATAGCGACCTAAATGGTCGTTTTTTATTGCCTATTGTTTGAGGAGTAGCTACTCATGGCGCGTATTAAAGTTCAAAAAACCCAAGTATTTTATTTTGATGGAACTGCAATCGTTCCAGTGGTTTGTGCAAAAACAATTGATTTAGGTCAGGATAGTGAAGAAGATGTTGACGTAACTTGTCTTGATTCTGATGAGGTTGATAGTGATGCAGGTCAAGTCACACCAGGTGAAGGTTCACTTGCAATTGACTTTGATGATGAAAACTCATCACATCTTCAATTATTAGCTTTATCTAAAACAGATCCAAAGCAAACAGTACACTGGTACCTCGGCTCTTCACACAGTACTGATGGACCAACGGTGACAGGAGGTGCGGTAACATTACCAACAACACGTACATGGTGGGAGTTTGATGGTTATCTTAAACGTGCAGCGCCAACTTTTGAAAAAGGACAACATGTTGGATATTCATTCCCACTGAAACGCCGTTCATCAGTCCAAGAAACAATCCGTACTATTGGACCATAATCATGAAAAGTATTAAAGATCTTAAGCGTGTCACCAAAATTGGTGCACCTGTTAAGCGGACTGTGGCATGGGGCGTTGTAGCAGATGACGATAATATTGATTTTCTACGTGAGCAAACGGGTAATAGTGAAATCGTTTTGGGGGAATTGGTAGATTTAGAAGGTCAGGTTTTTATTAAAAAACTTAGCTTTAATGATACATCTGAAACTTCAAAGGCCATCGAGTGGGATATTGACTACGACAATATTGAAAACTCAAAGGTAAAGGCTGTGGATCATCGACAATTACAGGCTGCACAGTTGTTAGGTTCAATTTGTGAAGATTTAGATGGCAAGCTTTTCTTTAGTTCTGTAGATGATGTTCTTTGCTCAGATCCTAATTTCATTAATGCCTTATATGCCGTTTCCAGTGAGGTTAATAATTTTTCGGGAAAGTCTCGGACAAAGAGTTCTCAGAAAATGAATTCTGGTGCGAGCTCGTTATCAATGGAATCGGTGGAAACACCATTGGAGAAGCCAAGCGAAACCTAAGCAATGCCGAGTTTCAAATATGGAGAGCCTATCGTGAAAGAAGAGGCTCTCTTTTTATTGGTCGCCGTATTGAGCAGGCTTTTGGAAGTTTCATGGCCTTTTATCACAATGGCAAAGTGAAAGAGGAAGATTATCTCGAACCTGCTCTTTTTATGCCACATGAGGATAAACCTAAAGAAATCGAGATCTCTTTGGATGAAGCTATGGAAAATGGGTTTCGATGAAAGTGAACCGTCAGTTGGCGGTTTTTTATTGTCTGGAGAAAAGTATGGCGACCAATCTTGGTACTTTGACATTAAATCTTATTGCAAATACAGGATCATATACACAAGGTTTGCGAAATGCTGAAAGTTCAACAGACTCAGCCTTTAAAAAAATGCGTGGTGCAGTTAATACCTATGGCAATGTTGTTGGTGCTGTAGCAGCGAGTGCTATTGTTGGGTTGGCTGGCCTAGCATATCAAACAGCACAAAGTGCAGTAGAGCTTGAGAAATTTGCACTGCAAGCAAACTCATCAACCCAAGAGTTTCAAAAGATGGCGGTAGGTGCTGCTGCCTATGGTATCCAGCAAGAAAAACTCTCTGACATGTTGAAAGATTTCAATGAGAAACTGGGAGAGTTTACAACGATTGGTTCTGGGGAGGCGGTAGACTTTTTTGAGCAGATTGCCACTAAAACCGAGGGTAGTGCTGCTGGTGCCAAAAAACTTGCACTAGAAATGCAAAAATTAAGTGGTCCAGATGCTTTGCAACTTTATGTCGAAAAGATGCAAGAAGCAGGTGTAACACAACAGCAGATGTCATTTTATTTAGAAAGCATGGCATCAGAGATGACAGACCTTATCCCATTGTTGATCAATGGTGGTGAAGGAATGAAACTTTATTCAGATGCTGCTGAGCGTGCTGGCTTAGTGATGAATGAAAAAACGATTGCATCATCAAAGATTTTAAAAGAGCAAGTATATCTATTAGATTTGCAGTTGCGCGGAGCAAAAAACCAACTTATGCAAGCTGTTATTCCTGCTTTTGTAGATATAGCAGGAGCATTCTTTAGTGGTTCAGAACAAGGTCTACAATTTACCGAAGTTGCAGATGGTGTCGCAAAATCATTGAAAGGTGTTGCCTCGGTAGCGATTGGTGCGGTGACAGCGATTCAGCTAGTAGGTAAAACACTGGGGGGAATGGCTGCTGTTGGTGGAGCGATTTTTAGTGAAGCAAATTGGTATGAAATGAATCCAATCGGATTGGTTAAAGCTGCTTATGATGCTAGAAAAGAAATCGGTGCACTTACAACGGAAATAAAGTCGGATCTACATAATACGGTGATCGGTGCGGCTGAACGCATGGATAAAATGTGGGAAGGCAATGACGCTTCAACAGCAAAACAAATGGCTAGCTTGAAAGAGTTATCTAAAACTCAATCTGGTGTAACTAACGGTCTTGACGAATGGGTTGATAAACAGAATAAATCTAGTGATGCCACTAAAAAAAATTCAAAAGCCCAAACAGACTTAAATAGACTTCTTGAAGAACAATATCAAATTCGAAAATCATTAACTTATGAGTTTTCCACTGATCTTCAACGAATGAAAATTGATTACGAAAGAGTGCTAGCAGATATTAACGATGCCAATTTCTCTCCAGCATTACGTAGTCAATTTTTATCTGCTGCAAAAGCTAGATTTGAAGATGAGCAAGTTCTTTATAAGATGAAGCAGGCTTTTGAACTTCAGGAACATAAGGTAAATGAAGAAGCAAAAGTCAAAGCAACATTTATTATTGATCAGCAAATCATCGCAAATCGAACAGATATAAATACTGCTGAAAAACAACAGTATTTGAATGCACTACAAGAAAAACATACTCGAGCAATGGCTTGGTTGAGGCTTGAGCAGAACATGCGTCTAAACGATGCATCACAAGCATTTCAAACTGACATGCAAAATATGTCAGCTAAATATGAATTTGAACGTCAGCAGATCATATTAAATAGCCAGCTTAGCAAAGAGGAACGTCAAGCATTAATCGATGCATCTCGTATAACAGAAAGCATGGATCAAGCTCAAGGGCGGGATGCAGCATTGTATGGGATGTTGAATGCGTCAGGTATTGATACTTCACAAGAGGAAGCAGCGGCCCAACGTACTGAAGCATTTGAGGCAGCGCTGGACTGGCAGTTGATTACTCAAGAAGAGTATCAGCAAAAAATGCTTGAAAGTGAAAGTCAGTATTATCGAGCTAAAGCAGCGTTAGGTTTGCAAGATGCAGCGAATACAACTGCTGGAATGGCTGATCTAATGGGAAGCTTACTTGGTAAACAATCCGCTGGTTATAAAGCCATGTTTATTGCATCCAAGATGTTTGCACTTTCCAAGGTAATTTTGAATGCACCTGAAACGTTCTCGAATGTGTATAACTCTGTTTCAGCAATTCCAATGATAGGTCCATATATTGCACCAGTTGTTGCTGGTGGTGCTTTAGCTGTTCAACTTGGTCAGGCCGCACAAATCAGATCAATGAACCTACAGGGCTTTGCCACTGGTGGACATATTACTGGTAAGGGAACTGGTACAAGTGATGATATTCCGATTTGGGCATCCAATGGTGAATATATGCTTCGTGCTGCCGCGGTTGAAAAATTAGGTTTGGCTAATCTTGATTACATCAACCGTACTGGTATGTTGCCGCCCCGATTTGCAACGGGAGGTTTAATTGGTAAAGAACGTTTCTTATCAACATCAAGCCAAAGTGATCGGCGTGGCGATGGTGTGAATATTATTATCAATGTGCCATCTGGTTACACTGCAAATGAAAGTCGTGATGGAAATGGCAATGTGACAATTGATGTGGTGGAGAAATTTGTTAAACAAGCGTTCAGCAATTTAAATCAAGCGAACTCATTTGAATCTAAGCAGATCCGGAATAACTTTAATGTGGGGCGTGTACGATGAATAAACTCGATCTTTGCCCACTTCAATCAAGTTATTCAGTCAAATACGGCTCATCAGTTGAACGAATAGCATTTAGCGGTGGGTTTGGTCGATATGTTCAAACTAAAAACGCTAAAAAACATTTAGTCGATGTGGCCTTTACACTTCGAGAAGATGACTTCATATATTTCAGAGCATTTTATCTAAATTGGCAGCTTAACCCGCTGCCTTTTTTAATGTCTTTAATTATTGAAGACAGCGAATTTAGAGAATATATCGCTCAGTTTGTGCCTGATTCTTTCTCATTTAATGAGTTAAACGGAAAGATTTTTAAAGTCTCGGCGCAACTTATTGTTGCCACTTCGGAAGTGCAGATTCTTACTTCTAAGCCGTATCCAACATATTTGCTAGAAAGCATTGCATATCACATACCGCAACTGGGTGCTCAACAAGTCAATAACTATGTAGATATGGGTATTGAGGCAGGTAATTACAGTCTAGGTATTTCTGAGGTGACAAGTCGAGAAATTCTAAGCAAATACACGGCCGATATTGAATCATCAAACTACAGCATTTCACTTCAAAGTGTTCAGATCACAAAGCAAACATCTTATTTAACTTACGTTGCACCCGATATTGAAAAATCAAATTATTCAATTGGTGTTCATGATGTGCAAATCACAAAAACCGTTGCTTATATCCCCTACACAAGCGATATGGAATCAAGTGATTACAGCATCAGCATTCATGGCGTGCAGATTACAAATTAGGAGAAATTTGAAATGGCAATGGTAAACATCCGAAATGAAATCGGTGCAACATTTAAAATGCGTACCTTCAAAGCCGATGGCATTACAACAAAAGAAACGGGGGAGTTTCATAACATTGTATTAGATACAGGCTTACAGCGCATGGGTGTTGGAGCTTGGGGGAATCGGTGTTTGGTTGGAACTGGAAGCTCTACGCCAGTTGTCAGTCAGACGCAGTTAGATAGCACACTTGCAATCACAACAACTGTTCAAAATACAAATATAAGTATGAATACAACCACCAAGCCTTACTATTACAGTATTCAAAAAACGATGCGTTTTGGAGAGGGTGCGGCGGCTGGCAATTTAACTGAAGTGGGTTTAGGTTGGACACAAACAGGACAAAACCCTTGCTGGAATCGAGCATTAATTAAAGATGCAAATGGTAATCCAACAACTTTAACTGTGCTTTCTGATGAGTTTTTGGATGTTACTGTCGAAATTAGAATTTATCCATCTGAAACAATTAGTGGATCATTTGATTTCAAAAACAAGTTAGGTGAACTTATTAGCACGCATACATATAATGGTTATGTCTGGATGACTGCACCACAAGATGGAACCGCTAGCCCTTTTTCGTTTTATAACCTTGCTTTATATGCTAATGCTGCTTTTGTTGAGAGTCCTACGTCTAGTTTGACTGGAACTGTACTGGGGTCGAGTAGTGCAGGAGGTGCAATCAACACAATAACCTCTCCTACATCATTAAGAGGACAAATCAAGTTTCTTTTGACGCAAGGAAATGGTTTTTGCTCTGGAATGATTATAAACATGATTGGAGGTCATAGATCCACATCACCATCGGCATATTATAAAATTCTAATCGACCCACCAATCACTAAAACAAATGAAATGGAAATCACTTGGACATTAGATCTATCTTGGGGGCGATATGTTACCTGATGGCGAACTATCAACAAGCAGCGTTTATGCTGCTTTTTTAGTGCCCAATCGCATTGATGAGTTAATCGATTACGAATGGGGCGGTAGTGATTTATATGACGCATCGCAGGGTTTGCAAGCCAGGTTATGGACTTGTTTTTATGAAAGTGGGGTTATTAAAGCCAAAGCAGATCAAGTGATGCATGACTTAATCACAGTCGATGATGTGACAGCATTAAGCTTTGCATTCGATTTAAATATGCGTCCAGTTGTGACTTATGTTGTAAATCATGAAGTGTTTTTGTGGTGGTATGACACAGCAGTTGCACAGCATGTGACAACAAGTTTCGGTAGTTTGATCATTACCCCACAGTTATCACTCGATGATCACCGCGCAATTTATTCAGCAAACGCGGATGTGATTTTTGCATATATTAAAGCAGAGCAACTTTGTATTCGATTGCAACGAGATCGTTATCAAATTGAGTATGAGCTGGGAGCAGGACAGGTACTCATTCAAATCGGGATGATGACCAACAATAGATTTGGATTTGCTACAAAGATCATGAACGGTTTTGATCTGTTTTTAGATCAGATGTATGTCGATGCTCGAAATAAAGCATTACGTGTTGATTATCTGGATCTGTGTCCACTGCAGGCATCTTATAGTGTTCAATTCGGAAATAGCGTCATCAAAGCTGAAGGACTAAATGAAGATGCTTTGAGAACCCAATTTGAAAATATAGAAAATGTGGTGTCGATCGCTTTCAATCTGAAAGAAAAAGATTTCGATTACTTCATGTCATTTTTCAGAGTCTGGCAGCATAAACGTAAGCCGTTCTATATTGATCTTGTTCTAGATCAACGTCCACTTACCCAGTATCTAGCACACTTTTTACATAACAGCGTTTCGATGACGAAAAGTGGAGCTGTATTCAAGGTGAGTGCTCAGTTATTTATCTTGAATAATGATCTTGATAAATCAGCAATTAAAATGATAGCGGAGTCACGGAATGTCAGAGCTTGAGAATTTTTTATATGGTCCAGATAACGCTTATTTGATTGAGTGTATCGAGATTCAACATAGTTTGTGGCCAAAGCCTTTGCGCTTTGTGACCAACGTCTCTGAGGGAGTGACTGTTATTCAAGATAGCCAGCCCACTTTCTATGAATATGCAGTATTGAAGATTGATCGGGGCAGCGTCAGTGATGATCTTGATCAGAAGTTAGCGATAACGGTCGGGGATTTGGGCAAAGTCATTCCTGGTCTTGTTGATCAAATTATTGAGCAAGTATCACTTGAGCGACCGCAAGTGACTTATCGAGCGTATTCAAGCATTGATTTATCAAATCCAATTTTGCAGATCGATCACTTAGAAGTCACAAGTCAGAACAACGACTATCAAGGAACAACATTTGAAGCTGAAGCAGAGCAGCTTAATGAGGTTGGTACTGGATTGTTGTTCACAAAAGAGAATTTTCCGACCTTGGTTGGCTTTTACTAATGAGGTAAAGAAATGATTGAATTTCACGATAGCATTCACTCAGTTGACTACATGATTGATCTAAAAGACATCTCAAATATTGAGCGACGTTTCCGTAGTAGCCGTGGATCTGAGTCAAACTATGATGTTATTTTCACGTTTAAAAGCGGAAAAGTCATCGAAATGACTTTAAGTGATGTCGATGTAACTCGGCTTTCAAGTGCTGTGGAAAATGCATAAATAGTGAGTACAGCGAATGAGAGATTTTAATCTGCAATTGCTTTCATTATTTGAAATGCAATACAACGTTAAGAATTATCATTGTGTTCATTTCGTGATTGATGCTGCAAGACAGTTGATAGGTCAAGATTATTCAAAAAGCTTTATTGGTTTGACTGCATCGCTAAATGATTCCATTCAAACATCGAGACAGACAGTCATTCGCAATAAACACATAAAAGAGCCAACACATGGCTGTATTGTCCTTATGACAAGCCTTACGGGAAATAATCACGTAGGGCTTTTTTATTGCGGCAAGGTTTTGCACTTGAATGAATCGGGCACTCAATATCTATCACTAAACAGCATGAAATGCCTCTACACAAGGTTTAGATACTATGAGCCACTTACAGATTTATGAAGATCCGCTCGATGCAAGTACGATCACGATTGAGCAGACAGATAATGTTTTAAAGCGCTTTCTTGAAATTAAAGCGAAATTTACACAAGCACGAATTTATAAAAATACGCCTTGTCCTGAAAATGAAGTTACCCCAATTGATAAAGTCACTGCATTAAAATTGTTAGATGCTGGACCAGGGGATCAATTTCATATTGTTTGTCATGCTGGTGACATCATTTCAGCAGTGAACTATGTTGTTGTTAAAATATTTGGTTCTATTGTTAATGCTTTAGTGACTGTGCCGACTTTAAGTAGCAGTGCTCAAGATAAAGGTTCAAGCAATAATGATTTAACCAGTCGTGAAAATAAACAGCGGATTGGCCAACGTGTTGCGGACCCATTTGGAAAGATAAAATCTATTCCTGATTTGATTGCGCCAAGCTTTGTTTATTATGTAAATAAGCAAGAAGTTGAAGAATCATTGATGTGTTTAGGTTGTGGTTATTATCACATTCAAGACATTAAAGACGGTGACACCACTTTATCTACAATTGCAGGATCAGCATGTTCAATCTATGAGCCAAATACCAGCATCATTGGTACACCACAAATCAAGATTGGTGAAGATTTTACAGATAACCCATTAGTCGCTAAATCTTGTACTGCGATCAACGGCCAGACTGTCAATGAAGGTACTGAAGACATTACAAATAGTGATGTCGATTTTCAGCTCACAGCGCTCTATCCCAATCGGCTGCAATCACTCAATTCATCCGTTGATATGCGTGATTATTTTCAAATTGGTAACTCAATTTTATTGAGTATGGATACAGTCGGTGTTGCAGATCTGAGTGTATCAGCGAATTGTGTACCCAAAAGTACAGGCGAATTGCATATTCAAACGACCGATGTCTTGCATAACTTGAATTACAAATCCCTGCTGATTACCTCATTGATGCTTGATGACTTGAACTTATCCGGAAATTACCAAGTATCGAGTATTGCCCAGGTTGTAGATGGGTATATCTGTAATCTGGTTAATCCCGAGAACGTAAACTCAAATTGGTCATTGATTGTAGATCTAGATGAAAAGTCTGCTTTCTTTTCTGGGATTTTACAAAACAATGCTGATTCAATCGACTTGGGTGGTGAGTATCCATCTATTCTAGATGTTGGGATTAACTACATCGATCTAGAAGTTCCAACGGCCTTACAACTTGAATGGGATAAGTTGCAAAGCATTACGCTAGGTCAAGTGGACATGGATATTAAAAAGATCGTGTCGAGCTGGCTGGGTTGGTTTTATATTGATTACAACGATATTAAAGAGTTGATTTTTAACTTCTATCTGCCACAAGGTTTGCAAGTCATTCGCAAGAAAGGCCAACGACACACTGATATTGTTGATTACACAATAGAATACCAAGAAATATCAAATGGTTTGCCAACTGGCCCAGTATTCACGCATACGCATAGAGTGCAAGACAATACCACAGTGGGGTTTGGTGTATCGAGTCGTATTCCGCTTGCATCAACATTTGCGGATGGTGTGCGGTTTAGAGTTAAGAAAGCACCTGAACAATGGCGAAATGAAGTACAGCAGCGACTTCGTGATTTGAAACTCAAATCAGTTTATGCATGCTCAGTATCAAACAAGCTCATTTATAACGATGTAACGATCGTACGCACTAAAACCATCGGTACCAATGAAGCAACAAGCGTTAAAAACCGTATGTTGAACTGTATCGCCACACGTAAGCTTTTCACATATCGAACCGGCTTTAAGTCAGTGTCGAGAATCCCGACAAGTAATTTTGCTGATATTGTTTGTGCGATTACGACCGATGAATTAATTGGGCGTAGAGATATAAGCACGCTTGATGTCGCTAATCTCTATGCAGTGGCAGATGAAGTCGATGCTTATTTTGGTGTGCCGATTCAGTTTAACTACACATTTGATGATGCCAAGATGTCTTATGAAGAGACACTTACAACGATTGCGAATGCAGTGTTTTGTGATGCACGCCGTGAATCAAACAAAGTTTTCTTTGTATTTGAGAAACCGCAACAAGTACCGACTTTATTGTTCAATCACAGGAATAAAAAACCTGAAAGCGAGAAGTGTTCTGTCAACTTTGGCGTAAACAAAGACTATGACGGGGTAAAACTCAAATGGGTCGATCCGATTGATTCTTGGTCTGAATCTGAAATCAAGTTGCCTAATGATAATGTGGTCAATGCGCGAGAATTGGAAATTAAAGGCATTACCAATCTTCAGCAAGCGATGCTTTTAGCGCATCGGGCTTTGAACAAGTTGCTTTATCAGAAGAAGACCGTTGAATTTTCGGCTTATAGTGAAGCGGATCTCGTCACTCGGAATGACTTAATTCTTGTTGCTGATGATACGCGTCCGATGCTGATTAGTTCAGGATCTGTCATTGATCAAGATGGACTGTATTTAACGTTGTCACAGCCGTGTGCACTAGAACAAGATGAAAGTTATGTCGTTCATCTTCAATTGCCAAATGGCCAAGTGGACGTTGTTCAGGTGACACAAGGAGATAGTGAGCGAGAAGTCTTATTAGCACGTGCACCAACTTCGCAGCTTGTCATTGAGTACGAGGGGAATATCAGTTGTTCGACCTATCTGGTTACGACCGACACGCATAGCAAGCGAGATCTATTTTTGATTACTGAAAAGTCCGGTGGTGGTGCTGAGTCTTCAATCACTGCAATAAACTACACTGATCAATATTATTTAAATGATAAAGACTATGTCTGAATCAATAACCGCCAAAAGGCGGTTATTTTCCATTCGTCAGTTTTTAACTACAAATTTAGATAAATATATATACTAAATGTCCAATTAAAAGAAGGATTAATCCGTGAAAAAAATAATCTTAGGGTCTTTGATTAGTGTAATAACAATGGGTAGTTCATTTGCAGCTTGCACTTATAATCTTGATGCAACTAACAGCCAGATTTCAAGTTTGGGGGGTATACCTTTCATAACCCAACAGCCACAATCAGTAAGCTCGCCAATTACTCCATATGAATTAAGATTTATTGATAGTTCTCAGCAAATGGCAGCAAATTTTTTAAATGGTTCGGTTATTGGAGATAAATTAGTATCCAATGTTGGCACTGTTGCATTTGAATTTAAGATAAATGGTTTTGCATCAACAAAACCATTAAATGATGGTGAATTGGATGCTCAAATAACTTTTTATGGGCAAGACACCACCAATAATAGTATGCTCTCCGGTATGTTGTGGTTGCACAGTGGATTTAATGGAGTTTCCGCATATCCTGAGTCAGCAAGATTTGGCGGGATGTTGAGAGGTGGAACTTACACCATGAATAACGGAACTCCTATGCCTATTAACCCTGTAGTATTTTTGCCATCAACCCCAGTTGTTTTACCAGTTGGTAATAACTTTAGAGTAGGAGTTTACTTAAATCAAACAACCAAAGAGCTTGGCTTGATTGTAAATGGGATAAATAAAGGAATACTGTTGAACTATGAAAAAACCTTAAAAAATATAGGTTTTTTAATTAGTTCAACTCAAAATAGAATTGATCCCAATGATCCTATTGTTAATCAAAATGTAGGTGTTGAATTGATTACTGATGCTGCAAGCATGACATTAAGTTATCCATCTGGAACAACAGATATTTGTGGAACAACAATTTAAACATAGACCTCCTTCGGGAGGTTTTTTATTACCAATATATAGCCGCCAAAAGGCGGTTTTTTTACATCTGGAGAAATGAAAAATGGCAGAGCCTATGAGTAGCGGTGTCGGGGTTGCAACTGTAATTAAAGTTTATGGTATGTGGTTTTTGATGGCCATCGCGGCTATAGCGGTGGTTTTGGGTTATTTGGTTGTCATCATGACTCGAATGCCTCGTACAAGCAGTGAATGGGTCGTGAGTTTAATCACTACGGTGGTGGGGAGTATTGCCGGTGGTGGATTCTTAATTCAGCACTTCGAATTGCATGATTACCTTTTAACTTGGTCGGGTCTATGCGCAATAGGAGGCATTTTCTTTGCTGCAGGTTTACCTTTCTGGGCCATCATTCGCTGGACGTTCAACTATGTCAATGCAAGAGAGGATGCAACCATCTTCGACGTAGCTAAAGAAATGAAAAACTATAAAGATAACTTTTAATAGTTCCACTAATGCACTGATTTTTTCGGGAGGTTTATTCTGTTCAACTGTTAGAGTGGCAAGGTTTATACACCTTATTGCTAATAGCCAATAGCTTTATCGAAAGACTAGGGGTGTTGACATTCATTGATATGGCATATACATTGTATATACATTTTCTTGTTACCTTTTGGGAATTAAAACGATATGACTGAGTTACCCAAAAAAACTAAGGTTAATAAGAAAGATGGTCAACTCTTAATTCGCATTAATACAGCTGAGCGTGATGAGTTCATTCACTTATGTGATAGCTTGGACACAAGTGCAGCTAGAGAGTTAAGAAAATATATCCGTAGTTTTATAAAAAAAAATCAGTCAGCGGATAAACAAACCAAGGAGTAACATCGTGGCTAAACAAGTAAAATCCCTTAAGAAACAAATTAAAGCGCGCCTTAAGAAAATCTCTAAACACGAAGGCAAATTAGCTAAATTGAAAAAGAAACTTAAAAATCAAAAGTAATCATATCGATTAAACTTTGATTATAAGAAAAACCCCTCAAGTTAAATCTTGAGGGGTTTTTTGTAGCCATTCTATAGTTTTAATTAACAATTTTTAAAATCTACCGACCTACCAGGTCGGTTTTTTTACGCCTAAAGGAAAGTAAAAATGAACATTGAACAATATCTTAATGAATTGATTAAACGTGAAGGTGGGTATGTAAATAATCCTGCTGACCGAGGAGGAGCGACCAAGTTTGGAATCACCGAAGCGGTCGCACGTGCGAGTGGCTTTAAAGGTCACATGCGAGATCTACCATTGGATGTGGCCAAAGGCATTTATCGGAAACTGTATTGGATCTCGCCACGATTTGATCAAGTGAATACGATGAGTGCCGCCGTGGCTGAAGAACTACTCGACACAGGTGTGAACTGCGGGACTGGCTTTGCAAAGCCATTGCTGCAACGAGCTTTGAATCTTTTGAATAATCAAGGTAAAGGCGGATGGCCAGATTTAGTTATTGATGGGATTTACGGACCAGCCACTTTGAATGCACTGAAAACCTTTATGGCCAAACGTGGTAAAGAGGGTGAAAAGGTCTTAATTCGAGTGCTCAACATCATGCAAGGTCAACGCTATATCGAAATATGCGAACGTAACCCTACACAGGAGCAATTCTTCTATGGCTGGATCAACAATCGAATCGCATAATAAAGTAGTTCATCACTGTAAACGCTCATGGTCATCATTGATTGTGAGCGTTTTAGTTTTGTGCTTACTGTCAGGATGCTCAGCGCATACGATCAATAACAATGTTCATGTTGGGATATGTGTCAAAGCCCTCTAATGAGGGCTTGGTTCGTATCTATGGTCATTCAAGTTCTAGTTGATGATCATCTTTTGTCACTTTTATTTTTAATTTTTTATATTTACGTTTATTTGGATTAACTGCGGAATTGTTTACTTCATCTGCAAAAGTCTTGTCTTTCATGAGGCTTGAATACGCTTTATATCCTAAAATAATCCGCGTGGGTTGGTATCCATTTCTATTGACATAGTATTCAATAGTTGCATTTAATTCATTTAGAAGACTTGTTTCACTCATTTCAAAAATGCTTCACTTTTAAGAGTTCATTGAAGAATAGGGTAAATTAAGTAGAATATCTACATGAATTTAAACATTTTTATAAGGGCTGCCTGTCATAAAAATGTAATATTTAATGGTTTATCTACTATTTGAAATTGCGATAATTGCAAAGGTAAAATCAAAACTAATCACAAATGATTAGCTCTTTGGAATCTCTTCATCCCTCGGCTTTCTCACATTCTTAACAAACCGTTCTTCCATTGCACCATATTTCTTAAAATTTTCAAGTGTTTGGTTTAAAGATGGAACGTTTGCATACCCAGCAATGTTCATGTTGGAATTTGTGTGAAAGCCCTCTAGAGGGCTTTAGATTGTACATGGATTAATCACAGGTAGATTTACCAGGATCAACGTATTTAATAGATAAGTTATTGTTACGATCAATTAAGCAAACACTTGCTTGAAAACTTTTATTTGTACTTAAAACAATATCATAAGCAACATTTTTTTCGATTTCTTTGATAGGTATTAGAACACAATTTTTTTCATCTATCGGGAGAGCGGCGTTTGAATACAATTTTTCATAAGTACTTTTGAACTCTTTAGTATAATCAATCTTACCTAAGTAAATTAAAAATGTATTATCAACACCATAATAAGTTTTAGTATTGTTCGTAAATGCACATAGATTATCTTGTTTAACGGTTATCTCTAGTGGACGTGGACCTTGGCTACATGCATTTAATAAAATACCTATAGTCAATATAAGGCTAAATTTTAAGCTCTTTCTTGTCATCTTTAGCTACTCGGTAACATTGAAATAAAGAATCCTAAAAATCAAGGTTTATCTTGTATTTTGAGTTGCCCAGGGGAGATCTATAAGAAAGCATCCGAATAAAAACTATTTAAAAAAGTTCTTTAAGTTTTCCCAAAAACTTGGCTTTATATCTGCGCACTTGGTTCCTTGAACATCTTGTAATACAAACTTTCCAGAACTTTTCTTGACGCAAAAATCTTTGTTGTAAGCTTTTCTCAACCCACCCAATGTTGCGCTATATGGTGTATTTTCTTTTAAACCTTTAAAGTTATTAAAATTTTTCTCTGTAAGAAGAATACAATTGGTTTTTGTTGGGTAGTTATTTTCAAAATGATTTTCATATATCCAAGATTCCGTACTATCTTGAGATAAATTTAGTATGACGAGGTTAAATATACCTTTTTGCTGTGTATCATTAATATAAAAGCATGGTTTATTATTTTTTAGTTCAATACTCACTTCACCACCTCTATAAGGAGACGAAGTGGCAGAAACATGGAATGGAATAGACAAAAAGGCTAGAAATAAATATTTATGCATGATTAATACCTTTTGGGTTCTTGATGATAATAAATTCCACCATAATTTTTTGATAACAATTTGCCATTAGATGGGTCTGCAAGAAAATCTTTCAGAACATTTTTTAAAGCAAATTTTTGCATGACATTTTTGTTATGCAGAATTGGATAGTTATGTCCCTGAATTGGAAGATGATAAGCATCGTAGTAATGGCTAATAATTTCAGCCTGCTGTTCAAAATTAAACTGGTTAAAATTCTTGCCTTGATCATCACAGACTAAATCATAATCGTAAGCTTTAGCATCACTATAGCCGCCTCTTATGCCAATTTCGATACCACGAGCAGCTACGTTTAAGCCTAGTTGATATTGCCATACATGCGCCATTTCATGGATAAACCATATTTTATTTGTTGCTTTTTTATCAATTGAAAAGTCTTTAACTTTATCATAATCTTCATTAGGTAAATGTATGCTACCAAAGGGCGTCATGGCATTTTTGCTTCTTGTTGGAATTGACAATAATCCACCACGGATAATTTCTACTTTTGTATAATCTATTGATTCTTTGAACATAATTTTGGCGAGATTAATTTCACCACTTGTCAGTTTTCTACGTGTATTGACAGGTACCGTTGTTGGATTTTGCTCAACACTGTCCTTACTTTTTAATCTGGCTTTAAGGCTTACAACAATGTTCATGATCTTTATCCTCAATAAGTATTTTTAATTCAATTTCTTCATTTTCTGAGCCTGATATAAATTGTGTATAGCCTTGTTCATCCGTGACACCTGTCGAAAACAAAGCGCCAGTTTTATAGATTTCGTAGTGAACATTAGCTAAAGGTTTTGAGGTTGTTTCATCAACGATGAAAAATTTCTGCCCAAACTCTTTAGTGGTATTAGCTAATAATTGATTAACTGGTGAAGATGCAGCTTCAGAATTTGAAGACGTGCTTGAACCACCACCATTATCTTGAACAACAAGATTCTGTTTAGGCAATAGCTTACAGCCGCAAGATAACGAATCATTCACTCTAGCCGCCATTTTACCCATCACTTGCATGTGCGGATCGCCAGTTATAATTGTTGCTACAGTTTGATGTTTAGGGCAGGTGGCTGTATCACCTACACACGCAATAGGAATACCTTCAATTAAAAAAAAGCTGCTTCCAGTAATGACTTTTCCGCCGCCCGTTGTAGGGCAACCAACTACGATGTATGGTGTTGCCAAAATTAACGCCCTCGATATATTTTATTTTGGCGACATGGTAGCAAAGTGAGTCTAGGGTGTACGGACTTTTATGTATTTTTATTGCAAAGGTAACATCAAACTTAATTACAAATGCTTAACCCTTTGGGATCTCATAATCCCTCGGCTTTCTCACATTCTCAACAAAGCGTTCTTCCATTGCTCCATACTTTTTAAAGTTTTCGCGGGCTTGGTTAAGTGAAGGCACGTTTGCACCGCCGCCGTAATCATGATCTTCTGCTTGTACGGGATCATTTTCCCAGAAGCATACAGGGCAGATATCATAGTCGTCGTTTGATGGTTCACCTCTGGTTAAGTAACCACAACATAAACACGGGTAGAGCATTATATTTTCCTATTTGGTTGACAAAGTTTAAATATAGCAATAAAAGTTAGTTGATAAATCAGCTATTTAGCAATAATCAATAATTTTTAAATTACTGGGGGTAAAATTGGTAGAACATCTTTGGAAAGCTTTTGAACTCTATCTCAATCGTAAAGATAAATTTATAAAAGCAGAAGAACGGTTAAAGCGCCGATTAATATTCTTTGAAGAAGTTAAAAAAATAAATGCCAACAATGACCTAGATGAACATGAAAAAAGGACTATACGGAATAGTTTGGCACAAATCGTTTGTGGTAGTCGTCTTGTTGATTATGAGCTGGTTCAATACTATCAAAAGAACAAAAACTTTCGTAATTTCGAGGTGATTGCACCAATTGTTGCTTATTGGGATGAGTCAATTAATAAGGAGCTTGATGAGACTGGAAAGATCAAACTGATAACGCTTGATGAAAAGAAATATGCTCAAGAGAAAAGAAATATGATTGTAAGTACAACATTTCTGTTCTTTCTTATTCTCTTATTCTTAAACTGTTATGAGCGAGTCATAAATGCCTTGATAACTATATTCTATCTTGACTCATATATTGCTCTATATGTCTGTGGAGGATTATTTTTTATCATTACTTTCTTAGCATTTTTTGCATTTTATGGAGTAATGATTGTCTATGATTTACGTAGGTTAGTAAAAGCACCTTGAGGTGCTTTTTAACAATTAATCAAATAAGACAATGTTACTTTCATTCCAATAGTACAATGGGATGTAGTAAGTTTCTTCATTGATAATTACATAAGTGCCACCAGAAAACATAGGAGTGTTCTGCAGAATTTCTACTAGAGGTTTTTTTTCAGTGTTTTTTGATAGTATTTCTGACATGGTTGGCAAATTTTCAGGATCATAAACGTAAACTTTATCTACTCTATCATCAAATAATTCTTTACCAATTAACCCCATACCATCTGTGAACTTAGCCACTAAATCCTTATACAAAATAGGTTGCCCACGATTCTCATACATGTTTTGTATAAAACTATCACTTAGTCTTATTGTCTGGCTTTCACGATTTTTTATTTTATTTTCAAATTTCACTCGAAGATTATGGACCATTATTCCTATATTTTTATATGCTTGAATGTTAAATATATCTATTTTTCTATTGGCGCATAATGTAATTAAGGCTGATGTAAATTCAAACAATGAGTTTTCTTTATGCTGTAAAAAGCTTATAGAGGATGTCTCTTGTATTTCTGATGAAATTAAAACATCATTAAGTCCGTTTCTAAAGTTAATAGTCCCTTCATCTAATATGCAAATAAAGTTAGGCCAAACTTCAGGCGGATTAGATTCACACCACTCTTTTAAATTTTTCGCTAAGCTTTCTAACGAGTTACCACTTAGAGAATAAGCAAAAATTACACCGAAAGGTGGGTTGTTGTAGTATCCAATTCTTACATGATCTCCATAGTTCTTTGTTATAAGTTGAGGAGCATGTAAAGTTTTTAAGGATTTTATGTTTTCAAGCCCCTCGATTAATTTTGTTTTAGATAATTGTGATTTGACTTCGATGACTCCTAAGACAGATTCAATTGGAAAAATTTTTGTAGATTCTGAGGCCTCAAATATTATACTTTTACTTTTGTCATATATTATTGCATCCATCTGTTTTGAAACTTGGCTATATTGACTAATAATTTCCCCACTAGCTATACCGAAAGTATCAGGCAATTTACCATTAGTTAAAAAGCTTTTAAGAGAGTCCTCTCTGTAACTTCCTCTATTTCCATTATGTTGAAATTGAGCTGAGATATTGAAATCTCCTTTCATTTTCGCACTGATTTCTTCAAAAAGTTTTGATATTTCCATATTTTACCTATAAATCAATATTTTCAAAATTAAGAATTTTTTATCCCTAAAACTCTCCTTCTAGGAATAGAGTGTTAAGCATTACCTATAAAAAGTAAGCGGTGACTTACTATTGATCATTTTTTTTATGCAAATTTTCCATATATTCATCTGTCACATGATCTTCAACAATTAGCCAATTAAGACTACCAATGCCATCATCCACAATATCTAGATGATTATTGCCTTGGTAGACAAAAACTTTTTTATTAAAAAACGACAATCGTTTAAGTAACGATGATTCATACAATCTTTTTAATGAAAGCTCAATATCGACCTTTAAAGAATTTAAGTCTTGGGTGTAATCAAGATCAAAAGCCTTTAATAGTTTTCCGTAAACTAAACGTTTCATTCCATTTTCAAGTTTAATAATTTTAATATCTAAATCTTCAGGATCAACTCTACTTTCTGAAGCTCTTAATCCATTATCTATAAGTTCAATCATAGCAGTATTAATAGATATTTCTTTACCTTCCGCGTAAGCAACAATGTCATCGTATTGATCTTGAGGAATACGTATTTGTGTTCGTTTCCACTCATCTTGATTTTGTGTACGTGTTTTATCTGACATTAGAAAACTCAAAAACTTAATTATTGACACTAGATTAGTGTCATATTAAAGTTGTGTCAATGTTACTAAATTAGTGACATTAAAAAGCCTCGATGACTTTGGACGGCTATCGAGGCTTCTATCAAATCCCTGAACGGAGATAAGACATGAACAGTTTATCATTTAATGCAATTTCATCCAGTACAACAAAACGATGACCAAATTTGGCTCACATCTTCTGAATTAGCGAATGCTTTAGGATATGCAGATATTAGGTCCGTCAACAAAATATATAATCGCTATGCTGATGAATTTAGTACGTGTATGTGCTTGGTGGTCAATTTACCACCAAGGGGTTTGGCAATGGTAATTCAGAAAAAGAAACACGCATATTCTCATTAAGAGGCTGTCACCTTATTGCTATGTTTGCCCGTACGCCAGTCGCTAAAGAATTCCGCAAATGGGTTTTAGATATTTTGGATAGGGAAGTACAACCTAAAACCAAGAATCATAAAACAGAACGTTTGGTTTTAAACGATGCAGTAAATATGCTTGTGGCGAAATCAAAACACCTTAACTTTTCTGATGCCTACAAACTTATACACCAACGCTTTAGTGTGAAAGGCATAGATGAGATCTCACTAGATCAAATTCCTATAGCGGTTGAATACGTCCATCATCTGATCGCTTTGTTTAGCCATAGAGAACACAGAATGACAGATATGAATACGATTGCATTGGCACACTGCATGATTTGGTGTCGCCAGTGGTGGAAAGAGTACGGTGATGCTATCCGTAAAATTAACCCGAATATTGCCTCATCAGTCCATGACTATTTTATAGATGGTTCATTCGTCGCTTGGGGTTATGTAGCTGAATCTGAGAAAGCAGCATTACGCAGAAAGTTGGATGCTCATCAATGGAATTTAACCATAAATGAAAGGTTAAGATTACTGTAATTTTATCCCCGAATTTCATAGAGCAAACTTTCGTGTTTGATTGAAATGTGATCAAAAAACTTTCGGGGAATGAATTTCTAAATGACTGATTTTATTGAATTTAGGTAAGCAGTTTTTGACCTGAATTTTAGGTGAAAAAAGAGCATTATTTTATTAATATTCAATTGATTAGATCGCTTTTGACGCAATCTTGACATCGTAGAGGTTTCCAGTTCGAGTCTGGATATACCTACCAAAATTCACTGTGAAAACAGTATGTTAAAGCCCACTCAAAAGTGGGCTTTTTCTTTTGGGGATATTTCGGGGTGTTTTTGGAGGAACTCATTCATGCTCTAATGTGGATAGCCGCCATGGATCGCTATCACTTATTAAATAGTCAGAATTAAATACTTATTGTTCTGAGTAGTAATTAAGAAATCGCTAGTAAATAAAAAGCACACTATGACAGTGTACTTTTTTCTGAATATTACTTCTTACTACTTCTCGTCTAAAATTTCCCACTCTTGAGAAGTATGCTTTTTACAATCATTGATTGTTTTATGCAGATCATCCACTGAAAAAACTGCACTCTTAGCTGCAAAGCCCTCATCAACAAGTCGTGTGAAGAGATTTTCTGAAATCAGATAATTTTCTTCTTTTAACTTATTAATTAACTCATCGGTGTAGTTATCTTTTGATTCTTCAACAAAGAATTGATTTGATCCAAGAACATGCTCAACAACACTGAGTGTATAAGCCTCAGTACGATTCAGTTCATTAGACATGTATTTGCTGTGTGCACCATAACAAACAAGTTTTGTAGTCATCTTATTTTCTCTCTAGAAAGTTTAAATTTTTGTTTTGTATTGAAAATAGCTCTTTAATCACAAGAGCAGTGACAATGTATAGTATTTTTTTATACATTGGCAAGAGAGCTTTATCCGATAATTTCCCAATTGGATTGATTCAAAAAGACCTATAAGCATTTAACTTATAGAACTTTTTTATTACTATAAGTTTTGTCATTATCTAGCATGTTTAAACCACTTGACCCGCATTTAAAATGGTGATAATTTAAACAATACGGAAGTCATATACTATTTAGGATTCAAGAGTGATCTTGCCTAAATGAACAAAGATATGACAAACCCGTACACAACAGCTAACAACGAACGAAACGATTCTGATCGTTTTTAAAAATGTTCAAGGTTGTAGAAAAGCCCGTAAATCGGGCTTTTTTAATGGATGAAATTCAGCACAGTTGATTAAGTTTAAGGTAAATCAAACCAAATCATTTGGCTGTCTTGCTGCGCTGTAATAGTTGCAGTTTCATCAAACAGCAAAGCATCGCCCGCTTTAACCAAATGATCAGCAATCATCACTTCACCTGAAATTACATGCACATAGTTCACTTTTTTCTGTGTTGTAATCTCTAAATGTTGATCTTTCTCAATCACCGCAGTTTTCACTTCAGCATCTTGACGAATCAACATTGGTGCAGACTCACCACCAGCAATTAAATGCCATTGGTTCGGATGATCTTTAGGATTTAACAGAATTTGCTGATAAGTTGGCTCAGCATCTTTTACATTGGGTTGAATCCAAATCTGTAACAAATGCACTGCTTGATCATGCTTATTCATTTCACTATGCGTTACACCAGTACCCGCACTCATCAACTGCCATTCACCAGCATTGATTTGTCCTTCATTTCCCATGCTATCTTTATGCGAAATTGTACCATCGAGTACACAGGTTAGGATTTCCATATTGTCATGGGGGTGGGTACCAAAACCATTATGCGCTGCAACTGTATCGTCATTAATCACACGTAGTGCACTGACACCCATATATTTAGGGTTATACCAGCTACCAAATGAAAAGCTATGATAAGTGTCTAACCAACCTGCTTTGACATGGCCGCGATTTTCACTACGATGTAGATAAGCATTCATCTTGCATCTCCGAATTATTATGTTTTGCTTAAGCATAATATTATCGATTCATAATGATGCTTGGTAGTGTTTTGATGCGACATATTGTTCTATAAATGGAATGATTTTCTTCTGTATATCTTTCTTCTAATCAATAAAAAAGGGCTGAATCTAAAATTCAGCCCTGATGTATAAATATTGAATGATCTATTATTTTGATTTGTTCTCAAGCTGTGGAATGGCAGAGCCAGAACCTTGAGCAACAGAGAGTAAACCAGTTTCTGTATAGAGACCAAGTTTTGCACGAGTATCGGTAATATCAAGGTTACGCATGGTTAACTGACCAATACGATCCATCGGCGTAAACATAGAATCACCTTTCTCCATCGTCAAACGCTCAGCTTCATAAGTGAGGTTAGGAGATTCAGTGTTCATAATGGTGTAGTCATTACCACGACGTAATTCTAAAGTCACAGTACCCGTAATTACTTTTGCAACCCAACGTTGAGCTGTTTCACGTAACATCAGTGCTTGTGAGTCAAACCAACGACCTTGGTACAATAAACGACCCAAACGTAAACCGTTAATGCGGTATTGTTCAATCGTATCTTCGTTATGAATACCTGTCACTAAACGCTCATAAGCGATGTGTAATAATGCCATCCCCGGCGCTTCATAGATGCCACGAGATTTTGCTTCGATGATACGGTTTTCAATTTGGTCAGACATACCTAGACCATGACGACCACCGATACGATTGGCTTCTAAAATAAGCTTAACAGGATCATCAATACGTTTGCCATTCAATGCAACAGGCGTACCTGCTTCAAAAGTCACGCTAACCTGTTCTGGCAGAACTTCGACATCATCTTTCCAGAACGCAACACCCATGATAGGGTCGACGATTTTAATACCTGCATCTAGATATTCTAAATCTTTGGCTTCATGCGTCGCACCCAACATGTTTGAGTCAGTTGAATACGCTTTTTCTTTTGACATTTTGTAGTCAAAGCCGTTGTCGATGAGGAATTGCGACATTTCAGCACGACCACCTAACTCATCAATAAAGTTCTGGTCTAACCACGGCTTATAAATTTTTAAGTTTGGATTGGTCAACAAGCCATAACGATAGAAACGTTCAATATCGTTTCCTTTATAAGTTGAACCATCACCCCAAATATTGACGTCATCTTCTTTCATCGCGGTCACAAGCATCGTACCTGTGACTGCACGACCTAAAGGTGTGGTGTTGAAATAAGGAACACCACCTGTGCTGATGTGGAATGCACCACATTGAATCGCAGCAATCCCTTCAAGGGCAAGTTGTAAACGACAATCGATTAATCGAGCTTTGACTGCGCCGTATTGTTCAGCTTTTTGTGGAATCGCATCATAGTCATCTTCATCAGGCTGACCCAAGTTTGCGGTATAGGCATATGGTTCTGCGCCTTTTTGTTTCATCCACAATAAAGCCGCTGAAGTATCGAGACCACCAGAGAAGGCAATCCCAACTTTTTTGCCTACAGGTACGTGCTGCAAGATAGTTGCATTATCAGTCATTGCTTGTCCTAACATTATAAATAAGACCCCGAACAGGTGGTCTTGGATAATCAAAAATCGGAGCTATTGTAACACTTTTCGTGCGTTATGGTTTTGCAAAATCGAGTTGATCTAAAGGAAAATTTAAACATTTTTAGTTGTTACGTGGAATAAATGTTTAGGTTGACGATGCATATTGAGTTCTCGAAATCATCGACCTAAATTAAAGTGAATCATTTAAGCCAATCACTTGTTTTTCGATTGGGGTAAACACATGATCATGACGAGCGATCAGATATAAACCAATATCTCGATATTGTTCTGGTGTTTCCATATAGTATTGAATATTAAATTTTTTAAGTAAAGATTTGGCAATCATTGATATGCCCATACCCAGTTGGCTAAATTGCACCAATGCCTCATGATCATAAATATGCGTTAGCTCACCTTTGCTCAGGTTATAGTCCGCATAAATATTATTCAGCGTTGTTGCATAACAACATTCCTCTGAAGCAAGTAGAATATTCTGATGATTGAGGCAATCCTCAAGCTTATCGTGATTGATAACATTTTTACCAATGATCACCAGTTGATCATCTGCCTTTTGAATATATTGCAGATTCTTTTGTGTTGGATGACCGAGTACATAAGCAATATCCAGATTTCCTCGTAAAATTTCATCTTCAATATAGCCTGTTGCACCTGTTTTCATGGTGATTGAAAGGTCAGGGTAGGCAGCATAGAGCTGGCTGAAAGAGGGATAAAAACGCATACCGCCTAAGCTGGTATTGGTACCAAAACGTAAGTAATTTTCTTGTTGATACAGTTTATTTTCGGTTTCTTCCCACGTGAAAATCATTTTTTTATATTGAGCATATAGATTCATGCCTGATTCTGTCAGCTCAACACCTTTGGGCTTACGAATAAAAAGTTGACGTTTATAGTGATTTTCAATTTTTTTAATTTTAGCGGTCATATTGGACTGTAGATAATTAAGTTTGTTTGCCGCCGCTGTAATACTTTTTAGTTCGGCAACGGTGACAAATGATTTGATATCGTTAATGTCAATATTCACGCTATATCCTCAATATTTCGGCTGATGCACGTTCAAAAAATTAAATGAAGGAAGGTCTTCTTTAAAATATGCATCAAAAAAAATGATGTATACATTAAAACATAGCATTATTCATGATGTCATTTATTTTTTAAACTTGTCTCACTTTCTATCTGTTGAGTAGAACATGTGAATATTAGAGTCATTAGTGCAATTGGGTTGCTATGTTTGGTTTGGGGATCGTTGTGGGGGCTGGTTAAACATAGCTTACTGATCTTTCCACCATTCTTATTTATTGCTACACGATTGCTTCTCGCTGCGTTCACCTTAATGGTGGTTCAACTCATTCTCAGAAGATCGATTTTGCCGAAACACGGTGAATGGAAACAGTTGATCATTTCCAGTCTACTGATTTGTTTTGGTTTTTATGCCACACAGACTTTTGCGATGCAATTTGTTGATTCAGGTTTATCTGCTGTTTTGGTCTTTACAATGCCAATTTTTATTGGGGTTTTAGCGCATTATTTTTTAAATGAACGTTTGAATGTACAGAAAATTTTAGGATTGATTCTTGGTACTTTGGGGTTGATCGCGATACTTTGGCCACAATTACACCATTTACATATGAATGTATCATTGCTTGGGCAGGTATTGTTGGTGTTCTCTGGCTTTTTTTGGGCAATGGCAACGGTTTATATTAAAAAGAATTTTGCCGCTTATGACAAAATAAAGCTCACTATTTGGCAACTGTTTATGGGTGGCAGTGTCATTTTGGTGGGTGCTTTAATCTTTGAGCCGATTGATCTTAAAGTTTGGTTGAATCCTTTGAATGAGTCGATACTTTTTTATATTGCTGTGATTGGAACTGGCTTTGCATTCGTATTATGGAATTGGATAGTGAGTCAGGTGGATACCTTTATTGCCTCAATTTCAATTATGTGCATTCCAATTTTAAGCTTGTTTTTTGGCTATCTGATTTGGCATGAACCATTAACCATCAATATTTTGGTTGGCGCAGCATTTATTTGTCTAGGGATTTTTATCAGCGCTTTGAAAATGCAAAGAAATCGTTTCATATGCTCAGACAGTAACGCTCGCTAAGCCAATGTTTGCTCATGCTGATCAATCCGTAAGGTATAAAAAGCAAGCTGAACTGCATTGATTTAATCAAGCCATTCTATTTTGATTCATCGCACATCAGTCATGTTTTTACATGGCTGATTTTTTATTTTCATTTTTTTATTTGGGTGAGTATACGTTATATAGGTTATAAGTCATTATTATCAATAATTATTTTTAGAAAACATGTTGAATAACTCATGCATAATTGACACTTTAAACATCGAAAATATGAGAAAAAGTCATCCCAAAGAGCCAAAAAAGTATTAAAGTACTATGCAACAAGTTGCAAAGCCAAAAATAGAGAAGGAATACCATGACTAGCTATGCAAATATTTTAAAACCATTACATCTAGGCTTTACCACAATTAAAAACCGTGTGGTGATGGGCTCTATGCACACAGGCTTAGAAGATCGTTTCTTTAACTATCCTAAACTTGCTGCTTATTTTGAAGAAAGAGCAAAGGGTGGTGTAGGCTTAATTATTACAGGTGGTATTTCTCCAAATCGCCAAGGCTGGTTGTTGCCTGCTGGCGGTACCATGAATAGTTTAGCTGATATTCCACATCATCGCCTTGTGACGCATGCAGTACATAAGCATGGTTCTAAAATTCTTATGCAAATTCTGCATTCAGGTCGTTATGGTTATCAACCATTTGTGGTGTCTTCAAGCTCAGTAAAATCGCCTATTTCACCGTTTAAACCGCGTGAAATGAGCAATAAAAATATTTTAGATACGATTGGTGACTATGCCCGTTGTGCCAGTTTAGCCAAGAAAGCTGGCTATGATGGCGTTGAAATTATGGGTTCTGAAGGGTATTTACTGAATCAGTTTCTCAGTCGTCATGTCAACCAACGTACTGATCGTTGGGGGGGCGATATTGAAAATCGTATGCGTTTTGCGGTGGAAATTGTTAAATCCATTCGTTCTAAAGTCGGTGAAAAATTCATCATTGCTTTCCGCCTTTCTTTACTAGATTTAGTGCATGATGGTAATACCATGCAAGAAGTTATTCTTGTAGCTAAGGCATTAGAGAAAGCAGGGGTAACTTTATTAAATACAGGAATTGGTTGGCATGAAGCACGTGTTCCGACCATTGTAACGTCAGTTCCTCGTGCTGCATTTGTTGACTATACTGCATTTGTTAAACAGCACGTTTCTATTCCTGTGATTGCATCAAACCGTATCAATATGCCAGACGTTGCGGAAGATATTATCGCTTCTGGTAAGGCTGATATGGTGCAAATGGCGCGTCCGTTCTTGGCTGATCCATATTGGGTCAATAAAACTGCGACTAATCGTGTTGACGAAATTAATACCTGTATCGCATGTAACCAAGCTTGTTTAGATCATACCTTCAAAAATCAGCGTGCGACCTGTTTAGTCAATCCACAAGCAGCTTTTGAAACAGAGCTGGTCTATATCAAAACTAAAAAACCAAAACGTATTGCAGTTGTTGGTGGTGGTGTTGCTGGGATGTCAGCGGCAACTGTGGCGGCAAGTCGTGGGCATGCAGTAACTTTGTTTGAAGCAAATAATGATGTTGGTGGTCAGTTTAATTTAGCCAAAGTTGTTCCTGGTAAAGAGGAATTTCATGAAACCATTCGTTATTTTAAAGTTCAACTCAAACAAACAGGTGTTGATTTACGCTTAAATACTCAAGTGAGTCGTGAACAACTTGAAGGTGAGGGTTTTGATGAAGTCATTGTGGCGACAGGTGTTGTGCCTCGTGCATTAAAAATCCAAGGTAGTACCGCTCCACAAGTTCTATCTTATGCAGAAGTGCTAAGAGGTGCGGAAGTTGGTCATAAAGTTGCAGTGATTGGTGCTGGTGGAATTGGCTTTGATGTATCGGAGTTTCTATTAAAACCAGCACATCAACCTCAGCCACAACCGCTTGCGGATTGGCAGCGTGAATGGGGAGTTGATCCGAACCCAAATTATATTTCTGAAGGTGGTATGCAGCGCCCAGAAGTTGAAATGCCAGTACGCCAAATCTTTTTATTGCAACGTAAAACCACGCCTCTTGGGATTGGTTTAGGTAAAACCTCGGGTTGGGTGCATCGTGCGCAATTGAAAAAACATGCGGTGCGTATGCTTCGTGGTGTGCAGTATAAAGCCGTAACTGATGAGGGGTTATGGGTTGAGCATAACGGACATGATCAGTTATTGCGCGTCGATACGATTGTGGTTTGTGCAGGTCAAGAATCAGTCAAAGATTTAATGCCTAAAGAGGGCGAACATACGTTTGCAAATTATCATATTATTGGCGGTGCCAAGCTAGCTGCGGAACTCGATGCGAAACGTGCAATTCGTGATGGCGCAGAGTTGGCTGCTCGACTTTAATAATTGATGAAACAATATGCATTTGAATACATTGCAGTTAAATATTCCTTGAATAAAAGAAACAAGCTTTGTATTCTTACGCACATGGAAGCGTGGCAGAGCGGTTTAATGCACCGGTCTTGAAAACCGACGAGGGTGTGAGTCCTCCGTGAGTTCGAATCTCACCGCTTCCGCCAAATATCTAAATAAGCCCTTGTTATTACAAGGGCTTATTTTTTACTTGTGATTTTACCCCTCAACCTACCCCACATAAAAAATTGGATTAAATTAAATCATTTGGGTACATTTTGGATGAGGTAGGAAAGGGGGCTGAATAAGTTTAATCTCACCAGAAGTATTACAACTATTTTTGAAGTATAAAAAAGCCCAATAATAATTATTGGGCTTTTAATGTTCCTAAGGGAATATCCTTAGTACATGATGTACTCAAATCTTGGTGATATCACTTTAGATTGGTAATAGTAATATCTCAAAGGATAGAGCATATTGTTAAATATTACTTTCCACTCTGCTAAGTTTGTGCCTTGAAAGTTATCACGTTCAATTTTCAAGGTACGATTAAAGATTTGTGATAAGTCTAATTGAATGGTTAGTTGACTCTCTGTGTCGAAAGTATGCGATAAAAGGTTTTGATCTTGGGATTGTTGCAACAAATGCTGTTCATCGTGATAAACCAGCATATTCAGGTAATACTGACCATGCAACGATCTTTGGATACGCCACTGGATGCAAAGCAACTTGTCCTGATTCAGTTGCTGAAGCTCATTAATCAATTTACTTTTAAGCTGAATAGCTTGTTTCTCAAGCTCCTTAAGCTGTAAGTGTTCAATATTACCTGTAGAGGTAAAGAAAAAAGAAAGCCTGGTTAGGTTTAGATTGGTGTGTTGAGTAAGTAATTGACTAACAATACGTGAGTTTTCCCGAGTTTGGCTTGAGTTGAGCTCTTTGCGTTTCTTAACATCATTCTCAGCCTCGCTACTAGCCGAATAGCCACGTACCTCATTCCAAAGTTGCTTTAAGATAGAGTTTATTGGTTCTTTATTAGGGTCTTGATTGATATTTAAAATATCAAACCAACCGTACTGTTGCATGATCTGCTTAGTTTTGACGAAAAGAAACAGTGCATCTTTACTTGTTACCAATTCATTCGGTAATGTGTCGAGCTGTAGAGCATAGCCATTACTAATTAGATCATTTGTCATTTTAAATACGCGATCTAACTCGATCAGAGCTGGAGTAGGTGTTAATACCTCACCTCGAAGCTGAAAAGGTTTGGAGCTTTTTAAGCTCATTTGGCGACTTGTTTCGCTTAACTGTTCAAGCCATCTCATTGTTGGGATATTCAGTTGATTACCAATTACATCCATATTATTCATTTGTGCTAATTGTTCAAAACTCATGGTGCACTCCTCAATTGTTTTTTCTTGACTACAACGGCAGGACTGGTTGATGGTTTAGGTAGGTTTTTGAAATCACGTGGGCGACCAACTGGACTCGCTTTAGAAGGAAGTTGACTGGTTCCAAACACACGTAAATTACGGTTAAGAAGACGCTTATCAATTAAGAATTGATCTTGTTTGCAGATGTAGACGGCTTTGTTGCACAAAGATTTGAAATGCAAAGCGCCCCTAATTGAGCCAAATTTAAGGCGTAACTTGGGTAAGTGGTCGACCTAATTCCGTAAAT
>NZ_JAKZGL010000012.1 GCF_022549355.1 Acinetobacter sp. NIPH 2699
CAAGGTCAATATTACGATCAAGAAACAGGATTGCACTATAACCGTTACCGATATTATGAGCCACATAGTGCAAGATATGTGAGTAAAGACCCGATAGGATTGGAGGGTGGGTTAAATATAATGAAATATGTTAGCAACCCGAATCAATTGACGGATCCAATGGGATTATATGTTGTATTAGATTTTTATAAAGATAAAAATATAATTGTTGCTAGAGATATTGAGAAAGACACTAAGTTAATTATTCGAGACGTGTATACTGGTGGGCAAATTAGTGATGCTGGTTTTACTTCCAATGGTACTGGATTACCTAATGGGAAATATTTTTTGGTGCCTGATGATAGACATCCAGACTGGTATGCTTTATATGGTGATGATGGTTGGATTGATGATTTTACAATTGATGGTAAAAGAAGTGGATTTCGATTACATCCTGGAAGGTTAAGTTTAGGTTGCGTTACAGTTAAATCTACTGGAAATAATGAGCAGTGGAATAAGTTAGATGAAATGATTTCTACTACTAAAACTCAACAGAAATATGTTTGGAAAGGAGGCCGTTCAGATACTTGGATGAATTTTGGTTGGAAAAGAAAGGAAGTTACAAATTGGGGGGAGCTGAATGTTAAATAAAATCAAAAAAACCTTATTTATAATTGGAATATTGTCATTTGCAGGGTGTTCCTCAATTGAAAAAAAATCTTGCATTAATAGTTTTAACAATAGGGTTGCTGTTTTAACACAGGATATTCAAATTGTTAACTCAATCAATCTTATTGACAAGAATATCTTCTGTGGTAGTCAGCCCTACAGTGAGTTTTATAATAATTTAGATAAATTTCTGTTAGGTTTAAGTGATGAGCAGAAAAAGATCTTTTATACAACTTTATTTTTTACTGAGTTTCATCGAAATGAAAACGGTGGGGAGTTTGTCGAATTCTTGGTAGAAAATAAGATTAATATTTTTGATCAATATATTAAAATTATAAGTGATCATGAGCTGTTATCGAAAATGAAATATACAGATGAAGAATTACAGAATCTTAAAATATTAGGGAGAATATTAAAAGGAATAGATTGAACTTATAAATTAAATTTTAGTTACCTATTAAGAAAGCCTAATAATTCCTTTTTTGTAGAAAACTTACAAAGGATCAATCCTGTATTGATCGATGAGAGAAATGAGATATTCTTAATTTTAAGAACTCAACTTCAATTTGGTCTATTTTCAACGGGGCAATATAATACTTACACCGTTGAGCAGACCAGAACTGGACTAAAAGTTGTAGAGCAGGCAAGTTCGGAATTCAATAGAATATCCTTCCTATCGATCAATCTCTAAGGCTTTGCCTCGACAACTTAAAAACAATTGTTGTTGATGCCACGCAAGTTGTCCTGAAACAATAGTGGTATCAACCTCATAACGGAAAGCTTTATCATGGAAAGGACTCCAATTGCACTTCATATAATTTCGCTGATCTTTCACTGCGATACGTTGCGTATTTTCTCTAAGTAAAACGAGATCAGCCCAATATCCCTCACGAATATAACCACGATCTTTGATCTTAAATAGGTCTGCGACTTGATGAGAGGTTTTACGTACCATCGTTTCGATACTGAGTTTCTCATCTGCAACCAGTTCCATCAATGCGGACAGAGCATGTTGCACTAGTGGCAGACCTGAAGGCGCATTCATATAGGATTGATGTTTTTCATCCCAAGTATGGGGTGCATGATCAGTCCCAATAATATCCAAACGGTTGCTGTTTGATATTGCATTGATCAGCGCTTCTTTATCTTGTTGGGTTTTGATTGCTGGATTACATTTAATTAAATGTCCAAGTGCAGCATAGTCAGAATCATCAAAACTGAGATGATGAATACAAACTTCAGCAGAAATATGCTTTAAATTTAAGGGTAAGTCTTTAAATAAGCAAAGTTCTTTGGCAGTTGTAATATGTAAAACATGCAGTTGCGTTCCATATTTTTCAGCCAATGAAACAGCCAGTCGTGAACTTTCATAACAGGCCTGTTTATCTCGAATTTCAGGATGCATTGCTGCTGGAATATTTTCGCCATATTTTTCTAAATATAGTTTTTCCTGTTCTTTAATCCGAGGCGTATATTCACAATGGGTCAATAAGATAGTCGGTACATTGGCAAACAACCGTTCAAGGATTTGAGGATCATCGACTAGCATATTGCCAGTTGATGCACCCATAAACACTTTGACGCCACTGACCAATTTTGGATCAAGTTGTTCAATAGTGTCTAAATTGTCAGAACTCACACCAAAATGAAATGCATAATTGGCCATGCTGTGTTGTGCAGCAATCTGCTTTTTTTGCGCTAAGGTTTCTAAGTTCAATGTCGCGGGATTGGTATTGGGCATATCCATATAACTGGTAATGCCACCAATCGTTGCTGCCATAGATTCCGATGCGATACTCCCTTTTTGTGGTGAACCAGGGTCTCTAAAATGGACTTGATCATCAATCATGCCGGGGATCAGCCAAGCACCATTGGCATCAATGGTTTTCGCATTGAAAATACCTGTGATGTCAGAGGCGATTTTCTCGATTCGTCCATCTTGAATCAGCACGTCTGCAATATACTGTTTATCTTCACTCACTAGATTGGCATTGCGAATAATGATCTTGGGAAATTGTTTAAAACTCATTGTGCAACGCCTTATAACCTTTGACTAACTCGATATTGGTGCTGACCACACTTTCAGAAAACTCACTGATCGAAACATCAACAGGAGGATATTGATCTAAATCGGTTTTAGGATTGATATAACTCATTGCAGGCACATAAAAATGGTTAGGTAAATCACGCCCATCGACTACCGCATTGTGTCGAATCGCACTGTGATCGCCCACTTTGCAGTTGAATAGCACACTATTAAAACCTACAAAAACATGGCGACCAATTTCACAAGGACCATGAATAATCGAACGATGTGCAATCGATGAGTTTTCTCCAATTGTCACTGCTGCACCAGCTTTGGAGTGAATCACCACGCCATCTTGAATATTGGAATTTGCGCCGATAATAATCGGTTCCATTTCGCCATGTTCATCAGTTTCATCTGCTCGAATCACCGCATAGGGTCCAATAAACACATTGGCATGAACAATCACTTTCCCACAAATAATCGCGGTTTGATCGACATAAGCAGATTGATCAATGACAGGAAGATGACCAGATGGATTTTTACGAAGCATAGAATTACCACTTTAAAAAAAGTTAAATCATCGGTTGGGTTAAAATCTCGACCTGATCACCTTTCAGACCAAGATAAAAACAGTTGGGGCGTTGGGTGTGGCAAGCAGGGCCGATTTGATTAACCAGAAACAAAAGGCTATCGCCATCACAATCAAGTCTGGCTTCAATTAAATGCTGCCGATGACCTGAACTTTCGCCTTTTCGCCACAAACATTTGCGTGATCGTGACCAGTAACACACTTGTTTTGTTGTCAATGTTTCGATTAAAGATTCGGCATTGACCCAAGCCATCATCAGTACATCTTTGGTATGGTGATCTTGCGTGATGGCAGGGATCAGGCCATCTTGATTCCACTTGATCTGCTCAAAAACACTGTTGAAATCAAACTTTTGTGCTAAAGCACCTTGTTCCATTTGCTTGAAAACTGAAAGCTCTACCATTGCCATGATCCCTGAGCGACTGCGTCATGTGCATGTAAGCTTTCGGCATGAATGACCTTGAAGTTGAAGCCTTTGATATTTTTATGCTGTAGAAATGTGCCATATAAACGTCTTAACGCATCCTCGCAAAACATGAGGTTCTGACCATTGGCGACAGCAAATGCTTGTTCATCAATCCGTTTTACTGCGGTTTGCACGGGTGTCATCAGTGACTGTTCAGCTTGATTAATAAATAGAATTAAAGGAATCAGTTTAATATTTTGATCTAATTTAAAATGGAGAATGGCAAAGCTTCTTTGACTATGTGGTGTTGCTGCGATTGCATCCGTGGTATTGAGCCAGTCTACGATTTGTTGTTGATCTAAACTGATTTCTTGATGAGCCAATGCGGTTAGAAATCGTTGTTGAATAATATTTCTAGATAGTGCTGCGGAACAAGGACAAGTCGAAGAATAGGGAATTTCAACTTTTAGCTTTGCTTCGAATTGATCTTGTAAAAGTTGGCATGACAGCACAAACGGATAACTTTTCCAACCTGATAAGTGACTAATCAATGCGGCTCTTTCGATATAAAGCTCACTGTGAATCTCGATTTTGGCATGTGTTGATAAACCTTTGTGGCTTTCTAGAAAGTCTTTTAAAACGTGTTTGATATCAAATAGGCTGAGATTTTTGATGCTGGTCAATTCTAAAAGTCGGGTATACAAACGCGACATGTGAATGCCTTTGGCTAAAGGATCATCCAAACTGACATACGCATTGATTTGGCTTTGACATAAGGTGTTTTCGATACGTACTGGTAGAGCGATGTTTTCCATACCGACCCAATCCAGACTATAGCGAGAAGATGTCAGAGGAGTCGATTCGGAAGAAATATCAGGAAGAGAAAGCGTCATTTGAGAAATAGAGAAAGTTGAAATGTATATTGTTATGTTATAACATAACAATATAGATCGGCAAGTTTGATCTGAACGGAAAATTCTCTGAGTGAACATGGCAAATCGAAATGAATAAAATCTATTTAATTGGATTGAGTATCTGTCTAGCAGCATGCAGCCAGAGTAAGGTACAGCCAACGAAACAAATCCATTCAGTGAATGATCGGAATTATTCTGATATCCCCAAAAGCAATAAAATTATTGCTCATAAAGAAAAAAATGTGCCCGTTACATATTCAGTTTGGGCGAGCATGCCTGATCATCAGCAACAGATTCAGGCATATAAAGGTTATTTACAGCAACAGGGTTTGTCTACTCGTGTTCCAGATTTTGAGTTTTTTCAGACAGCTAGAGATTGGCAAAAATGCAATGATGCTGAATACGAAGTTCCACCAAGAGAGCTATGGCCTAACATTGTTCCAACTTTAAATATTCTGAATCAATTTATAGAACAAAAGCTGATTGATCAGTTCACGGTGACATCCGTATACCGAAACTATCATTTAAATCAGTGTGCTGGCGGAGCGGGAGCATCAAAACATGTCTTTAATGCTGCTTTAGATTTCCGTATTGGCAGTGAAAATCCAGATCCTATTGAACAAATAAATATCGAGCACGTAAAAGCCAAACTTTGTCAGTTTTGGCGCGATCAAGGCGAAGCACTGAATATGGGCTTGGGTGTTTACGCATCAGGACAAATCCATATTGATGCATCGGGATATCGGACATGGGGTGTCGATCATCGTTATAGCTCATCGCCCTGTATCAAAGATTCTTTAGCCTCCAATTTGATCACTTCGTTGCAGCAGCAATGAATGCCAAAAAATGAGCACAAATTCCTATCTTTAGAAACTTTAGCTCAATGTGTTTGATGTGACAGCAAGCCATTGAACAGTCACCATGAAATATAGTGAGAAAGCCAATGAATCATTCTTTAGCCACTCCAACCAAACTGCCTGTTACCGTATTATCAGGTTTTTTGGGTGCAGGTAAAACCACTTTACTCAATCATATCTTGAACAATCGTGAAGGGCGAAAAATCGCTGTGATCGTGAATGATATGTCTGAGGTCAATATCGATGCCGCTTTGGTTCGTGAAGGCGGGGCGGAGCTGTCTCGCACAGATGAAAAGCTGGTGGAGATGAGTAATGGCTGTATCTGCTGTACCTTACGAGAAGATTTGCTGATCGAAGTACGACGTTTGGCAGAGGATCAGCGCTTTGATCAGTTGGTGATTGAATCTACAGGGATTTCTGAGCCATTACCTGTTGCTGAAACTTTTACCTTTGAAGATGAAAATGGCATTTCTTTGAGTGAGTTTGCTCGCCTAGATACCATGGTCACAGTGGTGGATGCTTATAATTTCCTGAAAGATTATAGCTCGCTCGATAGTTTACAAGCACGTGGCGAATCACTGGGTGAACAAGATGAACGTAATGTGGTTGATCTGTTAATTGACCAAATTGAATTTTGTGATGTGATTGTACTCAATAAAGTGGATTTAATTAATGCTGAAGAAAAAGAACAGTTATTTGGCATTTTACATTCACTGAATCCTAGAGCAAAAATTGAAATTTCCGAGTTTGGTCAGGTGAATTTGGATCGGATATTGGATACACATTTGTTTGATTTCAATGAAGCGGCACAGGCACCGGGTTGGTTAAAAGAACTTAGAGGTGAGCATACGCCAGAAACAGAAGAATATGGTATTCGTAGCTTTGTTTATCGTGCTAGAAGACCATTTCATCCACAGCGGTTTTTTGATTTTGTAAATTCAGAATGGACAGGTGTGATTCGCTCAAAAGGCTTTTTTTGGCTTGCATCTCATCCTGAATATGCAGGCACTTGGTCTCAGGCAGGTGCAATGGCGCGACATGGTGTAGCGGGGTATTGGTGGGCGGCTGTAGCTGATGAGCATTGGCCTGAAGATCAAGCAAGTCGTGATGCTATTGAAAAAAGCTGGGATGAGTTAACCGGTGATGCGCGTCAGGAAATTGTTTTGATTGGCATGGAAATGGATGAATTAAATTTAATAGATCAATTTGATGCCTGTTTATTAACTGATGATGAAATGGCGCTGGGTGCGAAAGAATGGGAGAAATTCGAGAATCCGTTTGTTGAATGGAATGACTTAATCGTTAATAAATAGCACCATGACTGTTTATCACTGAATGATCGCTAGAACTTTCTAAATGAACCTATTAGACTTCTTTCATAATGATTGACACCCACTTTGTATTTCTCCCATAGGGAGAATGAGGAACAATTGAAGTTTCGCAAGGGGATTTATGAAAGCAGTCTATTATAAAAATAGAGCGTTCTCGCTTTTTTAAATTTTTGTTATTTAGATGAGGAGATGAGTCAGGGACAAAGCTTTAATTCTTGCCTGAATGTTTAGAAAGGGTCTAAACATTTCAATGATGGATTTTGTTGATACAGGAAGTATGAGGTATTATCAGTTTAAAATAACTTTTATAATATTTTAAGAAGTAAGTGTATGATATTTTTGATGAATTAATAATAAGGATGTTGGTTTTATATAAGTCACCTTTGATTTGTTACCGATGTTGTAACTGAATATACGGATAGATTCGATTACATTTAATACCTATTAAAATAATTGCTATTTTATTTAAGTTTTGTTTTGCAAGGATTATGTAATGTTTGGTAGTTTATAAGGAAAATAAACAAACTCTCTGTACAATAAATATTCACTATTTTTATTAAGCAAAGACTAAATTCAAGCATAAATTTAATGACTTAGGCTTCATTTTTCTCAGTTCAAGTTCAATGCAAAGGAGCAACCATGACGCTATTATTGATATTGCTTAGCTTGTTGATTCAGTTTGTTATACTGTGGGCTGTATTTTATTTCGAACTCAATCGAACAATCGGTAGTATTCTGTCTATCCTCGTCGCTATTCTATGTAGTGTTTTTATCACGCCATGGAGTTTATTGGCGGGCTTACCCATCATCCTAATGAGTGTGATTTTACTCATTCCTCCCTTACGTGAAGCACTGATTAGTCGACCTGCTTTCAATATCCTTTCTAAAGCGATGCCAAGTATGAGCAGCACAGAAAGAGAGGCCTTAGAAGCGGGTACAAGCTGGTGGGAAAAAGAATTATTCATGGGTGCTCCCGACTGGGAAAAATTTGATAACTATCCTTATCCTCAGCTTTCAGTAGAAGAACAATCATTTATAGACAATGAAGTACAACAATTGTGTTCGATGCTGGATGAATGGAAAATTCATCACCAAGATAAAGATTTGCCACCAGAGGTTTGGCAATTCGTCAAAGACAAAGGTTTTTTAGGCTTAATTATTCCAAAGTCATTTGGGGGGAAAGAATTCTCACCTTTTGCGCAAAGCCGAATTATGAGCAAAATTGCTTCGCGTTCCTTAACTGCTGCCGTGAGTTGTATGGTTCCAAACTCACTGGGGCCCGGTGAATTATTGCTGCACTATGGAACTGAAGCACAGAAACAACGCTATTTGCCGGGTTTAGCAAATGGCACTGAAGTTCCTTGTTTTGGTTTAACCAGTCCAGAAGCGGGTTCGGATGCGGGCGCGATTCCAGATACAGGTGTGGTGTGTCATGGTACATATCAAGGACAAGAAGTGCTTGGTCTGAAAATGAATTTTTCTAAGCGCTGGATTACCCTTGCGCCAATTGCAACCGTGATCGGTTTAGCCTTTAAACTCCATGATCCTGAAGGCTTGTTAGGGGATAAAAGTAAGCTTGAATATGGTATTACCTGTGCCTTAATTCCTGCGAGCCATGAGGGCATAAAAATTGGGGCAAGGCATAATCCTGGTGCGCCATTTATGAATGGTACTGTTGAAGGAACCGATGTTTTTATTCCGATTGACTGGATTATTGGTGGTCCGAAAAATGCGGGCAAAGGCTGGCGTATGTTGATGGAATGCCTTGGGGTCGGTCGAGGTATTTCACTGCCTGCTTTGGCAACGGCTGCGGGTGAAATGAGCTATCTTCTGGTGGGTGCTTTTGCCAGTGTTCGTCAACAGTTTAAAATTTCTGTTGGGCAGTTCGAAGGGGTACAAGAAGCCACCAGCGATATCGCCAGTGACGCCTATATGCTGGAGTCATTCCGATATTTAGTGACCTGTGGTTTGAACCAAGGTGGGACACCAGCAGTCATGACTGCGATGGCAAAGTACTATGCCACTGAAGCCATGAGAAAAGTCATTAATCATGGTATGGATGTCGTAGGTGGTCGTGCAATTCAACTCGGACCGCGTAATTTTCTAGCGTTGACTTATCAATCAATTCCAGTTGCGATTACGGTTGAAGGTGCCAATATTTTGACGCGATCATTGATGATTTTTGGTCAAGGTTCGATGCGATGTCATCCATATTTATTCGAAGAATTACAACTTCTACAATCGGAAGATAAAGTATCGGCATTAAAACAATTTAATCCGTTGTTATTTAAACACCTTGCTTATACGTTCAACCGCGCAGCGAAAGCAGTCGCATTTGGTCTTACAGGTGGATCAAGTCAGGGCTCTCAGCAATCTGATGATTTCTCAAAACCCTATTACAGCATCATCAATCGTATGAGTACGGATTTTGCATTAACAGCCGATATGGCACTTGGTATCTTGGCTGGTGATTTAAAGCGTAAAGAAATGCTTTCAGGTCGCTTAGCTGATATTCATTCGCATTTATTTATTGCTACAGCCATTTTAAAATACTACCAAAATGGTCAAAGGACAGATGCAGAACAGAAGCATGCTGAATTGGCATTAAATAAGGCGTTATATAATGCACAAGAAGCATTTTTCGGATTTTACGAGAATTTTCCTGTCAAGATCGCAGCTCAGTTGGTGAAACTTGTTTGTTTCCCATTTGGACGTCCGATCTCACAACCTTCGGATCAGCTTAAACAAGAAGTTGCTCAATTACTTTTACAGGAACATGCGTTCCGAGAAGAATTGAAAAAACATGTTTATTACACGACTGAGGAAGATGATGTTATGGGACGAATGGAGTCAACATTCCAAATGCTGCTTAGTATGCAACCGTTGTGGAATAAGTTTAAAAAAGCTGAATCTAAAGATCAGTTTAAAGGGCTTACTTTTGAAGAACGAATTGCAGATGCGGTTTCCGTTGGATTTATTGACTCAAGCGAAGCTGAAAAGCTTTTGCAATACAATGCAAAACGCTATGACAGCATGTTGACAGATATTTTTGATGAGCATTTAGAACATGATCTGCAACCAGAGAATCCTCATTTGAAAAGTTAATTCAAGATGGAAGTGTAGAAAAGCGAGTGATGAATGGCTCGCTTTTTTATTGATCAAATGGGTAACACATTTTTCCCGCTGTCAGATTCAGTAGCAATCAGGACAGTAAATTCAGGCTTAGATGACATGCCGTAAATCACGTGAGGTTTCTAGCAATAAAGGTAAAATATGAGTGATTAAGTAGTCTTTGGTTGTCCGCATAGTGGGCGATACGATATTCAGAGCTGCCACGACAGTCGCATTTGAATCATAGATCGGTACAGCAACTGCATGTACGCCAAGCTCATGTTCTTCGCAGGAGTAACACCAATCTTGCTCTTTAATTTCATGTAATAGGGCTAAAAAATCCTCACTATTGGTATGCGTATATTTGGTCAATCGTTTGAGAGGATATTTTTCTAACCATTGTTTCTGTTGCTCTAAATCAAGATGTGCAAGTAGGATTTTACCTGCCGAAGTGGCATGTGCGGGGAGGCGATTGCCTAAATGTAGGCCATAAGGATTAACACGGTCGGTTTGTTGGTGTGCAGCACTACGGGCAATGGTAATGGCTTCATAACCATCTAAAACCATAACCGAATAAATTAATGAAGTCTGATTGGTCAATAGATTTAATAAAGGCTGGCAAATCTTTGGTAAAGGAGAACCATCTAAATATGCACCTGAAAATTTAAGAATTTTAGGGGTTAAATAATAGTAATGACCATCAAACTCTAAATAGCCTAAGTATTCCAAAGTCAATAGATGACGACGAGCAGCGGCACGTGTCATGCCTGTTTTTTCCGCTGCGGTACTCATATTTAAACGATGTCGTTCAGGTCCAAAACATTCCAAAATACTTAAGCCTTTGGCGATACCTGCAATATAGTCCTCATGCCGAATAGTTTTTTTATTTTCAGTATGATGAATGAGCCGAACAGTTTTGTTTTGATCATTTCCCATAATTAAAGTACCTATTTCGAAATCCATTGTCTAAAATTTATTCTAATTGAAATATGATTCATTTACTTGGATTTTGTTCGATCATCGAACTTAAAAAATAATAATCGAACAAAATAGGATTCTAAGCGTAGAAGTTAGAGAAAAACTCATCAAGAATGAATATAAGAAATCCGAACAAAACACTCAGCTTAATTTCGTCGGTTTTCAGGATGAAAATTGAGTGGCTCATAGTACAGGAAGTAGTCAGATGATTGATAAAAGTTCAACCTCATTAACTGAAGCACTGTCCCAAATTAAAGATGGTTCTACCATCATGATTGGCGGTTTTGGCACCGCAGGTCAACCCGCTGAACTGATCGATGGATTGATTGAACTTGGCGTCAAAGACCTCGTCATCGTCAATAACAATGCAGGCAATGGCGATTATGGTCTGGCTAAACTGTTAAAAACAGGTGCCGTGCGTAAAATCATCTGTTCTTTCCCACGTCAATCTGATTCATGGGTGTTTGATGAACTCTATCATGCAGGCAAGATTGAACTGGAACTGGTGCCACAAGGCAATCTCGCTTGTCGTATTCAAGCTGCGGGTATGGGTTTAGGTGCGGTTTTCACTCCAACAGGTTTTGGCACATTACTGGCTGAGGGTAAAGAAACCCGCCATATTGATGGTAAAGACTACGTGCTTGAATCTCCGATCAAAGCCGACTTTGCCCTAATCAAAGCTTATAAAGGCGATCGTTGGGGCAATCTAATTTATCGTAAATCTGCACGTAACTTTGGTCCAATCATGGCCATGGCAGCCGATGTCACCATTGCTCAAGTCTCTGAAGTGGTCGAACTGGGTGAACTTGATCCTGAACATATCATTACACAAGGGATTTTTGTACAGCACGTGGTTGAAGTTGAAGCGACTTCACCGATTGCTGCGCAGTAAGGAGAACAACATGAGCTATCAAAAACTCAGCCGTGACCAAATTGCAGCACGTGTGGCACAAGATATTCCTGATGGTGCTTATGTCAACTTAGGCATTGGCTTACCGACCAAGATTTCAAACTATCTACCTGCGGATAAGGATGTATTCCTGCATTCTGAAAATGGTTTATTGGCTTTTGGTCCAGCACCAGCCAAAGGTGAGGAAGACTCTGAACTGATCAATGCAGGTAAGGAATACGTCACCATGCTCACAGGTGGTAGCTTTTTCCATCATGGTGATTCCTTTGCCATGATGCGTGGTGGTCATTTAGATATTGCAGTACTGGGTGCATTTCAAGTGGCGGCCAATGGTGATCTGGCCAACTGGCACACGGGTGCAGCCGATGCGATTCCAGCGGTGGGCGGTGCCATGGATTTAGCTGTGGGTGCCAAGAAAGTATTTATCACTACCGATCACGTCACCAAACAGGGTGAACCCAAGATTGTTGAAGAATTGACCTATCCCGTGACAGGCAAGCATTGTGTCGATCGTATCTACACTGATCTGTGCGTGATTGACGTAACACCAGATGGTTTAAAAGTGATTGAAAAGGTAGATGGTCTCTGCTTTGACGAATTACAGGCTTTGACAGGTGCTCAATTGATTGATGCGACACAGGGATAAAACCAGCACTGCCGCAAATGATGACAATGTTCAAAAGCTTTTTGTATAGGCGACATCTTACTTTTCAAAGATGAAAAGTAACAAAAATCTTTGTTGGGCTGATGGTATATCCATATACCACAGTCCAACGGGCGACATCCATGTCGCTGCCGCGAAATACTTAGAGTGAAATTGAGTCGAATTAAGCCAGACATGGATTGAAGGAAAATATTTAAAATGAAAAATGCTTATATTGTAGATGCCATCCGTACCCCATTTGGTCGTTATGCCGGTGGTCTGGCACCAGTACGTGCAGATGACTTAGGAGCTGTTCCACTTCAGGCATTGATGCAACGTAATCCAACAGTCGATTGGCAACAAGTTGATGATGTGATCTATGGCTGTGCCAACCAAGCGGGTGAAGATAATCGTAATGTCGGTCGTATGTCAGCATTACTGGCAGGTTTACCGTATCAAGTACCCGCCACCACAGTGAACCGTCTATGTGGTTCTTCGCTTGATGCGATTGCCATGGCGGCTCGTGCCATTAAAGCTGGTGAAGCAAATCTAGTGATTGCAGGTGGTGTGGAAAGCATGAGCCGTGCACCCTATGTGATGGGTAAATCGGACAGTGCCTTTGGTCGTAGTCAGAAGATTGAAGATACCACCATGGGGTGGCGCTTTATCAATCCAAAACTGAAAGAATTATATGGTGTAGACACCATGCCACAAACCGCAGAGAACGTGGCAGAACAATTCAATATCAATCGTAGCGATCAAGACCAGTTTGCCCTGAACAGCCAACAACGTACCGCAGCAGCGCAAGCCAAAGGCTTTTTTAGACAAGAGATTGTGCCAGTCAGCATCCCTCAACGTAAAGGTGATGCCGTTGTGATTGATACCGATGAACATCCACGTGCATCGACTACGTTGGAAGCATTGACCAAGCTCAAAGGAGTGGTGAAAGCCGATGGTACGGTTACAGCAGGCAATGCCTCAGGGATTAATGATGGTGCAGCAGCTTTGCTGATCGCGTCAGATCAAGCGGTTGAGCAATATCAACTGAAACCACGTGCCAAGATTATTGCAGCAACCACAGTGGGTGTTGAACCACGGATTATGGGATTTGCGCCAGCACCAGCGATCAAGAAATTACTCAAACAAGCCAATCTGACTTTAGATCAGATGGATGTGATTGAGTTAAATGAAGCCTTTGCGGCTCAGGCATTGGCAGTAAACCGTGATTTAGGTTTAGCCGATGATGATGCACGTATCAATCCGAATGGTGGTGCGATTGCCTTGGGCCATCCACTCGGTGCATCGGGAGCCAGACTGGTCACAACAGCACTGAATCAGCTTGAGCAGATTCAAGGGCAATATGCTTTATGTTCAATGTGTATCGGTGTTGGTCAGGGTATTGCCTTGATTATTCAGCGTGTTGAGTGAGGTGAACCATGAGCCAGTTATATGCCAGCTTATTTTATCAGTCTGATGCCACTGCGATTTTTAGTGACCGCGCTTTATTGAATTATATGATTCAAGCCGAAGTGGCTTTGGCAAAAGCTCAGGCTCAGGTGAATGTCATTCCTTGTCATGCTGCAACGATCATCGAACAAGTTGGGCAAGATGCTTTAGCAAAAATTGATTTTGATGCTTTAGCGATTGCGACAGGTTTGGCTGGAAATATTGCGATTCCCTTTGTCAAGCAATTCACCGCGATTGTGAAACAGCAAGATGAAGAAGCATCTCGCTATGTACATTGGGGCGCAACCAGTCAGGACATCATTGATACGGCAACGATTTTGCAGTGTCGTGATGCTTTAGCATTGATTGAAAAACAACTTCAATCTGCTTACCAAATTTCACTACAGCAAGCTGAACGTTACCGTGATCAAGTGATGATTGGCCGTACATGGTTACAACAAGCTTTGCCGACTACATTAGGACATAAGTTTGCACGTTATGCAGCCGCATTGAAACGTGATCTTGATCGTCTACAAACTATGAAAAGTCGTGTTTTAACCGCTCAACTGGGTGGTGCAGCAGGTTCATTGGCATCACTACAAGATCAAGGTTCAGCCGTAGTTAAGGCTTTTGCTGCTGAACTCAACCTGACTATGCCTGAATGTACTTGGCATGGTGAGCGTGATCGTATGGTTGAGATTGCCAGTGTGCTTGCCATGATCGTGGGTAATGTGGGAAAGATGGCACGGGATTGGTCTTTGCTTATGCAAACTGAAATTGCTGAAGTGTTTGAACCGACAGCAAAAGGCCGTGGTGGTTCATCTACGATGCCGCATAAACGTAATCCTGTCGCAGCAGCCTCTATTCTGGCAGCAGCAAATCGTGTGCCTGCACTTATGGCAAGTGTTTATCAAAGCATGGTGCAAGAACATGAACGTGCTTTAGGTGCTTGGCATGCGGAATGGTTAGCCATTCCAGAAATTTTTCAGTTATGTGCGGGTGCATTAGAGCGTACTAGCGATGTACTGGAACATATGCAAGTCAATGCAGATGCAATGCAACGTAATCTTGAATGTACTCAGGGTTTGATCATGGCAGAAGCGGTGATGATGGCGCTTGCCGCCAAGATTGGTCGTTTAAATGCTCATCATTTGGTTGAGCAAGCGTGTCAGCAAGCTGTCGCACAACAGCTCCATTTGAAAAACGTTTTATCCAACCTCGATGAAGTAAAAGCCCATTTTTCAGCACAAGCTTTGGATGCGCTTTTTCAATCTGAGTCATACCTCGGCAATATTCAGGCACAAATTGATGCGGTACTGCAAGCTGCTCAAGGAGAGTCACAATGATGATCAATATCAATAATCGTCAAGGACATCAACTTGCTGTGCAAGTACAGGGTCTAAAAGATGCACCAGTGATCATGTTTTCTAATTCGCTTGGAACAGATCATGGCATGTGGCAAGCACAAGTACTTGCATTGGCAGAGCATTATCAAATTGTGACTTACGATACCCGTGGTCATGGGGCGAGCAGTGTAATTGCCATCAGTACATTGCAAAACCTCGCTGAAGACGTGATTGATATCTTGGATGCACTCAAGATTGAAAAAGCACATTTTTGTGGTATTTCCATGGGCGGAATTACGGCACTTGAATTAGCGATTCAGTATTCAGAGCGTTTGCATAGTATTACGGTTGCAAACTCAGCTGCGAAAATCTGGACAGCAGAGGGCTGGAATGCTCGTGCTGATAGTGTAGAGCAGCAAGGTGTGGCAGAACTTGTTAAAACTACGCATACACGATGGTTTAGTGCGTATTTTGATTATGCACATGATGTGTTGGCGCAAAAAACCATACAAAGTTTAGCGCTGACACCTGCACAGGGTTATGCCCATGCGTGTCGAGCTTTAGCAGATGCGGATGTTCGAGATCAACTTCAACAGATTCAAATCCCAACTTTAATTATCGCAGGTCAGTACGACCCAGTAACGACGATTCAAGATGCAGAGTTTATGCATCAATTTATTCCAACCAGTCAGCTTGAAATCTTGGCAGCTTCGCATTTGTCCAACATTGAACAACCTCAAGTATTCAATCAAGCATTGTCCAAGTTCATTCAAAAAATATAACCGTAAGAGGTTAGAAAGGAATTCGCCTACAAGGAGACAACTATGGCACAGGAATTTGCTGCTCCAAAAAGCAGTATGGATGCACAGGCTCTCATTAATGATGCGCCGATTAGCAAGTATCAGTGGATGATTGCGATTATCTGTTTTCTCATCGTATTTGTAGATGGGATTGATACTGCTGCAATGGGTTTTATCGCACCTGCTTTGGCACAAGATTGGGGCATTGACCGTTCGCAACTTGGCCCTGTAATGAGTGCTGCACTGGGTGGCATGATCATTGGTGCATTGGTCTCAGGTCCTACAGCAGACCGTTTTGGACGAAAAATTGTTTTAACGATTTCTATGCTGATTTTTGGTGGTTTTACTTTGGCTTCTGCCTATGCAACCAATTTAGATAGTTTGGTGCTATTACGTTTCTTAACGGGTATTGGTCTAGGTGCCGCGATGCCGAATGCGACGACACTGTTCTCAGAATATTGTCCACATCGCGTTCGTTCATTATTAGTGACCTGTATGTTCTGTGGCTATAACTTGGGTATGGCAACAGGTGGCTTTATCAGTAGTTGGTTGATCCCAACTTTTGGATGGCACAGTCTATTTTTATTGGGTGGATGGGCACCACTGATTTTAATGATCTTGGTGATTTTTTTCTTACCTGAGTCTTATCGTTATTTGATTGTGAAAGGTAAAGATCCTGAAAAAGTACGCAAAATCTTAGGCCATATTGCACCTACGAAAGTTCAAGGCGTGACCGAGTTTCATATCCCAGAAGAACAATCTGCGGTCGCACAAAAGAAAAATGTATTCGGGATGTTGTTCTCTAAACAATATTCCAAGGGCACGGTTTTATTGTGGTCAACCTATTTCATGGGCTTGGTGGTGATTTATCTACTCACCAGTTGGTTGCCAACACTGATGCGTGAAACAGGCGCAACGATGGAGCGTGCTGCATTTATCGGTGGTCTATTCCAGTTCGGTGGTGTGCTCAGTGCCTTATTTATTGGTTGGGCAATGGATCGTTTCAATCCAAATCGAATTATTGCAGGCTTCTATTTCGTTGCTGGTTTATTTGCCATCGCAGTCGGTCAAAGTCTAGCAAATCCAACTTTACTTGCCGTTTTAGTGCTCTGTGCAGGGATTGCCATCAATGGTGCGCAGTCAGCAATGCCAGCCTTAAGTGCGCGTTTTTATCCAACTCAATGTCGTGCAACAGGTATTGCATGGATGACAGGGATTGGTCGTTTTGGTGCGGTATTTGGTGCGTGGATCGGCGCAGTTTTACTAGGTAACAATTGGTCATTCACCATGATTTTAAGCATGTTGTTCATTCCAGCAACGGCTGCTGCTGTGGCGATCTTTGTCAAATCTCTTGTTGCGCATACTGATGCAACCTAATTTTCTTCCAATTCAGGACAACGTCAATGAATGATGAACAACGTTATCAACAAGGGCTGAAAGTCCGTACTGAAGTACTGGGTGAAAAGCATGTCGGGCGTTCTCTAGAGAATCTGAATGACTTTAACCAAGATTTTCAAAACTTTATTAGCCGTTTTGCTTGGGGTGAGGTGTGGTCACGTGAAGGCTTACCACGTCATACCCGTAGCTTAGTCACCATCGCCATTTTGCTGGCGTTGGGACGTGAAGATGAACTCAGAATGCATTTACGTGCTTGTTTTAACAATGGTGTCACCAAGGATGAGCTTAAAGAGCTGATTTTACATAGTTCATTGTACGCAGGCTTGCCAGCCGCAAATGCAGCAATGCACATGGCAGAAGAAGTGTTCAAAGAACTTGGAATCGAGGTGCAACCCGTTTCGGCACAACCACAGGATTAAGGAGATGAGCATGTTTAATCATACTTTGGGTGCATATCCACAACGTAATACTGATGATCACCCGCCAGCTTATACACCCGGCTATAAAACCAGTGTATTACGCTCGCCAAAAAATGCGTTGATTGCGATTAATGAAACATTGACGGAAGTGACATCACCACATTTCTCACCAAATATTTTTGGCGCGAAAGACAATGATTTGATTTTGAACTATGCCAAAGAAGGTCTACCAGTGGGTGAGCGAATCATTGTGCATGGTTATGTGCGTGATCAATTCGGCCGTCCTGTGAAAAATGCGCTATTGGAAGTGTGGCAGGCCAATGCATCGGGTCGTTATCGCCATCCAAATGACAAGTTTATTGGGGCGATGGATCCGAACTTTGGTGGCTGTGGACGTACCTTAACCGATGAAAATGGCTTCTATATTTTCCGTACCATAAAACCGGGTCCATATCCTTGGCGTAACCGTATCAACGAATGGCGTCCAGCGCATATCCATTTTTCTTTGATTGCGGATGGTTGGGCACAACGTCTAATTTCGCAGTTCTATTTTGAAGGCGATACCTTGATTGATTCTTGCCCGATTTTAAAAACCATTCCATCTGAAGATCAGCGTCGTGCCTTGATTGCATTGGAAGATAAAAACAATTTCATTGAATCAGATAGCCGTTGTTACCGCTTTGATATTCATCTTCGTGGTCGTCGTGCGACTTATTTTGAAAATGATTTGACTTAATGGGAGTAACACAATGAATGCATGGAATTTTCAGGAACTCAAGGAAACTGCCTCACAAACAGGTGGTCCTTATGTGCACATTGGTTTGTTACCTCAACAAGCCAATATTGAAGTGTTTGAACATAACTTTAACAACCAGTTGGTGAATGAAAAAACTCAAGGTCAGCGTATTCGCCTCGAAGGGCAAGTGTTTGATGGACTGGGTTTACCGTTAAGAGATGTTTTGCTGGAAATCTGGCAAGCAGATGCTAATGGTGCTTACCCAAGTCAGGCAGATACGCAGGGCAAAACGGCTGATCCAAACTTTTTAGGTTGGGGACGTACAGGCGCTAACTTTGAAACTGGTTTTTGGAGTTTTAACACCCTTAAACCGGGTGCTGTTGCAGGTCGTAAAGGTACAACACAAGCACCGCATATTGCAGTTGTTGTATTTGCACGCGGTATCAATCTTGGTTTGCATACACGTGTTTATTTTGAAGATGACGTTGAAGCCAATGCCAATGATCCTGTTTTAAACAGCATTGAATGGGCAACACGTCGCCAAACTTTGATTGCCAAACGCAGTGAAGTTGATGGTGAGGTGGTATATCGCTTTGATATCCGTATTCAAGGTGAAGACGAAACCGTGTTTTTTGATATTTAAACCAATAAAGAATGATTGCTGTGCCTTGGGAAAGGCAAGCAATCCATTAAGGAAGATGATGATGAAAATGAAAACATTGGCAGCGTTGATGCTGCTGGTCAGCCCGTTATTTACGGTTCAAATGACTCAAGCCCAAGTGACTTCGGCAGATTCAGTTGAATTGGCTGAGCTTGCAAAATTACCCGTTAAAACCATTGTACCGATTACGGCTAAAACCAAAGAGCAGGCGATTGCACAGGCAAAAGTCATTGCAGCCAATCAAGATGCTGACTTGGCTGAGTTTCGTATTGATTTATTAGATTTTGCTAGTGATACCAAACAGGTGATTGCTTTGGGGCATGAATTAAAAAAGGTATTAGGCAATAAAGCCATGATTGCTACGATTCGTACCCATAACGAAGGTGGACAACTCACCATTAGCGATGCGGACTATGGCAAAACCTATCAAGCGTATTTGAAACAACCTTTCATGGACATGCTGGATGTGGAAATGTTCCGAGATCAGCAAGTGGTTAAAAATACCATCAAATTAGCGCATCATAAAAAAGTCCTGATCGTCATGTCGAATCATGATTTTCAGAAAACCCCAAGTGAAGATGAAATTGTTAAACGCTTACTCAAACAAGATCAGCTTGGTGCGGATATTTTAAAAATCGCAGTGATGCCACAAAACAAACAAGATGTATTCACCTTGATGAATGCCACTTTAAAGGTCAGTCAACAATCGAAGAAACCGCTATTGACGATGTCGATGGGCAAATTGGGTACGATTTCACGTATTGCAACTGCGAATATGGGAGGCAGTTTCAGCTTTGGCATGATTGGTGAAGCATCTGCACCGGGTCAAATTGATGTGACTGAACTCAAACAGTTATTAAAAACAGTTCAACCAACACAATAATTTAAAAGGATTTATAGAGATGAAATCGATTTCTTTACGTTTAAGTACTTTAGCTATTGGTTTAGCGGTATCGAGTTTAGCAGCAGCTGAAACCTATGTGGTAGACCGCTATCAAGATGATACCGAAAAGGGTTCACTACGTTGGGCGATTGAACAAGCCAATACCAAACCAAGCGAAGCAAGTGAAATTTTGATTCAAGCGGTTGGCAAAGCACCGTATGCAATTAAGGTCAATAGTCCACTTCCTGAAATTAAAGCACCTGTCAAAATCATTGGTACACAATGGGCAAAAACAGGTGAACATATTGCCATTGATGGTTCAAACTATATCAAAGGACGTGGTGTAGAAGCATGTCCGGGTGCTGTAGAAGGGCAGTTCGGAACCAATGTGCGCACCACAACCTTACCGGGTATCGTGTTACGTGACATTAATGGCGTGACCATTCAAGGTTTAGAAATTCGTCATTTCTGTATCGGTATCTTGATGAATCGCGCCAGCAATAGCTTGATTCAACATAACCGCATTATGCACAACTACGGCGGTGCTGGCGTGATGCTGACAGGTGATGATGGTCAAGGTAATCCAACGGCAACCACCACCAATAACAACAAAGTTCTCGACAACTATTTCCAAGACAATGGCGATGGGCTTGAGTTAACTCGTGGTGCTGCATTTAACTTGGTTGCCAATAATCACTTTATTTCGACGTCTGCAAATCCAGAACCGTCACAAGGAATTGAAATTCTTTGGGGCAATGATAATGCCGTGGTTGGCAACAAATTTGAAAACTATTCAGATGGCTTGCAGATTAACTGGGGTCAGCGTAATTACATTGCTTATAACGAACTCACCAATAACTCATTAGGATTTAACCTGACGGGTGATGGTAATATTTTAGATAGCAACAAAATTCACGGCAATCGTATTGGTATTGCGATCCGTTCTGAAAAAGATGCCAATGCACGTATTACATTAACAAAAAATCAAATTTGGAATAATGCCAAGGACATTAAACGCTGTGAAGCGGGTGGAAACTGTGTACCAAATCAACGTTTAGGTGCAATTCGTTTTGATATCCCTGGGCTTGAGCACGCGCATTTTGTCGGTTCCCGTGGTCATGGGGTCAAGATTGATCCTGCAAATTTACAGAAAACTTGTCAACAACCAAACGAGCAAGGTTGCAATGCTCAACCGAACCAAGCCATTCAAGCACCAAAACTCACAGTATCAAAAGGACAGATTGCTGTTGAGGTGAAAGGACAACCAAATCAACGTTATCAAATCGAATTTTTTGGAAACGCATCAGCACAGTCAAATGAAGCAGAACTTTATTTAGCATCAATTGTTGCTGTGACCAATGCACAGGGGGTTGCAACTGTTTCATGGAAACCGACGACTAAAGTAGCTTCAGTTACTGCCAATGTGACGGATCATTTAGGTGCAACTTCTGAACTAAGTTCAGCAGTGCAAGTCAAATAACAATAAAAGCAGCATCTTTTAGGGGATGCTGCATACATTAAAAAAGACAAGGAATTTTTCGATGAGACAACATTCATTTTTATTTAAAACCAGCTTACTCGCTTTATCTATTCTATCTGCGCCACATGTTATGGCTGATCAGCCATGGTCGCAAGATCGTCAATGGTTGTTGGGTGATTGGAATGGACAACGCCAGCAGCTAGAACAAGACGGTTATAAATTTACTGCATCGATCATGAGTCAAGGTGCGACCAATTTAGAGGGTGGTTATAACGAGAACAACACCTTTAAAAATGCAGCTCAACTGGCTTTAGGTGCAAATTTTGATTTAGACAAAATTGCAGGCTGGAAAGACACCACCGCCAATATTTTAATCACCAAGCGTGACGGCAATGCGTTGACTTTAGAACGACTTAAAGATCCACGTTCAAGTGCTTTAGGGAACACCCAAGAAATCTATGGTCGAGGCAAAATCTGGCGTTTAACACAGGCATGGATTAAAACAGGTTTTGTGGACAATACCGTTCAATTCAAGATTGGACGTATGGGCATGTCAGAAGACTTTAATGGTTCGCAATGTGAATTTCAAAACCTATTGCTTTGCGGCGGACAGCTTGGCAAATCAATCGGTTCAATTTGGTACAACCTACCAGTCGGTCTGTGGGGGGCAAATGTGAAGTATCAGTTTGCACCTGAGTGGACGTTGGGTGTCGGTGTGTATGAAGTGAATCCTGATAATGTGAAAACAGATAAAGACAGTGATGGTTTTAACTTGGATATGGATCACGTTAAAGGTGCAACTATTCCAGTAGAACTGGCTTGGAAACCTAAACTTGCTGTTTTTAATGGTCTAGCCGGTGAATATAAAGTGGGAGCACTTTATTCAACAGCAGAAGCGAATGACATTGCGATCGCAGATAAAGTGCATGATAGTAAACACAGCTTTTGGCTCAATGCACAACAACAACTCACCCAAAAAGCTGATGACCCAAAACGTGGTTTATTCGTGAGCTTTAATGCCGTTGTGAATGACAAGGACACCACCGCTGTACAAAGTACACAACAACTCGCACTTTGGTACAAAGGTGCTTTGGATAGCCGACCAAATGATTCGATTGGTTTTGGTATCGCAAATTATTTAGTCAATGATCGATATAAAGATCGTCAGATTGCAACCAATAGCAGTCGTGGTTACGACCGATACGATGCACTCGCAGCGGATTATGTACCAGTTCAGCGTGATGAACTCAATATCGAGCTGAACTATACCTATCAATGGTCACCTGCGGTTATGTTACGACCAAACCTCCAATATATTCATCAACCTGCGGGCGTAAAAGAAGTGGATGATGCATGGGTTGCTGGTTTGAGCATGCGCGTGAATTTCTAATATAGGAGTATGACGTATGTCTGAATCTTCAAGTACACATACCATACTGAAAATATGGTGTTTTATTTTAGGCCTAGCTTTGTTGCTCACAGGACTGTTCTTTACAGTCGGTGGCGCAAAGCTGGTGACACTGGGTGGATCATGGTATTTCGTGATCTCAGGTTTATTGACCCTCGCATCTTCATTTTTTATTTTTAAGCGAAAAGCCTTCGGTGTTTGGTTATTTAGTCTGGTTTTTGTCGCTACCATCATTTGGTCTTTATTTGATGCGGGTTGGGAGTTTTGGCCATTATTCTCTAGGCTGATGTTCCCAGCAGGTATTTTTGCTGCGTTGATGTTTACATTGCCAGCGATTCGTCGTTATCAATTTCAACCAAGCGCTGATTTGCCTGCTTATGGTTTAGGTGCGTTAACCGTGTTTGGTATGCTGATTGGCTTTTATCAGATGTTTCAACCCCATCCAACGGTTGCTGCATCTGGGGAACAATTACCATTGGTGCCTGTTAAAGCCGATATGACCCAGACCAATTGGCAACATTATGGTCAGGATGCAGGTGGTAGTCGTTTTGCCGCATTGGATCAAATCACTCGTGATAATGTGCATCAGTTGAAAGAAGCATGGCGCTTCCGTACCGGTGATTTCACCACAGGTACAGGCAATGGTGCAGAGGATCAAATGACACCTTTGCAGGTTGGAAATAAAGTCTTTTTATGTACACCGCATAACAATATTTTTGCTCTAGAGGCGGATTCTGGTAAACAAATTTGGAAGGCTGAAGTCAACTCTAAAGCAGATGCTTGGGAACGTTGTCGTGGTGTTGCTTATTTCGATTCAACTCAAGCATTACAACAGCCAACTTTAGCAGGCGCTACGCCTGTGCAGCCTGTTGCAACCAATACAGCATGTTTGCGTCGTGTGTATACCAACACACCTGATGGTCGTTTAATCGCAGTGAATGCCGATACCGGTGAGCGGTGTAAAGACTTTGGTGTAGATGGTACAGTCGATTTACATAAAGGACTGGGTGAGGGCACTAAGGCGCCACGTTTCCAAGTCACCTCTGCGCCAACTGTTGCTGGATCAGTCTTGGTTGTGGGCAGCCGTATTGCTGATAACTTTGCCGCAGATATGCCTGGTGGTGTGATTCGTGCATACGATGTCATTACAGGTGAATTACGTTGGGCCTTTGATCCACGTAATCCAGATCCAAACTATGTACTCAAAGAAGGTGAAATTTATAAACGTAGCTCTGCAAATGCTTGGGCTGCATTATCTTATGATCCTCAAATGAACACCGTATTTTTACCAATGGGCAGTTCATCTGTCGATGTATGGGGCGGCAATCGCCAACCTATTGATCATAAATACAATTCATCCGTATTGGCTTTAGATGCGAGCACAGGTAAAGAAAAGTGGGTGTATCAAACCGTTCATAATGATTTATGGGACTTTGATTTACCAATGCAACCAAGTTTGGTGGATTTCCCAATGCCAGATGGTTCAAATAAACCAGCGGTTGTTATTGGAACCAAATCGGGTCAGTTCTTTGTACTTGACCGCCTAACAGGTCAACCGTTAACAAAGGTGACTGAGCAGCCTGTTAAACCGGCTGATATTCCTGATGAGCAATATAGTCCGACTCAACCACGTTCAGTGGAAATGCCACAAATTGGCAATCAAACTATAACTGAATCAGATATGTGGGGTGCGACACCATTTGATCAACTGATGTGTCGTATCAATTTTAAATCGATGCGTTACGAAGGTTTATTTACCGCACCGGGTACTGATATTTCTTTAAGTTTCCCAGGTTCTTTGGGTGGAATGAATTGGGGCAGTATTGCTTTTGATCCAAGCCATCAATATTTGTTTGTCAACGATATGCGGTTGGGCTTATGGATTCAGTTGATTAAACAAACACCAGAAGATTTGGCACTTGAAGCAAGTGGCGGTGAGAAAGTGAATACAGGTATGGGTGCTGTTCCAATGAAAGGAACACCATACAAAGTGAATAAAGATCGTTTCTGGTCGAAGTTCAATATTCCATGCCAAAAACCGCCTTATGGCACAATGACTGCAATTGATATGCGAACACGTCAAATTGCTTGGCAAGTGCCAATGGGGACTGTTGAAGATACTGGACCAATGGGCATTAAAATGGGGCTGAAAGTACCGATTGGGATGCCTACCATTGGTGGACCAATGGCGACACAAGGTGGCTTAGTGTTCTTCGCTGCAACGCAAGATTACTACTTACGCGCGCTTGATTCTTCAACAGGTAAAGAACTATGGAAATCACGGTTGCCTGTGGGAAGCCAAGGTACGCCGATCAGTTATGTTTCACCTAAAACAGGTAAACAATATGTGATGATTACTGCTGGCGGTGCTCGTCAATCTCCTGATCATGGTGACTATGTGATTGCATATAGTTTAGATTAAATCATTCAAAATATTCAGAAACCAAACCTGCAATAGTTGATCTATTGCAGGTTTTTTATTTTTCAATTTTTATATTTAACCAAAGTTCTTTTATAAATTGGCATATTCATTGCTTCATATAAATCATCTGGTCTGACCAGTCAGACAGTGCTATAAATTGGAGCAAATATGGACTTGGAACAATTCAATCAACTCAATGTTGAACAGGCGATGAACACCTTGCAGCCGTGTGTTCATATTGGCTCTTGGATTCAACACCTCATTCAGCAACGTCCTTTTACCTCAACCGATGCGTTATATCAAACAGCAGCGGCACAAGCCCAATTTTGGCAATGGTCTGAAATTTCAAATGCACTTGCACAACACCCAAGAATTGGTGAGAAAAAAGCAGCCATTGTTTTATCTAATAAAGAGCGACAATTTTCCCAAAAAGAACAAAGTCAACTTGATGCAGACATTCAGCTCCAGCAAGCGCTATATCAGGGCAATTTAGCCTATGAGCACAAATTTGGGCATATTTTTCTGATCCGTGCAGCAGGGCGTTCAGGTATTGAGATGCTGGCAGAATTAAATCGTCGTTTAAAAAATACCAATGAACAAGAACAGCAAGAGGTGAAACAACAGCTCAGTGAAATCGCACTAATTCGTCTAAAACAGGAGATCCAATAATGGCAGCTATAAGTACACATATTTTAAATGCATCACTGGGGCAGCCTGCGGTTGGTGTCCTCGTTCAATTATTTCAACAAACCGATCATGGTTTGGTTTTGCGAGATGAACAATTTACAGATGTTGATGGACGGGTTAAGGCATTTGAGACCATTTCACTTACTGAGGGAGATTATCAACTTATTTTCAATATCGCTGAATATTTCCAGTCTTTAGCGGTTGAAAGCTTTTATCCGAGAGTGTGCATTGATTTTAAGGTGGCTGATATTCAGCAACATTACCATGTGCCTTTATTAATCAGTCCATTTTCATATTCCACCTATCGCGGCAGTTAAAACAAGCAATGTAGAAATCATGAACTTTCATTGAGGAAGAAGCACCATGCACAACGATAAAATGCACAGTGATACTGATGCAACAATTTCAGCGGAACATCAATATTTAGGCATGAATAAAAATGTCATTTATGGTTTGCAACATGTACTGACCATGTATGGTGGGATTATTGCTCCGCCATTGATTATTGGTGCTGCCGCGGGTTTAGATGCATCGGAAATTGGATTGTTGGTTGCTGCTGCGCTCTTTGTTGGTGGTATCGCGACCATGTTACAGACATTGGGTTTTAAACATTTCGGGGCAAAGCTTCCTATTGTTCAGGGGGTATCTTTTGCAGGTGTTGCAACGATTCTAGCCATAGTGACCACAGGTGGCGGTTTGGCTTCTGCTTTTGGTGCCGTGATTGTGGCCTCACTGATTGGTTTATTGCTTGCACCATTCTTCTCAAAAATTATTCGGTTTTTCCCACCAGTGGTGACAGGCTGTGTGATTACCATGATTGGTCTTTCTCTTTTACCTGTCGCAATCCGTTGGATGATGGGGGGAAATCCGAAAGCTGAAAATTGGGGAGATCCTGCCAATATTGGCTTGGCGGCGATGACTTTGGCGATTGTCATTCTCTTTAGTATGTTAAAGAGCCAATTATTGCGTCGATTAGCGATTTTAATTGCGATTATTCTAGGAACTATTCTTGCTTCCTTCGCTGGATTTGCTGATTTTTCCAAAGTCGCGAGTGGATCAATGTTTGCCTTTCCTCATATCTTTCATTTTGGTTTGCCTGTCTTTGAATTTACCGCGATTCTTTCCATGGTGATTGTCACCTTGGTAATTATGACCGAAACCACAGCAGATATTATTGCGATTGGCGAAATCGTGGGAAGTAAAGTGGATTCAAAACGTATCGGTGATGGTTTACGTGCAGATATGTTATCCAGTGCAGTTGCACCAATCTTTGGTTCATTTATGCAAACGGCATTTGCACAAAATGTAGGGCTCGTTGCGATCACAGGGATTAAAAGTCGTTTTGTAGTGGCAACAGCGGGTGGGATTTTGGTTGTACTCGGTTTGCTACCTATCGTCGGGCGTTTAGTTGCCGCAATTCCAATGCCTGTTTTAGGTGGTGCTGGAATCGTACTGTTTGGCACCGTCGCAGCGAGCGGTATCCGTACTTTAGCAAAAGTGGATTATAACGATCATAAGAACTTGATTATCGTTGCCACTTCACTGGCAATCGGCATGATTCCAATCGCAAATCATGAATTTTATGCTCAATTTCCAAAATGGGTCGGTACGCTATTACATTCAGGTATTAGCTCAGCATGTATTACCGCCATTTTACTCAACCTTTTATTTAACCATTTACCCTTTAGCAAAAAGTCAGTAGATAGTACGGCATTGCCAGTAAATTCAGGGCATTAATGACACAATTTGGTTATTTTTATTTTCTAAAACTGTAACATTTTTTAATCATCCATCATTAAAAGTCGCTTATTCATTTTTGAATAGGTCTAGGGGAGTTTTGGCTTTTTAAAAGGTTTAAAGCGATTTTTTAATGACATATTCGGGGAACTTTATGAGAACTTTTACTTTAAAATCTGCGACTCTAGTGCTTGCAATGACCGCAGCAATGCAAAGTTGGGCAGTGGATACCAGTTTAAATGGTCTATTTAATTTAGAACAAGACTGTAACGTTAATGACAATTCAGTCAAAACAGTGCAACAAATGTTTGGCTGTGGCGCTGTACATGGTGTCGTTAAATCAGCGTACTACTCTTTAAATAATGGCTATTTTGTCAATAACTTAAATCAAGATACAGTTGCGATTGGCGGTTATATCAAATACGAGACAGCACCATTTTATGGGGTGCAGGCAGCGATTGGTTATGACTTACAACGCCGTTTAGACGAGAAGAATAAAAATGATGAAGTCTCAGAATTAAAAGAAGATCGTGATGGTTTAGCGGAAGCTTATATTACTTGGAAAAATGATTTGGCTAGAGTGACCATTGGTAATCAGCGTCTCAATTTACCTTTTATGGGCGATTATGCAGACCGTCGTATTTTGATGGCTTTATATCAAGCAGCGGATATTCAGGTGGGGAACAATACAGATTTCTTGCGTCTAACCAAAGTCAATAAATTTAAAAGCTATGGCGATGATGCGTTTACCAAAACCACGCGTCAAAATGCCAATATTAAAACAGATGGGGTTTGGTCAATCGGTGCAGGGAAGAGTTTTGAGTTAGCCAATGACAAAAAATTAAAAATGCAGCTTTGGTATCAAGATTATGAGGATTACACAGGTTTAATCTATACACAAGCCGATTTGGCATTTCCCAAACTGAATTATGCGCCTGAGTTTTCACTGCAATATATTTCAGGAAAAGATCAGGGAAAAGCGCTTGCTGGGGAAGTCAACAGCCAGATTTTGGGTGTTCAGGCAGCGTTTAAGGTGATGCCAACTGCAAGTCTTAAAGTGGCATATAACTATATCAAACCTGACCATGACAGTTATCTAAATGGTGCGCTTTTAACGCCTTATGCCACAAAAACATCTTCTGGTGAATTTTTTGCCCAGCCATTTTTTACCAGTACCCAAGATTTAGGGGCTGGAAATGCCTTTATGCTGTCCTTAGAGGGTAAACTGACAGACCAAGTGATTGCGGGTACTCGCTATTCTTTTATGGACTTAAAGGAAAGTGCAGATGTTGCCAGTCGTAATCAATCTGAATATATGATTTTTGGTATCTATAATTTTACAGGTGCTTTAAAAGGTTTGAGCGTCAGTAATTTCTTTGGTATCCAAACCTCACCACGTTATGAAAAGGACTTTCTACAGAATCGTTTTGCCTTGAGTTATAAGTTCTAAAACGAATCTTATGAATACGACCTATTTCAAATGTGAAATAGGTTTTTTATTTTCCACTATATTTTTCTCACTGTTTTGATCTAACTCTGCATAAAAAAAGCCCCCAATGAAGGGGGGAGTTAAAACTTTACTTTATTAATCTAATGGATTTCCCACAATATTGCTAATGATTCCTTGCATAATATGTGAACCTTGTTCCTGATACAGGGATTGATACCATTCTTCAGTCACTTTTTGATCTTTCATATGGGTCACATCACAACGTTTACGTGCACGTAATACCATTTCTTTGGTTCGATCATTACGTTTGTTTTGGTATCTTTCCAGTGCATCATCTAAACCAAAAGTATTTATCTGCAAAGCACGTGCCAAGTAAATGGCATCTTCAATGGCTTGGCAACCACCTTGTCCAATATCAGGTGTTGTACTGTGGGCTGCATCACCGAGTAAAACCACTCGACCTTTATAAAAATTCATAAAAGGTTCAATATCATGTATTTCGACACGATTGGTTTTTTGCTCGTCCAAAGTATCAATCAATCTTTGGACTGGAGCACACCAACCATTAAAATATTTCTTTAAATCTTGCTTATAGCATTCACGTTGATTGGGTAGACCCGCATCTAAAGGCACATCGAAGAAGAAATAAAAACGGTTTTGTGCGACAGGCATGAGTGACACTCGTTTTCCTTCACCCACATAAGTGGTCCATTGCTGTGCAGGGGCAATATTCTCATCTATGTCTACTAAACCATTCCAATTTACATAACCTGCATAACGACGTTCGACTTGATAACCAAGTACAAATTTACGGGTGATGGAATGGGTGCCATCTGCACCAATCAGTAAATCGGCTTTTATTTGGGAACCATCTTCAAAATGGAGAGTAACATCATCTTGATGATCTTCAATTCCAGTCATTTTCATAGCAAGTTTGATATCTTCAAAACCAAACTGTTGCATGAGAAGCTGTTGTAAATCTGCACGAGCGACAGGATAGGCACGTTGTCCAACTTCTTTATAGAGAGGTGTTAAGCTAAATTGGGTCATGCTTTGTTGCGTGAGTCCATCGATATAGGCAAGGGATTCCATTTGCCCACCTAAGGTCTGAATTTGCTCAGTTAAACCGAGATAGTTCAGACATTTGACACCATTGGACCAAAGAGAAATCGCTGCACCCACTGGTCGAATTTCAGCAGCTTGTTCGTAGATCGTAACCTGATGACCAAATTTCTTTAAAGCGATACCAGCAGTTAAACCGCCCATACCAGCACCTACAATCGCAATATTCATCGTTTAGATCCTGATTGTTAAAAATATAAAATTTCTAAACAGTCTTAAGCGAGAATTGTGCCAGTTTTTAGCTTGTGGTTTTACTGGTCATACCAGTTATTATGCCTTATAAAATAGCAGTAATAGGAAAGGTGCGTTGATGTGGTTCGAAGCATGGGGCAAAGTGGTGCATTAATAAAAGTTCAAGTTTTTATCTAAAGTAGAAATAAGATTTTTCTTAAATTAATGTGATTACGATAGGCTACATATTTTAAAACATTTTATAAAAAACTTAATTCGGTAGACTTTAAGACGATAAATTTTTACCTTACTTTTGAGAGATCAAAAGTAACAAAAATCCTTTGTTTAGCTGATGGTACTTCCCTGATACCACAGCTAAACAGGCGGCATCCATGCCGCCAGTCACGATAGTCAATAAAGTTTATATTCAAATTAAATGTGGGGCTTTTTAAGCATTCTCATGTCGAGAAAAATACACACCAGCCCTTTGCGCAGCACCGATGATATGGGCTTGCATGGCTTTTTCAGCGGCAGCAGCATCTTGTTTAAACAAGGCTTGTAAAATAACGTCATGCTCTTGAATAGTTTTAAAAGCAAGATTGGGTTGTACAAAGGGGAGAATCTGGCTTTTTTTCATCCATTCAGTATGCATTTTAAGTGTCTGAATAATAGACTGATTATGACTGAGTTCAATAATATGTTGGTGAAAAGCGTAATCAAATTCAGAAGCAGCTTGCCAATTTTGTTCTTTGATTGAAGTCGAGAGCGCTTCATAGTGTTGTTTTAAGATATTTTTATCATTTTCGGTTAAATACTCGCAGGCGAGGAGAGCACAAAAGCCTTCTAATACATAGCGTAATTGATAGAAATCTTTTAAAGAAACTCGATGTTCACCTTCCCATTGTTCCGCTGCTTTACTATGTTGTGAAATGACATAGACCCCTTTACCTGCCTTGATTTCTAATAATCCTAAAGCTGCGAGACGCGTTAAGGCTTCTCGTAAAGAAGCACGACTGATGCCTAATTGGATGGCTAAATCACGTTGAGAGGGTAAAGCAGAACCGATCGTGTAAGTGCCTTGTTGAATGCGTTGATGAATGACTTCCACAGCTTGCTCAGTCACCTGAGATGATTTTCCATTGAGCATTGCTTGTGGGCTCATCCGTAACGTATCCTAAATAAAATAAACAATTTGATTCTACACAAAATTTATAAATTAAGATTGATTCAGCGTAAATTTAAGTAGAGTTTTTACAACAGGTCAGACCAGTTGGACTGGTTTTTGCTTATAATAAACGAAATGAAAATATTTAGGATTGATCAATGACGGTGCATATTGCTAAAGCAGTCACTTTACCAGACAACTTACAGGGTTTAACCAATTTAGCTGATGCGCGTATTGGTGCGATGATTGTCTCTTGTTCAGATGAGTTTTTCGCAAGCGCGGAAAGAATGCTGCAAACTGAACCAGCCAAGTTTGTCGAAGGTAAATTTGATGATCATGGTAAATGGATGGATGGATGGGAAACTCGCCGTAAACGTGAAGCGGGGTATGATTGGTGTATTGTTCGTTTAGGGGTAACAGGAACAGTATCAGGCTTTGATATTGATACGTCCTTTTTTACGGGAAATTATCCTGCTTCTGCATCAATTGAAGGATGCTATGCACCTGATGAGCAACTGGAAAATATAACTTGGGTTTCATTGCTCGAAAATTCGGTTTTGTCTCCAGATCATCATCATTTTTTTAATTGTGAAGCACATAAAATCACTCATATTCGTCTCAATATCTTCCCTGATGGTGGTGTTGCTCGCTTACGTGTGTATGGAAATGTCGTTTTAGAGAATATAGATACAGCTCAACACATTGATCTGGTCGGCTTAAAGAATGGTGGACGCATCGTAGCATTTAGTGATGCACATTATGGACATCCCAATAATCTACTTAGCCCTGATCGTGGAATCAATATGGGCGATGGTTGGGAAACTAAACGTCGCCGTGCACCTGGGTTTGACTGGTGCATTATTGCTTTAGGTCAAGCTGGGCAAGTTGAGAAAATAGAAATTGATACAGCGCATTTTAAAGGTAATTATCCTGCATTTTGTTCGATTCAAGCCGCTTATGTTGAAGATGCAACGGATGCACAATTGATTCCTCAAAGTATGTTTTGGCCTTTCTTAATTGAACAACAACCTTTATCAATGGATGCTATTCACGAATATATTGCTGAAATTATTCAGCATCAAAAAGTGAATTATATTCGGGTCAATATGATTCCTGATGGTGGGATTAGTCGGATTCGTTTGTGGGGAAAGATTACTGAATGATTTAGATACGTAAAAGTTAAAAGTCTTTATCTCTAAATTTAAAATGTGAAGATAGTCTATGCATGAAAAAAATATCCAGATTCAGCCCTTAACTCAGGAAAACTTTGCACCTTTTGGTGATGTGATTGAAAAGAGTGGCAAAGACTTTATCCCCATCAATCAGGGCTTGACTGAGCGTTATCATGCACTGTCTTTGGCACAGGTGTCAGGTGAAAATGTGGCAGTAGCTATGAGTATTTTTCATAATCTATTCGCCACAGCAATTCCTTTCCAAATTGAGATGTTGGAACGACATCCTTACGGTTCACAATCCTTTATTCCATTGCAACAGCAGCAGTTTGTGATTGTAGTCGCGTTGCCTTTAGATGAGACACAACCCGATGAGCAACAGATTTATGCTTTTCTCAGCAATGGGAAACAGGGCATCACTTATCATCAAGGAGTGTGGCATCATCCATTAATCACATTGGAAGCTGAAAGTGACTTTTTAGTGGTTGATCGTATTGGTGGTGGTCAGAATTGTGATGTATATCCTTTGTCTCAACCACACTGGGTTGTTGACCTTTAAATGAATATACTTGCTCTAGAATATTGGAGTATGAGCATTTTTAATTTAGAATGTACTACCATATTTCTATTTATGTATCTTTATTTTTATAACTCAGATTGTTTTGAGGAAAAAGCAACAAATATTAATTTTATATGTCAACTAACCGTTATTTAGCAAGGGAATTACTTGCACAACATACTCGGCAAAAAAAGCAAAAAAAGCTAGAACAACGACGTTTATTGCTCGAGCAAAAAGCTAAACAAAAAAAACAGGATCAAAGGCTTTTGTTTTTTGGATTTGGTTTATTCTCACTACCATTATTTTTATTTCCAGCATATCCAAAGAATCAATGGCAGTATGATCTTTATCGTTATATCACTGAGGAAATGTTTATTATTGTTGGTACTAAAGGACCATTGCCTTTTTTTACTATTCTTTCAAGCATTTATACCACTTTGGTAATGATGGTTTTTTGCTGTTATCTATTTTTTTTATTGATCAAAAAATTCAGAATAAACAAAGAATTCCAAGAGTTCGTCTATAGTAAATTTTTTCAGGCTGAATTTGAGTCTTCTAAGAGGTATCCATGGCTTGAAAAACCATTAATCAAGAAAATAATTGTTTCTGGTATGTTTTTATTATGTCTCTTAATGGGAGTTTTACATTTTATTTTTGATGAGATTTCATTTAAGACAGGTAGTCGGAGAGGTGCTTTAATTGAATTTAGTTACAATTATAAGATTGGAGTTATTTTCTGGGAGTTTATCTTTAGCATATTTACAATATTTCCATTCTTTTATTTTGGGCTTTTCACGATTTATCTATTCAACTACTTTTTCCGAGGATTGGGAACAGGAAAAATTATTATCCCACTGAAAACAATAAGGAAACGGAAGAGGAGAGGCAAAAGAAAAAATTGAACTTATTATTCAAGTTTAACATTTTGCCTCAAATTTAGTCCATTAATTACATAGATGAAAAATTTTGTATTTCCATTCGTTGATTCGGAAGTCACAAATGTATTGAATGTTTATCAACTTAATACTTCCCTTTAAAATTTGCACTAATTCGTTGTTTTAAATACTCTTTTGCCGTAATGGCTGGATATTTGTTTTGAGGGCTTTCAATCAGCACATCTTCATTGGCCTGACAAAAGAATGCCAAACTATAACGTGCACCTTGATATTCATGTGCTTCAGGATTTTTCACACGATGGAAATTAGAGGGGAGTTGATCATCGCTCCAGCGCATCAGCATATCACCGATATTACACGTGATCACATCATCTCGTGGTTCGATACTGGTCCATTGCTGTTGTTCCATATCTTTACCAGGACAGACTTGTAAACCACCTTGTCCTTTACGTTGGAACAATAAAGTTAAACAATCAAAATCGGTATGAGCCCCAGCACGCCATAAACCCAATTGATCTTTAAGTGCAGGATCAATGGCATAGTAGTGCAACATGCGTAACGTGCTTTGGTAAGTTTCTTGATCAGGGTCATGGGCAAGGGCAAAGAAATTATCTGCAAAACCCAGTTTATAGGCAAAACAGGATAAAATTTTCATACCGACCTGCCAACAGGCTTGTTCAAACTCAAGCATGGTATTTTTGAAATCAGGTAGTTCCTGTTCGCTTGGGTAGAGTCCTGTCATCCTTGGGCGGGTAATTTGATAGGATTCTTTCTGATCTGGAGTACTGGTGGATGGGCGAATCTGGGCTTTACTTTCCCAACCAGCATTACGATTTAAAGGGTATTGCGCTTTGACGTGTTCAGGGAGATGAAAAAACTTTTGTGTCATGTCAAAAGCATTTTGAATTTGATCAAGATCAATGCCATGATTTGAGACTTGGAAAAAACCAATATCTGTCGCAGCAGACCAAAGCTGATCTGCAATTTCATTTTTACGCTGTTCAAAATCAGACAAATCAATGATTCGTACTTCACGTTCAAAGGTTTCTTGACCGAAAGCTCCCATACGGGATTCTTTTTGCAATTCTTCTAAGCTGTAGTGGTTTTCAGCTACATTGGTCATATTCGCGCTATTCATTTTCAACCTCGATTTCTGGATAACCATGACCCAATCAAATGGATTGAAAGAGACTGGGTCATTATTTTCAAAAAAGAGCCGTACTTTCTAAATCAATAGAAAGAAAGCTTATTTCTGAGCAATGACCCACATATATGCCGAATTGGTTATATATGCTGAACGCTTCTACTCTGACAGAATTTTAATAAGCATTTTCTATACCAGATTTTAAAATCTTAGATTATGGTGATATTTGATTAGCAAACTTATGTACTAGGTGAGAAGCGATCATTAAAATGAAGTTTTATGATTCTTTTTTGCGCATTCTATTGTTTTAAAATGGTGCATTTAAGAATTTATTTGAAAAACAGCATTTGTTAAAAATGTATTCAATCAAAAATAGATAGTGAATTAAGACCTAAAACAAATTGTTGGGATCTATTTTATTGAAAAATAAGTCATAAATAAATACTGGCATGGTGTTTGCTAAATCATAACTGAGTATAAGCGGTTAGTGTGTATTACACATGGGACATTGCTCTACAGCGTTTGCTGTTCCTCTTTTGGGGACAAAGTCATTGCTTGGCTTTGAGAGAATCTGTGTGCTTTTATACATGTGGTTTTTATTCCCCTAAAAGAATAGCGAGATGAGTTCATACATATTTAGGGGTCTTACTTATGAAAATTCAGCACAATGTAGGCAAAGCACGATTAACTGTTATTGCTGGCGCATTATTCTTCAGTTCATTTACCCATGCTGCCGATAAACTGGTGTTACAAACAACATGGTATGCACAAGCTGAACAGGGTGGGTATTATCAGGCCTTGGCACAGGGTATTTATAAAAAATATGGTCTAGATGTCGAGATTAAAATCGGTGGACCACAGGTCAATAATATGTCTTTATTATTGTCTAAACGTGCCGACATTATTATTAATTATGATTTACAAGTATTAAAAGGGATTGAAAGTAAATTTCCAATCAAAGCTGTAGCAGCACCATTTCAGTTTGATCCCCAAGGTGTTTTAACACATAGCGATGTAAAGTCTTTGGCTGATTTAAAAGGAAAAACCATCCTTGTTTCAACCAGTGGACAAGCAAGCTGGTGGCCTTGGCTAAGAGAAAAATATAATTTAAATGCAGCTCAAGCTCGTCCTTATACGTTCAATATGCAGCCATTTCTAGCGGGTAAAAATGTAGCACAACAAGCCTATGCCACTTCAGAGGTTTTTCAGGCAAAAAAAGCCGCACCATCAAGTAATTTCTATTTATTTGCTGACGCTGGCTATCCAGCTTATGGCGGCATTTTAGTGACTCGTAATGATGTGATTCAGAGTAAACCCGATGTGGTAAATCGTTTTGTACAAGCATCTATGGAGGGATGGAAAAACTATCTGGCTGATCCACGTCTAGGAAATGCGGTTATTAAAAAAGAAAATCCAAATATGAATGATGAGTTGCTGGCTTTTGCTGTCAGTCAAATGAAAAAGTTACAACTGATTGATGGAGGTGATGCCAAAACACAGGGTATTGGGGTGATGACCGATGCACGTTGGAAAGCAACACGAGATTTTATGGTGAATGCAGGTTTACTGAATGCCAATACCAACTGGAAATCAGCTTATACGACACAGTTTATTGGGCCTGTGAAGAAATAAGGGCTGTTTTTGGGGTTAGGAAAATAGGGCTATTGCACGAAGGGGAAACCATATGAATTCAGTTTTATCTGTTGATATTCCAGTAAATACATCATCAAATTTCATCACACCCATGCTCATGCTAAGAGGTGTGGAAAAGACTTATCCAAATGGCACACATGCATTGCAGCGTCTAGATTTAAACATTGGGCGTGGTGAGATTGTTTCTTTGCTCGGGCCATCAGGCTGTGGCAAAAGTACTTTATTGAAAATGTTTGCTGATCTTGAACAGCCATCAGCAGGGCATGTGCGCTGGAATGGTAAAGCGGATATCCAGTCACAATGTAAAATGGCAATGGTGTTTCAGGAAGCGACCTTAATGCCTTGGGCCAATATTGAAGACAATGTTCGTCTACCTTTAGATTTGCAGCATGTTGCAAAGTCGGTGAGTACGCCTAAAGTGTTGGATGCTTTAAAAGCAGTAGGGCTGGATAACTTTACCAAATCTTACCCACGTGAACTGTCTGGTGGGATGCAAATGCGCGCTTCTTTAGCCAGAGCTTTGGTGACAGAACCTGATCTATTACTCATGGATGAACCCTTTGGGGCTTTGGATGAATTTACTCGGCATAAGCTTGATAGTGATATTCGTAAACTTTGGTCTGAACGTGATTTAACCGTTGTTTTTGTCACGCACAGTATTTATGAGGCAGTGTATTTGTCTTCTCGTGTGGTTGTCATGGGGGCACGTCCAGGTCGTGTGGTTGCTGATCTGGAAATTGAAGGTCCTTATCAACGCGATGAATCATTTCGAACGTCAGAAATCTTTATTAAACAATGTTCGCATCTTTCAGAAGTATTGGCTAAAGCAAGTGGGGAGTATGATCATGATTAAACCATTAATAAAAAATCCTGCGATACAGCGTATAGCAGCTCCTTTGACCCTCGGTTTTTTATTGTTGCTGCTTTGGCAGTTGAGCTTTCAACAGCTTGAAGTCCCTGTATATGTGATACCGAAACCAAGCGACATTGTGATGGCGATGATTAATCATTCTGCATTGTTGTTTGGCAGCTTGTTGGTTACTTTAAAAATCACCTTATTGGCTTTTGCTTGTGCTGTGGTGATTGGAATCCTCATTGCATTTTTATTCGTGCAAAGTCGTGTAATTGAAGCCTGTTTTATGCCTTATGCCATATTATTTCAAGTGACACCGATTGTAGCGATTGCGCCATTGGTGATTATCTGGATTCAAAACACAACTTTAGCGTTGGTGGTGTGTGCGATGTTGGTGGCAGTTTTTCCAATCCTGACCAATACCACGTTGGGGTTGCGTAGTGTCAATAAAGGTTTACTTAATCTTTTTCAAATCAATAAAGCCAGTCGTTGGCAAATTCTGATGCGGTTACGTGTGCCAAATGCATTGCCTTATTTCTTTGGTGGTTTACGGATTTCTTGTGGACTTGCTTTGATCGGTGCTGTGGTTTCTGAGTTTGTTGCAGGAGCAGGTGGTACAAGTGCAGGCCTGGCTTATCAAATCTTGCAGGCAGGTTTCCAACTGGATTTGCCTCTCATGTTTGCAGCGCTATTTTTGATTACTTGTACGGGTTTAGGGCTGTTTGTATTGATGTCTTTATTAAGCCGTGTGTTTTTAAGTAAATGGCATGAGAGTGAGCAAGTATGATGAGTCAGCGTTATTTAATTAAAAATGCTTATGCCATTTTAACAGGCTTATCTGGTGATGCAGCTCGTTCCTCATGTACCGATATTCGTATCCAAAATGGCAAAATTACAGCATTAGGGCAATTGACTCAGCAAGCCAATGAACAAGTGATCGATGCTAAAGATTGTGTGATTTATCCAGCATGGGTCAATACCCATCACCATTTGTTTCAGTCTTTATTAAAAGGTGAGCCACAAGGTTTAAATCAAAACTTAAGCGCATGGCTTGCCAGTACACCGTATCGTTTTCGTGGTGCATTCGATGAGGAAACTTTTCGGGTTGCGGTACGTATCGGTTTGATTGAATTGTTACGTTCGGGTTGTGCAACCGTCGCAGACCATCATTATTTATATTGGCCGAAAATGCCTTTTGATGGCGCTGCAATTTTATTTGATGAAGCTGAAAAGTTAGGGATGCGCTTTGTGCTGTGTCGCGGTGGTGCAACCCTGACACGTGGTTTAGAAAGTGAGTTACCTCAAGCCTTACGTCCAGAGAAATTTGAAGACTATATGGCGGATATTGAACGTTTAGTCAGCCAATATCATCAGCCGAGTGGGACAGCATTTAGAAAAATTGTGATGGCACCCACTTCAACCTTACATTCAACGACACCGCAACAGTTTAGAGAAAGCGCCAAAATTGCTAGACAATTAGGCATTGGGATGCATAGTCATTTATCCGAAACGGTTGATTATCTGGATGCAGCCAAAGCCAAATTTAACATGACTCCTGTACAGTTTTGCGCTGAGCATGATTGGGTAGGGGCTGATGTTTGGTTTGCGCATCTGGTTAAATTATTGCCCGAGGAAATTCAGATTTTAGGTCAAACTCGAACAGGAATTGCGCATTGCCCACAAAGTAATGCGCGATTAGGCAGTGGTATTGCTGATCTTGTAAGTCTAGAACAAGCTGGCATGAGCATTTCAATCGGTGTTGATGGTGCAGGTTCGAATGAAGCCGCAGATATGCTCTCAGAAACACATGCCGCATGGTTATTACAACGTGCTAGAAAAGGCATGTTGGCGACACCACAATATGAGGGTGGATCATTTGAGGGCGGTGCAGACGCAGCAACGATTGAAGATGTGATTCGTTGGGGAACCGTGGGTGGTGCAAAAATCTTAGGACTCGATCAGGTTGGTACGATTGAAGTCGGGCAACAAGCCGATTTGGTTGTGTATCAACTGGATGATCCTCGTTATTTCGGATTACATGATATGGCAATTGGTCCTGTTGCCAGTGGTGGGCGAGCGCATATTAAAGCGATGTTTGTTGCAGGTAAAATGGTGATTGAAAATGACCAGATTCCTGAGCTGGATATGATGGAATTGGCTTGGCAAGCTAAGCAATCGGTGAAAGTGTTGCAACAGCGAAGTATGGAAATGGCTAAAATAGCCTAAGCAAAAATAGAATCGTACACAAAATATGATACTCGGAAACGTCATTTGCAACCTGCGTGGTGTCAACAAAATACAAAGTTTTATACAACTAGTTAGTGTATGGTAAATGCAAGAAGTGAACAGGTTTTGCAAATGACAATGGTTTTGCCTACTTTTCCCGAAAGAAAAGTAGGGCGAACCGCAGGTTTATCTTGAAATTGGATGAGAACTCGGCAAGACTCCGCTAAGATTATTATAATTATTTGTATATCAATATTTTGTTCCTAAGACAGCTTATCCCTGATAAGGATGATATTTATACCAATGATCTGCAATCTGCTGACGAGTACATACCCAAACCCGATCATGGTTTTGCACATAATCCAGAAATTTTTGTAATGCTTTAAAACGAGCAGGGCGACCTAAAATTCGACAATGCATGCCGATGGAAAGCATTTTAGGGTGGGTTGTTCCTTCAGCATATAAAACATCAAAGGCATCTTTTAAATACTCAAAGAAATCTTCACTGCGGTTAAAACCAGTTGGTGAAGCAAACTTCATGTCATTGGTATCAAGAGTATAGGGAATGATTAAATGTGGACGAGTTTCGCCATTCTCTTTTGTTAATTTTGTCCAAAAAGGCAGATCATCGCCATAATAATCACTGTCATATTGAATCTGATCATAGTCTGCTAATAATTGACGAGTGTTGGGGCTATCACGACCTGTGTACCAACCAGTAGGCATTTCACCAAACAAATCTTTTAAGATCTGCATAGCCTCAGCCATATGCTGTTTTTCAGTTTCAGGATCAACATTTTGATAATGAATCCAGCGTAAACCATGCGATACCACATCATAGTTATTCTGTTTGATTGCCTCGACAATTAATGGATTTCTTTGTAATGCCATGGCAACTGCAAAAATAGTCATCGGTAAGTTGCGTTTGGCAAATTCCTGTTGAATACGCCAAAAACCAACGCGTGAACCATATTCATAGATCGAATCCATGGACAAATGTCGAGCAGGATAACTTTCTGCACCACTGATTTCAGACAAAAACTGCTCTGAACCGTCATCGCCATGCAAGATATGTTTTTCACCACCTTCCTCATAGTTCAATACAAACTGAACCGCAATTTTTGCTTGATTAGGCCATTGCGCATGCGGAGGATGGTTAGCATAACCGACCATATCTCGTGGATAGTCTGCTGTTAAATCAATGTCTTTATGGAACCAAACCATATCAATGCCTGAATCGTGAAATAGGTGAAACTTCACATCAATTTACTGGATAGGTTCTCTAATTGTCAATTATTATATCTATTTAAATCAATGGTTTATTTGTTTTATTTTGGTGCAATAATACGGTTTCATTCATGAATATTCTTTAGCATGCGCAATTTCAGTGCTTCCATTTCTTCAATGATTTGATTCATCATGATTTGTGCAATACGAGAAAGTTGCCGTTTTGGTGCAACACATAAAGCAAGGGTAATTGGATGCAGCCCATTATCGTGGATTGCCCTAAATTCGAATTCGCCACTTTCAATAAATGGATAGGCATCCAAGTAACTCATGATAGCAATGCCTAAATTCTGTCTCAGCAATGAAATCATCATGTGAATATCGTTGCACTCGATTTTATGTGGCGGATTAAAATCATGTTTTTTATATAAAGCGGTGACGTGATCGTGAATAATTAAAGGTGCAGCAGGAATAATATGATTGAATTCCAGCGTATCTGAGAAATAGATTTTTTCCTTATTGGCTAAATGATGTTGCTTTGGAATCACAAAGCCAAGCGGCATTTCGATAAAGGAACTGATTTGTAATTGATGTTGATGCTTTGGATTGAGAATTAAGCCAAAATCGAGTTCAGCGTTAATGACCAAGTCAGCAACACGTTCACTATCTAACACACGAATACTGAAATTAATCCAAGGATAATCTTGATGGATAGATTGAATCACTTGAGTGACGAAGCTTTCACTTAATGCTGAGATCATCCCAAAATCAACTGAACCTCGTTGTAACCCCTGAATTTCATTTAAGCGCTTTTGTGTCGTTTGAAATTCTTTTTGCCAAGTCAGTAAATCGGCATAGAGTAATTCACCTGCCAAAGTCAGTTTTAGTCCATTGGGTAGACGCTCAAATAAGGCAACGCCAAGTTCTTCTTCAGCTAAAGCGATCTGACGATGCACTGCTGAGACTGAAATATAAAGTTGATCTGCTGCTTTTCGCAAGCTGCCAGTTTTAGCTACAGCGATAAAATATTCTGAGAAACGAGAAAAAGGCAATGCCATAGCAATCAATTGAAAGATAAAAAATAAGTATAACCAAAAGCAATTTTAAAAAATATATAGTGTTCTAGTTTTTAGAATGATTCATTGAAATCATTCTAATAGACGAAATTATTGTTCTGTTCCAAACTGCATTTAAGCCATACAGATCGTTGATCTATAGCAAAAATGAGAGTAAAGAATGAATGCAATTCCTTTAATTAATGTGCCGAATAAACCTTGTTATAGCCAGTTTGATGACCGAGATTGGGAAATACTGGCACAACATTGGTATCCTGTTGCTCGAATTGAAGATGTGAGTAGCAAACCACAGCAAGTCACCTTACTTGATCTGAATATGGCGATTTATAAAACTGAAACAGGGAACATTCATTTGGTTCGTGATATTTGTCCACATCGCGGTGTGCCATTAAGTAAAGGTTGGGTCGAGGGAGAAACCCTTATTTGTCCTTATCATGGTTTGCATTTCAATGAAGACGGGAAATGCACAAAGATTCCCGCACAACCCGATCTGACTAAAATTTCTGATCGGTTTTCCTTAACCAAGTTTCCTGTGGTTTTAAAATATGGTTTGGTGTGGACCAGTATTTTAGGACGAGATGAGCGTTTAGCCAATTTTCCTGTTTTGGATACATGGGAGACTGCTGAGCATCAAGCGATTTTACCACCTTATGTGGATATTGCTGGTTCAAGTGGTCGCCAATTGGAGGGATTTATCGACGTTGCGCACTTTGCGTGGGTACATCACCATGCCTTTGCCGATCGAGAAAATCCTATTGTGCCGAAATATTCGACTGAGCGAACTGATTATGGATTGCATAGCGAATATGTCAGTAATGTCAGCAATTATCCGCATGGCATGCAGCATTTAGCACCTGATGATTTCCTCTGGGAGCGTATATTTGATGTTTATCCACCATTCTCAGCCATATTGACCATTCATTTTCCGAATGATGGCGTATTAAAGATTTTAAATGCCTGTTGCCCCGTTTCTCATAATAAAACCCGCTTGTTTGTGCCCTTAACTCGCAATTTTGATACCACAGGTGATTTACAGGCTGTATATGACTTTAATGCACAAATTTTTGCGGAAGATCAAGAGATGGTGGAGGCACAAAAACCTGAAGAATTACCTCTAGATATTACGATGGAAGCACATTTTGAAGCAGATCGATCATCGACCATGTACCGTCGTATCTTGGCGGAATGGGGCTTAAGTAAACGTTATACGGTTTAAATAGACACAAGTTCAGGATTATTTAGTTCTTATACTTATGAAATGATGCCTTATTGAAGATTGAAACAACCTAATTGTATAGGCTTGTATATACAAATGAGATGAATTCAATATACAATAACTTAGCATATATTGTATGAGTTTTAGTCAATGTCAAGAGCGTCCAAGCAAAACGATTTGGATTTATCTCTAGGTGAAGATAGCCCTGTTCCTTTGTATTTGCGTGTGAAACAAATGATTTCACAAAAAATCTATGAGGGAACTTGGACGGTAAATAAAAAGATTCCTTCAGAAAGTGAATTGGTGAATTTGCTTGGTTGTAGTCGTATGACCATCAACCGCGCTTTGCGCGAACTGACCAGTGAAGGCCTGTTGGTACGAATACAAGGGGTTGGCTCTTTTGTCGCGGAAGGTCAAGGTCGTACCGCACTTTTTCATGTCAATAATATTGCAGAAGAAATTCTTGCTCGAAATCATAAACACCATGCGGAAGTACTGGTGCTTGAACAAATTCAAGCAAATGCAGAGCAAAGTGTCCTGATGCAAATTCGTGAAGGGCAAAAACTGTTTCACTCGATTATTGTACATTATGAAAATGACGTTCCTGTTCAGATTGAGGATCGATTGGTAGATCCTGCACTGATTCCAGATTATCTATCACAAGATTTTAAAACCATTACGCCAAATGCTTATTTAATGTCAAAAGCACCTGTCACGGAAGGTGAGCATGTGGTAACAGCAATTTTGGCCTCAGCCCAAGAGTGCAAATGGTTGAAAATCAATAAGACCGAGCCTTGTTTATTGATTCGCCGTAGAACATGGTCTAATAAACAATTGATTTCCAGCGCACGATTGATTTACCCAGGTAGTCGTTATTATCTTGAAGGTAAATTTACCCAATGATTGAGCTTTTAACCTTAGCAGATTATAAAAAAATGCTTTGGAAAAATGGTGCTGGTTTTACCATTGAACTTGCCCGAAGTGATGGTGACAGTCTGGATGCGTTTGATTGGCGTATTTCCATGGCGGATGTCAAAACTGCTGGTGAATTTTCTAAGTTCTGTGGAATGCATCGGATTTTGACCGTATTGGAAGGTCAAGGTATTTCACTTCAAATTGAAGATGATTCCAAGCATTTGGCATCATTACAAACCGTGCAGTTTAGTGGTGACAGTCGTGTCAGTTGTGAGTTACTGCATGGACCAATTCGAGATTTTAATCTGATCTATGATCCTCAAAAGGTACATGTCAGATACCAATGGATTTTTGAGTCAGCAAGCGTTGAGATTTTCAGTTCAGCCGATTTAATTTTTATTTTTAATCAGCGTGTAGAACCATTAACAATTGAAATCGATCAACAGGTTTTTCATTTACAGCATCAGGAAAGTCTGAAAATACAGAATAAAAAATTGTTGAAAAATATTGTTTTAAGTGAACAGAGTATAAAGCAGATTTGTCTAATCGAACTCACGATAATCTAGGTTTATATCCTTTTTATAGAAACCCATACAAATTGTAGTTGTATGGGTTTTTTATTGGGATTTAAAAAATAAATATATTAATTTCATTGTCTTATGAATTTTTTTCATAAAAGGATTAAAAAGTATCTTTTCAATATTAAAGATTTGTGTAGTATATGGATGTATATACAAGTTAATACATTGCTATACAGTAAAAGCAGTTTAATTTGCTGATTCAAATCTCAAAGGAAGGAGTCCGATTGTGACCACAACGACAACAAAATTTCGTGATGTAGAAATTCGCGCACCACGTGGTACAAAGCTCAATGCCAAAAGTTGGTTGACCGAAGCGCCATTACGTATGTTGATGAATAATCTTGATCCTGATGTTGCAGAAAATCCAAAAGAACTCGTTGTTTACGGTGGTATTGGTCGTGCTGCACGTAACTGGGAATGTTTTGACAAGATCGTTGAAACGCTAAAGAGTTTAGAAACTGATGAAACTTTGTTGGTTCAATCTGGTAAGCCAGTTGGCGTATTTAAAACCCATAAAGATGCACCGCGTGTTTTGATTGCAAACTCGAATCTTGTTCCACATTGGGCAAATTGGGAGCATTTCAATGAATTGGATGCGAAAGGTTTGGCAATGTACGGTCAAATGACGGCTGGTTCTTGGATCTATATTGGTAGTCAGGGCATTGTACAAGGCACATACGAGACTTTTGTTGAAGCAGGTCGTCAACATTACAACGGTGATTTGACAGGTCGTTGGGTCTTGACTGCTGGTTTAGGCGGTATGGGCGGTGCACAACCCTTAGCTGCAACACTTGCAGGTGCATGCTCACTCAATATCGAATGCCAACAAACCAGTATCGATTTCCGCTTACGTACCCGTTATGTCGATGAGCAAGCAACTGATTTAGATGACGCTTTGGCGCGTATTGAAAAATATACCAAAGAAGGTAAGGCAGTTTCGATTGCACTGCATGGCAACGCGGCAGAAATCTTACCTGAATTAGTTCGTCGCGGTGTACATCCAGATATGGTGACTGACCAAACCAGCGCACATGATCCATTGAATGGTTATTTACCAATTGGCTGGACATGGGAAGAGTATCGTCAACGCGCTAAAACAGAACCTGAAGCTGTGGTAAAAGCAGCGAAACAATCCATGGCACAGCATGTTCAAGCCATGTTAGATTTCCAAAACATGGGTGTTCCAACATTTGACTATGGCAACAACATCCGTCAAATGGCACAAGAAGAAGGCATCGCAAATGCTTTTGATTTTCCTGGTTTTGTTCCAGCGTATATCCGTCCATTATTTTGCCGTGGTGTAGGTCCATTCCGTTGGGTCGCACTGTCTGGTGATCCAGAAGATATTTATAAAACAGATGCAAAGGTAAAAGAGCTGATCCCAGATGATGAACATTTACATCGTTGGTTAGACATGGCACGTGAGCGCATTAGTTTTCAAGGTTTACCAGCCCGTATTTGTTGGGTGGGTTTAGGTTTACGCGCAAAACTTGGTTTGGCTTTTAATGAAATGGTGCGTAGTGGTGAACTTTCAGCACCAATCGTCATTGGTCGTGACCACTTAGATTCAGGTTCAGTATCAAGTCCTAACCGTGAAACTGAAGCAATGCAAGATGGTTCTGATGCTGTTTCAGATTGGCCATTGTTGAATGCCTTGTTAAATACAGCGGGTGGTGCGACATGGGTGTCATTACATCATGGTGGTGGTGTTGGTATGGGCTTCTCGCAACATTCAGGTGTGGTCATCGTTTGTGATGGTACTGATGAAGCCGCAGCACGTATTGCACGTGTACTGACCAATGACCCTGCAACAGGGGTGATGCGTCATGCTGATGCTGGTTATGACATTGCGATTGACTGTGCCAAAGAGCAAGGTTTGAACTTGCCAATGATCACTCAATAAAAATACCACAACAACGATTACGGTGTTTTTTGCAATTGTGTAAGAAGTGCCGTAAGAGAACAATATAGTGCAAAACAGGACGCCAAAATGGAACTCTTAATTCAACCCGGCACACTTACGCTAGCAGATCTTCGTCAAGCCTACTTAAACCCAATCAAAGTTAAACTTGATGAGAGTGCCTCGGCTGCGATTAACGCCAGTGTTGCTTGCGTCGAGCAAATCGTCAATGAAGGGCGTACGGCTTATGGTATCAACACTGGTTTTGGTTTATTGGCTTCGACCAAAATCGCACCTGAAGACTTAGAAAAATTACAACGTTCTTTAGTGCTTTCACATGCCGCAGGTGTAGGCGAGCCACTTGATGATGCGATGGTTCGCTTAATCATGCTGCTCAAGGTCAATAGTTTGGCACGTGGTTTTTCGGGTATTCGCCGTAAAGTCATTGATGCGATTATGGCATTGATCAATGCTGAAGTTTATCCTCATATTCCATTAAAAGGTTCAGTCGGTGCTTCGGGTGATTTAGCGCCACTTGCACACATGTCGTTGATTTTACTCGGTGAAAGTAAAGCACGTTATAAGGGTGAATGGTTACCTGCGGTTGACGCACTGAAAATTGCAGGTTTAGAACCAATTTCTTTAGCTGCAAAAGAAGGCTTAGCCCTGTTAAATGGTACACAAGTTTCAACAGCATACGCATTACGTGGTTTATTTGAAGCAGAAGATCTATTTGCTGCTGCAACGGTTTGCGGTGGTTTAAGTGTTGAAGCGATGCTGGGTTCACGTGCACCATTTGATGCGCGTATTCATGCAGTCCGTGGTCAGCGTGGTCAAATTGATGTGGCGGCTGCGTATCGTGACTTACTGACAGATTCAAGTGAAATTGCACATTCGCATGAAGATTGTAGCAAAGTTCAAGATCCGTACTCACTTCGTTGCCAACCACAGGTCATGGGTGCATGTTTAACTCAAATTCGCCAAGCGGCAGAAGTGTTGGCCATTGAATCAAATGCAGTTTCGGATAATCCATTGGTTTTCGCTGCTGAAGGTGATGTGATTTCAGGTGGTAACTTCCACGCTGAACCAGTGGCGATGGCTGCTGATAATCTGGCATTGGCGATTGCCGAAATTGGTGCATTGTCTGAGCGTCGTATTTCCATGATGATGGATCGCCACATGTCACAGCTTCCTCCATTCTTGGTAGCGAATGGTGGTGTCAACTCAGGTTTCATGATTGCGCAAGTGACAGCCGCTGCATTGGCCAGTGATAATAAAGCATTGGCTCATCCTGCCAGTGTAGATAGTTTGCCGACTTCAGCAAACCAAGAAGACCATGTCTCTATGGCACCAAATGCGGGTAAGCGTTTGTGGTATATGGCGGATAATGTTCGCGGTATTTTAGCTGTTGAATGGTTAGGTGCATGTCAAGGTCTTGATTTCCGTGAAGGATTGAAAAGTTCGCCGAAACTTGAACGTGCGCGTAAAGTGTTGCGTGACCAAGTGCCTTATTACAGTGAGGATCGTTTCTTTGCACCTGATATCGAGCAAGCAAGTGAATTGCTGGCGAGTGGATGTTTGAACGAACTCATTATTCCAAACCTATTACCGAGTTTATTTAAAGGTTGATCAATAAAACGGCCACATGGAGTGGCCGAATCTAACTAAATTTACTCAAGGATTGGAGATTATAATGTCACAACACTCCACATTACAGCGGGGATTAAACACCCGTCATATCCGTTTCTTAGCGTTGGGATCAGCGATTGGAACGGGACTTTTTTACGGTTCTGCAACTGCCATTAGTATGGCAGGCCCCTCAGTCATACTCGCCTATATCGTTGCAGGGATTGCAATCTATATCGTGATGCGGGCATTAGGTGAAATGGCTGTGAAGAATCCAGTATCGGGTTCATTTAGCCATTATGCGACGCAGTATATTGGTCCATTTGCCGGTTTTACCACAGGTTGGACCTATGTTTTTGAGATGATCATTGTCGCGCTTGCTGACGTGACGGCATTCGGCATTTACATGGGATTTTGGTATCCCGATGTGCCACGGTGGATTTGGATTTTGTCACTGATTATGTTCTTAGGGGCAATCAACTTAATTCACGTAAAGGTTTTTGGTGAATTAGAGTTTTGGCTATCTATTGTTAAAGTTACCGCGATTATTGCCATGATTATCGGTGGTCTAGGACTCATGTTGTATGGCTTTCAAGCGGATAACAGTGGTTTTACCACAGGCATCCAAAACCTATGGATACATGAAGGCTTTATGCCTAATGGTATTGCTGGTTTAGTTGCTTGTTTATCGGTGGTGGTATTTGCCTTTGGTGGTATCGAAATTATTGGTATTACTGCGGGTGAATCTAAAGATCCAAAGACCTCGATTCCGAAAGCCATTAATGCCGTTCCTGTGCGTATCTTATTGTTTTATGTGCTCACGATCTTTGTATTGATGTCGATTTTCCCTTGGAATCAAATTGGCAGCCAAGGCAGTCCATTTGTACAAATTTTTGAAAATCTTGGTATTGGCTCTGCCGCAACCATTTTAAATATTGTGGTGATTACTGCTGCTGTTTCTGCCATTAATAGTGATGTGTTTGGTGCTGGACGTATGCTTTATGGCATGGCGGACAAAGGACAAGCGCCACAAGTCTTCCAAAAATTATCTCGTAATGGTGTGCCTTGGATGACAGTTGTGGTGATGGCAGGGGTGTTATTGATCGGTGTGCTACTGAACTATCTGATTCCAGAAAATGTATTCCTGATCATTGCTTCAATCGCAACATTTGCAACGGTTTGGGTCTGGTTAATGATCTTGCTGTCTCAAATGGCGATGCGCCGTAAGCTTTCTACCGAAGAAATTAAAGCACTCGACTTCCCTGTGATTGGCTGGCCGTATGCACCTGCATTTGCCATCGTGTTTATGGTGTTTATTTTAGTCATGATGGGGTATTTCCCTAACTCACGACCTGCGATCTATGTGGGAATCTCATGGTTGATTCTACTTTGGATTGCTTACAGCATCTGGGTGAAACCTAAACCAAACACTGTACAAGTAGACGATAGTCTGCCACAGAATATAGAAATGGAACGCTAAATACGAAATAGCCTAAGCATCTGATGCTTGGGCTTTTTGAGGATATATGCATGAAAAAGCTTTGGAAAAACTGCCATATTGCCACCATGCAACATGGACAATATTCCAGTATCGAAAATGCTGCTATGGTGACGCTTGGGCAGCATATTCATTGGATCGGCATAGAAAAAGATGTACCGATTGATGATTATGTTGAAACCATTGATCTCAACGGCGCATGGGTGACACCGGGCTTGATTGATTGTCATACCCATAGTGTGTTTGGGGGCAATCGTAGTATCGAGTTTGAACAGCGTTTGCAAGGTGTCAGTTATGCTGAAATTGCAGCAAGTGGTGGTGGCATAGCAAGTACAGTGCGCGCAACACGAGAGGCAAGTGAAGAACAACTACTTGCATCGGCACTGAAACGTATTCGCTGCATGTTGAAAGATGGTGTGACCACGATTGAAATCAAGTCGGGTTATGGTTTGGATTATGCCAATGAACGGAAAATGCTGCGTGTGATTCGTCAAGTTGCGCAAATATTACCGATGACTGTGAAAAGTACTTGTTTAGCAGCACATGCGTTGCCACCTGAATATCAAGATCAAAGTGATGCGTATATCGAGTATATCTGTAATGAGATGCTGCCCAGACTACATGAAGAGGGTTTGGTGGATGCCGTGGATGCTTTTTGTGAGTATTTAGCATTTTCACCTGCGCAAGTTGAACGGGTGTTTAAAACAGCCCAATCTTTAAATTTACCAATCAAATTACACGCGGAACAGCTTTCTTCGCTTGGTGGATCAAGTCTTGCGGCACGTTACCATGCATTATCAGCAGATCACTTGGAATTTATAACTGAGGATGATGTGAAGGCAATGGCAGGGGCTGGCACTGTTGCGGTGTTATTGCCGGGTGCATTTTATTTCTTAAGAGAAACGCAGCTTCCACCCGTAGATAGCTTGCATAAACATGGGGTGCGTATCGCATTGTCCAGTGATTTAAATCCGGGGACTTCACCTGCATTGTCTTTGCGTTTGATGCTGAATATGGGCAGTACCTTATTTCGTTTAACGCCTGAACAAGCGCTGGCGGGTGTCACCATTCATGCGGCTCATGCACTTGGTCTACAGGACACGCACGGCAGTTTAGAGCAAGGCAAAGTTGCCGATTTTATTGCTTGGGATATTGAGCATCCTTCCGAGATTGTTTATTGGCTCGGTGGAGATTTGCCGAAGCGGATTGTTCAACATGGCAACGAAATCGTTTTTTAGCATCAAAACCAATTTTTAAAGAGTGATATGAATTATGAATCATTCATTTACGTGGCAAGGACGACAAGACGGTGAGGGTGACGGACATTTACGCATCCATCAAGTGGTCAATACCAGCCAACACGCTACTTTTGCCTTGATTGGTTTTAGTTCTGATGAAGGTGTGAAACGTAATAAAGGCCGCTTAGGTTCAGCAGATGCGCCTGATATGATTCGTGCTCAATTGGCAAATTTACCTGTGCATCAGCCTGTGATGATTGCGGATGTTGGTACAGTAGTTTGTGATCATGGAAAATTAGAAAAAGCACAGGCTGAACTGGCTGAACAAGTGGAAAGAGGTTTGCAACAAGGCATGAAGCCCATTGTTTTAGGTGGTGGCCATGAGGTTGCTTTTGGTAGTTTTTCTGGTTTATTTCACTATATCCAAAAGCATCAACCGAATTCTAAAATCGGCATTATTAACTTTGATGCACATTTCGATTTGCGTGAAGCAGAGCGTGTCAGTTCTGGTACGCCATTTTTAAATGCAGCAAAATTATCAGAACAACATCAGCAAGAATTTCATTATTTGTGCATAGGTGTTGCTAAACATTCCAATACCAAGGTGCTGTTTGAAACAGCAGATCGCTTAAATTGCGAATATATATACGATCAGCAATTACAACCTTCAAAAATTGATCATTTGATTGCGAAAATTAACGGTTTTATCGAAAAAGTTGACCACTTATACATTACAGTAGATCTGGATGTATTCAGTGCCAGCATTGCTCCAGGTGTGAGCGCACCAGCAGTGAAAGGAATTGATTTATCAATCTTTGATCCGCTGTTCCAAGCCATTAAGGAAACAGGGAAAATCCGTGTTTTTGATGTGGCTGAATGTAATCCACGGTTTGATTTGGATAATCGAACATCCAAACTAGCTGCATATATTATTTTTAATTACATATTCGATTGATGGATTGACTGCGTAAGTCGTCGGTCCATCAATTTTTTAATTATATGAGGATAGACAATGTCTAATTTATCTTATATCTCTCAAAATAACGGTCCATGGTCAACTTATCTCGAACAAATTGATCGTGTTGCTCCTTATCTAGAGCATTTAGCAGATTATATCGATACACTCAAGCGCCCTAAACGTGCTTTGATTGTGGATGTGCCGATTGTGATGGATGACGGTACAATCCAACACTTTGAAGGCTACCGTGTTCAACACAACCTATCACGTGGACCGGGTAAGGGTGGTATTCGCTACCATCCAGATGTGGATTTAAATGAAGTAATGGCACTTTCAGCGTGGATGACCATTAAAACTGCGGTATTGAATCTTCCATTCGGTGGTGCAAAAGGTGGTGTGCGTGTAGATCCGCGTAAACTTTCTCCTCGTGAGTTAGAGCGTTTAACACGTCGTTATACCAGTGAGATCAGTCATATCATTGGGCCACAAAAAGATATTCCAGCACCTGATGTAGGCACCAATGCCAATGTCATGGGGTGGATCATGGATACCTATTCATCGGGTCAAGGTCATACTGTAACAGGTGTGGTGACAGGTAAACCTGTACATTTAGGTGGTTCATTGGGTCGTGTTAAAGCCACAGGTCGTGGGGTCTTTATCACTGGTCAACAAGTTGCAGACAAGATTAAACTACCCTTAGACGGCGCAAAAATTGCCGTACAAGGCTTTGGTAACGTGGGTAGCGAAGCGGCTTACTTGTTTGTTGAATCAGGATCGAAAATCGTGACGATTCAGGATCACACAGGGACTATTTACAATCCTGAAGGAATTAACTTAGAAGACTTAAAAGTTTATTTTGAGAAAAACCAAGGTGTGGGTGGCTTTGCAGGCGCACAAGCGATTAGTGATGAAGATTTCTGGTCTGTTGATATGGATATTTTAGTTCCAGCAGCATTGGAAGGGCAAATCACCGTTGAACGTGCTGAAAAAATCACAGCAAAATTGGTGCTCGAAGGTGCAAACGGTCCAACTTATCCTGACGCAGATGACATGTTGATCAAACGTGGCGTAACCATTGTGCCAGACGTGATTTGTAACGCAGGCGGTGTAACCGTGAGTTATTTTGAATGGGTTCAAGATATGGCGAGTTATTTCTGGTCTGAAGATGAAATTAATCAAAGACTAGATAAGCTGATGATTCAAGCGATCAACGATGTATGGCATACCGCCAACGAAAAAGCGTGTAGCCTCAGAACTGCTGCTTTTATTTTGGGTTGTGAGCGTATTTTGAAAGCACGTATGGAACGCGGGATTTTCCCAGGTTAATTTTATTTGTTGTTATTACAACGACCTTAGAGTGAATGCTTTAAGGTCGTTTTTTATGTGTTAGTTTATTAATCCAAGAAAAAATCTTTTTGTAGATTGGTATTGCCAGTAATACAAGCATATTGTTCAAAATCAATGATTCCGATTCTCGCTAAAGCTTGCTCATCCGTCAGGCTGTGTCCTGTTAGCTCTCCTTTGGCTGTTGTATAGATTGCATAGGCTGCATCAGCCATAATCTCAGGATTACGACTGACCTGCTGGGTATTGTCTTCACCTAAGTTTTTAGAAACTGCTGCTGTCGCAATATAAGTTTCAGGCCATAACGTATTACAAGAAATTCCATATTGACGAAATTCCTCAGCCATTCCTAAGGTCAAAATAGTCATGCCATATTTAGACAAGGCATAAGGGGAAAGCATCCCGAGCCATTGAGGTGACATATTTACAGGCGGAGATAAACTTAAAATATGTGGATTGGCGGCTTGTTTGAGAAAAGGGAGTGCTGCTTGTGCGCAAATGAATGTTGCGCGGTGGTTAATGCTTTGAATCAGGTCATATTGCTTTAATGAGGTTGATTCGACACCTGTTAGGGCAATGGCACCTGCATTGTTGATCAGAACATCAATTCCCCCAAAGTGCTTAGCTGCTTGTTGAATCGCCGTATGGATCTGTTGCTCATCCCGAACATCGAGAATCAAGGGCAAGGCTTTACCGCCAGTAGCTTCAATTTCTTCGGCCACGCTATAGATGGTGCCTGTTAATTTAGTTGTTTCAACAGCAGTTTTGGCTGCAATCACAACGTTTGCGCCTGCTTGAGCTGCTTTTAAGGCAATGGCTCTACCAATACCTCGACTGCCACCTGTGATAAAAACAGTTCTTCCTTGCATTGTATTCATGGATATTTCCTTAATTCGATTTGTTATAAAAATGTTGAATTACATTATGAATGCATGTGCATATTTTTCAGGATGATAAAGTTGACGTTCTTTTGCGATGTGCACGATACGGCTGCGTAGCTGACGTTTGATCACAGCATAAGTCATGCGATGCTTCTGCGACATTTCCTCCGCGAATTTAAAGACTTCTGCATGGAGCGATTCTATTGGATGAATTTGATGAACAACTTGTGACTGTAAGCATTCAGCACCTGTTAGGGCTTTCGCTGTCAAAGACATTTCCCATGTCGCATGTTGGTTCGGAAGTAATTGCACGATTTCAGCAATGCTATCTGTAAATGGAATTGTGAGATGGACTTCGGGAAAACAAAAACGTCCTTTGTCTGCTCTCATAAATCGAAAATCACATGCAGCGGCAAGGATGGCACCACCTGCATAGGCATTGCCATTGACTGCTGCAATTACAGGTAAATTCAGCAAGGCCAAACGTAGCAACATATTCTCAAGTTGCGTAGTAAATGTTTTTTTATCTTCAAGTGACTGTTGCATCAACCAGCCAAGGTCTAATCCATTACAAAAGGTTTTTGCATGGTCGCTTTGGATGATGAGACTTGCATTGTTTTTGTCATATTCAATTTCATCAAAAATGGCGATATATTCATTTAATACATCTTGATTTAGAGCATTTTCCTGATCACCATTGGTCAATGTGAGCACGTAAATGGATTGCTGTTTATCGAGCTTCATTGTCGCCATTTAAGTGATTCCTCGTTTGTTATATCCATAAATGTTGGACTTATTATTTCGGATAAAACCCTCGCTCAATAGGTGAGACTATGCCATATTGATGATCATTTTAGGACATTGGATGTGCCATGCGTGATCCCTTTGGGTTGTTTCAAGAAACGATTTCGGTTTCTTATGCGAATTTGTTGCTAGAAATTACCCATGAATATGGCATTGATGCACAAACAGTTTTGCAGGATACAGGACTTGTCGCTGCTGAAATGAAACAGGCCGATGCCAAGATGAGTGCACATCAATGGTCTAAGTTAGTGGTCAATGCCTTACGATTAACTGAAAATTATCGTCTTGGGATTGAATATGGTTTTAAATTACGACTAACCTCACATGGAGCATTAGGCTTTGCTTTCTTAAGTTGTGCCGATGTTGAAAGTGCTTTAAGCCTTTGCCAGCAGTATTTTTGTACCCGTATTCAAAATTTCACACCCGCATGGCACGTCGATGCCAGTTTTGTTTATGTTTATTTAGATGACGTGCATCCAGTCAAATTTGGAAATACACAACAATCGGATCAACTTAGATATTTTTTAATTGAAAGTTTACTGTTTGGCGCAATTCATTTTTTAACTTTATTTTCGCAACAGATGACTGAGAATATCGTCGTTTTTGTTGACTGGGCACAATCTCAGGATTATGAAAAAGTTCAATTAGACCCCATGCAAATTCATTTTAATCAGCCCAGAAATGGCTTTCGTTTTCCTAAAGCCTATTTAAGCTGTAAAAATCCAAACTCCGATCAGGTGGCTTTTCAGCAAGCAGTTTTATATTGTGAAAATGATAAAGTGAAACTGGTCAAAGAAACAACGCGGGATCTACAAAAAAGCATTAAATCCGAACTGCTTTATAACTCAAGCAATGGTTATCCAACACTAGCATTGATTGCACAGCGTTTGAATATGTCAGAACGAACTATTAAACGTCATTTACAAGCACAGGGAACAACGTTTCTACAAATTTTGGCTGAAGTTCGATTTAATGAAGCAAAGAAACTACTCCAGCAACAGCACTATAGTATTCAAGATATTGCAGGCTTAGTTGGCTATGAAGAAGCCACCAATTTTATTCGTGCCTTTAAAAAAACCTTTGGCGAAACACCTAGTCAGTATCGGAAAAACTACTTCTCTAAGCCTGATTAAACTGATATTTCATTTTGAATAGCTTGAATAAATTGTTCTACAGCATGCTGAATGTGTTCAGTCCATTCAAAGGAACAATTCATTCGGATAAAGTGCTGATGCGATGGCAGCACATTAAATAACGGGCTAGGGGCTACACCGACTTGATGTTGAATCAGTTGCTCATAGATATGCATACTACTGACTTTGTCAGGCAGTTGAATCCAGAGAAAAAAACCACTTGGATAGTTATATACCTTGCAGCCTTGAGGTAAATGCTGTTTCAGATAATGAAAAAACTGTTTTTTATTCTTCTCTAAAGCACGTCGCAGTGTTCTTAAATGTTTTTCATAATGATGATGTGAAAGAAACTCAACCAGTGCATTCTGAATCAGTGAATTGGCTGAAATGGTACTCATCAATTGTAGATGTTGAATATGCTCAGAGAACTTGCCTGCATAGACCCAACCGACGCGAAAACCTGATCCCAAAGTTTTGGAAAATGAGGAGCAGTGTAGTACCAAGTTTTGTTGATCAAAATACTTCATTGGCAAGGGTTTCTGCTTGCCATAAAACAGTTCTTCATAGACATCATCTTCAATGAGATGAATCTGATGCTCATGTAAAAGCTTGGCAATTTTATATTTGATGTCATCGCTGACGGTAAAGCCAATTGGGTTGTGCGCATTCAGCATAAACCAGCAGACTTTGATGGGATAATTTTTGATGACTTGTTCAAACGCTTCGATATCAAAACCATGCTGAGGATGTTCTGGAATGGTAATAACTTTCAATCCCAGTCGTTCAGCCGCCTGCCAAGCACCATAGAAAATGGTTTGTTGCAATAAAATATAATCACCGGGTTGGGTAATGGCTTGCAATGAAAGGTTCAGTGCATCTAAACCACCAGATGTAATGACAATATCATCCGCCTCAGTTGGAATGCCTTGCATACAATAGCGTTGAGCAATCAGTTTTCTTAGCGCTAAGTTTCCCGGGGGCAGATTTGAGGTTTGATCATAACTGTGTCGATTTCGAGAAAGCTGCCCCATAATTTGTATCAGCTTAGGTGGATAGAGCAACTGACTGTCTGGAAAAGCTGAACCTAAAGGACTGACCTGTTTGGATTGAATCGACTTGAGATATTTAAAAACTAATGAGTTAATTTCAATTTTCGGATTTAACGAAACTACAGAATAAGCTTGAGGAATCTGGATATTGTTTTGCTCTGCCACAAAATAACCCGATTTTTCTTTTGAATAAATCAGTCCTTGTGCTTCCAATTCTTGGTAAGCATTCATCACGGTCATTAGGCTGAAGCCTGATCTTTGCACTTGCTCACGTAAAGAGGGCAATTTGGTGTGAGGTTTCCATGACCCATTTTCAATTAGAAGTTTAAGCTTATGTGCTAACTGTTCTGATTTATACATAAGGTCGTGAGTCCAAATTACTCTGTTGATGAGAAGACTGCATCAGGTGATTTAATTTTATAACAGAATATAAGGGAATGAATCATCTGTTATATTTTTTTAGTCAAACTCTGTCGCTATTCAACTGTTGGTCTCTGATTCACAATAACAGTGTGGACTAAGTAATTTGTTCAATCAGCAATGATTGTACATCGTTCAAAACACAATAATTTGGGCTGAATGACGTATGGCGATGTTTGTGACGAAAGAACTTAATGCGATAACTCAACTGTTTACAGATAGAGCACCTTCGCAATCGGTGCAAAAACAGCTTGCGCTTGAATATGTAAATCTTGAAGCGACCTTGTTACGAGCAAAGGTACTGCGAGATTTTTCTAAAGAGAAAGTTACTTATATTGCTCAAGCGAAAATTACTGTTAATGACAATAATCTGGCCTATTTATTCGCACCATTTATTATTGCCAATCTCAATCAAGCTGTGATGTATACAACACCACGTTCACCATCGGTGTTGGCAATTTTGAATCCATATTATCAGGCAGAAAAAAGTGTCAGTCTAAAAATTGAAGAGGTGCTTCATAGTTTAGGACTGTATGTCGATCTGGTTGATGATGTGAGGGATGAAGAAGATTTTCTCTTTCGATGTTTAGTCAAAGCATTATGTCGAACAGATATCTCAGATCTTTTCTTGATTACGCATTTGGTTATAGATGATGAGCCACTTCAAATCCTACAAGATTATTTTGAAGTGAAAATTGTTGTGATTCATTGCGATACAAGCAAGAGCATCATCCATGATGATTTAATCAATACCAGAAAATTATTGTTCAAAAATAAAGATGAATTACACAAGAATATATGTACTTTGTTTTCGACTTTAAATGCCAATCTTGTTTCGAGGATTGGTCAGTTCAGTCCAACACAAGCGACTCATTTAATTGAAGATATGTTTTATTCAGAACATATTTTTGAAAAATTATCGGTTTATGCCGAATACATGCAAACCCATATTCAAAATGGTACTGGTTATAGAGCATTGACCACGATTTAATTTTTCAAAAATTGAAATTTATGATTTTAGGAGCAGATGATATGTCTCAGCAACAACAGAAGTTCCCATATATTATGGTTGGGATTAGTATTTTATTAGGTTGTATATTTTTAGTATTCTTCTTTCTTGCCGTGAGCAACCAGCCTGATTATATGCCTTCGCAGCAGCAAAAAAGCGCAGAGGTACAGAAGTTAAAATAATTAGACAAAACGTGAATAGTCAAACAAGCTACTTTTGTGTTAATCCTATTTAAGCGAAACGTTAAGAATAGCTCACATGAGGGCAGCTAAATGGATAATTCAGAGCAACCTATTCATAAACAAGAAAACAATGGCTATGCGAGAATCGAGCCATATACCCAGCCCGCTGGTGGATGGGGTGCATTGTTAAGTGTTGCCCGTAACCTCAAAAGGCAAGATATTTTAAAAAAAGGTTCAATCACATTACTCAATATTAATCAGCCAACAGGCTTTGATTGTCCGGGTTGTGCATGGCCTGAGAAAAAAGATGCGCATGCATTTAATTTCTGCGAAAACGGCGCAAAAGCAGTTGCCTTTGAGGCAACCAGTAAAACCGTGACCCCCGAATTTTTTGCACAACATACGGTCAGTTGGTTGGCTGAACAAAGTGATTTTTATCTCGAAGACCTTGGTCGTTTAACTGACCCGATGCGTTATGATCCTGTATTAGATAAATACCTGCCAATTTCGTGGGATGATGCATTTCAACTGATTGCCAAACATTTACATGCATTAGATGATCCAGACCAAGCTGCATTTTATACCTCTGGTCGTACCAGTAATGAAGCTGCCTTTTTGTATCAACTCTTTGTAAGAAGTTTCGGAACCAATAACTTCCCAGACTGTTCCAACATGTGCCATGAAACCACCAGTGTGGGTTTGAAAGATTCTATTGGTTTAGGCAAAGGCACAGTCACTTTGGATGATTTCGATCAAGCCGATGCGATTTTTAGTTTTGGACATAATCCGGGAACTAATCACCCAAGAATGTTGGCAACGTTGCGTGAAGTGTCTAGACGTGGCGGCAATATTATTGCGATTAACCCGATTAAAGAGCGTGGTTTAGAGCGGTTCCAAGATCCGCAAGCGCCTTTGGAAATGATGACCAATGGCAGTACCCCAATCAGTCGTTATTACTTCCAGCCTAAAATTGGCGGTGATTACGCTTTATTATTTGGTGTGCTGAAGCATTTGTCGGAGTGGGATAAAAAAGCCATTGCCAAGGGTAAAGCCAGTGTATTTGATCGTCGTTTTATCGAGGTCAATACCATTGGCTTCGAAGAAATGCTAGAAGAAATTGATCGTACGGAATGGTCTCAGATTCATAAACACACAGGACTTTCACCTGAACATTTAGAATCGATTGCTCGAATGTTTCTTGATTCGAAAAGAGCCATTTTCTGTTGGGGTATGGGGATAACCCAACATCGTCATGGCACTGCCAACATTCACATGCTTGCCAACTTGATGTTGGCAAGAGGACATATCGGTCGTCCGGGTGCAGGGTTATGTCCAGTTCGAGGGCATAGTAATGTGCAGGGTGATCGCACTATGGGGATCAATGAAATTCCAAGTCCCAAATTACTGGATAGTATTGATCGTGTTTTTGGGATCAAGTCACCAAGAAAGCATGGTTTTGGGGTTGTTGATACCATTAAGGCAATGTATGAAAACAGAGTAAAAGTCTTTATCGGCTTAGGGGGCAATTTTGCCGTTGCTACCCCAGATACGCCTTATACACAGGAAGCATTAAGACGTTGTAATTTAACAGTACATATTGCCACTAAAATGAATCGAAGCCATTTGGTTTGTGGTAAGGACGCTTTGATTTTACCTTGTCTTGGGCGTACTGAAGTGGATATACAGCTTCATGGTGCACAGGCCATTTCAGTGGAAGACTCAATGAGCAATGTCCATCTTTCGGCAGGACGTAATCCTCCAATCTCGGAGAATATATTATCTGAACCCGATATTGTAGCTCGAATGGCTGAAGCAACTTTGCCTAACAGTAAAGTGAAATGGAAATGGTATATCGACAGCTATGATCGCATCCGAGATTCGATTGCAGATGTGTTTGACGAATTTCATGATTTTAATCAACGCGTTTATCAACCGAGTGGTTTTCATTTAGAACATCCCGCCAATCAACATGTTTGGAATACGCCAAGCGCTAAAGCTCAATTTATGATTACGCCATTGGCAGAAGTTTATGAAGACAAAGAAAATCAATATGCAGCAGCCTATAGTGAACAACAAGTTTATACCTTGATGACCACACGTTCACATGACCAGTACAACACAACTTTATATGGTTTAGATGATCGTTATCGAGGTGTGTATGGGCAGCGGCGGGTACTGTTTATGAATCAAGTCGATATTGATGAAGCAGGGTTCGAAGCCGATCAATGGGTGAATATTGAAAGTGTATTCTCAGATGGTGTGAAGCGGATTGTGCACAGTTTTCGTATCGTGCCATATAACATTCCGCGAGGAAGTCTGGCTGCCTATTATCCTGAAACTAATCCACTGGTGGCGTTGGGCAGTCATGACAAATATGCCAAGATTCCTGCATCTAAAAGTGTTCCAGTGATTCTACATGCAGGGCAAGCACCAGAACATTTCAATTTGGCAGTTGAGGTCGATCCAGAACATGCCAATGAAAGAGTTAGCGGTGCATAATTTATTTGGATTTATAAATTAATTTTAATCAAGTTATACAGGAAAGAGAGTATATAGAGTGGAAGCGCAAGAGTTAGGCTATGAGACGATGCAAGTGCATCGTTTTCATCGTGAAGTTTCTGAAAATGAAATGGATTATATTGTTCAGGAATACCCTGTTGTATTGATCTATAACGGAATTTCTCATGCGGTGATGATGGCAACGCCTTCTGATATTGAGGTATTTGCCAAAGGCTTTAGTCTATCCGAAGGCATTTTACACAGTTTAATGGAATTGTATTCGCTGGAAATTAGTCAAAATGAATTGGGTATTCAAGTTGACATGAGCATTTCATCTAGAGCTTTTATAGCGTTAAAAGAACAGCGTCGGATGATGGTCGGACGAACAGGGTGTGGTTTGTGTGGCATTGAAAGTTTAAAACAGCTTTATTCAAACCTGCCTGTTGTCAGTACAAAAGTGTCTGCTACATGGTTAAATCAGATTCCTCATGCCATTGCCCAACTTAAAATTAGACAAAAAATCAGTGAACTGACAGGAGGAGCACATGCTGCGGCTTGGGTCGTCAAAGGGCAAATTGTGGCATTGTTTGAGGATGTTGGTCGTCATAATGCTTTAGATAAATTATTAGGTTATTTAGCGATAAAAAATTTGAATGTCGCGGATGGCTTTGTGATGATGACCAGCCGCGCCAGTTATGAGTTAATTCGTAAATGCGCGCAATACAACATTGGTTTGTTGGCAACGATTTCAGCACCAACCAGTATGGCGATTGAGATGGCAAAGAAATTAAATTTAACTTTAGCCAGTTTTTGTCGCGGTGATAGCTTTGTTTTATATACAGAATAATAGTAAAAATTTATGATTTTTTTGATAATGAGTTCACTGATTTGTGTAGGATATCAACACTAAGTTTTTTTATTCCTAAAAATTATGAATATACCGCTCAGACCACAACCTGTGATTAATAATCTATCGGGTGAGAATGCATTATTTATTGTACTTGGAATCAATAGTAATCCTGATCATTCAGGTGTGATTGATTTTCTCGCTAATTTCTCAGCTTTGGTTCGAAGCTTGACCAACCGTTTTCCCAATAGTAATTTTAGTGCTTCTGTTGGGATTGGCTCAAATGCTTGGGATCTTTTATTTCCTGAGTTAAATAAACCCAAAGAGCTTACACCATTTCAGGAAATTAAAGGATCAAAGCATACCGCAGTTGCAACGACAGGTGATTTGTTTTTCCATATTCGTGCCAATCAGATGGCGATTTGCTATGAACTTGCTTCCATTTTGCATGAGCAATTAAAACAAGATACCTATCCGATTAGCGAGACCAAAGGGTTTAGATACTTTGATGGTCGCGCCATTATTGGTTTTGTGGATGGTACTGAAAACCCTGAACATGAGATCGCAAAAGAAATTGCTTATGTTGGTTCAGAAGATGCTGAGTTCCTAGGTGGCAGTTATGTGTTTATCCAAAAATATCTGCATAACATGGAGATGTGGAAAGGCTTATCGACCGAAGAACAGGAAAAGGTGATTGGTCGAAAGAAATATGATGATGTTGAACTCGGCGATGATGTCAAACCACAAAATGCGCACAATGTCGTCAGTAAAGCACATGATGTAAATGGTAATGAGCTGAAAATTCTGCGAGCTAATATGCCATTTTCCAATCCCACAGAAGGCGAGTATGGCACTTTCTTTATTGGATATTCTCGTTCATTCAATATCACCAAGACCATGCTGGAAAATATGTTCCAAGGCAAGGAAAATGGTCATGTTGATCGACTGCTAGATTTTAGTACGCCAGTTTCAGGAAGTTTATTCTTTGTTCCTACGTTTGATTTTCTAGAAGACTTGGCTGAATAAAAATAAAACAGTAGGAATGAGATTCACCGTTGTTCAATCAACGGTGAATCTAAGTACCAAGTGTTATTTCATAAAGCGTGATTGCAATGCTGTTGCCGCAGCAAAAATCCGTTGATAGCCTTGTGGCATCAGACGCTGAAGAATATCCACCGCTTTTGCATCTGCACCAATCAGTAAACGACGACGATTTCTTTGCACCGCCTTTAAAATCAGATTTGCGGCTTCATCAGCAGGCGTACGTAGTATTTTATCAAATGCTTCCTGACTTTTCGCTGGGTCCATACCTAAACTGGTGACGCTGTTATTCATCCGTGCTGCTTTGGCAATATTGGTACGAATACCTCCAGGATGTATACACGTTGCACTAACCCCAGAATTTTCGATATCCAGTTCTTGACGTAATGATTCAGTAAAACCACGAACTGCAAATTTGCTGGCATTATAGGCACTTTGCGTCGGTTGAGCGGTTAAACCAAACATACTTGAGATATTGATGATATGCCCGTCACCACTTTGTTTGAGGTAAGGTAAAAACTCTTTCGTACCATATACCACACCCCAGAAGTTAATCCCAATCAACCACTCAAGGTCTTCGTAACTTACGCCTTCGGCAGTACTGCCAATGGCAACCCCTGCATTATTAAAAATCAGGTTTACCTGATGATGTTGTTCCACCACAGTTTTTGCCCACACCGCAACTTGTTCACGTTTTGCCACATCAACTTTTTGTGTAGTGACTTTGATAGGGTAAGCCTGTAGTAAAGCAACGGTCTTGGCTAAGCCTGTTTCACTGACATCCGATAAGGCAAGGTTACAGCCCCGTTTTGCCAATGCAATTGCCAAAGCCTGACCAATCCCTGAGCCTGCGCCTGTGACTGCCGCAACCTTATTTTGAAATGTTTTCATGTAAATCATCCTTTGTTTTTCTGATAGATTGCCTGATTCAGTATTGAACTATTTTGCCATTGGCACTTGCACATAGTTTTCGATGTCAAAACGACGAGTACGTTGACGATATTCAAAGGTAAAACCAGGCTAGTTATTGGTGTTTTTGCCTGCTGCGGTTTGATACCAACTGCTACAGCCTTGTGACCACATGGTGGTTTTCATTCTTTCCTGCATTTCCTGATTAAAGCTGTGCTGACTCTCGGCTTTTAAATCGGTAAATAACAAATTCTTTTGGATATGGGTTTGAATGGCATCCAGAATATAATTCACCTGACTTTCAATCATATACACAATCGAATTATGCCCAAGATTGGTATTCGGACCATACAGCATAAAGAAATTTGGGAAACCACTGACCGTTAGACCTAGATACGCTTCTGCACCATCTTTCCATAGGTCTTTTAAAGTCACACCTTCTAAACCTGTGATTTGAATCGGTGCCATAAACTCAGTTGCCGCAAATCCAGTCCCATAAATAATGCTATCAACTTCACGCAGTTTTCCATTTTGATCCATAATGCCAGTTTCAGTGATTTCCTGAATATCGGTGTTGATCACATCCACATTCTGACGTGTTAAGCTCTGATACCAATAATTAGAAATCAAAATCCGCTTACATCCAATTGGATAATCTGGCATGAGTTGGTGGCGGAAATGTGGGTCTTTGATTTCCTTGCGAATATGGCGTTGAAACATATATTCGACCAGTGGGATTTCATTGATGGTGATGGTGAAACCCTTGAGAACACTCTCGTTATAACTATACTGATACATACGATCAAGGCTTTGCAAGATCGGTAACTTTTGAAAAGCCTTGCGTGCTAACGGAGAGTAAATGCGATCTGGCTTTGGAATAACATAGGGCGCAGAGCGTTGATAGACATCAAGATGTGCCACTTGCTTGGCAATTTCAGGTACAAACTGGATGGCACTTGCGCCAGTACCAATCACAGCAACACGTTTATTGGTCAAGTCATAATCATGATCCCAGCGTGCTGAGTGAAATGCTTTGCCTTTGAAGTTTTCAAGACCCTTAATTTTTGGATAAGCAGGGCGATTGAGTTGACCCACTGCGGCAATCAGAAACTCGGCTTCAAACGTTTCGCCATTCGTGCTTTGAATCTGCCAAAGTCCTAGGGTTGGATCAAAGTCTGCACTGGCAATTTCAGTATCAAAACGAATATGCGGACGAATATCGTATTTATCGGTGCAATGACGTAAATATTGATGAATCTCTTGCGATGAGCCGTAGCGATTTTTCCAGCCTAGCTCTTGTTCAAAAGAAAATGAATACAAATGTGAGGGGACATCACAGGCAGCACCCGGGTAGGTATTATCACGCCAGACACCGCCGACATCGCCTGCTTTTTCAAATAAAGTGAATTGATGATAGCCTGCTTGCTTGAGACGAATCGCAGCACCTAAGCCCCCAAATCCTGTTCCTATAATGGCGATACGGATATTTTTATTTGAGTTGGATCCCTGCTTTAACATAATCTGCCTTGAATCATAAAAAGATAAATTCCTGATTGTAGAATAGTTGTTTAAAGTGTTGATTTAGAGGATGGATGCGGACAAAATATTGTGATTCGAGGACATTGGGGGATGTACATTGACGTATGCATGGGCATTTGAGCGAAGTATACATAGTGTTCGACTGATGGCTGATTTTGCAGCAGAGCTGGGTGTTGATTATCAAGTCATATTAAAAGGAACAGACTTAGATCAACAACACTTACTTGATCCCAATATGGCAGTATCGGCACAACAAGAATTACAGGTGATTCGTAATCTGGTTGAACAATGTGGAGAGCGAACTGCTTTAGGATTAGACGTCGGAACACGCTACCATTTCACCACCTTTGGCTCGTTAGGCTTGGCTTTAATGAGTGCTGCCAATATTCGTAAAGCATTAGATTTTGCCTTGGCATATTTCCCATTAACTTTTGCATTTACTCAATTTATTGTTTCCGAGGAAGAACAGGGGATTCGAATTGAGTTCGCAGTTGATAAGGGGATTCCTCAAGCGCTTTCCCAATTCATTGTTGAGCGAGATATTTCAGCCTTAATCACGGTTCAAAGAGATTTAATACCAGAAAATTTTTGTTTAGAACTTGCCTTTTCTTTTCAGCCCAAGGGTGATGTACAAACATATATCGATTTATTTGGCATTGAGCCTAAGTTTGGTGAGACGAAGAACTTTATTATTCTTGATGCTGACAACATAAATCAAAAATTGCGTATGGCAAATGAGTTGGCTTTACAGCATGCAGAGCAACAATGTCGTCAAATTTTAGAGAAGCGGCAATCACAAAAGAAATACTCCCATCATGTACAACAAGTCCTCATGCACACGAAAGGAGAAATACCTTCAATGGAAATTGTGGCTGATCGGTTGCACCTAAATACGAGAACGTTACGTCGTCACTTGCTCAATGAAGGTACAACTTTCATTAAGATCAGAGAGGACGTTCGGAAAATTTTGGCAGACTACTATTTATCTTTACCACAGACTTCGATTGAACAGATTGCTGAATGGCTCGGCTATGCAGAAGCGACTAGCTTTATTCATGCTTATAAGCGCTGGTATGGGAAAACGCCGCATGCATCACGTTTGGCAATGAAAATATTGATCTAACAATAATTTAAATCACTGTTCTGCCTTCGCCAATTCTGCTTCGATATAACTAATAATCATGGTACTCAATCCTCTGACCATTTCATCAAAGCTAATTTGTGGGTTTGGTAAAATCAGATGGCGTGCCACGTTAAAGATACTGCTGTTGATACTAATATAAGCTGTCACGCTAAGATTATTTACCTTTAGGTATCGCGGATGACGGATCATGTATTTCATTAATACATCCATCAATGCATACTCAATTTGACTGATATATCGTTCATATTTCAATTCAGTGGCATACCTTAAACAAATCAGATAGCGATCATTGTCACGTGTTAGTAGGTCACGGAATGTATAAAAAATCATTTCAAAAAGTGGTTCTAGCTCTTGTTCAATAATAAAAGGGGTGAGCTCTTTCACCATATCTAAAACTTCTTTGACGAAGGTCTTTGCCATCGCGTCGTAGATTTCTTCTTTATTTTTAAAATATTCATATAAAGAGCCGACACTGACACCTGCGATATCGGCAATGTGTCTTGTGGTGGTTCCACTGGTACCGTGGGTTGCGACAGCGATAAAACCTGCTTCAATAATGGTATCTACGGTCACTTTTGAACGAGCTTGACGAGGTTTACGTGTAGCCATGGTGGTTTTACTAAAATCCGAACATAGTGTCAGATTATCATGTCGTTGAATATTATAGAAGGTAGGGGCTTATAATCCGAACAAATAAAATTACTAAAATTTTAACATTCATGTTTTATTTGTAATAAAAAGATTAAATAGACATTATTCTTAAAGTTTTTATATGATTGATTTTTATTTTATTTTTATTAATAGATTGATATTTATTGATAATATTTGGTTTTTGAGTGGTTTTTCTTGATTTTTATCACATCAAGAACTGAGCACTTTATTGGTTATTTATAAGCAGTGAAAATTGTAAATTACCCGAATTGAATCCGAACATAAGATCAGTCTACAGTAGTCATATCGAATATTAAGTTCAGAAATATCTTCCCGAATGATTCTTCAATGAGCTATCCACTGTTTAAAAAGATAGAGATGCTCCAAGAACCATGGTTAATGAGCTTAATGGAGTGTCATATCACGAGCTAACTCCGCTCAATACTGAATGTAAGGTGTTGCTATGATTGCGAACACAGTGAAAAAGACCTTTAGTCTATTTAAACCTAACCCACTCGCTAAGCAAATTGATTTTGCGAGTAAAGATTCTATCCCAATTCGTCATTTGGCAATCGGATTTGAAGGTGAGAAGGTTGATTTATCATTTTATATGAATAATCAATTTGCCACGATTTTTTTCGCTACGCTTTCCGTATTCTTGACTTATGGCGAAGATCTGGTCATTGAAACTGCGCGTCATCATCGAGATTTGCTTAAAGATCCGATATTAAAGCAACGCGTAACTTCATTGATTGGTCAAGAAGCGATTCATTCTAAACTACACAACGAATTTAACGATGCGATTGTAGAACTAGACTATCCAGTTACTTTTTATCGTTTCTTGGGTTCAAACTTCTTTAAATATATATTTCTTCAATTTCCACAACCATTAAAACTATCCATGATGGCGGGTATTGAGCATTTTACTGCGGTACTTGCTGAATACATGATGAAACATGAGCAAAATTTCTATTTTTCTGACGATGAAAAAACACGTGCCTTGTGGATGTGGCACATGCTGGAAGAATCTGAACATAAAGACGTTGCTTACGACGTTTATCAAATTTTGAATGGCAACTATGCGCTACGTATCAGTGGTTTTGCACTTGCTTACTTTACCATTTTAGGACTGATTCCATTTTCAGCAACACTGGTGCCTGTTTTCCGTAGACCACAAGAGATGTTGACGGCTAAATTTTGGAAAGATGCGAAACGAGGTGTAAAGCTGATCTTTAGCCCTAAAGATGGTGTGTTTGGCAGTACCCAAGGACAAATCTTTGATTACTTGCGTAAAGACTTTCATCCAAATGATCATGATACATCGAAATATCTTGAATACTATAAGCAAAAACTACTTTCAGAAGGTGGGGCATTACATCCTTTCTTTGTGAAAGAGTTCACGCCTAAAGTTCAAGCTGCTTAATCCTTTGATCGCACGATCTAACCACCTGATTGAGACAGTTAAAGTTGTAGAAATAAACTTATAAGCAATTTTACTGTTTCAATTGATACGTTGCTGTTTTATTTAATTTTTCACTATTTTTACGGGAATAGAAAATGGTCGCTCAAATTATACGAAATGTCTTTAATGACAAATTAAGTACCAAATATCAGGGGATTGTTCAGAACTTTGTGAATAAATCGCCAATTCCTATTCGTCATTTCGATTTTAAATTCAACCCGACAGAACTTGATGAAAAATTTTTCTTAAATAAAGAGTTGGCAACGTCTTATTTCCATGCACTATCGATATTTCTAACCTTTGGGGAAGATGTCGTGATTGATACTGCACGTTATCATCGTGATTTTATAACCGACCCTATTCTAAAACAAAGACTAACGTCTTTGATTGGTCAAGAAGCGATTCATTCTAAAGTACATAATCAGTTTAATGATGAAGTATTGAAAGAGAATCATTATCCAGTTGAACTGCTGCGTGCGATTGCAGATAAAGTTTTCGAGTACGGCATCTATAAACTTCCACATTCACTACAACTGTCGTTGATGGCAGGTATTGAACACTATACCGCTGTTCTAGCTGAATTTATGATGCAGCATGAAGACTATATCCTTGGTTCTCAAGATGAGAGACAGAGAGCTATGTGGATGTGGCACATGTTAGAAGAGTCGGAGCATAAAGACATTGCTTATGATGTGTTTTTAGAGCTATCTGGTAATTATTGGGTCAGAGTAACAGGCTTTTTATTGGCAAGTTTAACGATCCTCGGTGGTGTGTCATTGGGTGGCTATCTTATTCCTTTTATCCGTAAACCGAGTAATTTGATCAACCCACGCTATATGAAAGATATGGTAGAAAGCACTGCTTTATTGTTTGGTAGTGAGCGAGGTGTATTTGGTAGTAGTTTTATGCACATTTTGGAATATTTACGTCCAAGCTTTCACCCAAATGATCATGACACCACGGCCTATATGGAATATTACAAACAGCGATTATTAGACCCAGAAACGGGTTTGTTGACACCTTATTTTCTTAAAGAATTTGTACCGCCAGTACGTGCAGTATCTGCATAAACTTAGCGAATAAAAACCTGATTGTTGGATCGTAAATATGAAATTATTTGGTAAAAAAACCAAGCCTAGTCAGAAAGCATTTGCGGTCGTGACGGGTGCAGGTAGCGGGATTGGTCGTAGTTTCGCACTTGAGTTAGCAAAGCGTGGCGGAACTGTGGTCTGTTCAGATATCAATCTGGATGCTGCCAACGAAACGGTCAGTCTGATTGAACAACTTGGTCAAAAAGCCTTTGCCGTCCAATGTGATGTGAGTAAGGCAGAACAAGTCACACAATTGGCAGAGCAAGCAGAACAGTTGATGCAAAAACCTGTCACGCTGGTGATTAATAATGCAGGTATTGGATTGGGTGGCAAGTTTGATGAGATGACCACAGAAGATTGGCAATGGTGTATGGATGTCAATTTATGGGGCGTGATCCATGGTTGCCGTACTTTTGTGCCTAAGTTTAAACAGCTTGGACATGGCGCAATTATCAATGTTGCATCTGCTGCATCTTATACAGCGGCACCTGAAATGGCGGTCTATAACGTCAGTAAGGCAGGGGTTCGTGCGTTATCGGAGACACTTTCTGCTGAGCTTAGAAAGTTCAACATTAAGGTCAATGTATTATGTCCAACGTTGGTGCCGACCAATATCATTAAAAATGGAAAAGTACCGCATAAAGGTATTTTAGATTATGCCTTGACCAATTTGGCATTTACTACCAGTGATAAGGTCGCAAAACTGACTTTAAACCGTTTGGATAAAGATCAGCTTTATACCATTCCACAAATTGATGCCAAGCTATTTTGGTTAATGAAACGTACAGCACCGAATTTATATGCAAAATTCTTAGGCAACTCGTACAGATTTATGAAGTAGCCTAAGTAAATACCAAAACTTTTGTCAAAATTTGATACACGCAAATGTCATCCACAACCTGCGTAGTATCAAAAGGATATAAAGTTTTGTATTTATGACGGGATTAAAGATATGAAACAAGTGAACAGGTTTTGTGGAGGAGCAGCGATGTAGCTGCGCAAGATGGTTGCCCTTGCGGAGCTTCGCTCCTCATCCCGAAAAAAAATTAGGTAGAGCCGAAGGCTAATTACGAAATTTAGATGAGAACTCGGCAAGATGCTGCCGTGAATTTAAACGATGGATAGGAAGTTTTAAATGACAGCTCAAGCAAAAAAATTAAACTCAGCTGAAGGCAAGGCCTTACCGCAACACATTTACGATACGTTTATTGTTGGGGCAGGTATTTCTGGGATTGCAACTGCAATTCGACTGGATCAAGTCGGCTATAGCAATTATAAAATTATTGAAAAAGCCAATCGTGTAGGTGGCACATGGCGTGAAAATACCTATCCTGGTTGTGGCTGTGATGTGCCCTCGGCATTGTATTCATACTCATTTGCGCCAAGTGCAAAATGGAGTCATTTATTCGCACGTCAGCCTGAAATTCTGAGCTATTTGGAAGAAGTCAGCGAAAACTTCAATGTCAGTTCAAAAATTGAATTTGGTACTGAGCTGCTCAATGCTGCTTGGGACAATGCGCGTAATTTGTGGGTGATTGATACCAATAAAGGTCAATATTTATCGAGAACTGTGGTTTTTGCGACAGGGCCGATTACTGAAGCACAGATTCCAAAACTAGATGGTTTGGAAACCTTTACAGGTGAAATGTTTCATTCGGCTCGATGGAATCATGATTATGATTTGACTGGTAAGCGTATCGCTGTGATTGGTACAGGTGCATCTGCGATTCAATTTGTACCTCAGATTCAGCCTTTAGCAAAAGAATTATATGTATACCAACGCACTGCGCCGTGGGTTGTACCAAAGCCTGATACTGATTTGGGTGATGTGAGCAAAAAATTAATTGAAAAGTATCCACTCATTCAAAAAACATGGCGTAAAGCAGTTGCACAGTCACTGAATGCGATCAACTTTGGTCTGCGTAACCCAGCGGTATTAAAACCAGTGGGTGAACTCGCTAAACTGATTTTAAAATTCCAGATTGAAGATCCTGAATTACGTAAGAATGTCACACCGAACTTCACCATTGGCTGTAAACGTTTATTGTTCGCAAACAACTATTACCCAGCTTTACAGCAGGAAAATGTCAAACTGATCCCGCATGGTTTGGTGAAAGTGGAAGGGAATACTGTTATTTCTGCAAATGGCGAACGTCAAGAGGTTGATGTAATCATTTGGGGAACAGGATTTGAAGTGTCTCATCCGCCTATTGGTAAACGTGTTCAGAATGAAAAAGGCGAAATCTTAAATGATTTATGGAAAAGCAGTTCACCAGAAGCATATTTAGGGACCAGCATTGAAAATGTACCTAATGCATTTCTTGTATTAGGACCAAACGTTTTGGTTTATGATTCATTCATTGGTTTGGCAGAAGCTCAGCTTGATTATATTGTTGATGGTTTATTAAAAATCAAAGCGCAGAATATTGGCAAGTTGAATGTTAAGCCAGAAGTGATTAAACATCATAATGAATTGGTACAGAAGCATCTTAAAACCACAGTTTTCAATGCTGGTGGTTGTAAGAGCTATTACTTGGATGCCAATGGGCGTAACTTTGCTGCTTGGCCTTGGTCGTTGAAGAAATTAAAACAGCGTTTAAAGCGTATGGATTTGAATGATTACCAAGTCACTTATCAGACTACCAAGACAAAATAATTTAATGAAGTAGGAAATAGCAGTAAATTTTATCTTAGGGTAAAGTTTGCTGCTTATTTTTTTATGGCATTAAAATAATGGGAAATAAATATGAAAAAAGGGCAATCAAGCCGTACGGCTGAGGCAGCAGCAGCATTAAGAGCCAATCATTCTCAAAATGCGTCAAATCCAGTATTTTCAGACCCTTATGCATTTGAATTAACCAGTACAGGTTGGAAAAAATTATTGACCACATCACTGACGGTCAAAGTAATCAATTCATCTGTATTTAACCGAACTTTAGGATTGTTGACTGGGCAAGTAGTGGGACGCTCTCGCTATGCTGAAGATTTGCTTCAACAAGCGATTGCACAAGGTATTCAACAATATGTATTGGTGGGTGCTGGCTTAGATTCTTTTATTTTACGTCAAGCAGGACAGTACCCGAATCTAAAAATTTTTGAAGTCGATCATCCTGATACGCAAGTCGCTAAACAGAAAAAATTATATGAGTTTGGTGAAATCCCAACCAATGTTGAATTCGTTGCAATAGATTTCGAGAAGGAATCCATTGCAGAAGCTTTGGCACGTAGTGGATTTCAACAAGATCAGCCAGCATTTTTCTCATGGTTAGGTACAACTCATTATCTCGAACCAGAAACCACTTTAAATACCTTACTAAGTATTGCAAAAATCGCAGTACCAAACAGCGAAGTGGTATTGGACTACTCTATTGATTATCGAGAGTTACAAGGCGTGGAGAGATTCGGTAGTTTATTTGTTTCTCAATTTACACGGTTTTTAAAAGAGCCACTTAAAGGTCAGTTTCGACCAAAGGTACTACACCAAGCAGTTGAAAAAATGGGTTATGTCGTTGTAGAAGATTTATCTGGTGATGGTTTGAGTGAACGTTATTTTCAAGATCGCCCAGATCAAATACGGCATACCATAGCAACGCATATGCTACATCTCCGTTTACAACAAACATGCTGAGACGAGCGTAAATAACCCCACCCAATCAGACAAATTTCATCTCAAGTTGAGTTTGAAATTCACCAAATTTAGGTGGGGTTATTGTATTCATCTTTTGTGCGACAAGGTCTAATGAGCCTTAAACTTTGCCGAAAATCGCTTATTTGTTATTTGGATCTGCTTTTTCACTATGTTCAGTCTGTTCGGCTTCAGGACTAGGTGCGTTATCAGGTTTTGTTTCGGCAGATGAATTTACTTGTGAATGTTCGTTCGCTTGAACTTGTTTAGTATTTTCATCACTGGTGGTTTTTTGAGAAAAACTTTTGAAACCTGACATTATTATCTTCTTCATTCGTTATCGAGCTTTCATGGTACAGACTTGGATTGATTACACTAAGGTAGTTATGAGACCGATATGTGGAGATATGTGCGCGGGGAAGTGTTTATATCGACATGATATTTCGCTAATAAAATCAATTATATATTACCCATTGAATCTAATGGTTTAATTGAAAGAAGACGAACCGAGTGTCCGCAAGTGCTGTACACAAAGAACACAAATATTTTATGTGGTGTTGCTATGGAATATTTTTATATGTGCATGCACATCGTGGTTTATTGGAATAACGCAGCAAATATTTGAGAATGTGAATCAACACGTATACGAGAATTAAAAACATTAAAAAACGATATGTGCTAGGCTTGCTGGATTTTCTTTAAAAAGCTATCCGCTATGAATGTTGAACGACACCATGAGGCAAGTAAGTTTCAATGGTCTTTTCTATTGCCTAAATATTGGGGGATATGGATAGCGATATTAGTTTTGATGCTATTTGCCATTCTTCCTTGGGGCATCCAATGGCGATTAGCGGAAGGTTTATCTAAACTTGCATGGAAGTATCTAAAATCGAGACGTAAAACGACGATTAGAAATCTAGAACTCTGTTTTCCAGATAAAAGTGAACTTGAGATACAACAAGATGCCAAACAAGTCTTTTTAAATATGATGTTGGGTCTTTTTGAAGCATTGAACGCTTGGTATTGTCCGAGTTGGTTTAAAAAACGGATACATATCCATGGATTAGAGCATCTTCATCAATCACAGGGGAAAGGTGTTTTATTGTTAAGTAGTCATACCACCTTGTTAGATGCTGGTGGCTATGTAAGCAGTTGCTTTTTTGATTTTGATGTCGTTTATCGCCCACAAAATAATCCTTTGTTAGATATGTTGATCCGTAGGTGTCGAGCTACGATTTATAAGAATCAGATTTCTAAAGATGACATGAAAGGGTTAATTCATAGTTTGAAAAATGGCAATGCAATTTGGTATAGCCCAGATCAAGATTTTGGATTGAAACAAGGGGTTATGGCGCCTTTCTTTGGGGTACAGGCAGCAACATTAACAGCGCATCGACGATTGATGAAAATTACAAAGGCATTCGCTATCCCTTTATTCTTTTATCGTGAAGGTGATATTCGAAATCCCCAATATCACATTTTGTTGGAACCACCTTTAGACAACTTTCCGAGTCTTGATGAGGTGGAAGATGCGACTCGAGTGAACTTAATAATTGAAAATCAAATCAGAACGCATCCGACTCAATATATGTGGTTTCATCGACGTTTTAAAACCAGATTGGAAGGACAGGAAAAAGTGTATTAAAAACTGAAGCTGAGCTGATCCAAAAAAGAAGATTTTCTTATAAAGGTCGCGGAGTTTTATCTTGTTATTACCAATATATAAGTGCAATTTTTGTTTCTGGGGCGTTGCCTGATGATTTGTCAGGCTTTTTGCGCAAAAGTGATTTCAACTAAAGCGTTTATTATACATTGAGCTTTTAATTATCGAGATTGTTTGGAATTAAACTTGATATAATTCAAGGTGGAAAATATGTTAAGTAAGTCATATTTTTTAATTTAAAATTAAGCCTTTAAAACTATGTTATAGTTGTTTTCGATCGAATCCGTAGGCGATACGGTAATATTTGAGCAGTAAAAGAGAGTGAGCGTATTCCTTTAACTTAGCCTTCGTCGAGCTATAATCGTCAGGTTCAAATTATAAGCGCAAAGCATGAGATCGCATCATGCCGATCATGAAACCCACCTTATTTTGGTGGGTTTTTTTATAAAAAACCGAGATAAGTTAAAATTAGAACAACTGCAATTTAATACTTTAAAATAAATACATGTAGTCAAGTAAAAATCATATAGATCCAGAATTTAAGCATTCATTTACGATAAAATCTAACAGGATCTAAAGATTTTCAATCGCTTTTTCTGTTAGCATTTTAGAAGGGCGGTTAAGTCAACCTGCTTTTTGGAAAATTAAAAATATAAGGTCATTATGCATATTGATTTAAATAGCGACTTAGGCGAAAGCTATGGCTCATGGAGCATGGGCAATGATGAGCAAATTCTTCCGATTGTGAGTAGCGCGAATATTGCATGTGGCTTTCATGCAGGCGATCCGCTTCATATTCTTAAAACATTAAAACAAGCTGCCCAATTCAATGTAAATGTCGGTGCACATGTTGCTTATCCAGACTTGGTGGGTTTTGGTCGGCGCAAAATGGCCTTATCTTACGATGAACTACTTGCAGATGTACTTTACCAAATTTCGGCTTTACATGGCTTAGCGCACGTTGCAGGAACACGAGTGCGGTATGTCAAACCTCATGGTGCTTTGTACAACACTATCGCGACAGATTTAAATCAAGCCCAAGCGGTGATTGATGCCATTTTACAATTTGATGCGGACTTAACCTTGGTGGCATTGGCTGGCTCGCCTTTGATTGATTTTGCTCAAAAGCAAGGTTTGTCAGTGGTATCAGAAGCTTTTGCCGACAGAGCTTATCATGATGACGGTAGTTTAGTTTCTCGTCATGAAACTGGAGCTGTTTTACATGATGCCGAGATTGTGGCTCAACGTGTTCTTGATATGATTCTAAAGGGTGGAATTGAATCTATTGAGGGAAAATTTACGCCCATCCAAGCAGACACGATTTGTTTGCATGGCGATACCATGGGAGCTGTACAACTTGCGACAGTGATCCGCCAAGCCTTAACTGAAAATCAAATTGAAGTACGTGCTTTTTGCATGTAAATGCTTTTATGCTTATTAAATAAAAGAGTAATGGTATGCGATTTTTATCGGTCAATCTGAATTGCTTTCTTGTTGAATTTTCGAGTTTAGAGGAAACAATCGCTGCCTATCATTTCTTACAACAGACCCAATATCCTTATATTCAAGAACTGATCCCAGCCGCACGTACTATATTGGTCCATTTCGATGTGCTTTTTATAGATGCTAAAACACTGATCAGTTGGATTTCGTCGCAAAAAATAGATCAATATGCTGCAAACACCAGCAAAGAAGTCACCATCAATGTGTGCTATGACGGTGTTGATCTAGTGTATGTAGCAGAATATTTGGGTATTGGTGTGGATGAAGTGATTCACAAACACACGCATAGTCGTTGGCAGGTTGCCTTTATTGGTTTTGCACCTGGGTTCGCTTATTTGGTCAGTCCAGACCATCCTTTTGGAAGTATTCCACGCTTAGCCTCACCACGAAAAAAAATAACATCAGGTTCAGTGGGGCTGGCAGGTGAGTATAGTGGTATTTATCCGAAAGATAGTCCTGGTGGATGGCAATTAATAGGCCATACAGATCAAGCGATGTGGGATGTTTATCGAGAGCAAGCTGCTTTATTGTTGCCAAGTGATCAAGTGATTTTTAAAGATATTAGCAAGCATCCGACTCAAGTTGCGGTGCCTTCTACTCGATCTATTTCTACCCAAGCACAGCAAAACCCTGTGGTGTTGACTGTGAAAAATGTCGGTTTGCAAGTGTTGGTACAAGATGAAGGGCGCAAAAATGTTGCTCAACTAGGCGTTGGTCATGCAGGTGCAATGGATCGGGGCGCATTTTATGGTGCTAACGCATGTGTGGGTAATCCTAAAAATGCCGCAGTTCTGGAAATCCTCAATGGTGGTTTGCACTTGAAAGTGATGAAAGAGACGGTCATTGCTGTTACAGGTGCAGACGCAGAACTATGGGTGACATATGCGAATGCCTATAAAGTTAAACAACTGTTATATCAACCGATCGCCTTAGATCAGGGAGATGAGATTTATATTTCATCGCCTCAGGCTGGGATTCGTAATTATCTGGCTATTCGTGGCGGTGTAGCCGTCGAACACGTCTTAAATAGTGCCAGTTACGATTCCTTGGCTGAATTGGGAGCAGCACCTATAAGAGTGCGAGATGAGATTCACTCTGCTCAATTAAAAACTCAGCCAGTAGATTTAAATCAATTACCAGTATCACCTTTGCCAAAAGTGGGTGATCAGATTGTGGTGGATATTATGCTGGGACCTCGAGTGGATTGGTTTACGCCAGACAGTATTGATCTACTGCTTGGTCAACGCTGGTTAGTGACTGCGGACAGCAATCGCATTGGATTAAGGCTCGCTGGCGATAAGTCCTTACAACGTCAGATCAATCAAGAGTTGCCGAGTGAAGGCTGTTGCACTGGGGCGATACAGATTCCACCGAGTGGGCAGCCAGTTTTGTTTATGAATGACCATCCGATCACTGGAGGGTATCCAGTCATTGCTGCTGTTACACCCTATCATCTTGATTTGATCGCTCAAATTGCAGCAGGATGTTATATCCAATTTCGCAAAATTTCAGACTTTATGGGTATCAAAGAAAATGTATAAGCAACATCGGTTGTTGATTGCCAATCGCGGGGAAATCGCTGTTCGGGTTATTCAAGCATGTAAAGACTTAGGTATTCACTCCGTGGCGGTTTATGCTGACGATGACATCGAGAGTTTATATGTAAAACTTGCAGACGAGGCTTGGGCATTATCTGGACAAACAGCGAAAGAAAGCTATCTCGATATCGATAAAATTTTGAATATTGCCAAACAAAGCCAAGCGACCATGATTCATCCCGGTTATGGTTTTCTGTCTGAACGTGCTGATTTTGCGCAAGCTGTTATAGATGCAGGCTTGATTTGGATCGGACCATCGCCTCAAAGTATGAGAATATTAGGCGATAAAATCGAAGCGCGTAAGCTTGCACAAGCTGTTGGAGCACCGTTGGTTCAGGGCACTGAACAGCCACTTCGCTCTGCCAATGAAGCGCTGACGTTTGCACAAACATACGGTTTGCCTATTGCGATTAAAGCGGCGTATGGTGGTGGCGGACGCGGTTTAAAAGTGGTTCGGCAGCTTGATGAAGTCGCTGATTTATATGAATCCGCAGTGCGAGAAGCCCAAGCGGCTTTTGGCCGTGGAGAGTGTTTTGTTGAACAGTATTTAGATAAGCCCAGACATTTGGAAGCCCAAATGATTGCTGATCAACATGGACATGTAGTGGTGGTTGGAACTCGTGATTGTTCTTTACAGCGCCGTAATCAAAAATTGGTAGAAGAAGCACCTGCACCATTTGTTGATGACGATATTTATCAGCAATTAATACAATCCACGGTCGATATCTGTCGAGCAGCCAACTATGTTGGCGCTGGCACAGTAGAGTATCTGTTGAGTCAAGATGGCACACTGTCTTTTTTAGAGGTCAATACACGATTACAGGTTGAACATCCTGTCACTGAGCAAACGACTGGGATGGATCTGGTGATTGAACAGATTCGAATCGCTCTAGGTCAACCGCTTTCTATTCAAGAAACACCAAAACCACAAGGACATGCGATTGAGTTTCGTATCAATGCAGAAGACCCAGCGCGGGGTTTTATTCCGACATTTGGTCAAATTACTCGATTTAATCCACCTTCGGGGATTGGTATCCGCTTAGACACAGGTGTCACCCAAGGAAGTCTTGTTTCGAGTCATTTTGATTCTTTAATGGCAAAATTGATTGTGACGGGTGCAACACGTGAGATCGCCATTCAGCGCGCTAAAAGAGCAGTTGCCCATTTTGAGCTAGAGGGGATTGCATCCGTTTTAGCATTTCATCGTGCAATCTTGTCAGAACCTGACTTTGTTGATGCGTTTAACGTGCATACGCGCTGGATCGAGCAGCAGTTTCAATCTGAGTGTGCAACACATCAACGCAGTAAAAAATCAGAATTACCTGTATTACAACGCTATACCATTGAGATTGATGGCAAGCTTCATCAAGTGGGGTTACCTATCGGATTGCTGAAAATGGTAAGTGTTCAGGATAGCCATTTATCTACCGAGACTCCGCAGTCATTACAGAACGAAAATGCTGTTAGAGCGCCAATCAATGGCTCGTTGAGCAGTTGGGCGGTGCAAGAAAATGCTCAAGTCGAGCAGGGTGATGTTATTGCGACGATGGAAGCAATGAAAATGGAAGTGCCCGTCATCGCGCATCGAACAGGTAAAATTAAAAACTTAGTGACTGTAAATCAAATGTTTGATGCGGATATGAAGATTGCAGAAATTGTTTGAATTTGGGTTCTTGATACTAAAAAGCCATTAACCTCCTATTGGAATTTAATGGCTTGTATGTGATTAACGACGGTTATTATAAATGGCCATTGCTGCTGGTAAGTTTTTACGCATATCGCTGATACGTTGAGTGTTTGATGGATGCGTTGATAAGAATGCAGAACCACCCTGACCATCTAAACGACTCATTTTTTCCCATAATGTAATGGCTGCATTGGGGTTATAGCCCGCTTGAGCCATCAGCATTAAACCACCATAGTCGGCGCGGCTTTCTAGGTTGCGTGAATAAGGCAAACCAATACCGACTTGACTGCCCAAATTAATTGCAGCATTACCGGCTTCACCGATGTTGGCACCTGCATAGCTGGTACCAATACCAATGGCTAAGTTCGTAAGCGCTTGCGCACCAATTTTACTTTTTGCATGTTCTTCTAAAGCATGAGTCATCTCATGACCCATGATTGCACCAATTTCATCATTGGTGAGATTAAGCTTATTTACGATACCTGTGTAGAACACAACTTTACCACCAGGTGCAACATAAGCATTGACTGTATCTGATTTTAATACAGCGAGCTGCCAGTCAAAACGTTGACCTGTTTGGTTCATTTTATCTGCATGTGGTTTTAAACGATTAAAGACGGTATTGATGCGTTGATAAGTAGCTGAACTGGTATCAAGCTGATTTTTAGCACGAGCTTCCTGAGTCATCTTGCTGAAGCCTTGTGCAGATTGAGCATTTAAGGTTGCGCTATCTGCGCCAGCCATTTCTGCGAAAGATGCACAGCCCGATATTGTCATTACAGTGACGGCACAAAGGCTCAAAGCTAACTTATTCATACTTATTCTCTCCAAATCAGTATCTTATGAGTATAGTCGTAATTAAGGTGAATTATAAAAAATGTTGATCCGTCTTAACATTCTGATTCGCTCTATAATCATAGTAATTATGTAATCATATCTACATAGAGTCTGTTATTCATTTATAAAACAAAGCCAGTGTTTTTACACTGGCTTTGTTTTATAAGATGAGGTGAAGATTAGATAAGTTTAGTCTTCATCATCAAACTCTTCTTCAGGAAACGTATTTTCCTCTAAAGAAGCATCAAAAATTAAGATTGCTTTACCTTCGGTTTGAATCATACCTTGGTCTTCAAGTGTTTTCAGTACACGACCAACCATTTCACGTGAACAGCCAACAATACGACCAATTTCTTGGCGCGTAATACGAATCTGACGACCATTCGGTAGAATCATAGCTTCTGGTTGTGAAGATAAATCAATTAAGCAACGTGCAATACGACCTGAAACATCAATAAATGCAAGGTCAGTAACTTTACGTGTTGTGTTTTTAAGGCGGCGCACAAGTTGAGCAAAAACAGCGTAACTCAGATCAGGATACTGTTTGCTGAGTTCATGAAAGTTGTCATACGTAATTTCTGCAATTTCACAAACATCTCGAGTGCGTACTTCAGCCGTACGTTGAGGGTTTGTTTCAAACAGCCCCATTTCACCAAAGAAATCCCCAGGGTTTAAATAGGCCACGACAATCTCACGCTCATCATCTTCGCGTAGTATGATCGACACAGAACCTTTTAAAATTAAATACAGTGATCTTGACTCCATTCCAGCGTCAACAATCGTCGTGCGTTTAGGATATCTATTAATATGAGCACGTTTTAGCAATGCTTTTACAGATTCAGGTAGTTGGCCTGGAGACAAAGCATCAGTGCTAAGTTGTGAAAAATTTGAAGTCATGCTTAAAATTTCCGAATTTGGATAAAACCGATCGCACAGGCTCATTTTGAGCTTTTTCTACACAGAAGAGATGAAATTCCTTATCAACTCATTTTATGTTAGTGTACAAGAACACAGTAAATTTATAACGTTTTTTAGGTAGTTGCAATGCAAACAAGTGTACATTGGTTAGAGAATGTTGCTTTTGAGGCAAAATCAGAAAGTGGCCATAGTGTAGTGATGGATGGTTCTGCCGAATATGGGGGTGAAAACCGTGGTCCACGTCCTATGGAGTTGATTTTAATGGGACTTGGTGGGTGTGCTTCGTTTGATATTGTGACCATTTTAAAGAAATCTCGACAAGATGTGACGGATGTCGTATGTGAATTAAAAGCTGAGAGAGCGAGCACAATCCCCGCAGTCTTCACTAAAATCCATTTGCATTTCATTGTGACAGGTAATGCAGTAAAAGCCAAACAAGTTGAAAAAGCAGTTGAGCTTTCAGCAGAAAAATATTGTTCAGCCAGTAAAATGCTGTCTGATGGTGGTATTGAAATCACCCATGATTTTGAAATTTTAGGAGCTGTATAAGCTCTTATTGTTAAGTCTTTCTAAAAAGTGATCTATTTTGATAGATCACTTTTTTTTGTTCTTATTTAAGAAATAGCTGTGGATCTACCCGAGCATTATTTAAACTCATTCCCCAATGTAAATGTGCGCCTGTCACTCGTCCTGTTTTACCGACCAGCCCCAGTACTTCACCTTGTCTAATGACTTGTCCTTGTTCTACATTGATTTTGCTTAGATGACAAAACATGCTAATTAAGCCTTGTCCATGATCAACCAGAACGGTCTTGCCATTAAAAAAATAATCTCCAGTTTGCACAACAATGCCATCTGCAGGAGCAACAACTTTTTGTCCGACAGGAGCAGGGATATCTAAACCAGAGTGCGGCGCACGTTCTTCACCATTGAAAAACCGTTTTCGTCCGAATGAGTTACTAAACTTACCTGAGGTGGGGACAATAAATTTGGGAAAGCTTTGCCATGTGCTTTGGTTATATGAGGTGTAAACCGCATTTTGCTCTTTAGCTTCGCGCGCATAGCGTTCTAATTGGCTTTGATTGGGATTGACATGATCTTGATTTTTAATAGTTAAACGCTGTTCGGCGTATTTGTAGGGCTTAACTTCAATTTGAATGGGGCTGTTATTGGTGTTTAAGGTCAATGTACCGACGGGTGTAGAAAGTGGGATGCCAAAAATAGCATAGCGTTGCCCATTCTCTTGGCTCAGCAACACGGGTTTTTGTTCATAAAAGACTTGTGTTGTATTTGCCGTGAGTGGAATAACCGCGATCCCGCCAGCCCGTCTTGAGTCTTGGGGCAGTTGGGCAAAAGCGAGATGAACAGGGAGCAAGCAAGCCGTGGCAAGGAATATTCTTTTTAAATACATAATGACAATTTTAATGAACGTAAATATATAGGCTAAAAGCTCCGCTGCAAAATCACAATAAGTAATTTGTGTGAATCAGACTCGATAGAAAAATGCTACAAAATATACTTGAAATAGATTGTTTATACACCCATATTATGATTGAGTTTTATCTCTTTTATTGTTAATAAGAGTTTGAAAAATATATAAATTTTTTATTTGAAATTTTAAAAAGCGTTCCCATCTTAGTGGTAAGTTAAAAAATTGTTGTGAGGAATAACAAGAATGCGTTTTGAAAAATTTACAAACCGCTTACAGCAAGCACTCTCAGATGCACAATCATTGGCAATGGGTAAAGATCATACTGCGATTGCAGGGATTCATATTCTAACGACTTTACTCGAAGAACCTGCCAATTTAAGTTTGTTGCAACAAGCGGGTGCCCGTTTACCTGAATTAAAGCAAAAACTGGAGCAAGCAATACAAAATGCCCCAACTTTGGCAAATCCTACAGGTGATATCAATCTCAACCCAGAGGCAGTTAAGGCCTTAAATTTAGCTGACCGTTATGCTCAAAAAGCAGGTGATGAGTTTTTATCAACAGACTGGGTATTACTGGGTTTGGCTGAAACAGGTGAAACCAAAACCATTTTAAATAGTGTTGGTGTAACTCCAGAAAATTTACGTAAAGTTATTGAAAATATTCGAGGAAGTGACAAAGTCATGAGTAATAACCACGAAGATCAACGTGACTCACTCAATAAATACACCATTGATTTGAATGAACGAGCATTGGCTGGAAAATTAGACCCTGTGATTGGTCGTGATGATGAAATTCGCCGTACCATTCAAGTGTTATCACGTCGTACCAAAAACAACCCTGTGCTCATCGGTGAACCTGGGGTAGGTAAAACTGCGATTGTTGAAGGTTTGGCACAACGTATCGTCAATGGTGAAGTTCCTGAAAGCTTAAAGAATAAGCGCGTACTTTCTTTGGACTTGGGTTCATTGCTTGCGGGTGCAAAATACCGTGGTGAATTTGAGGAACGTCTCAAAGCGGTGTTGAAAGACCTCGCTAAACATGATGGTGAGATCATCTTATTTATTGATGAGTTACATACGCTCGTGGGTGCGGGTAAAGGTGATGGTGCAATGGATGCGGGGAATATGCTGAAACCTGCATTGGCGCGTGGTGAATTACGTTGTGTTGGTGCGACCACTTTAGATGAATACCGTCAATTCATTGAGAAAGATGCTGCGCTTGAACGTCGTTTCCAAAAAGTGCTGGTCGATGAACCGAGTGTTGAAGATACCATCGCGATTTTACGTGGTCTAAAAGAGAAGTATGCGACCCACCATGGTGTACAGATTTTAGACTCTGCGATTATTGCGGCAGCGAAAATGTCACATCGTTATATTACGGATCGCCAGTTGCCTGATAAAGCGATTGATTTGATTGATGAGGCAGCTTCACGTATTAAAATGGAGATCGATTCTAAACCAGAAGCTTTAGATAAACTTGATCGCCGTTTGATTCAATTGAAGATGCAATTAGAAGCCGTGAAAAAAGATCAAGATGCTGGCAGTAAAGCAGAAGTGAATCATCTTGAGCAGCAAATTGCGGAAAAGCAAAAAGAATACAATGATCTGGAAGAGATTTGGAAAGCTGAAAAAACACTGGTTGAAGGTGATAAAAAAGCACAGGTTGAGTTAGACCAAGCACGAATGGCATTGGAAAAAGCCAAGCGTGAAGGTGATTTGGCTGAAGCTGCACGTTTGCAATATGGGGTTATTCCTGAGTTGCAAAAACGTTTGGAGCAAGCGGAAGTTGCTGAGGAAAATGAAGAGCCGAAGTTGATTCGTACCAAAGTGACGGAGAATGAAATTGCTGAAGTCGTGAGCGCTGCAACAGGGATTCCTGTCTCGAAAATGTTGCAAGGTGAACGTGAAAAACTACTGAATATGGAATCATTCTTACATAATCGTGTGGTTGGGCAAGATGAAGCGGTGGTGGCGGTATCCAATGCTGTACGGCGTTCGCGTGCAGGGTTGTCTGACCCGAACCGTCCAAGTGGTTCATTCTTGTTCCTTGGACCGACAGGTGTCGGTAAGACTGAGTTGACCAAAGCATTGGCAAACTTCTTATTTGATAGTGACGATGCCATGATTCGTATTGATATGAGTGAGTTCATGGAAAAACATTCAGTCAGTCGTTTGGTCGGTGCGCCTCCAGGCTATGTTGGCTATGAAGAAGGTGGTGTTCTAACGGAAGCAGTTCGACGTAAACCTTATAGTGTGGTGTTATTTGACGAAGTTGAAAAAGCACATCCAGATGTCTTCAATATCTTATTGCAAGTCTTGGATGATGGTCGCTTAACGGATTCACAAGGGCGTGTGGTTGATTTTAAGAATACGGTCATCGTGATGACCTCGAACTTGGGTTCACAAGATGTACGTGAACTGGGTGAGGGTGCAACGGATGGTGAGATGCGTGCTGTGGTGATGAGTGCTGTTAGTCAGCATTTCCGCCCAGAGTTTATTAACCGTATTGATGAACTGGTGATTTTCCACTCACTCCAAAAATCGCAGATTCGTGGCATTGCAGACATTCAACTAGATCGTTTACGTTCACGTTTGAGCGATCGTGATATGGACTTAACTGTGGATGACACTGCTTTTGATTTGCTGATTGATGCTGGTTTTGACCCAATCTATGGTGCGCGTCCATTGAAACGCGCAATTCAGCAACAAGTGGAAAATAGTTTAGCTCAGAAAATTTTATCTGGTGAGTTTCAAGCAGGTGATAACATTTTGATTAAAGCTGAAAATGGTCATCTGGTCTTTGATAAAATCAAACTGAGTTAAGTTGAAATTTCAATAATGAGATCAAAAGATGGTGATGAAAATCACCATCTTTTTTTGTTTTGCTGCAATTTGTCTGATTTCTTAAGGAATCTTTGCAATAACATTGCGACTTGATGAAAAACTTGATAGTTTCAGAACAAATAAGAAAAAGATTCAGGATGAATTGCAATGGAAAATAAGCAACATCATTACGCAAGTATCTGTGTAATTTTGTGCATGATGGTTCTACCTTCTTCAATCGGGTGGACTGCTCAACCGATGTCAGAGGGAACGCTCGCACTACAAACAGGACTAGCAAACAATACTTTGCCGAGTATTATTATCAAAGCCAATCAAGATGCGTTAAAACCTGAGGCAGAACGTTGGAGAGCTCAACGTGCCTTGAGTGATCGTTATTTACGTGAAGTCAGGATTAGTACACTACTCGATAGTGTGCTATCGCCTCATGAAGAACAAAAGAAAACCAAAGTGACTGACCCACGAGAGAAAAAGGTTGCAAGCATAAAACCGCATACTCAAGCTTCAGATCGTTTTGTAGTGTATGAATTTGATTCCAATGACAATGTTCATGGAACCATCACCATTCATGTGAAAGAACGGTGATGGTCAGTTTTACTTATACTGCGTGATGTTGAATTTTCCATGCACGATGGATTTTTTGATTGCGTTTGAAATCTAAGCCAATGGTTTCAGAGGTGATTTCTTCAATCTGATACATTGCTTCGATTTCTTCATCCAACTCAAAACCGCGATAGTTGTTAGAAAAATACAAAGTACCTTCAGTCGTCAGGCGATTCATGGCACGTTTCAAGAGCGAGAGATGATCTCGTTGAACGTCAAATGTACCGTAAAACTTTTTCGAGTTAGAGAAGGTCGGTGGATCAATAAAGATTAAGTCGTATTGTTCATGACCTTCTTTTAACCATTCAAAGCAATCACTAGCGAAGAACATGTGTTGTTCATCCGCATGATCAACTGTTAACCCATTCAGCACAAAATTTTCTTTAGACCAATTTAGGTAAGTATTGGATAAATCAACACTTGTGGTGCTGGCTGCACCACCTAAAGCGGCATGTAAGCTTGCTGTTGAGGTATAGCTATACAGATTTAGGAAGTGTTTGCCGCGAGCTTCTTGGGCGATTCTTAAACGTATTTGGCGATGATCCAAGAACAAGCCTGTATCTAAATAGTCCGTTAAATTTACCAAAATTCGTGCTTTGCCTTCTTGCACAATAAAACGTTTAGAAGCCGTGCTTTGCTTGCTGTATTGGGTTGTTCCAGCTTGTCTAGCACGTGTTTTGATGAAAATGGCATCACGATTTAGTCCTGTTACTGCGCGAATTGCAGCGAGTCCTAGATTAAAACGTTTTTTGGCTTTTTCAGGGTCGATGGTTTTGGGTGGAGCATATTCTTGTACATGCAATCTATCTCCATATAGATCGACTGCAATATTAAAATCTGGTAAATCAGCATCATAAAGACGTAAGCAATAGATATTTTCTTTGACAGCCCATTTTTTCAATGCTTGCATATTTTTTTGCAAACGATTGGTAAAGTCCTCAGCACCTTCAATCTTTTCAAATTGTAGAGGTTGCCAATTTGCTAAAAATGGTTGAGTGACGCTTGCTGGTTTGATTGTACCAAAACGAATGTAAATCGGTAGTTTACCGTTCATCAAACGTAAAGTTTGCGGATCATTGATTGCAAGTACATCTGCTTGTTCGATTTGTGCAGCAATCACGGCAGCAGGTTGATTTGGAAAATTCTTTTGTAATAATCCAGATAAACCCAAGTAGAATGAACGGCTAGAGGCTTTATCACCTAAACGCTCACCATAAGGTGGATTGGTTACGATAAAGGCTTTTTTGCCTTCAGCGTGGAAATCATCCCAATCGGCTAAGGTGCGTTCTTCGATTTGAATTTGATCAAGTATGCTTTCAAAACCAGCAGCAATAATATTCAGACGCGTCGCTTTGACTGCCTCCCAGTCTGCATCGTAGGCGTAGAGCTTCGGAAGCGGTTGTTCTAATGCTTTCTCATGACGTTCGGTTGCTTCAGCTTTAAGCGCTAACCACAGTTCACGATCATGTCCGTGCCAGCCATTAAAACCGAAACGGCGAACAAGACCTGGTGCACGATCGGTTAAGATCATCAGTGATTCAATAATAAATGTCCCTGAACCACACATAGGATCAAGAATGATATCTGGTTGATATTGTAATAATTGTGCTTTTTGTAAAATAGCTGCGGCGAGGTTTTCTTTGATGGGCGCATCAGTCATAAAGTGACGATAGCCACGTTTATGCAAGGAATCGCCTGATAAGTCGAGACAGAAGGTATGTTCAGTTTTTCCTGCTAACACATAAAGTGTAATTTCAGGCTGCTTAATATCAATACTTGGGCGTTTTCCAACGGCTTCCATAAAGGAATCGACCACACCATCTTTCACACGTAAGGTTGCGAATTGAGTATTGACCTTGATATCTCGTTCAACATGCAGACGTACAGCGAAGGTACTTTGTGGTGCAAAAACTAAAGACCAATCGAAGCTAATCGCACCTTCATAAAGTTCTTCCGCAACATCGCGCGCATCATGAGTAAAATCAAGCTCATGTTTATGAATCGGTAACAGGACACGTGAAGCAAGACGTGACCACATGCAAATACGATAAGCTTGCTCAAGCGTACCTTGGAAAATTAAACGTCCAGCAAAACGTTGGATGTCTTGAACACCTAAACTTTCCAGTTCTTGTTGAAGTAGGGTTTCAAGTCCATCCGCACAGGTTACCCAGTAGCTTGTAAGACGTTGTGTTGAATTCATTCAAATTTCCAAAAGCGATTTTAGCAATCGCATATTTTAACCGATTTTTATAAGTTCTGTCGGTGCATATTTGTGTGATTGTCAGCTTTATCATCGATTAAAAGCTTTTTTTGAGTTTGGGTTCGAGAGGATGCTTTAGGTGATCGATTTCATATTTATAAATAATTTTAATAGTTGGTACATATTTTGCTAAATCATTGGTAGATCATCAGCAACTTATTTTTCTGAGAGCTGATGAAATTTAAGCAGTTTAATGGGGAAATTGTGGGGGATCTATGAAAGAGAATATAACTAATGATGTGATGATCAATGCTGAAGCTTTCACGATCGCAACTCAAATGTATGTACGTTTGAGACGTGTATCGAGTCGTGTGATTGATGTGATGTATCTGGTCGGTAACAAGGAATATGCCAAACATATTGTTGATATTGCTTTGGCAACTCAAGATGCAGAGTTGGAGCGCTATGTCGCTCGGTTAACTCCACTCATTGATTTATATCCTGAATCCAAGGCTGTCGAGGTGCCAGAGCAAAAAGATAGGCTAGAAAGTGAGCGCGTTGAGACCTTGGATGTCTATTCTAGTGAGGTGACGGCAGAGGAAATTTATGAGGCTCAGGTTTCACATCACTATATTGGTGCATTGCGATAGATAGAATTTGTTGCAACCCTCTAATTATCTGCAACAAAATGGTGGAAAGTTGTTCTGCGAAAACCCAAGAATTGGGCTACACTATGCAAGTTTTGGTGATTCGACCCATAGGAATCCTTTATGCATATTGCAGCCCTGCATCAACCGAGTCAGGTTCAATTGAATCAACAAGGAAATTTAAAGCACTTTTTAACCATTGAGGGTCTTTCCAAGGAAAGCCTGACCAAGATTTTAGATACAGCGCAAAGCTTTTTAGATGACAATAATAATTTGATCAACCGTCCGTTATTAGAAGGGCTGACGGTGATGAATCTTTTCTTTGAAAATTCGACTCGTACTCGCACCACCTTTGAAGCCGCGGCAAAGCGTTTATCTGCCAATGTCTTGAATATTGATATTGCACGTTCAAGTACCTCAAAAGGTGAAACCTTACGTGACACGCTTTGGAACTTAGAAGCGATGGCTGCGGACATTTTTGTGGTTCGTCATTCATCTTCTGGTGCGGCACATTTTATTGCCAAAGATGTTTGCCCGAATGTTGCGATTATCAATGCGGGCGATGGTCGTCATGCGCACCCGACTCAAGCGATGTTGGACATGTTGACCATTCGCCGTGAGACCAAAAAGCCTTTTGAGCAACTGAGTGTGGCGATTATTGGCGATATTAAGCACTCTCGTGTGGCACGTTCTAATGTTGCAGCATTGCAGACTTTAGGTTGTAAAGACATCCGTGTGATTGCACCGAATACGTTATTACCTGTCGGTTTTAACGAATATGGTGAACATGTACGCTTATTTAATCAAATGAATGCTGGTGTCACGGACTGTGATGTGATTATTGCGTTGCGTATTCAAAATGAACGGATTGATTCACCAGCCTTAGCATCACAATCAGAATTTTACAAAATGTACGGTTTAAATAAAGAACGCCTTGCTTTGGCTAAACCAGATTGTATTGTCATGCATCCCGGTCCGATGAATCGTGGGGTGGAAATTGATTCAAGCGTTGCTGATGGTGATCAATCTGTGATTCTAAAACAGGTTACCAATGGTATTGCTGTGCGTATGGCGGTGCTTGCACTAGCGATGCAAGGGCAATTACAAGAACAAGGTTTGATTGACGCGATTGCGCTGTAAGGGATAGATCACATGAGTATTGTAAAAATTGAAAATGTCCGTGTGCTAGATCCAATTCAGAAAACTGATCAAGTCAAAACGGTTTATATCGAAAATGGTAAGTTGATCGATGCGGTTGAACAGGTTGATGAAACCATTAATGGTCAGGATAAATGGCTGATGCCAACCATGGTGGATCTCTGTGCTCGGCTACGTGAACCGGGGCAACAGCAGCATGGAACATTAAAGTCAGAAGGTAAGGCTGCACGTGCCAATGGTATTTTGCATGTGATTACTCCACCAGACTCAAAGCCGATTGTGCAAGATAATGGTGCGTTGATTCATGGCCTGATTGAAAAAGCCCAGCTTGATGGCGGTATTTATTTGCAAATCATTGGCGCACAAACGCAAGGTTTAAATGGCAAACAGCCTGCGAATATGGCTGGGTTAAAAAAGGGTGGCTGTACGGCAGTTTCCAATGCCAATGCTGCTTTTGAAAATGATGATGTTGTGATTCGTACGCTTGAGTATGCTGCTGGTTTGGGCTTAACCGTGGTGTTCTATGCTGAAGAACCACAAATCGCTAAAGATGGTTGTGTTCACGAAGGCTTTATTGCATCGCGTCAAGGTTTACCGATGATTCCTGCAATCGCTGAAACGGTTGCAATCGCAAAGTATCTTTTGATGATCGAAGCGACAGGGGTGAAAGCTCACTTTGGTTTATTGTCTTGTGGTGCATCTGTTGAATTGATTCGTGCAGCAAAAGCCAAAGGCTTACCTGTTACAGCGGATGTTGCGATGCATCAATTGCATTTAACTGAACAATTGATTGATGGTTTCAACTCACTGGCGCATGTACGTCCGCCTTTACGTTCTGAACAAGATAAGCTGTTATTACGTCAAGCTGTTAAAGAGGGGGTGATTGATGCGATTTGTACCCATCACGAACCATTAAGCAGCTCGGCGAAAATAGCGCCGTTCGAGGAAACGCAATCAGGTATTACTGCTTTTGATACCTATGTTGGATTAGGTGTTCAACTTATTCAGGAAGGTGTATTTGAACCCTTGGAGTGGGTTGAAAAGGTCACTTCAATTCCTGCACAAGTTGCTAATATAACAGACCGTTGGCAGCAAGAAGCAGGATGGGTGTTGGTCGATCCAGAGTTGCAGTGGACTGTTTCTAAAGAAGAAATAATTTCACAGGGTAAGAACACACCCTTACTTGGACAGCAGTTGACAGGTAAAGTCATCACTACATTTGCCTAAGTATAATCAACGTGAGTAGAGTAAGCCTTCTAATGGGCTTGCTCTGCTGTCTAAAAAATGATGTATATATATTGTATTTAAATTTTAAAAAATAGATGAAAACAATAAAAACTATATTAAAGTAACAGAATGAAATGAGATTTATTTTGCATAAAATTATAAAAAAGAGATATAAATCATTTGAATTATTGGAGTTAATACAATGCCTATAAATCCAATGGAGTTACTTAAACAGAAAGTTTCATCGGTGATTGTGAATGATCAAACCAGCTTGGTAAATGAAAAAAATGATGTTTTATCAAGATTTTATCCAATTCTTTTGTCTAGATTTTTAGTTAAGCCAGAACTTGTTGATCAATTAAAAGAAAAACTCACGCCTTCAGTTTATGATCTATTTGAAAAAAATGACCAAGTAAAAAACGCATTACTTTTACGACTAGCTGCAGGCAGAGTCCCTGCGAGTGAAGTAGAAAAAACCTTAAATCGGGCGATTCCTAAAAGTTTAGCGGTGCTTTCAAATGAGGTGGGCAATGATACGATGAGTATTATTTATTATCTCAGAGAGCATAAAGAGTCAATTGATGCACTACTACCCAATTGGATCAATGAAGTTCTGTGCTTAGATCAGCCCGTTGTAAAAGCAAGCATAGCGCCTCCTATTTTATCTTTGCCTGTCATGCCTCCAGATTTGAAACAGCCCAGAGCCTTTCCATTTTTTGCCTTAGTATTTGCAAGTTTTTCTTTGTTATGGCTCTATCAGATAAGTAAATAGTCAGCATTGTTATTGTTGATTGATTTAGGTGTTTTTTATTGGCATGCTTAGAGTTCGGGCAATTATTTTTTTAGATAGAGTTTATGCGAATCACATTTGTCGGTGCAGGACGAGTCGCTACACATTTAGCAAAGGCATTTCAATCAAAGCATCAGATTGTTCAAGTTTTTAGTCGCAATTTACAGCATGCACAACAATTAGCAGTACAGGTCAATGCACAAGCGATTGATCGTGCAGATCAACTCAATACACAAACAGACTTGGTGATTGTTGCTGTTAGTGATCTAGTGATCGTGGATGTTGTGGAATCTATCACAACTTATTTGCCGAAAAGTCTGATCGTGCATACTTCGGGAAGTACCAATTTATCTGTGGTCGCGCAGAAATATTCACGTGTAGGTGTGTTCTATCCTCTACAAACCTTTAGTTTTGAGCGAGAAGTCGATTGGTTAGCAACACCACTCTTTGTAGAGGCCGTAACGCAGGAAGATTTATTTTTACTCACAGATTTGGCAAATAGCCTAAGTCAACGAGTCTATCAATATAGCTCTCAGCAGCGCCAAACATTACATTTGGCTGCGGTATTCGCATGTAATTTTAGTAATTATTGTTATGACATGGCAAAACAGGTTGTAGATGCGGAACAGGTTGATTTCAGTTTGCTATTCCCATTGATTTTAGAAACAGCGAACAAAGCAACGAGTACTGACCCAAAGCAAATGCAAACTGGGCCAGCAATGCGTGGCGATCAAAATATTTTAACCATGCATCAAGCGTTATTATCTCAATCCCATCGACCAGATTTGGAAGACGTATATAGCTTGATGAGTGATGGTATTTATAAACGCCATCACTCCGATTGATTTACTTTATTTTCTTAAAAATAAAATCATTGATTTTATGACCCGCTTCAATCCCACGGCGTTCAAACTTTGTCACTGGACGCCAGTCTGGGCGAGGGTAGCTATTGCCTTTACCTGCTAAATTTTCCAGATCAGGACGATTATCTAAAATATCAAGCATCCATTCTGCATACGGTTCCCAGTCTGTCGCTGCGTGGAAGGTACCGCCAAGGACTAACTTTTGCTCGACCAATTGCATGCGTTCATGAATCACAAAACGACGTTTAAAATGACGTTTCTTCTGCCAAGGATCAGGGAAGTAAAGTTGTACACAGTCGATACTGTTATCTGGCATTTCGCGGAGTACTTGAATCGCATCCGCATCTAATACAAATAGATTTTTTAGACCAGCCATGCCAGCTTCAAATACACATTGAGCAATACCAGGAATGTGTACTTCAATCCCGACAAAGTTGCGCTCAGGATTGGCTTTCGCCATAAGAACTAAAGAACGGCCCATGCCGAAACCAATTTCTACGGTTAATGGTCGCTCAGGATGTTCAAAGTGCTGACGTAAATCACCAACAGGATATTCCAAAATTAAATCACGATAATCTTCCAACGCAGTACGTTGTGAAGTATTGAGCGGAGCTGAACGACGCATAAACGTCACAATTTCACGGTGCTCAGGCAAATTGTCGAGTTCCGTAATTTGCGTTTCTAACTGATCGTTTGACATGAATTCTGGAGATATAAATATAGAAATGCCGTATTTTAAGTGTTCATGTGGTCAAGTCAAACTTTTAAATGATTTTATTTAGCTGAACTTTTTTAGATGAGGGAAAAGTTGTAAGAAATCCTTCATCTCGTTGTCACAGAGATTGAATAGGCTAATGGCGATTTGAACATTAAGTAAAAAGTTATGAAAACATTTAAATTTCACTCTATCGCAATTTGTTTGGGCTTACTGGGGGCTTCGACGCCATTTTCTATGGCACATGCGCAATTGATGTTTAGTCAATATGTCGATGGAAGTAGTAATAAAAAAGGTTTGGAAATTTACAATCCAGATGCGACCAGTGCGAATCTATCAGACTATGAAATTCAGCAGTTTAATAATGGTCTATTGACGAAAACAGTGGCTTTTCAACTACAAGGTACGTTGGCCAGTAAAGCACGGTTTTTGGTTGGACATACTGCTTTACAAGAGGTGCTTGGTTCACAGGTCAATCAAGTTGCAGCTTTATCATTTAATGGCGATGATGCTGTGGTTCTCTTGCATAAAGGAAAGGTCGTTGACCGTTTTGGCCGAATCGGTGAGCAACCTGCGGCAGGTTGGGGAAGTGCTGTTTCGAGTAAGGGCAATAGTTTTACCCGAATACAAACTACAAACACAGTGACAGAAATTGACCCGACGACGAGTTTTGATTTAGACAGTGTATGGAAAGCATGGACGGATCGTAATGATTTTTCTAATTTATCAGGTTCTACAACGACACCACCTGTACACGAGACAGTCAGTTGTTCTAGTTCAGATACAGCAATTGCGGATCTAAATACAGTAGCCCAAGATCAAAACTATACAGTACGTGGGGTGATTACTGCCGACTACCGTTATAACAATGGTTTTTCAGGTTTCTATGTACAAACCGTAGATAGCAAAGCAAAAGCCAATGTGAGTAATGCGATCTTTGTCTATATTCCAGCAAGTAGCACAGTTAAAGGTGGTCAGGTTGGTGAGGAGGTCATCCTCCGTGGTCGTTTAACCGCTTATCAAAATCAACTTCAAATTGATCAGATACAGCAAGATATTCAAACCTGTAGTACCAATATGCTGAGTCAAATTCAGCCTAAAGAGATTGATTTACCCTTTAATAGTTTAATGGCAACAGGACATTCACCACAGCAGTATCAAGGCATGCTGGTGAAATTACCACAGACATTGACGATTAGTGAAAACTATAATTATGGTCGATATGGTGAATTATCATTGAGTCTTGGGCGACTATTTATCCCAACAAATCTATACCCATCCTTATCCGCAGAAGCCAAAGCTTTAGCGCAAAAAAATCTATTGTCAAAAGTGATTTTGGATGATGGCTATAATAATCAAAATAGAACGCCTTGGTTGCCACAAAATTTTAGTGCAAGCAATACGCTACGTGTTGGCGATCAACTTGAAAATGTACAAGGTATTTTAGAATATCGTTTTAATGGATGGCGTATTCAACCCGTTCAGGGAGCTAATCTTCCTACGATTATCAAAGCAACGCCATCACGACCAAGTGTGAATGCAAAGGATGATAAATTGATTCGTACGGCCGCATTCAATGTATTGAACTATGATAATGGTAAGGATGGTTTTCCAACAGAACGTGGCGCAACAACACAAGCAGAATTTGATAAACAGCACCGCAAGATTGTCAGTGCCTTACGTGCAATTGATGCTGATGTATATGGTTTGATGGAAATCGCCAACAATGGTTATGGCGACGATAGTGCCATTGCTTATTTGACTCGTTCATTAGGCGCTGACTGGAAATATGTGGTTCCTGAAAATCTTGATCGTTTAGGCACAGATGCGATTGCTGTTGCCATCATTTATAACAGTAAACGAGTTAAGCCTGTCAATAAACCAGTGGTCTTTGATTTGGGTGATAAAAACAGAACCACGATTGCACAAACTTTTCAGCCACTGTCAGGCAAGCAGATGTTTACCGTGATTCCAAATCACCTTAAATCTAAAAGTTGTTCAGGCGTAAGTGCAACGTCTTTAGATGCTGATCAGAATGATGGTCAAGGCTGCTGGAATCCAACACGGATCAAGGCTGTCGAACAATTGATTCAATGGATAGCTAAAAACCCAACGCAAGTTGAAACACCTAATATTTTACTCTTAGGTGATATGAACAGTTATGCCAAAGAAGATCCAATTTTGGCACTAGAAAAAGCCAACTATAAAGTTCTACTCAATGACAAAACGATAGGACAGGGTGAGCAAGCCTATAGTTATGTATTTGGCGTGTCGAGTAATGCTGATGGTTATGGTGGTGCGGGTAATCTAGATCATGCCATTGCTGATGCCAATTTGTATAGCAAAGTGAAAAAAGCCTTTGCTTGGCATATCAATGCCGATGAACCAACGGTATTGGATTACAACGAAGAATATAAAACTGATGAGCAAAAAGCTTTATTCTTTGCAGAAGACCCATATCGTTCTTCGGATCACGACCCTGTAATTGTGGATTTAGATTTGCAGGATGAAGCGCCTAAAGCATCTCATCGCAAAAGTTCATCGGGTAGTTTTGGCTGGCTCTCTATCTTTGGATTATTGAGTTTAGTTGGCTATTCAATGCGCTCAAGAAAAGCAAAATTATAATCAGACTGAGAAAAAGAGCAGAAAAATAAGCTGCTCTTTTTCTGACAAGAATCTATTTGAACAGGACTTATACGATCACGATAAAAATTTGACATAAGAGCACTTGCAAAATAATGAAATTTCACTAATAGTCAAATTATTCGGTATTTTTACTTTTACTGACAAATTTGTAAAAACAGATTTTGCAAATTTTGATAAAGCGTTTTAGAACAGAAGAGTTAGATAACAAGGATCAAACATGAAGTTGTATTATTCACCTGGTGCTTGCTCATTGGCAGCACATATTATTTTAAATGAAATAAATGTAGATTTTGATTTAGAACGCGTTGATTTAAAAACCCACAAAACTGAGAAAGGTATTGATTATTACGAAATCAATCCAAAAGGCTATGTTCCAGCCTTAGAAATTAATCCGGGTTTAATTTTAACTGAGAATGTTGCGATTCTACCATTCTTGGCTCAGCATGACCCTAAACAAGATTTAATTCCGCCATCAGGTATGGGAAGAGCTAAAGTCCTCGAATGGTTAGGGTATTTGAACTCTGAACTGCATGATGCTTATGCTGTATTTTTCAGTGGTAAATTAACTGATGATGAAAAGACCAAAGCTTATGCTGAAGTCAATCGTTTGCTTAAATATATCGACCAATATTTAGCTGAATCTGAATATGATTATTTAGTGGATGATAATTTTGGCCCAGCAGATGCATATTTGTTTGTGCTTACCAATTGGTCAAATCATATCGAACATGACTTGAGTCCTTATATCAATATTGTCGCTTTGCGTAATAAAGTCGCTGAGCGTCAATCTGTACAAATTGCAATGCGTGATGAGGGACTCTTGTCTTAATCTCTCCGCAGAATTAAAAAAGCCTCTGATCAATCAATGATAGAGGCTTTTTTAATCTCAACAGATTATTGTTGAGCTTGTTCTTTTGCATCAGCAGCGGTTGATTCAACAGCGCCAGCTACATTTGCAGCAGCTTCACGTGCGGCAGCTTCAGTTTCTGCAGCAGCTTCAGCCGTTGCAGTTGCAGTATGATCAGCAGCAGCATCGATTTGATCAGCAGCAGTATCGACAGCAGTTGCAACATCATGACCCGCTTGGTCAGCAGCATGCTCTAAGTGTTCGCCAGTTGTAGCCCCTGTTTCAGGCGCTTTATCTTTATTACAGCCTACAAGAGCAACGGTAGCAGCGAGACCTAAAGCAACAAGTAATTTATTCATTTTCATATTTCCTTTTGTTGTGGCATCCAATAACGATGGATAGCCAAAATATAAACATAAAATAAGGGGATAATAAAGTTGAATATTTGTTGATAACTTGTAAAAACACGCACTTAGGTTTAAAAATGTAAGTGCGTGCACATCTTTTTTAATATTGTGTTAAACACCAGAGCGAATCATATAATCAAAAGCAGAGAGTGATGCTTTAGCACCTTCACCAGTGGCAATGATGATTTGCTTATAAGGCACAGTGGTACAGTCACCCGCAGCAAACACACCTTTGACATTGGTTTCATTACGATCATTCACCATAATCTCACCACGGTTGCTTAACTCAACTGTACTGTC
>NZ_JAKZGL010000013.1 GCF_022549355.1 Acinetobacter sp. NIPH 2699
AGCTATAATCTCGTTGAGTGCGCTTAACTCGTTGTTCTCTTTCGTGTTCCATAAAATAAGTCTCTTAATGTGTAAACTTATTTCAGGACAGGACATTTAAAGTAAATAAAAAAGGAAGCACTTGCTTCCTTTTTACATTTTAATCAGTGCTGATGTTTCTCAATTTTGATCACTTCAATGTCAGTTGGTTTATAACGATGGGTATCCACTTCGCCCACTAAGCGTACATGATCACCAACCTTTAAGCCTGCTTTACGCCAAATGTCATCATCTACTTCGATACTGATCGTGCCACTGCTATCTTTAAATTCATAGTGATCACTTTTTAGATGTTTGGTAATTTGACCAGTCAAAGTAACACCTGTTTCATCCGCCATTTTAGCGGCCTGACTGACGGTCACAACATTTTTTGCGGCTTCTTGTATTAGCACATGATCATCCTTACCCGCCCAAGTCTGGCTGGATAATCCGATCACCAATCCAATCGCACAACCCGCAATGATTTTTTTCATTTTACCTACCTTATTTTTTAACTTAAGAATATCTAAGCAAAAATTTATGCTGATGTCGGCTTACATTTGTAATCATTGGTAAATCTTTGACATGGCATCACCCCCAGCCAATTAGGCTGAGGGGACTTGATCATTATTTCTCAATAAGATGATCGAGGCTAATACGACCTGCACCATAGAGCATCAACATAAAGAAGCCACCCGCCATAGCGAAGTTCTTCATAAAGTTAATCGCATCTTCTGCACCACCATGGAAAATAAAGGCTGTAAGAATACTAAAAACACCTAAGCCTAAAGATGCGAATCGTGTTTGGAAACCAAACAATAAAGCCAAGCCACCACCAAACTCAACCAAGATCACTAAAGGTAATAAAGCACCTGGAACACCCATGGATTCCATATAACCCACCGTACCCGCATAGCCTACGATCTTGCCCCAACCTGCAACAAGAAAAATATAAGCCAATAACAAACGAGCAATCAGAGTTACGACATTAGCCACGCCAGTCTGTGTTACGATATTTTTGACCACAACATTTGGATTAAACATAATTACTTCCACACTGTTTGTTTTTTAACATAGCAACAGTGTATGTATGTTTTATATTGCAATAAACATGATATCCGTTTACACATCGTTCTATATTTGCAACAGAAATCTCCCGCCTTAGACATCATGTAAAGTTACCAATTAATTTGCTTTTTATACTGACATTCTACACATGCACTGTTAGGATTTAGCTCAAATTTATAGTGTTAACATTTTCATGGAACTCATTGATTTTATTCTGCACGTTGACGAACACCTTTTAGAATTTATCACCAATTATGGCGTATGGATCTATGCCATTTTGTTTCTCATTATTTTTGTCGAAACTGGCTTTGTGGTCATGCCATTTCTACCTGGTGATAGTTTGCTTTTTGCTGCTGGTGCACTTGCGGCTTCAACAGGTGCCATGGATCCATGGTTGTTAGGTGTTTTACTATTTATTGCCGCAGTATTGGGCGATACCGTTAATTATCATATTGGTCACTATATCGGTCCACGTGTGTTTGAAAGCAACTCTCGCTTTATCAATAAACAACATTTACTCAAAACTCAGCAATTTTTTGAACGTCATGGTGGAAAAACCATTATTTTTGCTCGATTTGTTCCATTTGCACGGACCTTTGCTCCCTTTGTCGCGGGCGCAGGCAGCATGAACTATAAATATTTCCTGACCTATAATGTAATTGGTGCTTTCTGCTGGATCGCATCCTTTATCACTTTGGGTTATTTATTTGGAAATATGCCAATCGTCAAAGACAACTTCACTTATTTGATTTTTGGCATCATTATTATCAGCATCTTACCGGGCATTATCGGCTTTATTCGCCAAAGAATGAATCGACATAAAGCCTAATCAAGATTTGCTGTTTTTTGGTTTTAGAAGAAACGGAACACCATCGGCAGCATACAGATCAGCAATAACATGGCCGACCCTTTATATAAATGGTCGGCTTTAATTCCAGCTAAACTTCCCGCCAACAGTGCACGTCCGAATACCATCCAAAAAATAGAAACTGGGATGAGTACCAGTGTAAAAATCGTAAACACCAATAGCGCATTTTGTACCGAATTCCACGTCTCAAGCGGGAAGATTCCTGCTGCTAACAGCACCGTTTTGGGGTTTTTTAAGGTAGATACAAATAACTGTGTCTTGCGTATATGTTGATGATGTTGAGCATGCTTTTGTAGATGAGAACTTTTCCAGAGATGAAATGCCATCCAAAGCACATAGACTAAACCACCCGTATGCAGAATCACCCCGAGTGCAGGCCAAATGGGTTGGAAAAGATGGATAAACAATGCCCATAAACTCACACCATATACATAACCCAACCATTCTATCGGGATAAAAGTGAGTGTTTTAGGTACACCTTGTTGGTGTGTTGCACTGGCAAGCATAGCATTGGTTGGACCGGGAATAAGTAACACCGCCAACATTGCCAAAACAAAAAACCAACTCTCTATCATATATATACCGAATGACTGTGCGTGGTCGCCACCTTAAACGAATTTAGGGGGAATAGACAAGTTTTAAGCGACTACTTCAATGGACAAGATCAGGAAAACAGTGGGGTAAATTACATTAAGAAATTGATTTTTATATTTTTTACTTGAAACATTTTGCTAAGATTTAGTTTTCATTGCCGCAGCGAACTACGGCAATAATCAATAGAAAACTATGATTTCGGTCGTGGTTTCACAATAATTGGACAGCCTTTAAACTGCGCTGCTTGCACAATTGCGTCTTGCTGGCCCAAAACTTTTGCTAGCTCGGTATTTTTGGTATTCATCGACTGACCCATATTCACGGAAACAGATGGACCAAAGCCCCAGCCGCCTTTACCCCAACCGCCACCGAGTCCAACACCCACGCCAACACCAGTTCGTTTCGGCGTTTGCACACCATTGTCAATATAATGCTGAACACGATTGTATTCCGCTTGCAGTTGTTGACAGTTTAAAGCTTGGTACTGTGTTGGCGAGACATAAGCGGGTTTAACCGTTGATGCACAAGCACCCAATAGCATACTCGTAGCCAAAACAGGCATCCAATATAAGCGTTTCATAACGTTCTCTTATTGCTTTGATTCAATCTCATTGAACAAAGTGACATAAGCAAGGGTCAACTTATGTTCAGATGCCAAATGAATCAAGGGTAAATTCTTTTGATGTGATTCTTTCATTAATACGGATGGTGGCAGCATGCTTGCTAACACAGGTAAGCCTTCATCTTTTAACTGTTGAACCACTTCACGCGGTAATTTTGCCTGAGACTGGAATTGATTGACCACGATTCCCTCAATCTCCAAGCGATCATTATGATCATCTTGGGTTTCGAGCACATTTTCAATCAAAGTTTGTAACGCACGTTTTGAAAACACATCACAATCAAATGGAATCAACACACGTTGTGCCGAAATCAGTGCCGATAAAGTAAAGAAATTAAATGCGGGTGGTGTATCAATATAAATACGGTCATAACGCGAACTCAAGACCTGAATCGAATCACGTAACTTATAAATTTTGTGCTTGCTTTCCAAGGCATGCTCAAGCGTGCCTAAACTTGGGCTGGCAGGAATCACATCCAAGTTTTCAAAAGAGGTACGATGCACATAGCTTTCTAAACCTTTGCTACGTGGTGCTTTAAGAATTGAGCCGATGGCATTGCCAATCAAGCCCTTTTGCTGTGTTGTTGCTAAAATATCATCAAAGAAATTTTCAATGTTTGGCTCTAATGCTGCTTTATCCGCAGAATATGTCGCATCTTCACCTAAAAGGTATTGGCTTGAGTTTGCTTGTGGATCTAGATCAATCACTAAGGTTCTGAAACCTTGTTTAGCGCTAATCGCCGCTAAATTCACAGTGATACTTGATTTCCCCACACCACCTTTTTGGTTAAATACCACACGAGTTAACATGATTTCCCTCTACACGATTTTTTTGCAAATTGCACACAGTTTAACCTAGTGCCCCAACAATTACTAAAACAATGTCAGACAATTACCCAAAAACAGGCTTCATCATCACCAAGCCAAGAATCCCCACCAATGCAACTGCACCGATCAAAACACCGATACGACGCTGCACCAATAAAATACTGCTATCTTCTCGATAGGTTTTAATCATAGACGACCAGAGTACAAAAAATAGAATGATTTTGGCGTAGAACCAAGGCTGAACCTCAAAGTTATTCATCACCAGTAATACTGCGCCAGTCATGATAATCAGCGATAGTGACAAATGTTGTAAGCCCACAAAACCTTTACGTGCTTTGGGGCTAGGTTGTTGCTGTTGTGTCCCCACAAATAATGTCGCTGCGCGAACAACAAAGACCAGAATCAACAGACTGACTGCTGACATATGAATAATTTTGGTGATTAAATGTGCATCCATAATCAATCCTTAAGGTTTTGGTGCATGTGCACATTCAGGGCTTGCAGGTGCTTGACCTTGCCACTCACTTGCGACATAAGCATGAATCGCTAAGGCATGAATCTGTCCCGGACTCATCAGCTCAGCAGCAACTGCATAAATTTTTTGATGGCGTTGTACCAAACGTAAACCTTGAAACGCATCACTGACCACAATCACTTTAAAGTGTGATTCTTTCCCAGGAAAATAACCACCATGACCCGCCGATTCATTGATCACTTCAAGGTGACTCGGAGCTAAGCTTTGTAAACGTTCAATCAACTGTTGTTCTAAGTTCATCAGTCACTCTGTAGGTTCAGATTGAGGTAGTCCACTAGTATACATGAGCATCCCTTGAGTAAAACGCTTATACAAAATTTCGCTTTTTGCTTTTTTTAATACTAGAAATGCTTTTATTTTATGCAATTAATCAATTTCTTTGCATAAAATTATTGACCCTATTTTTGCATAATGTATTATACACGGCATGCGGGAATAGCTCAGTTGGTAGAGCATAACCTTGCCAAGGTTGGGGTCGGGAGTTCGAGTCTCCTTTCCCGCTCAAATTTTTTAGTGTAAGTTTTAGAAAAAACTGCTCAATAAGCGGGAATAGCTCAGTTGGTAGAGCATAACCTTGCCAAGGTTGGGGTCGGGAGTTCGAGTCTCCTTTCCCGCTCCAGATTCAAAAAAAGCCCTAGTCGAAAGATTAGGGCTTTTTTCTATTCAGAAGATGCACATTAAGAATGTTCAGTGATTTTGGTTTTCAAGTCTAAATCTTCTTTTTGCATATACGCATCATCCGCTCGATAAATTCGATCGCGTGGCATGAAGGTGGTGGCAACAATCGCGACCACTGCCATCGACCCAATATAAATCATAATCAGATAGGGATTGCCCTGCCCAACACTCAGCAGCTTGGTCGCAATCAGTGGCGCTATACCACCACCCAATACCCCAGCCAACTGCACCGAAATTGAGATACCACTGTAGCGAATTTCTGCGGGGAACTGCCGCGCAAACAGTTGTGCCTGTGGTGCATACATAATCGGGAAAACCACACCAATCGCGAGCACAATCGCGGTCCACACCCAAACGGGATCTTTGGTATTCAACATGCTAAAGAATGGATAGCAATAAAGTGCCAACACGCATAAACCAAACATAAACATATTGCGCTGACCGACCTTATCTGACAGATGTCCACATAGCGGCGTTACAAACAAGATCACAGCAGCACCACAAATGGTGGCGAATAGAATCTCTTGTCGTGGAATCCCCAGTTGTGCGGTGGTATAGGCCAAGGTAAAGGTCGAGGCAATATAAAACCATGCATTTTCAGCCGCACGTGCCACAATAATAGTGATGAGTTGCTTCGGATGATGCTTAAACACTTGTAAAGCAGGGACTTTCACTTGTTCGGACTGCTGTTTTACTTTTTCAAAGTCAGGCGATTCCGGTACTTTGACACGGATATACCAACCCACACCGAGTAAAACAATACTGGCAAGAAATGGCAAACGCCAGCCCCAACTAAAAAGGGCTTGTTCAGGTAATAATGAGACCAGTCCAAGTGCAATAGATGCCAGCATTAAACCACCACCAGTACTGGCTTGAGGCAAACTGCCCCAAAAGCCTTTCCCTCCTTCAGGGGCGTGTTCAACCGCCATCAAAACAGCACCACCCCATTCGCCACCCATCGCCATACCTTGGATGAATCGCAAAATCACCAAACACAGCGCAGCCCAATAACCAATGGATTCATAGGTGGGTAACAGTCCAATCAGAACAGTCGGAATCCCCATCAACATCAGGGTAAGTAGCAACATAGATTTACGACCAATCTTGTCACCAAAATGTCCAAACACCAAGCCACCCAAAGGTCGCCCAATAAACCCAACCGCATAGGTGGCAAATGCAGCAAGCACACCAGTCAGCGGGTCTAAATTTGGAAAAAATAATTTATTAAAAATCAGCGCTGCTGCTGCACCATAGATAAAGAAGTCATACCACTCAATGGTGGTACCGACCATACTGGAAATCCCTGCTAATCGATGTGACGACTTTTTAGGGGGTGAACCGTTTTCATATGCTGTTTGCATCACAATCTTCCTTTCTGCAATCTTCTTGTTTTTGCGTTTTTCTGCTTATGAGCAATCCTGACCATAAGCATTTCAAGCCTTGCTGTATTTCTAAGTATTTTTTTATTTTTATAAGGTGATTTAGCTCAGTTTTTCTAAAATTTGCTCCAGTTCTGAGTTGGCTTTCTGCCATTGTGGTTGCTTATCTTTATCGACAATCAGTGCACGCACACCTTCAATAAAGTCACCATGTTCAAACCAGATATCCTGCAAATCACGCTCCAATTGCATGCACTGTTGCAACGAAAGTCCACGCCCTAAATGTTGCAGCTTTAAACTGGTTTGTTTGGCAACAAACGAACGCTGTTGCAGAATATTCAGCATTTTGCTGGTCCACGGCTGCAACTGTTGCTCTTGTTCAGTCTCAAGGCTGGATTCAATTTCATCTAAATACTGAAAACCGAAATGTTTACGAATCCCTTCCGTCAGTTGTTTTAATTCACTTTCAGCAGGACGCGTAATAAAGCGGCTGACAATATGTTCGATGTGTTGTTTGGTTAACTGTGGTGCATCAACAAGTGCTTCTTGCAAAGCCTGTAATTGCTCACTAGGTACGTGGTAGTCAATTAAATCGAGGTAGAGTGCATCGCTGCTGCTGATCTGCTCTCCTGTAATCGCCATATAGACACCGATATCATCCAGTCTCGACAGGAAATGCGTGGCACCGACATCAGGGAAAAAGCCGATCGCTGTTTCAGGCATGGCAAATCGAGACTTTTCACTACTCACAATAATGTGACAAGCTTGTGCCAAGCCAAAACCACCACCGAGTACATAACCATCAAGCAACACCAGCACAGCTTTTTCATATTCACGTAGCGTGGTCAGCATTTTATATTCAGCACTGAAATAACCTTGGTGATCCGTCGTGCCATTTTTATAACTGTCATAGAGATAACGAATATCGCCACCTGCACAAAATGCTTTAGGGCTATTCGATTTAATCAACACCGCCTGAATGGCAGCATCATTTCGCCACAGTTCAAGCTGGCTGCAAATCCCTTCAATCATCTCTAGTGATAACGCATTGAGATGGGTCACTCGATTTAAACTGATGATGCCTAAGCCACCCTTTTGTTCAATCATTAAGTGATGTTCTGTATTCATGTTTGTGGATCTCTTATTGATTTTTAAAATTCGCCTGTCGTTTTTGCACAAAGGCCTGCATACCTTCTTTTTGATCGGAGGTTGCAAAGATTGAATGGAACATACGTCGTTCAAAACGTAAACCTTCGGTCAGATTCACTTCAAAGGCACGGTTAATGGTTTCTTTTAGCATCATATTGGCTGTCAGGGATCGTGCCGCGATTTTCTCCGCTGCTTGTAAGGTTTGTTCGAGCAATTCGTCTTTACTCAAAATCCGCGCCACCAGACCACTTTGCTCAGCTTCAACAGCCCCCATTTGTCGTGCAGTCAAACACATTTCCATGGCTTTGGCCTTACCAATCGCATGGGTCAAACGCTGGGTACCACCAATGCCAGGGATCACGCCTAAGGTGACTTCAGGCAAACCAAACTTGGCGTTGTCAGCGCAATAAATAAAGTCACACATCAACGCCAACTCACAGCCCCCACCCAGAGCATAACCACTCACCGCAGCAATCAAAGGTTTACGGCGTTGGGCAATGCGATCAGAAAGATGAAAAAAATCATCAAAATAAATCTCAGGAAAGTTCAGCTCAGCCATTTCCTTGATATCAGCCCCTGCGGCAAAGGCTTTTTCTGAGCCTGCCAACACCATGCAGCCAATCTCACGATCTTTTTCCAATTGATCAAGCGCCTGATTGACCTCACTGATCAATTCACTGTTTAAGGCATTTAGCGCCTGAGGACGATTCAGAGTAATCAGCCCAACACCATTACGTTTTTCTAATAAAATAGTTTGCCACTCCATCATGAAATTCCTTGTTCTGGTTTTATAGACTACGTGCGATCACTAAACGTTGAATATCACTGGTGCCTTCATAAATCTGACAAATTCGGGCATCACGATAAATACGCTCAATCGGGAAATCTTTGAGATAGCCATAGCCACCAAAGACCTGTAAGGCGCTGGAACAGACACGTTCGGTCATTTCAGAAGCAAATAACTTTGCCATAGACGCCTCATTCAAACAGGGCTGACCTGCTTCTTTGAGGCGTGCGGCATAGTGCACCAATTGTCTGGCCGCTTCGATTTCAGTTGCCATACTGGCTAAGCGAAAAGCAATCGCTTGATGCTCAAAAATGGGTTTACCAAAAGTCAGACGTTCTTTGGCATAACGCGTCGCTTCTTCCAGTGCTGCACGTGCTAAGCCCACCGCTTGTGCAGCAATGCCGATACGGCCACCTTCCAAATTTGCGAGTGCAATTTTTAACCCCTCACCTTCTTTACCCAACATCAAACTTTTGTGGATACGAACATCAGTCAAAGCGATCTGGCAGGTATCCGAAGCATGTAAGCCGAGTTTTTCTTCCACTCGGATCACTTCATAACCCGGTGTATCACGTGGAACTAAAAAGGCACTGATACCCTTTTTGCCTGCACTCGGGTCGGTGACGGCAAAAACAATAATCACCCCCGCATTATGGCCCGAAGTAATAAACTGTTTCGCACCATTGAGAATGTAATCATCGCCATCTTTGACCGCACGGGTTTTAAGCGCAGCCGCGTCTGAACCTGTGTGTGGTTCAGTCAAGGCAAAAGCACCAATCATGTCGCCCTGTGCCAACGGTTTTAAGAAGCGCTGTTTCTGCTCGTCATTGCCAAATTTTAAAATCGGTACACAACCGACCGAGTTGTGTACACTCATAATGGTCGAGGTCGCACCATCAGCCGCGGCGACTTCTTCCAACGCCAGTACATAGGCTAAATTACCCGTATCGGAACCGCCCCATTGCTCTGGCACCAGCATGCCCATAAAACCGAGTTGCCCCATTTGCGCTAAAGCAGCTTTTGGAAAGGTGCCGTCTCGATCCCAATCACTGGCATGGGGTTTGATTTGTTCTTGGGCGAAACTTCTCGCCATATCACGAATCAGTAATTGTTCTTCAGTCAATTGCATATTTTAGTCCTTTAGCCTGCTTTCGCTTGTTGTTTCGCAATTTCCTGATTGCGGAGTAAAAAGCGCTGAATTTTGCCACTTGGGGTTTTCGGCAGTTCCGTCACAAATTCAACCAAGCGTGGATAGGCATGTGCAGAAAGGCGTTTTTTCACAAATTGGCTCAGTTCTTCAATCAATGCATTTGTAGGCTGAATACCTGCCGCTAAGATCACGAAGGCTTTGACCAACTCGGTCCGATCTGGATCAGGCACACCAACCACAGCGGCTTCAATCACAGCATCGTGTTCCAACAATGCACTTTCCACATCAAACGGCCCAATACGATAGCCCGATGTGGTGATCACATCATCACTACGCCCCACAAAACTCATACTGCCATCGGCATGTAACTCAGCCGTATCTCCGGTTAAATAGTACTGACCAACAAAAGGGGGTTTCCGAGTTTCCTGATAGCCCCCAAACCACATCATCGGGGATTGACTGATATCCACTGCCAAAATTCCTGCGGTGTCTGGCGGAAGTTCTTCGCCTTGTTCATTGACAACAGCAACGCGATAGCCCGGACTTGGAAAACCTGCTGCACCTGCACGGATTTCATGGCTTAGGCCGTGATGATTACACACCACCATACCCACTTCAGTTTGCCCATAATGGTCAAAAATCGGCGCATCTAGAGTTTGTTTAAACCAGCGAATCACTTCGGGATTCAGTGGCTCGCCTGCACTGCTGACCACACGGAACTGTCCTTTTAACGCTGCCATTTGTGCAGGATCAGCCGCCATCATCATGCGATAGGCCGTGGGTGCGCCAGCCAAATTGGTAATTTGATAATCCTTGACGATTTGGCACAGGCTGTCGGTGCTAAAAGCACCTTCATAAAACAAGGTGGCGTGACCTAAGAATAACGGTCCAGTGATCGCATAGTACAAACCATAGGCCCAACCCGGATCGGCGATATTCCAAAAGGAATCTTCCTCCCTTAAACCAATGGCATCTTGCATGTACCGCCCAAACGCAATCAAGGCTTTGAGTGGTACTTCTAAAGGTTTCGCAGGCCCCGTTGTACCTGAAGTAAACATCAATAGGAAAGGGTCTTGTGAGTTACGCATGACCAATTCACATTGCTCAGGTTGCTGATTCAACTCATCCCAAAAGTTAAAATCACCTACTTTGAGTGATGTATCTTGCGCATCGGCAACCGTGACAATCGCTGGACATTGCTCAATTTCATCCAGCTTGCTGCGGTTGCCTACATCAGTCACCACCAGTTTACTTTGTGCAAGCTGGATACGATGCTCAATGGCTTTCGGCCCAAAAGCAGTAAACAGCGGCTGATACACTGCACCAATGCGCCACGCTGCTAAAATCGTGACAATTAGTTCAGGTGTTCTGGGCAATAAACCTGAAATACGATCACCTTGCTGTACGCCTTGTGATTTTAAAAAGTTGGCAAATTGACTGGACCATTGTTGTAACTGACGAAAGCTATATTGCGCTTTTCGACCGTCTTTACCTTGCCAGTACAAGGCCACTTTTTCACCGTCTACATGTCGGTCACAACACTCATAACAGGCATTCAGTGCATCTAATGAACCGGATAACATTTGCGTTGCCGTACTTTCTAAATCAAAAGCTTGCGCCACATCTTTATAATTTAACATCTCTATTCCCTCAGTCTGGATTTGTAGTTATTCACGACAGAGTGTCATTGATTTAAAGCCATCCTATGGCTTCGTGCTTAAGCCTCTTCTGGGAGGTACTGCTGGATAATGCTGGAAAAGTCAAGATGTGCATTGCCACGCATACACATCTGTTGATAGAGCTGTTGTACCATGCCACCTAACAAAATCGGTTGTTTGACTTGCCCCGCAGCTTCAACAGCGAGGCCTAAATCTTTCAGCATCAACTGTGTAGCGAAACCATCTTGATAGCCACGAGAAGCAGGCGCATTTTCATTGATATGCGGCCAAGGGTTACACACATCCGAACTCCAGCAACGTCCACTCGAGGTATTAATCACGCCTGCCAAGGCTTTTGGATCAATCCCCAGTTTCACACCCAATGCCATCCCTTCTGCTACGGCCGTCATGGAAATACCCAGAATCAAGTTATTGCAGATTTTGGCAATTTGACCTGCTCCGACCTCACCACAATGGATCACGTTCTTGCCCATATGGCTAAGCACAGGTTTCACTGCATTAAAGGTCTGCTCATCAGCACCGACCATAAAGGTTAAAGTACCTGCTTGAGCGCCAATGGTGCCACCTGAAACAGGGGCATCACAGATCTTAATGTTTTTACTCTGTGCAACTTCAGCTATGTCTTTAATGCTTTGCGGATCAATGGTACTGCTATCAATGCATAAGCTACCTGCTTTAAGCACGGCTAAAACACCATTTTCACCGAGATAAACGTCTTTAACATGCTTGGCTGCTGGTAACATGGTGATCACGACATCTGCTTGCTTGGCTGCTGCTTGCGGGCTGTCACAAACGATGCCTCCCGCCTCAGCAAAGTGCTGATTTGCCACTTCACTAAGATCATAACCATAGACATTGAGCCCTGCTTTGAGCAGGTTATGGGCCATTCTGCCGCCCATATTTCCGAGACCGATAAAGGCGATATTCATCCATGATCCCCTTAACGTAAACTGATGGTGGTATTGACACTGCCGACTTCATGACTGTCTTCAAACCAACGACTGGTAATGGTTTTGGTTTGTGTATAGAACTGAACTGCTTGCTTACCGTATGGTCCTAAATCACCGAGTTTTGAACCTCTTGAACCAGTAAAGCTAAAGAATGGAACAGGCACAGGAATTGGAATATTGATCCCGACCTGACCAATATCAATCAAGTTTTGGAAAGTACGTGCCGTCGCACCGCTTTGGGTAAATAAGCCAACGCCATTACCAAATGGATTGGCATTGATCAACGCAATCGCTTCATCCAGAGTATCGACGCAAATAATCGCCAGCACAGGGCCAAAAATTTCTTCCTTATAAATGCGCATCTCAGTGCTGACGCCACTAAAAATGGTCGCGCCAACAAAGTTACCAGATTCATAGCCTTGCACTTGAACAGCTCGACCATCCAATAACAGCTCTGCACCTTGCTCTACACCGCTATTAATCAAGTCCACTACCCGCGCTTTGGCACGTTGTGAAATCACAGGACCAATATCAGTATTGGGTTCATGCCCTGCATTGACCTTTAGGGTTTTGGCTTTTTCAACCAGCTCTTGAATCCACTGTTTGCTCTCACCGACCATCACCGCAACTGAGAGTGCCATACAACGCTGCCCTGCTGCACCAAATGCAGCGCCAACCAAGGCATTCAGCGTTTGTTCTTTGTTGGCATCTGGCATCACCACCACATGATTTTTCGCGCCCATCATCGACTGCACACGCTTACCATGTTGCCCAGCCAAGTTATAGACATGCGTACCCACCGCAGTCGAACCCACAAAGGAAATCGCTTTAATGTGATGATGCGTACAGAGGCGATCAACCACTTCTTTCCCGCCATGCACCACGTTGAGTACGCCCGCTGGTACTCCTGCTTGAATCGCAAGCTCAACCAACATCATGGTGCTTAAAGGGTCTTGTTCAGATGGCTTTAACACAAAGGTATTGCCACAAACGATTGCCATTGGGAACATCCACAATGGAATCATGGCTGGGAAATTAAACGGGGTAATCCCTGCACAGACACCCAAAGGCTGCTGCAAGGTATAAGTATCCACCCCACGTGCCACACCTTCGATGTATTCACCCATTTGCAGCGTGCCAACGGAGCAAGCATGCTCAACCACTTCCAAACCACGTTGAATATCACCTTCGGCATCAGCCAAGGTTTTACCCTGTTCAGCGGTCAGTACCTGTGCAATATCCTTCATATTGGCGCGAATCAAATCTTGTAGCTTGAGCATGATACGCATGCGCGCCTGAATTGGGGTTTGACGCCAAGAAATAAACGCATCTTGCGCAGCCTGAATAGCGGCATCGACTTCCTGCACAGTCGCAAAAGGCACACGGCCAATTACCTCCTGAGTCGCAGGATTGACAATGTCTTGCCATTGCTGTGTTTCAGATTCGATGAATTGTCCGTTAATGAGTAACTTAGCGGTTTCCAATTCGATTTTTTGGATTGTATTCATAACCTCTCCATAGGCCCTATTTTTATTGTGTTCACATGTTCGAAAATAGCGATTCGTCGTATTTTCTTTTTTTAACGTTTGTTTGAGACTAGCAAAGAAAACTTTGACCACCAACGCAAATTAATGCACGATTGGTGTGCAAATATGCACAATGGATATAACAACAATGAAAGTGGATTGGGATCATCTACAGTTTTTTTTGGTTTTGGCGCGGACTAAAACCTTAACCAGTGCTGCACGGATTATTGGTGTCGAACACAGTACCGTTGCGCGACGTATTCAAGCATTGGAGCAGACTTTAGGCACAACCTTGTTTAAACGTGAAGCCACTGGATATGAACTGACCTTTGAGGGGCTGGCACTTGTTCCTCAGGTTGAACAAATGGAACAAGCCTTCTTGCAAATTGAGAAGCCCAACCAACCTTTACAGGGGCGTGTGCGAATTGGCACACCTGAAGGCTTTGGTACGGCATTTCTGGCACGTTTGTTGGCAGAGTTTTCCATTCGATATCCGCTACTGACCATCGACCTGATCCCTGTTCCGAAAATGATTAAGCTTTCACATCGTGAAGCCGATATTGTGGTCTCAATTGACCGCCCAACCTCAGGGCCTTATATCATTACGCGTCTATCCGATTATTGTTTAAAGATTTATGCCAGCAAAAACTATCTGTCACAAAACCCACCGATCCGTCGGCTGGAGGATTTAACCCAGCATCGCTTTGTCAATTATATTGATGATCTGGTGTATAGCCCTGAACTGTATTGTTTGGAACGCTTACCGTTAAAACTCAGCGCCAACTTCCGCAGTAGCAGTATTTTAGCGCAACAAATTGCAGTCAGTGCGGGTGCAGGACTGGCGATTTTACCCAAGTTTTTAGCAGATGATAAACCTGAACTTGAGGAAGTCTTGGAGCAGCAGGTTCGTTTTAATCATACCTTTTGGATGCTGACCTTTGTCGATTTACAGCATGAACCCCGTATTAAATTGGTTTGGGATTACTTACGCCAACAAGCAGATCAATATCAACACTTATTGGTGGATTAGGCGTTGCAGAAACCCATACAAAAAGAGCCAATCCATTAGGATCAGCTCTCTTTTATAGAAGGTTACAAGGTGGATTAGACCAACTCACGTTCCAGTTTTCGCATACGTGGTTTATACACCATTTGATACGTCACCGCTAAAATCACCAACCACAGTGGGCTGACGTAGAGTGCTTTCAAGGTATCAGGTTCCAGTGCCAAAATCACCAAGGCAAACAACAAGAATGCGATCACAAGATACGACATCCAGACCCCACCCGGCATTTTAAAATTCGACTGCAAGTGTAACTCAGGACGTAACTTACGGTAGCGGATATAGCACACCATAATTAAGCTCCAGACACTAATAAACAGAATCACACACAAGGCACTCGCCAAGGTAAACGCTTCCAGCGTGTTTGGTACGAAGTACTGTAGCACTGCACCGCCCATGATAAAGACACAGGAGAAAAACAAGCCATTGGCAGGTACAGCTTTTTTAGACAAACGTCCCAATGCCGCAGGTGCTTGACCATCTTTAGATAAACCAAACAACATTCTACTGGTAGAGAAAACCCCACTGTTCATCGAAGACATCACTGAAGATAACACCACCAAATTCATGATAATTGCAGAGGTGACAATCCCAGCATTGAGGAATAGTTCAACGAATGGACTTTTATCAGCACGGATACTATCCCACGGCGTAACTGCCATCACCACCAATAGCGCCAATACGTAGAACAAGATAATACGGATCGGGATAGCATTGATCGCTTTCGGGAGATTCTTATGTGGATCTTTGGTTTCAGCCGCAGTGGTTCCAACCAACTCTACCCCGACAAAGGCAAAGACGGCGATTTGGAAGCCCGCAAGGAATCCATCCAATCCTTTGGGGAACATCCCACCATGCGACCAGACATTACTCAGCGAAGCAACTGCGCCTTGAGGTGCCTGAAAATGGCTAAAAATCATATAGCCACCGACACCGATCAAGGCAATAATCGCAATAATCTTAATCAGGGCAAACCAAAACTCAACTTCACCAAACAACCGTACTGTCAGCAGGTTAAGACCCAGTACAAACAAGACACAACCTGCACTAATCAAGGCTTGCCCCATTGGGGTAAATGACTCCCCAGCAGGCAACCAAAAGCCAAGATAGTTGATCACGGCAGCTAAGTCTGCAATCCCGACCAACACCCAGCCGAGCCAATAGGTCCAGCCAATATAGTAACCTGCCCATGGACCAATCAAATCATGCGCCATATCCACGAAAGATTTATATTTCAAATTGGCAAGCAATAACTCACCCATTGCTCGCATCAAAAAGAAGAACATGGTCCCAATGATCATATAAATAAATAAGATCGATGGACCAGCAAGCGAGATGGTTTTGCCTGAACCCATAAACAGTCCAGTACCAATTGCGCCACCAATGGCTATCAGTTGCAAATGGCGATTTGAGAGCTTACGTTGCAAGTCATTGGGTGCTTGTTCACCTTCTGACTGTTGTTGCATAACCGTCATAATAAAAGTTCCTTTTTCTTATTCCTTCGTGTGCCAGTATTTTATTTTGTCGCGATGATTCGCTGTCTTTTAAAATGACTGGCGCATATTCATTGCAAGAAAATACGCATCTGCTGCTGATTTATCTACAATAAATACGTTACTTTTCTTCTTTTTTACGATTCTTTAAGCAAAAATGAAGCGATTTGCTTCATTTTTGTGCTGCAATCACTGCAATCTCAATCAGCCAGTTTGGATTGACCAAATCTGCCTGAATGGTGGCACGGGATGGCGCAACACTACCTTTTAACCAGTCCACCCAAATCGCATTGACCGCTGGAAAATCTGAAAGGTCTTTGAGGAAAAGCTGTGCTGACAAGAGTCGTGATTTATCGGTATTTGCCGAAGCTAAAAGTTGCTCAATGGTCGCCAACACGTCTCGGGTTTGTCCTTCAATATCAAGCTCAGCATTTTTAGGGACTTGCCCAGATAAATACACCACTTGATTGAATACCGTCACCGCACTCATCACTTCATTGGTGTTGATCTTCTGTATATCTGAATGTGACATCATGATTTCCTTAGTCTTGATTTATAAATGTGACACGTGCAGTAACCCCACACATCAGCTCATAGCCAACGGTGCCTGACGCTGCTGCAACGTCATCAATGGATAAAATAGTTCCTGTAGTTGATTGCCCCCAAAGCACCACCTCACTGCCAATTTTGGCTTGGGGAATAGGCGTTAAGTCCACAGCCAACATATCCATGCTGACACGACCAATGGTCCGGGTTCGAATGCCATCGACTAAAATAGGTGTGCCTGTCGGTGACATACGTTGATAACCGTCCGCATAGCCACAAGCAACAATGCCAATGCTCATCGGCTGTTCCACTATAAAGCTTGAACCATAGCCAACACTCTCATTGGCATTTAACTGCTGGATCGCAATAATTTCACTGCGTAGGCTCATGCTTGGAGCAAGCCCCCAGTCTTGAATATGATGTTTGGGATAATCAGGTGAACTGCCATAGAGCATAATGCCAGCACGGACATAGTCCGATTGCAGTTGATGTGGGTATCTCAGAATAGCGGCACTGTTACTGACCGATCTTTCACCCGGCAAATCCTGAATGGTCTCTTCAAATTCAGTGCGTTGATAATCAATGCCCACTTGCCCAAAACGCTCTCCATCTGCATCGGAAAAATGCATCATATGGGTGACTTTTGCGACATTGCTCAGACGCTGAAGATGCTGCCAAACTTTGCGATAGTGCTGTGCTTTGAAGCCTAAACGGTTCATACCACTGTTCATTTTGAGGAAAATATCAAACTGGGCAGGATAAATATGCTGTTGTAGCCATTCCACTTGTTGCTCACTGTGAACCGTGAAACTGAGTTGATATTCAGCGCAGTCAAATAGGTCTTGAGGAGAAAAAATACCTTCAAGCAATAAGATTGGACCTGTCCAACCCAATGCACGTAAGCGTTTAGCTTCATCAATATCGAGTAAGGCAAAACCATCAGCACTTTTAAAAGAGGCATAGACCCGTTCAATGCCATGACCATAGGCATTGGCTTTGACCACAGCAAAGACCTTGCTGTTCAGTACAGATTTCCGCACAACGTCAAGATTTTGACGTAATGCTTGGTGATGAATCACCGCAGTTATTAGACGAGGCATAAACAACTTCCTTGTAGACTCGAATTATGCCGCGTGCGAATAACGCTGAATCGATAAACCGTCGGTACTAATCTCTGGACGATGATTCATCACCAAATCACTAATCAATTTGCCTGAACCACAGGCCATGGTCCAACCCAAAGTTCCGTGCCCAGTATTGAGAAATAGATTTTTAAAACGCGTTGCACCAATAATCGGGGTACTATCAGGTGTCATCGGACGTAACCCTGTCCAGAACGATGCCTGTTCTAAATCTCCGCCTGGGAATAAATCTTGCGTCACCATTTCTAAAGTGGCACGGCGATCCTGATTCAAGCCCAGATTAAAACCGCTTAACTCAGCCATTCCCCCCACACGAATCCGCTGATCAAAACGGGTCAACGCAACTTTGTAAGTTTCATCCAGTACTGTGGACTGTGGTGCAAGTGTCGAATCTACAATCGGCACAGTGAGCGAATAACCTTTCACGGGATAAACGGGTAAATTCAATTCAAGTGGTTTAAGGAAGTCACGTGAATAACTCCCAAATGCCAACACAAAACGGTCAGCCGTTAGAATTGCCCCATCGACCATCACCCCTTTGATCTGATCACCTTCAACAATCAGTTTTTCCACATTTTGATCAAATTTGAATTCGACACCCAAGTCTTGAGCGACTTTTGCCAAGGCATTGGTAAATAGATAACAATCACCTGTTTCATCATTCGGCAGATGTAAACCACCCACCAATTTATCGCTATGTGCCAATGCGGGTTCTACACTGCCAAGTTGTTCAGCATTGAGCAAATTGAAATCGACACCACATTCTTTTAACACTTGAATATCACGTTGTACGGCTTCAAGCTGAGCTTCATTGCGGAACACTTGCAAGGTGCCTTTAGAACGGTTTTCATAATGAATGCCTGTTTGCGCTCTGAGATCACGTAAACAATCACGGCTATACTCCGCAATCCGCATCATGCGTTCTTTGTTAACTGCATAGCTTTGTGGGTTACAGTTCTTCAGCATTTGTGCCATCCACTGAAGCTGCCACATACTGCCATCAATGTTAATGGCAAGCGGTGCATGATGTTGAAACATCCATTTCACGGCTTTAAATGGGATACCAGGCGCAGCCCACGGTGTTGAATAGCCTGGCGAGATTTGTCCTGCATTACCAAAACTGGTTTCTTTGGCAGGGCCAGACTGACGATCAAGTACAGTCACTTGGGCACCCTGTAGTGCAAGGTAGTAAGCACTGGCTACACCAATCACACCACTTCCTAAAACGATGACGCGCATAATAGGTCCCTCTCGCCCACTAGTTTATTTAACTAGTATATTTTTGTATCAATAGTTTTTTTGACTGTTTTCAGGCTTATAATCTAGGTAATTTAATGGATTTATCACGAAAAAATCAAAATAAGAGGAAATAATCTATGCGTAAGCTAGACCGTATTGATCGCTTGATCTTAGAGATTTTGCAGTGTGAAGGACGAATTGCGATTAGTGAGTTAGCCTCGCGTGTCAATTTATCCACCACCCCCTGCTCTGAACGCGTGAAACGATTGGAGCGTGAAGGTGTGATTATGGGCTATTACGCTCGCCTCAACCCTGCGCATGTTGATCGTAGCCTGTTGGTATTTTTAGAAATTAAATTGTCTGCCAAATCAGGCGATGTGTTTGATCAGGTCGCGCGTGATTTGGTCGAGATTCCTGAAGTATTGGAATGCCATTTGATTTCAGGTGAGTTTGACTATTTGGTGAAAGCTCGACTCAAAGAAATGAGTGCTTATCGACGCTTATTGGGTGATTTATTGAAAAAACTACCCGCTTCAGCGTCTTCACATAGCTATGTGGTGATGGAAGAGGTCAAGGAATCTTTATATTTAGATGTCAGGATATAAACCAAAAGCCCTCATTGGCAAATAAGGGCTTTCTGGTCTTGGGTTGAGTAATTTCTAAAAGAAAGATAGTTTACTCATCTTCATCATAGATGTAGCTCATACAACCCCAACCATCATATTCACCGTCAAACTCTTGGGCGATGCGGGTCATCCACTCTTCTAAATCGACAATATCTTCATGTTCAAGCATCATATTGACATGAATATTCAATACCCACATATCCGAACCATCTGAATGCAGTTCTTCTTGAAACAGGGAGATTTTTTGCTCTGCATATAAAAGATGCAAAGCACATTTTTCAATCTGTTCTTGTTTCTCAAAAACAATCGAAAACTCCACCTCATGTGGTTCGCTCAGGTCATTACCATCTTCAAACATTTGCCACAGTAGATTGCCATTATCATCATCGGGAAATTGTTCATAGTCGCGTGTCATACCAATATCCTTTATTGTCGTTTCAGTTTAATTATTTGGCTATAGATTAACCCATTTTTATGTCAGTTTTTAGACGCATTAATATAATTATTGTAGCCATAACCTCAGCCAAATCATCGCAGTGAATTATAGCGCATGGTTATTAAATTCGATTACAAGTACCACCTGATCGAGACAACGAATGCCATTTTCATAAATGGGTTCAGGATAATTGGTAAAAACATCACGCTCGATATGCGACATACGAAAGCCACATTTTTGATACAGTGCCAGTTGATCAAGACTGGAATTTCCTGTTTTCACCCATAATGTCTGAACCATCAATTGCATGACATATCCAATCGTATATTGAATCAACGCTTTGGCTAAACCCTGCCCTTGTACACTTTGCGCTACTGCAAGATTTTTAATCTCCGCCTGATGGTCTTGCTGACTGAGACAAAGTTGCGCAATGAGATGATCCTGCTCATCTAAAATCACAAAAATATCTGCTTGTAATAGATAGCTTGAGATTTGCGCCCAATCTGGGTCTGCTTCCAATAACAACAACTTTAATTGGGCTTGCTGCTGTTCAGATAATGTGATCCACGACCGATGTTGCACTGGATACATGGTTCTGCCTCTTGCTTGTGATGATTAAAACGTTAGCTCAGCATGAATTTCAACATTCTGCATATTTAAGGGATGTTGAAACGCCAGATAAGCGGCATGCAATGCCATCCGTTTTAAATGGAACTTTGCCGGTTCAGGATGATAAAGTTTATCCCCCATAATCGGGTGTCCGATATGCATCATATGTACACGCAATTGATGCGAACGACCCGTCACAGGCTCTAAACGTACTCGGCTCTGATCGGTTGTGACATCATAGTCCAGCAACTGAAATAAAGTTTTTGCTGGTTTACCCAATTCAAAATGCACCATCTGACGAGGACGATTTTCCCAATCCGTGATCAGTGGCACCTCAACACTTCCTTCCGCCTGAATCTGCCCTTGCACCAAAGCAAGATAATATTTCTTCACCGTTCGCGCTTGGAACATTTTACTGACCGCGACTTCTGCATCACGATGCTTGGCAAACATCAACAAACCAGAGGTGGCCATATCCAAACGATGCGTTACTTTGGCTGTCGGATATTTTTCTAAAATACGCAGATAGGCACTATCTTGATGTTCTGGTAAACGTCCCATCACCGATAAAAGTCCCGCAGGCTTATCGATAATCACCAAATCCTCATCTTCATACAAGATTTCAAGCGGCGCTTGAGGGGGCATATAAATAAAGTTGTCATTTAAAGGCATGAGGAGAAAATGGTGAGAAAAGGTGAGCGCAAATCATAAAGAAATTTCCGCCATTCAGCAAAAGCATTTTATGATGGATCACAACATCAAAAATATCATTTGTTCCACGTGAAACAAGTGAATATAGCTTTGCTCAGGATTGCTTTGAGTTGATCAACAGACTGGTGTCAGGTTCATCCAACTTAAAAAATGGCAATAACAGCGCTTCCATACTATAAAACCCCTTAGGCTTATCTTTGAGGTTTTCTATCGCAAATAAGATACCATTGCCGAACGCTTCACGGGTAATCGATTCATGTTTGAGCCTGACCGTCTGAAAGGGGAAGCCAAATAAAATCTCATGCACCCCCACAATTCCCCCTGCCCGTACGGATTTAATCGTGTCTTCTGCTAAGTCCAATTCACGTGCAATCACTTTGGCAGTGCCTGACACCTCGGTTTTGGCTTTGAAATGCTCTTCGATTACATCAATATCGGTATAAGGTGCGATATTTTTCAATATTTTGGCAGCAATAATCAAAAAATTAATACCGATCGTAATATTCGGTGAATGCAAAACACAGGTACTTCCAGCAAGTTTCTGAATTTGATTGATTTTTTCATCAGAATACTGAGATACAGCACTAATAATAGTAATTGCTCTTTTGGCGGCCTCCTCGCCATAATAATCCAGCCCTTGCTCTGAAGAAAAATCGACAATCACATCGACAGGATAGCGATCTAGAAGCTCACCGATAGCATACTCATCTTTTGAATAGATAATGCCTAGGTCATCTGCTTCAACCCCTAAAAACTCAGGAACAGATCGATGTTCAAGCTGTTTCGACTGACGAATAACCCATTGTAAATTGGTCTTTTGTGACTCTAATAATACTGATGCAACTGCACGGCCTGTTTTACCAAAGCCAATGATACCCACTTTCATTTTAATTGTCCTTTTATGCATTTAAGGACCGCCAATGATCCCTTAATAGAGGTTTATCAACTAAACCATCTCATAAGTCGTGTAAAAAACCTCCAAAGCGCCAAAATTAGGCCCAAACTAACAACTCAGCTAAAAGCTGTCAATCAATGGATCATAACGAAGCTTGAGGAAAGGCAGACTAAACAATTGAAAATATTTAATTTATTAAAATGTCACATGATGTTTAGCAATTGACAATCAATCACTTAGGTATAGACATTAAGAAGATAGGCGCTTTGCAATGAGGCGAATAGAGATGGTTTTTTATGTTTCTTATTTATTGTTGTTTTGCAGAACTTTTAAGGGTATCAAGGGAAAACATGTTGTTTACTTCAACACCTATGACTTTGTAAGTCATAACCTTTGCCTATAAACTTTTGATTTATAGCGTCCTAAGCCGAATCAAGACCTTTTGGGTAAGTACACACTTGCTTTATAAGCTTCGGTGCATGCTACTCTTTTCGATCCCTTTCACACCCTTGCGATATAGTTTAGGGGGATCGGTGTGGGATTGTTTTCCTAAGAACCGCTATTTTTTTATTTTTTTGAAAATATATTTCGATATTCACAACTAAAATAGAAATTATTATCAACCTATAGCTAACCTAGCCATTTAAATTCCTTAAATTCAACATTACACGGAAATTTAGACTATTCAATGACTATGCAAAGCTTAGATTCTCGGAATAAACAAACACTACGCCCAAATCACCATAATCGCTGCAACGATCACCAACCACAAACCAAGATGATCTGTTTTTGCCAATTTCTCTTTAAAGAAAAACGCCGAAATAAGTAAGCTAAATAGAATCTCAACCTGACCGAGCGTTTTAACAATCGCCACCGTCTGCATACTCATGGCACTAAACCAGCCCAGTGAAGCAAGAAAGCTACAAACGCTGACCTTAAATGTTAGCCCAAGGCGTTGCCACATTTTATACAAGGTTTCACGGCTAAAAAGCCCGAGATAGAGCAGCATAATGATGCATTGAAAGCTAATCAGACTACACAACACCCAAGCTGCACGGTGTAGAAATGGCAACATCGTCAGTTCTAAACTGGCTTCGCGCACCAATAACGAGGTAATCGCAAAACATAGTCCGCTACCTAAACCGATCATCAAAGTTTTGATCGATAATTGGGCGTGCTGATGACCTTTACTGAGTAGAAAAACTGCCAAAGCACCAATCGAAACGCCCACCCAGCCCCAAGCACTCAAATGTTCTTGTAAAAATAGAACACCGACTAATGCCGCCAAGATCGCTTCACTTTTAGCCAGTCCAACCCCAATCGCATAGTTTTTTTGTTGGAACAATTTGACCATCAATGCTGTGGCATAAATCTGACTGATCCCTGCGATCACCACATACAGCCAAAATTTATTGGAGAAATGTACTTGAGTCGTTACAGGTTGATGTAGATAGAGGAATGCAAGATAACTAAAGGCAAATAGCGGTGCAAACAGGAAGCGCGCCAGCGTTGTCCCATAGACATCAACGGTAGTACTGAGTTGTTTTTGAAATGCATTGCGCCAAGCCTGCATAAATGCAGCCATGAGGGTGAACAAGATCCAAGTGATTGCCATAAGCTTGAGCGCGGAATCTAATATGCGTGTAATTTACTCGCTTCACTGTGATTTTTCGAGCATTAGTTTGGAAATTCACCTTGAATGATACGGTTCCATTGCTTATTTTAAAGTGAAATATCACTTAAATTGCATCCCTACTAAAAATCAAAAATAGCGGGCTTATGCTTAGTTCTGCCACGGAAATTTTTTTAAACGATGTCGGAGTCGATACATTAAGCCACCATGAAGATTGCCTAGATGCCACGCCAATTTTGAAGTTACGGTCATATCTGGAATCCAGTAACGCGGCTGCACTTGATCCAAAGGCTGCGGCTCAGCGATTTCAACTTCGGCGGCAATATAGCCCTCACCATCCTCCAAACTCATCCGTGCCAACACCTTGCCTGATGCATCGCAGATTTGAGTCTCACCCACCATTTCAGTCAACCATTTCACATGTGGTAACAGTGGCATATCACTCATTACCTCACCCACATGTGCGGCATGCACCACAGGTGTGCCTGTCAAACGTGCCATTTGGGCAGGCAAAGCTTCACTTTGTTGTTTATAGATCTCATGTTCGTGTCGCATCCACTTACCTAACATCCCATACCAATTGATCGGCATGGAGTACCAACACATGCCCCCTAAAATCAATTGTGCACGCTGAGCTCGAATGCGTTTCGCAGTACCGTAACGTGCCCACTCCCACCCTGACACTAAAGCAACTTTGCATTTCAAGGTGGTTGAATCGACAATGCCATCATCGACACCACCACGATAAAAGTTTTGCTCCCATGCCGTTGGGATATCTTTGTCATGCAGATGATAGTCACCATTCGCCTCGACCAAGATATAAGTGCCATAGGCGTGCCCATCCCGAATTGCAACAAATCCGCCTGTGATAACGACATTGAGCTGCGTTGCTAATCGAATTAACAGTTGTAACGGTTCGCCTTGTAATGGTTGTGGTGTCTGCAATGCCAGTGGTGAATAAACATTTGGGGAAGTCATGGACTCAGGCAGCACGATAACATCAGGTTGATGCTCCTGATATGCCGCTAAAATCAGTTGTTCAAGCTTTTTTAAATTTGCTTCGACTTGTCCAAGTTTTAATGCAGGTTGAATCGCCACAATTTTCATGAGAACCTTTTTTTGTCGAAATTTTATTCTCAAAAGATTAGCATTAAATCTTAAAAAAACTGTGACATTACTCGATACATTTTCGGCTTATTTATCTAATACTCCAGCAATGACCATAAACTCTAAATTCATCGCACCATATATAAACTTACAATGAAGGGCTTATATTTTCTCGCTTATTGGCCCGCACCCAACGTACAGCCACCACAACAAAGACAATCACCAATACCGTAATCACCACAGGCATCACAAACGCCAAAATGGACAACAGGATTGAGCCTATCAACTCCCCTGTCGCAATCACAAAATTGCCTAACCCACCTGTTGTTGCTGTAGATATTCCACGCAAAGCCACAGTATTTAATTGAACTGCGCCTGCTGTTCCACCGCCAACAATAATCGCGGCTGCCCAAGTTGCAAACTGAGACAGTTCCCCACTTATCACTGCCATGGTGGTCAGTGTTCCAGCAATCACTGCCGCAGGTGTTGCGACCGTATCCAATAAATTATCGACCCACGGCACATAGTATGCAGCAATTTCACAGATCGTCGCAAAGCCAAGCGCTGCACAAACAGTGGGCATTGCCAACCATTCAAAACCTTTTGCAGGTTCATACCAACCGAATAAAGTCGCAATGCTCATGACCAATAAAGGAACAAAGACACGAAAACCACAGGCAGCGCTTAAGCCTACGCCAATACATAAAGCGGATATTGTTTCCATGTTGGTTTTCCTTATTTGATGCCGATGATCGGTCTTGTTGTTTCATGTTTTTAAGGTAACAAAAAGCCCCATCAAGTGACAGGGCTTTTATTCAAACAGTGGATAACTGTTTGGTGTTTGCGGCTTAAGCAATCTTACTGTTGAATTGATTGCCAAGGCATTTGGTACACGGAGGTAAACGATCAGTACCAATTTCTAAATAAGTGCGATGTCCGCATTGGACACAAAAATAGAAACCAGTTCCGGGTCTTTCGCCAGCAGTCACCATCTTTGTTCTCCATAGATTTTAGAAATGGTACATATACTATAGCGTGATAGTTCTGATTATTTATTGACCTTTCCGACGAATAATGGCGGCGGAAAGGTGAAGGTTATCGTTTATACACTTTGAGAGGCTTTATTTCCCCCCTTCAACAAAAGCATGTATTACGTCACTCAAGCTTCTAAAACTCTTTTGTATAAAACGGTGTAAATCCTATTCGCTTCATACATGGTCGTTCATCTTACAGCCTCTTCGACAAGATCTCATTATCGTGTATATATGCCATCACAAGAAATAAGATCAATCTGACCTCCTTTACTATCTACGTGATATGCAGCCACCATAACCAGTAAATCATATTGAAAAAGGATTTCTACTCGCTGATTTCCTTCGGCAAGTAATAAGGTATTCATGACTGGATAACCATCTGTAATTTTGTCATTTTCTTGCTGATTTATTTTAACTTGATAATTGACTTGACCACTTTTAATTGAAAGCAGATCTCCTGTCTTTTGAATTTCACAAACCTGCTTATCTTTTTGTCTTAATTTCTTAGACTTAAAATCAGGTAATAAGCCTGAAGAACAATGCGTCAATATCTTGGTACTCCCTAGATACTGTTCCCCTGCACAAGCCTGATAATTAATTTTTAAACGTGCATAATCCTCTGGTATTAGTGGAATTGCATCAACTTGACCTTTAGCAATTAAATCAACTAAATCAGAGTAATCTTTAAAACCTGTCACACCATGAATCGCTTCTTCTAACTTTTCTAATACAGTATAATAAGAAGCATTACTCCCCATATCATTTGTTATCAGATTCAAGTCTTTGTCAAGAACATAGCCTTTCTTAATTAATTCTTGTTTTATTACTTCATTAGCTTTGTTTAAATCCATTGGAGTAAAAATATATTTAGAGTTAAACCAATCTTCAGATTTTTGCTGAGATGCCAAAGCAACGACTAAGGTTGTAATAGGGTTAACATTAACAAAGACGTCTTTATCAGATACATAAGAGTAGTATGTGTCTTTTACTGAAACGACTTTTAACTTACATGGGAGCTGTTTACGATCTACCTCACCAGACCATGATCCATAGAGATCACTTACAACATCTGCTTCAAAACCAGCGCCATTCACACATTTAGCAGTGACGTTCAGTTTAATATTATCCAAAACATTGCCATATGCACGAGCATTACCTTTTAACGTAATATACTCAACTTTTGTTTCTGGTTTTGTCTCCGGTTTTGTCTCCGGTTTTGTCTCCGGTTTTGTCTCCGGTTTTGTCTCCGGTTTTGTCTCCGGTTTTGTCTCCGGTTTTGTCTCCGGTTTTCCAGTGGAATTATTTGAATTACCGCTTCCACCGCCACCACATGCTGTAAGAAAAACAGTACAAAGTAATGGGAGTATTATTTTTTGTTTAGAAAACATTTTTATATCATCTTAGGGAGTTAAATATACTGTGCAGTATAATCTATAGTATTTTTATTTCAAAAAAATAATTCTAGTTTTTAAAATCACCTATAAAAAAGCCCTACCATGGCGATAGAGCTTCTTTATAAGAATCAAAAAACCCAGTAAACTAAGCCACTTGACCTTCTAAAAAGTCTTATGCAAAACGTTGTACGCCACCCACTTAATACACAGAGAATTCCTCTGTATCTAAGCGACAAGTCACTGGCACTTCAACAATCTCATTTCGACCATTAGCCGTCGAGCGTTCAATCCGCAGAATTAAGTCAGAACGTGGCGAAATGTTCTCTATTACACTGTTTAGTTGCATTAAGTTTCAAGCTTCCTGCTAAATTCTTCAAGAGGACATTAGAATATATTGAGAATATGGTTCAGCTTTTACTAAATTTACATCAGATGTTTTAACATGTGATCCTAATAGTGAATTATCTCACAATAGCTTTCTCACGACCTTTTACAAGTCTTGCTTGTTTAAACTCATTTAACCATTTTGTAGTATCTGCTTCGGTTAAATCGCCTTTAGTAGAATAACTGATTCGATGCAAACCGTCATTTCCTCGAATAACACGAGTCAATTCAGATTGCTTTAAATGCCCCATACATTCAGGAAAATTTGCTTGATAATAAATATTATCTGTATCTGATTCTAAAATTTTGAACTCTGTCGAAGGACATTGAGATTTTCTTTGTGCCATGAATTGGTCCGTAAATTCTTGTGGTGTGCTCTTATTCCCCTCTAAAAATTCAATTGATAGCATTTTTGACCATTGTCCAATCGAATCATTTATAGGAATGAATTCACGGATATATCCTTTGCCTACACCAAATTGTTTTTGATATCCAACTTTCCAGTTAGATATATCAATATGACTTGCTACGATTGCTTCTAATGGTTCTTGCTGATAGAGCGTGGCACAACCCGACAAACCCACAAAAATTGTAAAGACGCATAACATTTTCTTTAACACTAATATCGCTCCAATTGTATTCAAACAATATAGAATACTCTGCTAACTATTTCTGAGCTAGCAGAGAAAGATTGCATAATCACATTTGACTAATCAAAATGTATTTTACAAAGAAATTAAGCCACTTGACCTTCTAAAAAGTCTTGTGCAAAACGCTGTAATACACCACCCGCTTCATACACAGAAACTTCTTCTTCTGTATCTAAACGGCAAGTTATCGCAGAATCTATATTTTTCTCTATTATTTCAAAAATTACTCGCCATTTGCCACATAATGCGCATACAAAATATCTGCAAAATCACTTTCAGTGACTTCACCAATTACTAAATCTCTGACAGCATCGGCTAACAGCTCGTTATCTTGTAATAGTTCATAATCATTCAAAGACAAATATTCTAAAGCTACAGCTAAACCAGTCCGTTTATTCGCATCAGATAATGCGTGAGCATTTGCAATACTTGAGGCATATTTAGCTGCTATTTCAAACACATCGTCTAAGCCTTCATAAACAATCGCATTATCAACACGAGCTAAAGCACCTTGCAGCTTTCCAACATCCGCTGCACCTTTCATGCCTTTTTCTGTAGCTAAAATAAAAGCATTAATCTCAATTACACGTTCAAATGGAAAGCAAATAATATTCATTACATATCTGCAAGGCGCTTAAATGTCTTACTATGTGTACGCAATGCTAGTTTTGTTTCTGACTTTACGATCTGACGACCAGTTTCACCTGACAAATCTAATTGCTTCGTTGCCTGAATTCTTGGACGTTCAACCGCAGCAACACCATATTTTTCTATTTTTTTATTCATCAACCAATTCCAATAAAAAAAAGCTCCATCCTAAGATAGAGCTTTCCTGTCATTTTTACAATGTTAAAGCATTATCAAGCCACTTGACCTTCCAAGAAATCCTGTGCAAAACGCTGTAATACCCCACCCGCTTCATACACAGAAACTTCTTCTTCTGTATCGAGACGGCACGTCACAGCTACTTCAATAATTTCTTCTTTGCCTTCATCAGTCGAACGCTCGATCACTAAAGTTAAGTCAGAACGTGGTGAGATATTACCAATCACACTATAAAGCTCAGTACCATCTAGCTTTAAGGTCTTACGGTTAACGCCTGGCTTAAACTCAAGCGGTAATACACCCATACCCACCAAATTAGTACGGTGAATGCGCTCAAAGCCCTCTGCCACGATCGCTTCCACACCTGCAAGACGTACACCTTTGGCAGCCCAGTCACGACTAGAACCCTGACCATAATCCGCACCTGCCACAATGATCAACGGTTGCTTACGGTTCATGTAAGTTTCAATCGCTTCCCACATCCGCATTACTTCGCCTTCAGGCTCTACACGCGCTTTTGAACCTTGTTTAATCGTGCCGTCTGAACGAACCACCATTTCATTAAACAATTTCGGGTTGGCAAATGTCGCACGTTGCGTGGTGAGATGGTCGCCACGATGCGTTGCGTATGAGTTAAAGTCTTCCTCAGGTACACCCATTTTCGCCAAATACTCACCAGACGCACTATCAAGGACAATGGCATTTGATGGCGATAAATGATCGGTGGTAATGTTGTCACCCAAGATCGCAAGTGGACGCATATTGGCTAAAGTACGCGGCGCAGCCAATGCCCCTTCCCAATACGGCGGACGGCGAATATAAGTACTCATTGGTCGCCAGTCATACAGTGGACTTGCCGCTTCTTCATTTACACCCAGATCAAACATTGGAATGTAAATTTTACGGAACTGTTCAGGCTTGACTGACTCTTTGACCAAGGCATCAATTTCAGCATCCGATGGCCAGATGTCTTTTAGGTAAATTGGATTGCCGTCTTTATCTGTACCAAGCGCATCTTTTTCAATGTCAAAACGAATCGTTCCTGCAATCGCATAGGCTACGACAAGCGGTGGCGATGCCAAAAATGCTTGTTTGGCATAAGGATGAATACGACCATCGAAGTTACGGTTACCAGAAAGCACTGCGGTCGCATACAAGTCACGGTCAATGATTTCTTGTTGAAGCACTGGATCGAGTGCACCTGACATGCCATTACACGTCGTACAAGCATAGGCCACGATACCAAAGCCTAATTTCTCTAGGTCTTTCAGTACGCCTGCTTCTTCAAGGTACAGCGCAGCCGCTTTTGAACCTGGAGCAAATGAAGATTTCACCCAAGGCTTACGCACTAAGCCCAATTCATTGGCTTTACGTGCCAATAAACCTGCGGCAACAGTATTACGTGGGTTTGAGGTATTGGTACATGAGGTGATTGCAGCAATGATGATTGCACCATCAGGCATTAAACCATCAGTACGATGTTCAACTACACCTGCAATACCTTTGGCTTTCAAATCAGCAGTCGAAACACGCGCATGTGGGTTTGATGGCCCTGCGATATTACGGGTTACGCTTGAAAGATCAAAACGGAGTACACGAGGATATTGCGCTTGGGTCATATCCGTTGCCCAAAGACCGATTTCTTTGGCGTATTGTTCAACCAGTTTGACTTGTTCTGCTTCACGACCCGTCAAGGTTAAATAATCAATGGTGTTTTGGTCGATGTAGAACATCGCAGCGGTTGCACCATATTCAGGGGTCATGTTGGAGATGGTGGCACGATCACCAATCGACATGGTGTCCGCACCTTCGCCGAAGAACTCTAGATATGCACCGACCACCCGCTCTTTACGCAAGAACTCGGTTAAGGCTAAGACGATATCGGTTGCAGTAATGCCTGCCTGACGTTGACCAACAAACTCAACCCCAATAATGTCAGGTAGGCGCATCCACGATGCACGACCCAACATCACATTTTCAGCTTCTAAACCACCGACACCAATCGAAATCACACCAAGCGCATCGGTATGTGGTGTATGCGAATCTGTACCGACACAAGTATCGGGAAAAGCCAAACCATCACGGTTTTGAATCACTGGAGACATTTTCTCCAAGTTGATTTGGTGCATGATGCCGTTGCCCGCAGGAATCACATCGACATTTTTAAAGGCGGTTTTGGTCCACTCAATAAAATGGAAACGGTCTTCATTACGACGATCTTCGATGGCACGGTTTTTTTCAAATGCATCTGGATCAAAACCGCCAAATTCTACTGCGAGTGAATGGTCTACGATCAACTGCGTTGGTACAACAGGATTGACTTTAGAGGGATCACCACCTTGTTCGGCAATGGCATCACGCAAGCCTGCAAGGTCAACCAAAGCGGTTTGACCTAAGATGTCGTGACAGACTACGCGCGCAGGATACCAAGGAAAATCCATGTCCTGACGACGTTCGATCAATTGTTTTAAGGCATCGGTGAGCAACGTTGGATCACAACGGCGAACCAACTGCTCTGCCAATACTTTCGAGGTATACGGCAAAGTCGCGTACGCGCCTGGCTGAATATCTTCAACGGCTTGACGCACGTCATAGTATTCGAGCTGGGTATCGCCATTATAATTTGGCAGCGGTTTACGGTATTGTGTGTTATTCATATTAGCCACGCTCCGCCAAAGGTTTGAATTCTAGATTTTCAGGGCCTGTATAGTTCGCGCTTGGACGAATGATCTTGCCGTCTTGACGTTGCTCAATCACATGCGCTGACCAACCTGCGGTACGTGCAATCACAAACAATGGCGTAAACATGGCGGTAGGAACACCCATCAAGTGATAGCTCACTGCACTAAACCAATCGAGGTTCGGGAACATGTTCTTCACTTCTTTCATCACCGCTTCTAGACGTTCAGCAATCAAATACATTTTGTTATTTTCTTGCGCTTCAGCAAGATCATAAGCCACTTTCTTGATCACTTCGTTACGTGGATCAGAGATCGTATAAACAGGGTGACCAAAACCAATGATCACTTCTTTTTTCTCTACGCGGCTACGGATGTCTGCTTCTGCTTCGTCGGCATTGTCATAACGCTGTTGAATCACGAACGCAACTTCGTTCGCACCACCATGTTTTGGTCCACGTAGCGCACCAATACCGCCTGTAATCGCTGAGTACATGTCTGAACCTGTACCTGCCACCACGCGCGAGGTAAATGTTGATGCATTGAATTCATGCTCTGCATACAGAATCAATGAAGTGTGCATCGCTTCAGTCCATTCCTCTGACGGTTTTTCACCATGCAACAAATGTAAGAAATGCGCGGCAATCGAGTCATCATCGGTTTCAACTTCGATACGGCGACCATTGTTGCTAAAGTGATACCAGTACAACAACATTGAGCCTAAGCTTGCCATCAATTTGTCAGCAATGTCTTTTGCGCCTGCTTCGTTGTGGTCTTCATGTTCTGGCGTTAAACAACCTAGAACAGATACCCCTGTACGCATCACATCCATTGGATGAGCTGATGGAGGAAGTTGCTCAAGTGCAGTTTTGAGTGCCGCTGGTAAGCCACGCAGTGCTTTTAATTTGGCTTTATAGGCTTTCAGTTCAGCTTTGTTGGGTAATTTGCCATGCACAAGTAAATGCGCCACTTCTTCAAATTGACTGCCCACTGCAAGATCAAGAATGTCATAACCACGATAGTGCAAATCGTTACCGCTGCGGCCTACGGTACACAGTGCGGTATTACCTGCAACTTGACCACTGAGTGCGACTGATTTTTTTGGTTTGAAGCCTGTTGTTAGCGTTTCATTACTGCTCATAAGATTGTCCTTTTTTATCCTTAGGTGAATTTCGTAGCGGTGTCATACCGAACTCTCATCTTATTTGAGGATAAGCCTTCGGCTGGACTTACTTTTGATGGATCAAAAGTAAGCAAAAATCCTTTGTTGGCCTGACGGTACGTCCTTGCTACCGCAGCCCAACGTAGCGGCATCCATGCCGCCTTCACGATCATTAAGACCTTCATGAAACTGATAAAAATACTCTTTTTATCTCCACTAGAAAGTCTTCAATTCGTGAATTCCCTCTCCCTCTGGGGTAGGTTAGGAGGGGGGAAATTACTTGCTCTTCGCAAAAGTTCCATCAAGGTATTGTTCAAACGCATGGTAGTTAATGCGCTCATACAATTCCTGACGCGTTTGCATGGTGTCCACCACATTCTTCTGCGTGCCTTCTTTGCGCAAAGTCTCATAGACATTTTCTGCTGCTTTATTCATCGCGCGGAATGCAGAAAGTGGATATAAGGCAATGCTGACATCAGCAGAAGCCAATTCTTCCGTGGTGAACAATGGTGTAGAACCAAATTCAGTAATGTTCGCCAAGACTGGAACTTTGGTCAGATCAGCAAATTGCTTATACATGGCCAACTCAGTGATTGCTTCAGGGAATAACATATCCGCACCTGCTTCAATATATGCACCTGCACGATCAATCGCTGCTTGTAGGCCTTCAACTGCTAAAGCGTCCGTACGCGCCATAATCACAAAGTTTTCATCGGTGCGCGCATCAACTGCTGCCTTAATACGGTCAACCATTTCTTGTTGCGTCACGATGGCTTTGTTTGGACGGTGACCACAACGTTTAGCACCGACTTGATCTTCGATATGCATCGCTGCCGCACCAAACTTAATCATCGACTTGGTGGTACGCGCGATATTAAATGCAGATGCACCAAAACCGGTATCCACATCCACCAACAACGGTAAATCACAAACATCAGTAATACGACGGACATCAGTGAGCACATCATCAAGATTGCTAATGCCTAAATCAGGTAAGCCCAACGAACCTGCCGCGACACCGCCACCTGATAAATAAATCGCTTTATAACCTGCACGCTTTGCCAATAAAGCATGGTTCGCATTAATTGCACCCACCACTTGTAATGGTTTTTCATTTGCGACCGCGTCGCGGAATAGCTGACCAGCAGATTTAGCCATGTTGATGTTCTCCTTGAGTTTGCAACAATGTTTGCTCAACAATTTTGTAAGATGCATTGATATGACGATGCATCAGCATTTCGGCAAGTTCACCGTCACCTTCAGCAATCGCATCTAAAATGCGGATATGTTCTTCCCAAGCTTTGCTGGGTCGATTTGGGGTATTTGAAAACTGGATGCGATACATCCGAATCAGATGGTAAAGCTCATCACAGAGCATTTTTTCGAGGGTTTTATTGCCACTACTTTTGATAATGCAGTAATGGAAATCATCTTGCCCTTCTTGCAAGTAATAGCCTTTTCCTGCTTTAAAATTTTCATCTTCAGCATGTAAACGTAATACATCCCGCAATGCCAAGATTTGTTTTTTATCAATATGTTGAGCAGCGAGTTTACAAGCCAAGCCTTCTAAAGAAGCACGAATCTGGTACAGCTCTTGAAACTGTTGTAGCGAGAGGGAAACCACACGTGCGCCAATATGCGCAGTACGCTCTACCAACTTCTGTCCTTCAAGACGATGAATCGCTTCACGCAAAGGCCCACGGCTAATCCCATACACACGTGCCAGTTCAGGTTCAGAAATCTTACTGCCCGCAGGAATCTGCCCCAAGACGATTGCGGATTGAATTTGCTTAAATACGTGTTCCGTCAGTGTTCTTCCCTGACTTGTGCTGATGGCTTGTGGAACAAGGGTATCTTGCATATTGTCAACAATCTCTAGCATTTTTATGATTTTATAACCAAATACAAGCGAAAATGCAATAGGATTGTCGACAATAAAAATAGAGGCTCTGGCAATCCTATTGGCTAAACACCCTGACTAAGCAAATCAACAATCAAATCGAAAATCATATTAAATATAGTAAAAACAAAAACTTATAAAATATAGTCAATTAAATATTGATTTGATCTGTACCACATAATGGACTTTATTCTTTTTATACTACGACGATGGTATGACAGCTTGATTGTAGACAATCCTGATAATCTGTTGGTCTTTGACTGATTTTGTAAGTAAATACTGCACTAGAAATGCAAATAATAGAGTGCTTCATCTGCACTTTATTGGTACATTATTGGGCATTCAAAAAACACCTCCATGCCCCTTGTTGAATAAAAGGACATTGTTAATGTTTCAACATATCCCACCTTATGCAGGCGATCCAATTCTTTCATTAATGGAACAGTTCAATGCTGATCCACGCGCTGAAAAGGTGAACCTCAGTATTGGTTTGTACTATAACGAAGACAGCATCGTTCCTCAGCTTGATACCATTATCGAAGCGCAAAAACGGATTGCACCGAAGAATACGCAAACCAAGCTTTATCTTCCAATGGAAGGTTTCAAACCTTACCGTGAAGCGATTCAAGCCTTATTGTTTGGCGCAAATAGCCCAGCAATTCAACAAGGTCGTGTTGCGACGATTCAAACATTGGGTGGTTCAGGTGCATTGAAAGTTGGTGCTGACTTTCTAAAAACATATTTCCCAAATTCAGAAGTTTGGGTCAGCCAACCGACTTGGGATAACCATGTTGCCATCTTCAATGGTGCAGGCATCAAAAGTAATTTCTATCCATACTTCGATGCTGAAACGCGTGGTGTCGATTTTGATGGCATGTTGTCTACGCTAAAAACATTGCCAGAACAAAGCATTGTGTTGTTACATCCTTGCTGCCATAACCCGACAGGTGCGGATTTGAATCCAGCACAATGGGATCAAGTGATTGCGGTATTAAAACAAGGCAATTTGATTCCATTCCTTGATATCGCTTACCAAGGTTTTGGCGATGGTATGGAACAAGACGCCTATGCGATTCGCGCACTAGACCAAGCGGGCTTAAACTTCATTGTCAGCAATTCATTCTCTAAAATCTTCTCACTTTACGGTGAGCGTGTTGGTGGTTTGACATTTGTTTGTGACGATGCAGAAGCAGCGCAATGCACATTCGGTCAGTTAAAAGCGACTGTACGCCGCATCTACTCTAGCCCACCAACAACAGGTGCGTGGTTAGTAGATCAAGTGTTAAATGACGCTGAGCTAAATCAACAGTGGCAAGATGAAGTGAAAGAGATGCGTGAGCGTATCCTTAAAATGCGTAGCATCTTGAGAGATGAATTGACCAAAGCATTGCCAGAACGTGATTTCAGCTACCTTGTGAATCAAAAAGGTATGTTCAGCTACACAGGCTTAACCGCTGAACAAGTGGATACTTTACGTGAAGACTATGCGATCTATCTGGTGCGTAGTGGTCGTATTTGTGTTGCGGGTTTAAACATGAATAATGTCTATAAAGTTGCAAAAGCGGTTGCGGAAGTTTTAGCAAAATCAGCTTAACACCATCTACACATCCTTACCAAAAATGGCTGTTTCAATTGAAGCAGCCATTTTTTATTTTACGATCCCTTTGTATACTGCTCAACAATGACAAATAACAGCGTAACTTCCAATGACACAACTGACTTGCTTTAAAGCCTATGACATTCGCGGCAAACTGGGTACAGAGCTCAATGAAGAAATTGCCTATAAGATTGGTCGCGCTTATGGACAAATCTATCAACCAAAAACCATCGTGATCGGTTGTGATATTCGTTTAAGCAGCGAAGGCTTAAAACAAGCCACCATTCGTGGTCTAAATGATGCAGGCATCAATGTGCTTGATTTAGGTATGACAGGGACTGAAGAAGTGTATTTCGGTGCATTCCATCTCGATGTTCAGGGTGGTATAGAAATCACTGCCAGCCACAACCCAATGGATTACAACGGCATGAAATTGGTGCGTGAAAATGCACGTCCAATCAGTGCTGATACTGGCTTAAAAGAAATTCAAGCTTTGGCTGAATCGGGGCGGTTCGTTGAAGTCGCACAGAACGGCACCACACAACACTATAATATTCTGCCTGAATTCATTGAGCACCTACTGACTTATATTGATCCACAAAAAATTAAACCACTTAAACTGGTGGTCAATGCAGGTAACGGTGCAGCAGGTCATGTCATTGATGCGATCGAACAGAAGTTCCAACAACTACACATTCCTATTGAATTTATTAAAATCCACCACGACGCTGATGGTACCTTCCCGAATGGTATTCCTAACCCGATCCTGATCGAAAACCGTGACAGCACTCGTGATGCTGTACTTAAACATCAAGCTGATATGGGAATTGCATGGGATGGGGACTTTGACCGTTGCTTCCTATTTGATGAAAAGGGGCAGTTCATAGAAGGCTATTATATCGTTGGGTTGCTAGCACAAGCTTTCTTGATCAAACAAGCAGGGGAGAAAATTGTTCATGATCCACGTCTTGTTTGGAATACCTTTGATATTGTGGAAAAATATCAAGGGATTGCGGTACAGTCAAAATCGGGGCATGCCTTTATTAAAGATGTGATGCGTGAACACAATGCCGTTTACGGCGGCGAAATGAGTGCACATCATTATTTCCGCGACTTTGCTTATTGCGATAGCGGTATGATCCCTTGGTTGCTCACGATTGCCCTACTCTCTGAAACAGGTCAAACCCTTTCAACTTTAGTTGAAAATATGATTGAAAAATTTCCATGTAGCGGTGAGATCAACTTTAAAGTCGCTGATACTCAGACAACGGTACAAAAGATCTTTGATCACTATGCCGATCAAAATCCACAGATCGACCGTACTGATGGGGTAAGTCTTGATTTCGGTGCTTGGCGTTTAAATGTGCGTGCCTCAAATACCGAGCCATTACTACGCTTAAATATTGAAAGTCGCGCCGATCAAAATCCACAACCGATGCAGGTTTATGTCGATGAGTTGACGCATCTAATTTCAGCTTAGTAAACAAAAGAAGGAAATCTTTTTAGACCAAAAAGATTTCCTTCTATCTATAGAACAATCGCTTTTTAAGTTTCTGTCTTGCCTAATAATATTTTCAATAGACCCTGTGTCGATGCATCAAATATAGATAAATCCTCTTGCTCACGGTTTAAAATCGGCAAAAGCTGATTAGCAATCTCTTTGCCTTTTTCCACACCCCATTGATCAAAGGGATTGATATTCCATAACACCGACTGCACAAAAACTTTATGCTCATAAAGTGCAATCAACATACCTAAACTATACGGATTCAACTCTTTTAATAAAATGGTCGAACTTGGCTGATTGCCTTCATATTGCTTGTATGCGGGTAAATCTTTAAGCTCATCTGCTGCCAGCGCCTGATTGCCAAATGCCAATAAACGAGATTGCGCTAAACAATTCGATAATGCGAGATGATGCTGCTCAACCAATGCATCAGCACTTTCGACATAGGTAAACTGATTAGCATTGTAGCGCTTAACTGGAGCAATAAAATCACAGCTAACTGAATGTGTCCCTTGATGTAATAACTGATAGAACGCATGCTGCGCATTTGGTCCTACTTCGCCCCATACAATTGGGCAAGTGGCCATAGCGACCTTCTCACCATTACGTTGGGTCGATTTACCATTGGACTCCATTTCTAATTGTTGCAAATAGGAGGCAAAATATTTAAGTCGTCCATCATAAGGCAAGACTGCATGGGTCTGAATATCAAGAAAATTATTATTCCACACACCCAACAGTCCCATTAAGACAGGGATATTTTGAGCAAACGGTGCCGTTTGGAAATGTTGATCAATCGCATAAGCACCCGCTAAAAACTGCTTGAATCCGTCTACACCAATCATTAAAGCAATGGGTAAACCAATACATGACCACAATGAATAACGGCCACCCACCCAGTCCCACAATAGCAGTTGCTTATCAGGGGCAATGCCCCATTCCGTCATTTTTTCTGCTTTGGTTGAAACACCAATAAAATGGTTTTTCAAGATTTTTGTATCTGTGCCCAAGGCTTTTTCTAACCATTGGCGTACCGTTTCAGCATTCGAAAGCGTGTCAATCGTGCCAAAAGATTTTGACGAAATAATAAATAAGGTTGTTTCAGGACGAAGCTGATGCAGTAACGCGGAAAGCTGACTGCCATCCATGGTCGAAACAAAATGAACATCCAAGGGTTTTGCTGTCTTGACCTTAAAATCTGACAATGCATGCGTCACCATCAATGGACCTAAATCAGACCCCCCGACTCCAATATTCACCACATCCTGAATAACCTCACCTGTCGCACCGCGATATTGTCCAGTATGAATCTTTTCCACCAAAGCATACATTTTCTCAAGTTGTACTTGAACTTGTTGATTAACAGCAGAAAAGTCCTGATTGGTTTTCGGTAAGCGCAATGCCCAATGCATCGCAGCACGATGCTCAGTGAAATTAATCTGCTCTGATGAAAATAGTTTTTTGATCCATTGACTGAGATCTTGGCTATGCGCTAAATCAACCAAACCGTCAAGAATATTTTGATCAATTCGATGTTTACTAAAATCTAAAACAATTTGGTCATATTCCACAGAAAACTTGGTAAAACGTGAAGCGTCTGCTGCAAATAGTTGCTTGAGATGAGCCTCTTTAAGCTGTTCTTGCAAAGAGGATAAATGTTCCAATACAACACGCTGATTCTTGACAGGAAATGGATGAAGATTATTGACCATAATTAACGCCCCACCCCCATATATGCAAAACCTTGTGCCTTCACATACTGTGGATCATAAATATTACGTCCATCTAAAATGAGAGGATGTGCCATGCACTGCGCCAATTGTTTAAAGTCAGGACTCCAATATTGTTTCCACGCCGTTAAGACACATAAACCATGTACATTTTGCACAGCCTCATATTGATCATCACATAAAATCAGATCATCTCGCTGACCATACATCGTACTAATTTCTTCTAAGGCTTGCGGATCATGTAACTGAACAGTTACCCCCTGCGCCCAGAGTGCAGCCAACATTTGATGAATCGGGGACTGTTGAATACTCGAGGTATTCTCTTTAAAAGAAGCTCCCCAAATGGCAACTGTTTTGCCTTGTAAATCACCGTGGTAATAATTCCAAAACTTACGGAATAAGATTTCTTTCTGCTGCTCGTTGATCTCCCAAACTTGAGCAAGCAATTGGCTTTTGACCCCTGTATTGGCCACAGTATTGGAAAGCGTCAAAATATCATGTGAAAAGTTTTCACCACCAAAACCAGCACCAGGCGCTAAATAAGCAGTGCCAATCCGATTATCCGCAGCCATTCCCTGACGGACTGAAGCAATATCAATGCCTAACTTTTCTGCCACAACCGCAAGATCATTGATATAACTAATCCGTGTCGCCAACATGCCAGAAATACTCAACTTAGTAAATTCCGCATCTAAAACCGGCATAAATAAATAATGCTGTGCTAAAGGAAAAAAGGGTCTTAACAGCTCTTTCACTTTGGCTTGCACATCCACCTGAATACATCCAACGATTAGTTGTTTTGCCTCTGTTAAGCTCTGTAAAGCATTTCCTTCCTGAACGGTATCAGGTAAATAGACCCAGTCATCATCTGACAATATCTGTAGGAATCTTTCTGTGCCATGCAAACCAAAAGTTGAAGCATTGATCATCAATTTTGGATGAATAATCGGACGTTGTTTAAGAGCATTTAATAATTGATAAACTTGCGGTTCTTGAGTCTGATTAAAACTAAACAGGTAGGCATCAATATCTAAAGGTATTTGTTCCAAGTCACTATACTTTAGAAAACCGCTTTGTCGTTGCTTCTCCAATAAATGACTGACATTTTCATCATGAAATGAATATTGCAGTTCATCCGTTGCAACATGGAGATGCGAACACCAATATACGTTATGCCCTGACTCCGACAATAACGCGGACATTACCCCTGCATATAAAGTATTACCAAAGATTGCGACTTTCATAACTACTTACCTTAAAGCGCTAATTCTTGAATTAAGCCCTTAAACTCTACACCCAATTTGGGATGTTCAAGACCATAATGCAATACCGCTTTGAGATATCCGATCTTGCTCCCGCAATCAAAAGTTTGACCTTTCATACGATAAGCTTCGACTGTCTGTGACTGCTGTAATGCCGCAATCGCATCAGTCAATTGAATTTCATTTCCAGCCCCACGTGGTGTTGTTTCTAACAATGCCATGATTTGCGCTGGCAAAATATAACGCCCCACCACCGACAAATTCGAGGGTGCGCTGCCCACTGCTGGCTTTTCAACAATCCCTTGCATGATGACACTTTCACCCTCATTCGGTGAAACGGCAACATCCACAATACCATATTGATCAACCAAATGATCAGGCACAGCTTCAACCATAATCTGGGACGCTTGAGAGTGTTGAAATCGCTGAATCATCAAAGACAGATCATTCTCTGTATGCTGATTATTTTTAACTAAAACATCGGGTAATAACACCGCAAAAGCCTCATCACCCACAATATCTTTGGCACACAATACTGCATGACCTAATCCTAAAGGTTGGGGCTGGCGTACACTGACCACACTGACATGCTTAGGTAAAATATCAGTAATTTCTTTGAGTAAATCAAATTTCTTTTTTTGTTCTAGCGTGGTTTCAAGCTCAAAATTACGATCAAAATAATTCTCAATCGAAGCCTTGGAGGAGTGAGTGACTAAAATAATCTGTTCAATACCTGCCTCGACCGCTTCCCGAACCACATATTCAATTGCTGGACGATCGACCACCGTGACCATTTCCTTTGGAATTGACTTACTCGCTGGTAAAAACCGTGTACCTAAACCTGCAACAGGTAAAATGGCTTTTTTAATCATATTCTCTCTCAATTTAGTTAACTCGAACGTCACCGCTACGTTTATACCCATCAACATAATGTTCAAGCTGCGTTAAAGCCCAATCCACATCATGGTCAACTGCGGTCATTTGATTAATTTTAGCAAAGATCGCTTGTACTTCTTGTAAAGGATAATGCTTTTCAAATGACCGTAAAATCCGAGTATGTTGCGTATATTCAGTATTATCCTGATCAATCAAAAGTTCTTCATATAGCTTTTCACCTGGGCGTAAACCACTATAAGCAATTTCAATGTCCCCTGTGCTTGAACCAGTCTCACGAACTTTTAGACCACTCAATTTGATCATTTGACGTGCCAAATCTTGAATTCGAACAGGTTCACCCATGTCCAACAAGAACACATCTCCACCTGACCCTAATGCTCCCGCTTGAATCACAAGCTGCGATGCTTCAGGAATGGTCATAAAATAACGCGTTACATCTGGATGAGTCACGGTAATCGGACCGCCCACTGCGATTTGCTGTTTAAACAAGGGCACCACTGAACCTGAAGAACCTAGGACATTCCCAAAACGGACAATACTAATTTGAGTAGGGGGTTTAGTTTCAGCAACCGCTTGGCAATATAACTCTGCCATACGCTTAGATGCTCCCATGACATTGGTCGGTCGAACTGCTTTATCGGTCGAAATCAATACAAATGTTTCAACGCCTTTTTCTACCGCTGCATTTAAACTATTTGCAGTACCAATCGCATTATTTTTTAAACCTGCAATTGGATTACATTCAACTAAAGGCACATGTTTATACGCGGCTGCGTGATAGACCGTTTGCACTTGATATTGTTCAATAATTCGTTCTAGCTTGTGTTGATCTTGCACCGTACCCAAAATCGATACAATCTCACAGTTTGCAGTTAAGCGTAATTCCTTATCAATACTATATAAGGCAAATTCGGTTAACTCATATAAAACCAATAATTTCGGTTGATTCTTAATAATTTGACGACACAGCTCTGAGCCAATCGAACCACCTGCACCAGTGACCATCACAACTTTATTTTGAATATTTTTAACCAAAAGATGGGCAATAGGCGGAATAGGATCACGCCCGAGTAAATCAATAATATCAACTTCTTGAATATCAGAAACTCGGATTTCTCCATCAACTAACTGGGTCAAGCCTGGTAATTCAGTTATCTTTAACCCAGAAGATTCAAATTGTTGAATAATTTCAGTTTTTCGTACTCGCCCAACCGAAGGAAGTGCAAGTAAAATTTCATCAATATGTTCTTTTTCAAAACGCTGTAAGGCTTTTTCAACAGAATAAACCTTTAAACCGCCAACGATTTGCCCTTGTAACGAAGCATAATCATCAATAAAAAAGATCGGAAGATGGTCATCTGAACGATGTAATGCCGCTGCAATTTGTTGTCCTGCATCACCTGCACCATAAATCGCGATCCGTTTGCGTCCCAACTCTGAATAAAATGAAACTTTGACCACGAAACGAATAAACGCTCGACTCGTCCAAACCCACGTAAACATCATAAAACCAAACATAAACGGAATAGACATCGGAATATGTGCTTTGGTGATATATGTGAGTGCATATAAAGCCAGCATGGTCAAAAAAACAGCCAATGCGAGTTTGACAATAAAGACTTCATTAAAGGTTCGGACAATAAAACGATAGACGCCTGTAACGGCAAGACAACTAATCGCAATCAAACTAACGAGCAAAGATCCATGATCAATGCCTGAAACAACATCTGCTTTCAAATCAAATAAACGAATGACATAACACAGCCACAAAATGACAGGAAAAGCTAAGATATCCAAAATAACAAGGAAAAATTGTTTATACAGCCTAGGCGCTGAGGCAAATTGATGAATAATCTTTTTCACAGTGATCTTCTAATCATCCCACATTCAGTTTGATCTTTATACGCACTTCTAATGTAACTGAAAATAACTTTTACACATCAAATACGCAATACTTAAAATAGCAGGATACATATCTCATATCCCACTATTTTCTTTGATTTAATTTTCAATTTTAGCTACATATTTAATGAGCAAGAATTGAACCCGCTGCTAAAAAAGTAAACGGTGCTACTGTTTTATTTCCTGTAATTTTAACCCCAACACTGAGATGTGAAAACATTCCTATCTCACTATCATGATCAATCGCCGAGGCTAGGTTTACAATCACACCATCTTCAATTTTGACATCAACGCCAACAATACATCCTGCCATAATACAAACGCCTTCTCCAAGTTCAGCAGTAGCACTAATTATCGCAGACGGATGAATCACTGTGGCGATAGGAATAGCCAATTCTTTTAGTTGTTGAAACCAAACCTGTCTGACCTGATTATTTCCGACAGCTGGAATTGCTGCGGTAATAGTAGTCATAAGCGTTGGTATCATCTCTATATTAGCTACAATCGGAAAGCCAGCCAATTCTGTTTTCTGCGGCCAACTATCATCAGCAAATACAATACTGCTCCATTGACCTGATAGGAAAGCAGCTTCCGCGACAGATTTTCCATGGCCACCAGCACCTAGGATTAATAAAACATCTTGTTTATGCACTTTCTGTCTTACCTGCACCGAAATATACAGCTAGAAAAACCAACGGAGTATAAGCGATCAAAATTAAGAGTTCTGGCATTAAATAATGCTGGGTTGTTAAATAAGCAAGCGGTAATAACCATAAAACATTTAATGCCAAAACACCCAAAGTAACAACAGTATGACTATTATACTTTCTAGACGCATATTGATAGGCATGGCTTCGATGTGCATCATACATCTTATGACCATTGATCACACGACGAATCAGAGTAAAGGTTGCATCAACGACGAATATCCCCAAACAGATTAACCAAGCACAAAATAAGGCAACATCTTGTTTTAATGCAATCAAAGCAAGAATACCCAAAATCAGCCCTAGAAAGCCGCTACAAGCATCTCCCATAAAAATTCGAGCTTTGGGAAAGTTCCATAATAAGAAACCAGCAGTACACGCTGCTAATAGAAAAAGTGCCTGACTCGACAAATCCGATGCAAATAAGACATAAATGCCACCGATGCTCAAGGTCGCTGTGATCGCTTCTATACTGGCAATACCGTTAATGCCATCCATAAAGTTATATAGATTCAGTAACCAAACTAAAAAAAGTACCGCAATAATATTGGCGAACCATCCCAACTGAAGACTGTCATTAAATAATCCGACTTCAGAAAAACCACCTAAAGACACCACGACACCAATCGCAACAAGAAAATGAACTGCTAATCGCGCCAAAGCATTAATATGTCCGTGATCGTCCAAGAAACCCAACAATGCGATTGTAAAACCAGCTGAGATTAGGGTTAAGCCAATGTGTTGAGATAAATACCCAAGATAAATAAGCAACATCAGCCCTAAAAGATAGCTAACAACAACTGCAACACCTCCGCCTCGTGGTGTCGGGGTACTATGTGAACTTCGCTCGTTGGGGTTATCTATGATATTTCTTTTTAATGCGTAATTTCGCATATACCCTACTAAGAAAAATGCAACCAAAAAGCTCACTATAGGCATTAAAAGAATTGACATGTTTTACTCACTTTAACTTACTATATGCCTCACCTGCTTGTCTCACAGCAGATATTGCGTTCAAAGGTGGTTGCCAGCCTAGCAATGTTTTTGCTTTCGAGGCATCAACTTCTAATGAACCAAAAAGCTGTTCATATAATTTCATTTTTCCAAGGCAAATTGCACCTAATTTCATGACAAAATTAGGTACATAAATCAAGTTTGGTGATTTCGCCATTCCCTGTCTAAGGTAGGTTACCAATTGCTTTGTGGATAATTCCTCATTATCTGAAATTAGAAATAATTCATTCTTAGCACAAGGATGCTTAATACAACATTCAATGAAATCCACCAGATTATCAAGTGCAATAAATGAACGCTTATTATTTACTCCACTAAATGGTAGTGGGAGATTTGTTGATGCTAACTTTAATAATCGAGCAAAATTTCCCGGTGCATTTGAAGCATAAACCAAAGGCGGACGAATAATGACTAACTCTGTTTCAGTATTTTTAAATAATTCTTTGAGTGCTTGTTCTGCTTCTAATTTTGATACTGCATAGTCTGCATGAGGATGCGGTTCATCCAACTCGTTAAATGGCTTATCTATTGTACTTGAACCATTGACTCCTATCGAACTCATAAAAATAAAACGTTTCACTTTATTTTCTAAGGCCTGATGAGCTAGATGCAATGTACCTTCAACATTAACTTCTCTAAACTCATGCAGTGGGTTATCAACCTGTTCATTTAAAATATGTGCTCTTCCGGCTAAATGCACAATCGTATCTATATGTTTAGGTACTGAGGTCTTAAAAAAACTTCCTTCAGAGTTGCCGACGATCTGCTCAACATTACTAGGAAATCTCTCATCAAAATTTCGAGATAAAATAAATATTTTATACTCGGCTTTCTTAATTAAATTAGAAATTAGAGCATGACCAACAAAACCTGTAGCACCTGTAACTAGAATCTTCATTTATCACACTCGTTTAGTCACAGCTTTCATTGCATAGCAAATGAAATAAAATATAGATTTTGTAAGACCAATATTTAAATGTTTTCTATAAATATTCCATGTCCATTTAGCAGCTTCTAATTTATTTGCTGAAACATTCGAACCATCTTCGGAAACTCTATAAAATGCTAAAGGCTCTTGTATTCCAATACCTTTAACTGCAGGGGAGTTAGAAAAAATTTCCAGCCAGAAAAGATAGTCCTCATGACCAATTTTTTTTTGACGAACCGAGCTAAATCGATCAAATTTATAAATAGCTGTTAAATTTCCAATACAGTTCCCTTTTAAAAGTTGAGAATAGTCTACTGCAAGAGGAACGCTAACTAAGTTTTTAATTCCTGTACTATTAAAACGATAGTAAGAACTAAAGATGACATCAACATCTTGATTTTTAAAAACTTGGATTTGTTTTTCTAATTTTTTTGTATCCCACTTATCATCAGAATCCAAAAAAGCGACATAATCACCTGTAACAATATCCAGCCCTGTATTTCTAGCAGCAGCAACACCTTGATTATTTTCTTTAGAAATTAATTTCACTCTATTATCTAAGCTAACATATTGATTAACAATATCTCTAGTATTATCAGGAGAACAGTCATCAATCACGATTAACTCAAAATTTTGATATGTTTGTGCCAAGACACTTTCAATTGAGTCTGAAATTGTTTTTGCCGCTTTATAAGCAGGCATAATTATACTAACCAGTTGTTGCATTGGCATTTTCACCTAAAATAACAGAGATAAAATTACTTTTAGATTGGATAAAAAGCTGATCTAACTTCTTAGACATTTTATCAGCACGTAAATATTTGACTCCATTAATTGAATCAAACATATTGTTTTCTTCTTTAGCTTCAGAAAATGTTTCTACAATTTCCTCAAAAAAATCAGAAACTAAAATATCCATTCCATATGTCAGTGCCTGAAATATCTTATTTGGCATGCAATATTTATAGTTTAAGTTAAGCTCCTGATCTGTAACAAACACCAATACATTATAGTTATTCAAAAAAGACATGTTATTCGGTTTAAACTCCCCTTTATAACTCAAAAACTCAACCCCAGAAAAAGAAAAGTTTGAAACTGGACTAATATATCCATACACATCTATATTACCTCCTCCATTCAACTCAGAAACCTCCTTGAATAGTTTTACAGGTATTCTCTTTTCATCGATTATACCGAAATAACATATTTTCTTGTTTTCAGAACAAGCGGAATCCAAAGAAAAGTTATTTTCCTTATAATCTGAAGGAAAGTTATATACAACACATGCATCCCGACCATATCTTTTTTTTATTGTTTTAGCCAAGCCATTCGATACAGTTATAATTTTAAAATCAAACTTAGTGACAATAAATTCCAAAACATAGATTAAACAGGCTCTCACTCTTCTAAATAAACCAGAATAATCAAATATAACTAAATCATGCATATCATAAATTATTCTATTTTCTCTTTTATTAATAAAATTAAAAAAAATAAACAATAACATGCATACTAATGAGGCTTGTTGATGAAATATAATAGTTTCACCACGTAACACTGAAAGGTATTTTAATGTTTCTCTCAGATTTCTCAACTCTATGACATGCGAATTATCTGGAAAAATATTTAATTGTGATAAAACTCTAGATGACTTTTCTAAAGGAACTTTAGTAACATGATATATCGCCATTAGAACTTACCCTTTATTCGACCTAAAAACTTCAACAACAAATATTAATGGGATTAAAAAAACTATATACATTATTATCTGTTTAAAGAAAATCATACCTGCTATATCCCCTGTTAAAGGAAATAAAAAAGCCATTGATAAGCCAATTACTTTAACAGAGCAGTTTTTCTCTAAACCAAAGATTCTATGCAGAATGAAAATTAAAACAAATATTGAAATGCAGTAATTTAAACCAAATACTATTGGAGATATGAGCATAAATAACATCCCTCCAATAGCATACGCCTCACCAATAAAATAAGAGTTCATAACCCCTACTTCTTCTGCATCTTTATAACTACCCCAAGTGTACATCATCAGATCTTTACTGTATTCTTTATACTCTAAAAAAATATTAGCAAATGGAACAGATCTCCAAATATATTCAAAATCATGAATTCTAAGATCCAACTGTTCATAAACACCCATCATTTGTCCTGTAGATATCCTCAATAAAAGGTATTCAATTACTTGTCCAGGTTCAAGGTCAGTAAACTGTATTTTGGTAAGATAATATAATATATAAGACCCAATCAGAACAATTGGAGTTGAATATTTAAATAACTTCCAAAAATTTATATGTTGGTTTGTACTGTATAAATACCCAAAAAGAAAAATAAGAAAGCAATTAATAAGAGGTGCCTTACCTCCATATAACGTGCTTGAATAACAAATTAATAGAAATATAGCAATTTTATTATATAAAGAAATTTTAGTATTCTTAAAATTTATTGCCAACAATGCCGCAACAAGAATATATAGAAATTTCAAGTAAGATGCTAGCATTGTTGGAACATTCGACGCATAGCGATTTTCCATACGAACATTTAACAAGTCATTGCCTGTTAATGCACTTGCTATAACAGCATGCTTTGCACCTAAAGCATGCATTAGTAAAACACAAAACAATAAGGCAACTGAGAAAATTATTAATACAAATTTACCATTTCTAAGATCTAACTGACTATCTTCTACTAAGAAATATTTATGAAAAAACAACTTACTAAAAAAAACCAAAGAAATTAGAAAAAAATTAAATGTAGATAGAATAATAAAAGATGAGTAAAATATAGATTCAGGTTTTACAAAAAAAACAGGGATGCTATCCACCCCTAGAAAATAAACACTCCAAACCCCAAATAAAATAACAACTAAAAATGCTCTACTTAGAAGGATTCCATTATAATTCTTCCTAGAAAAATTTATTCCAAATATAGTGTCTTTCAACAAATATAAAAAAATAAATAAGATACTAATTGTAAGCAGTCCAAGAATTGCTACTTCATAAAACATCTAAAATACACCTTGATATATACTACGATAAGCTTCTTTAGTAAATTCAGAGTTATGCCATAACAGCGTAAAAACACCATTAACCTTTTGACACTTTTCCTTTAGCTCCAAAAATACTTCTAAAGGGTTTTCATCTATCGCCATATATCTATCATGTAAGACAGTACACTCCATAGCAATCAAAGGTTTAATTTTCAAATTCAGTACTTTATGACCAACTGGATCGAAAGCTGTATATTCATGACAACTACCAGCACGAAACCCTGCATAGTCAGCATATCCTAGTGTGCTGTCATAACTCAATCCACACTCGTTCCAATACAACATTGTTTCAGGATGCTTCCAACGTAAAAAATGCATGCGTCCACCCCATTCACTCTGTTGGATACCAAGATGACGACATGTTTCTTTTAAATTGGTAAACTCTTGTGCTAAAGCCTCTTTGTTTTTATAACAATTATAGCTAGGGTGTAATCCGATTTCATGGCCTCTAGCATGGATATCCATTAATAATTTCTGAATAGCTGGATGCTGCAAAGTATAGTCTGCATCTTTTGTTTGATCTGTACTTCCACAAATGAAATAAAACGCACTTTTCACTGAGTTACGTTCTGAAACATCCATAATCCATTCAAATGTATTAAATGGATCTTTGGTATGTAATTCTTTTTCCGTATTAAAGCGAATATAGGGACCTAAAAATAAGCTACTCAGATCTTTTCGCTTTATAACATCTCCTAGTACCGACTTAACTAAGTTTATTGGATTTGCAAAACCAAAACGTGCGGGACGATCTACATCATGTGTAATATTTAACTGAAATTTATGTTCTTTTATTTTTAGGTTCGGCCAAACATGTTGTATTACTTGCTTTAATATTTCTAACCATTCATCTACGATAGGTCTATTCAAATAATTATTTTTCCAAGCGTGTGAAGATTTTGCCGAAAAACGCTCATGGTTATCTAAATCAGTTCGACCTACTTCTTCTAGCCGATTCAACATCCAGTAGGCTAAACCTAATATATCGTAATTGATTACAGCACCATTGGCATGCAAATTTATGATAGGCAGCATCAACTCTTTAGTGGAAGGTGCTCTAAGAATAGATGCTATAGCACCTTGATAACTCTCTTTTTTTGCATCCCACTCATAACAATTTAAGTTTGTTTCCCCAAACTTATAAAATGCTATGTCAATATTAGAAAAAGTGATTATTTTTTCACTTCCATCAACCCTTAATAAAACAGTATCCTCAGCACACTCAAAGATAAAGCCTATCCCAAAGCGTTCAAAGAAAATTTGTTTAAACCAGTCTAATTGATCTTGTGAAAAAGACATACTCACCTATGTTAGAACTATTAATCCAAAAAGATAAAACCTTGTATTCTAAATACTGTGCACAAAACTCTTAATTTAGTTATATTACCTAAGCTTAATATCCGACAATAATGCTCTACATAATGATTTCAATATTGATGACTCCACTATGGTCTTTGCTTTTCTATATTTAAGCAATGTTTTAATTGTGTTAAACAAGCCGGTATTCAATAAACGATTAATAAATATCAATATTTCTATAGGTTCTCGCTCCATTTCTATAGAAAATAGCTCTTTCAAAAAAACTGGATTATTATTGAAGCTGAAGTAGCAGGATGCCCAAAACTTTGCATTTACTTCCATGAATACAAAATCTTTTCTTTTGGGACAATATTTGTACTCAGCCAACCCCCAACCTTCGTAGCCAAATGATTTAACAAAATTTTTGGTAAGTTCTTCTAGTCGAGCATTTTGAGTTTCCTTTATAACTGTCGCTGATCCACCAGAAATTGGATAACTTTCTACTTCATAATGCGCAAAGGAAGTAACTATCCCACCATTCTTTGCAAGAAAAGCTACACCATATGTACCTGGGCTATCTATCAACTCTTGAAAAACCAACTCGTCTTTGGATACATTCACTAAGTCATTAAAACTATTAGCTCGCCCCCTTACACCTCCCCCTTTCTCACATTTTTGTTTATAAAAAATTGGAAATGAAAATTCATCTAATTCTTCATATTCAAATTGCTTGGGAATAGGTAAGTTATTATTTAGACAATGATTGAAAAACGAAATCTTATCAAACACCATTAAATTCTTTTCAGCCATCCAAATATTATTAAGCCGCAGCCCCCCTAATCTCAACATTATTTCAGTAGACTGGGCCCCTGTTGGAATAATATTCCCGATATCCATAGGAATCTGAGAGTATGTATTTACGATAAGAATTTCATCATATATTGGATGACTACTATATCGCTCAGTGTTTAGTAGAACTGCTACCAACCGTTTCTTAGTATTTTTTTTAATAAAGCAAGCAATTGCAATTGCTTGCTCATGGAATGGCTGTAGAACATAATAAGTCATATACTGTTGAGCTTCTTTATCTTGATACACGTTTATTCCCCCAAAGCAAAAAAAACTTAAAAGGATTAGTTAATATAGAGAATACGTTTCTACCTATGAGTTTCAGAAGGTAGTTTGTCCTAATCATTACAATTTTAGATTTTTGTGTTGCCCTAATAGAAGATATATTCGTACTCTCTATAACACACCACAAAGCCTTATTATTTTTAATACAAAAGTTTTTTTGACTTTTTAATAACTCACCTCTAATACCACGCCCTCTAAAAGCGGGTTCTACAAAAGAAGAGACCGTCCTTGCCTCATCTTTTCCTGTAGGTAACGAGTCATGCCATACCGATTCTTGAGGAATATGTAAAAAAGAGTAACCTTGTACTGTATCATTATCTAAGTAAATAAAAATTTGCCAGTCTGGGCTAAATTTTCTCTTATCTAACAATAAAAGAAACTGATTAGAGCATATTTTTTCTTTTAAAAAAAACTCATGATCCAAGTTATTTAAATTAAAATTAAATACATAATCATTTTTACTTTCTACACGATCTAACGCATAAAAATAAATTAATCTTTTCTTGAATATATAACTATTAACAAATTTAATTAATGACATATATTCCTCCCCAACGAATCATATAGCTAAATAGTATTGCAACAGAAAGATAGACGAAACTACTCATTAGGATAGGTGTTAATGAGACCTTTGCCCTATTTAAAAACCATATCATTCTAAGAAAATAAACTATTGCACTTACAACAGCAAAAAGCTGAATCGCCCTATCTGCACCTAGCCCCAAACTAATTGCAGCAAATAATGCACCAAATCTTGCAAAAAAAGTTAGCAGTTGTGAAACTAAAGCTTCTTTTTGTAGCTCTAAAACTACAGTTAGATTAGAAAGTGGAGACCATTGGAACTGTAAAAATATCCATGGTGCTAGCCACTGAGCATATTCTCCTGCTTTATACCATTGTTCTCCAAGCACAAAAGCAAATAATTCGGGACCAAAGACTATTAGGACTGCAGTAGGTAAACACCCCATTTGAAGCAGTTTTTTATTAAACTGTAAAACGAGAGTATTTAAACGACCTTCGCGATGAGCTTTTGGTGCTTCTGATAAAAAAACACTTCCCATTGCTTGACCAATGAGACTTACAGGTAATGAGACTAGTTTTAAAGTGAGGGCATATAACCCTGCTATAGTTGCACCAAACAAACTTAAAAAAACAAGTGGAGCCAATTGTAGACTTGCTGTGTTGAATAAACCCGTCCACGTAGAATAAATCGGAAAACTTTTATAGCGTTTCGCAACAGCTTTGATCTGAACAAACTGAACCTTGCGAAACTCTTTGGTATTTCTAATAGCTTGTAGAGATAGCTTTAAACTACCAGCACCCTGACCAAATGCTTGCCCAAGAACAAGGCCCAAAGCAGCCCATTTAAATGTACTAAGTTGGATTAGTAAAGTTACGATTGATTGTATGAGTTTCGTACTTGCAATCGCCTTATATTCTTTCTGCCTTACACACCACGCATTACATATTTGGTATAAACCAACAAAAAAAACTGCTAATGGCAACAACCATAAATAGGAGGCTAGTTCAGGAGCCTTAAGCAAAGCTGATATAGACTCAGCAAATAAAATAGTAAATATTACCGTTACAACGGTAGTTAAAACTAGAAAAATAAAGGATAAAACTGTCACTGCAACAGTTTCCTCAATTTTTTCAGGCAAATGGATTGCTAATTCATACCTAGCACTTGCAATAACAGTTAAAAAAGCCAGTAAAGAAACAAAGGCTGCTAACAAACCAAAATCACTCGGCGAATACAATCTAGTGAGTAAAGGTGTTGCAGCAACCAAAAGTAATTGCGCTCCAGCAGTTCCACCGACTAATAAGCCAACTGACTTCAACAAGCCTCCTTGCGCATTTAATTTCGAATTAATTTTTTCAAGAAGGCTTTTCACGTATTATTTACCTAAAGCAGCAACAATTTTTTCTTGAGCCTCAATAGTTAAATAAGGATGCATCGGCAAACTCATCACTTTTTCCGAAACGGCATCACCTACAGGTAACATCGCATTTACATCCGCCACAGCAGGTTGTTTATTCAGAGGAATTGGATAATGTACTGCCGTTGGGATACCTTCAGCTTTTAATTTCTCTTGGACCTCTGCGCGGTTATCGACTTGAATCGTATATTGCGCCCATGCACTGGTATTATGCGACTCAAGGTATGGTATCGTATGAATACCTGCTTGATAAAATAACTGATTATAAACTTCAGCTACTTTTTGACGTGCCTGCATTTCATCATCCAAAATTTCTAATTTTGGTAACAAAATTGCGGCTTGTAACGTATCAAGACGGCTGTTCACACCAACACGAACATGATGATAACGCCTATCTTGACCATGACGTGCAATCTGACGAATCACTTTAGCCAGCTCATCATCGTTGGTAAAAATAGCACCACCATCCCCATAACAACCTAAAGGTTTGCTTGGGAAGAAGCTGGTACAAGCCACTGTACTTAGATTACAACTCTTTCTGCCTTTATAGGTTGCCCCAAAACTTTGCGCTGCATCTTCGATTACTGGAATATTATATTTTGCAGCGATTGCATTAATAGCATCTAAATCCGCACACTGACCATATAAACTTACAGGAATAATCGCTTTGGTACGTGGTGTAATTGCTGCTTCCAGTTTTTCTACATCAAGGTTATAGGTTTTAGGGTTAACATCAACATATACTGGTGTTGCGCCTAGCAGTGCAACCGTTTCAGCGGTAGCGATATAGGTAAATCCTGGGGTAATCACTTCATCCCCCATGCCTATACCAAAAGCCATTTGGGCAATCTGCAAAGCATCTGTACCATTGGCACATGTGATGCAATATTTTGCACCTACGTATATAGCTAGCTTTTCTTCTAGTTCTGTAACCTCTGGACCCAAAATGTATTGTCCATGCGTAAGAACCTTTTGAATTCCAGCATCAATTTTGGTTTTTATTCTGCTTTGCTGTGCTTTTAAATCAATAAACTCAATCATATTAAGCCTGCTTAGTCAGCGTTGTTCCATTTAAATGATAAATTGCACCTGTATGTTGACATACTGACTGTGCTTGCCCCTGTAATGGCAGATCAAGTTGTTCACCAAAATCACTCATCCAGCCGATTTGTTTTGCAGGAACACCAACCATAAGTGCATAGGCAGGAACATCTTTATTTACGACAGCCCCTGCCCCAACGAAAGCATAAGCACCTATCGTTACACCACACACAATGGTGCAGTTTGCCCCAAGCGTGGCACCCTTTTCCACCAATGTATTCCTATATTGATCCTTGCGCTCAATGAGCGAACGAGGGTTATAGACATTAGTAAAGACCATACTTGGTCCACAAAAGACACCTTCTTCTAAAGTCACATTATCGTAAACAGAAACATTGTTCTGTACTTTACAATAGTCGCCAATCACGACCTTATTACCAACAAAGACGTTTTGTCCTAGGGATACACCCTTACCAATTTTGGCGCCACCACACACGTGAACAAAGTGCCAAACTCGGGAGTCTTCACCAATCTGCGCACCATCATCGACGATTGCACTGTCATGCTTGTAGAAACTCATCTTTGCTTCACCTTCGCCATAAGTGGATGAGGATTCGCAGGGTTTTCAACAATTGGAGATACGCGAATCACTTCAACAGTTTCAATCGCTGCACGATTTTCTTCTACACCGTAACCTTTACCTTCTAAAATACGTTGGTAACTTTGTGTATGCAAATCGGTGAAACCACCCGAGAATTCTAATTCTTCATTCTCAATGGTAATACTGCGATAAGTCAGTTTTTCACCTTGCACTGCATTCTCTGGTAAGTTATTCGCATCAATAGACAAGAACCAACGCACACGAGCACGCTCATACTCTAAGTAACCAGATGCTGTTTTTTCATCACGGAAATGCACTTCATTTTTTACAATTTTGCCAAAAATAAAATGCAGCATATCGTAAAAATGCACACCGATATTGGTTGCTACACCACCTGATTTATTGTCTACTCCTTTCCATGATTTTAAATACCATTTACCACGTGAAGTTAAATACGTTAAATCAACATCAAAAATTTTACCTGCTGGCGCAGATTGCACTTTATCACGCAAGGCAATAATTGAAGGGTGTAAACGTAACTGTAAAATTGAATTTACTTTTGCACCATATTGTTTTTCATAGGTTGATAAAAGGTCAAGGTCTTCCGATGTCAATACCAATGGTTTTTCACAAATCACATCAATGCCATTTTTTAAAGCATATTTCATATGTGGTGCATGCAAGTAGTTCGGAGAGCAAATCGCGACATAATCCAGCTTTTCACCTTTGAGTTTTTGGTCTTCGACATATGCCTCAAACTCTTCAAATTCAGTAAAGAATTCCGCTTCTGGGAAGTGGCTATCCATAATTCCAACTGAGTCATTTACATCCATGGCAACAGCTAATGTGTTTCCAGTTTCTTTAATCGCTTTCAAATGACGTGGTGCAATATATCCAGCAGCACCAATAAGGGCAAATTTTTTCATATTTAAAACCATTTAATTCAATCGTTATCAGTTAGAGGCGGAATACAGTAAAGCCTTGATCTGCCATCTCTTCGCGGTCAAACAAACATTTCACATCCGCCAATACTGGTTTTGCGCTGTTGACATATGACTTAAGTTCTGCTGCTGATAGTGAGCGAAACTCATTATGCCCTACAGCAACCACTAGGCTATCGACAGGATGATCTGCGTCCACAATTCCCAATTCGATGCCATATTCACTCTTCACTTCGTTTGCATCTGCCCATGGGTCAGCAACAACAACCTGAGTTCCCCACAACTCAAACTCTTTAATTAAATCTGAGACTTTACTGTTACGAATATCTGGACAGTTTTCCTTAAAAGTAACACCCAAGACGCCAACTCTAGCACGTGGCACATCAATTCCATTTTGCAACATGAGCTTAATCGTATTACGTGCAACGTAACGCGCCATATTGTCATTAATACGACGTCCAGCCAAAATCACTTGCGGATGGTAACCAACTTCTTCGGCTTTATGGGTTAAATAATATGGGTCTACACCAATGCAATGTCCACCCACCAAACCTGGGCGGAAAGGTAAAAAGTTCCATTTACTACCAGCAGCTTCAAGTACATCTAGAGTATCAATGCCAATCCGATCAAAGATTACAGAGAGTTCATTCACCAAAGCAATATTCAAATCGCGTTGGGTGTTTTCAATCACCTTAGCCGCTTCAGCCACTTTAATACTCGAAGCTTTATGCGTTCCAGCAGTAATGATGCTGGCATAAACTTGATCAACAAAATCCGCCACTTCAGGAGTACTACCACTGGTGATCTTTGTAATTTTAGTTAATGTATTAACTTTATCACCAGGATTAATGCGCTCGGGACTATAACCTGCAAAAAAGTCCTGATTAAACTTCAAACCCGATACTTGTTCTAATACAGGAATACATACCTCTTCGGTTGCGCCAGGATAGACAGTGGATTCATAAACCACAATATCGCCTTTGCTTAGCACCTTACCGAGGCTCTCACTCGCTTTTTTCAAAGGGCTAAGATCTGGACGATTCACATGATCAACAGGTGTAGGAACGGTGACAATAAAAAAATTACAGTCTTTTAAGTCATCTAGATTTGCTGTATAGGTGAGATACTCTGCTTGCTTTAGACCTTCAGGAGAAACTTCCAACGTATGATCTTGTCCACTCTTAAGTTCATCTACACGTTTTTGATGAATATCAAAACCAACAACAGGAAATTTTTTCCCAAATTCAACTGCTAGCGGCAGTCCAACATATCCTAAACCAATAATTGCTATTTTTAATTCGGCAAGTGTTAGCATAAATAAAGCCTTGATCCTTACAATTTTTCGCTGTTTATATAAACAGTCATGAATATTTGCGCGTACTATATCAGAATATTTATTACTACCACATTTCAATTGTATGAATGTGTTAACAAGCTGTGTACTGGTTCACATTTTAGTCAAAAGCCCATTTGTGTGGATTTCTTTTTAGAAATACTAAACATACAAAGCCAAGACATTTCTCAATGCTTTTTTGCTACTTTTCAGCTAGAATTGGACAAATTCTGGGCCTCAAGACGAATCGTTTTGGCGACTGATATTAATTAGATATAAATAATCCAAGGGTCGTGTGTGAAGTACTATCAGCTTTTTTCTATTCTTAGCATAAGTATTGCTGCTACAAGTTGTGCTGTTACCTCTGGTTTGCAAACCTATGATATTCCAACTGAAGGGGTGTATACCACCGATCTTGGGACAACCGTGAATGTCATTAAAATTGACCAAGAAAATATGTATGCAGTACAACCAGCGCAAGTTGACTACCAGCACGACTACAAAGCACTATTTCAAAAACAACAAACAGGCTATCGTTTAAGTGCTGGTGATGTACTTTCGATCCAGCTTTGGGCATATCCAGAAATTACCCCACCGACCACAACGGTCAACAACGAACAAGCTGTTCAGGCTTTGGGCTACCCAATTGATGCGAGCGGTTATATTCAACTCCCCTTAGTTGGACGCTATAAAGCCGCTGGAAAAAGCTTGGCTCAACTCAATACTGAACTACGCAACCAGTTTGCACGGTATGTAAAAACACCTGATGTGATTGTTCGCGTCTTGTCATACCAAGGACAGCGCTATTCGGTACAGGGTAGTGTACTTAGAGGTGGACAATTCTATTTAAATGATCAACCGACCAGTATTTATACAGCACTCGGTATGGCAGGTGGTATCAATGATAAAGGTGCAAATACTTATATCCAGTTGATTCGCAATGGTCGAACCTACGATCTCAACACCATCGAACTTGAAAAGGCTGGCTATTCACTGCATAAGCTTTTGGTCCAGTCCAATGACACCATTTATGTCAGCACCAAAGAAAATCAAAAAATTTATGTTATGGGTGAGTCTGGTAAAAACCAAGCCTTGCCAATGCGTGATCAAGGTATGACCCTCAGTGATGCCTTAGGTGAAAGTTTAGGCATCAATCCAAACTCTGCCAGTGCTAGTCGGATCTATGTACTTAGAAGTAATCCAAATGATCGTAGCACCGCGCTCTATCATATGAACTTGATGAGCTTGGGTGATTTTGGCTTGGCCAATCAGTTTAAGTTACGTAGCAATGATATTGTGTATGTTGATGCAACAGGTTTAACGCGTTGGCAACGTGTCATCAATCAAGTCATTCCTTTCTCCAACGCCTTATATAATATTGATCGTTTGGGGAACTGATGCAGATTAAAAGTATTTTGGTGATTTGTGTGGGAAATATCTGTCGCAGCCCGATGGCAGAGTATTTGCTGAAACAAGCTCATCCCCAGCTCGATATTGAGTCTGCTGGTATCGCTGGTCTGACTGGCCATCCAGCGGATGAAAAAGCGCAATACTGTATGCGCACACTCAATATTGACATGAGTGCACATATCGCCAAAAAACTCACCGCAGAGCATCTTAAAAAAGCGGATTTAGTGTTAGTAATGAGTCAAAATCAGCAAAAACATATTGAGCAGACCTGGCCCTTTGCTAAAGGTAAAGTCTTCCGCCTCGGACATTGGCAAAATAAAAATGTGTCTGATCCCTATCAACACGATCAAGCTTTTTTTGATAGTACATGCCAGCTGATTCAGCAGTGTGTGACTGATTGGAAAAATTACATTTAACTTTTAGATTTAAGATTATGAGCCAAAATACCAATACTGAAGATACAATTGACCTAAAAGAACTGTTCTTCTCCTTGCTCGCGCAATGGAAGCTTATTGCGCTATGCGTCATCCTGAGTCTTGTATGTGCATTATTGTATTTGCGCACGACACCAAATACATACGCAGTTGATGCCCTAGTACAGGTTGAAAACAGCAAAGGTGCTTCTGCTGCGCTGTTGGGTGATCTTTCACAAATGATCGATCAAAAGTCTCCTGCTCAATCTGAGATCGAAATCTTAAAATCACGCTTAGTGTTAGGTTCAGTGATTGAAGCATTGCACCTTGACCTCAGTATTTCCAGTGTCGAAGATACTTTTGCTCAGCGTTTACTCAGCAAACCCAGTTATGCCACAGAGTACTTACCCAAAGCGGTCATTTTCCGTGACGCTGAAAAAGCACTTGAATTTCGTCAGTTTGAGGTGCCACAAAACTTCCTCGATAAAACGCTACGTTTAAAGTTAAACGAAGGAAAATTCCAATTAATCGATAGCAAAACCGATGAAATCCTATTAACAGCACCGTTAAATCAGCTTAATCAACTGTCAAATCGTTATGGTGTATGGAAAATCAACATCGCCACAAAAGACCAATTCAATACAGATTATGAGATCCTCAAACGATCTTTACCTGCTGCAGTAACAGCAGTTAGGGAAAACTATTCAGTGGCTGAAAAAGGCAAGTTGACTGGTATATTGGGTTTAAATTATCAAGGTCAAGATAAAGAGCATATTACCAAAGTACTCAATGCAATCCTATCTGCTTATAGCGCACAAAATGTAGCACGCAAATCCGCAGAAACTGCACAAACGCTTAAATTTCTTGATGAACAACTTCCAGAGCTGAAACAACAACTTGACGTGGCTGAGCGCGAATTCAATAAATTCCGCCAAGAATATAATACTGTTGATGTCACCAAAGAGTCGGAGTTATATCTGACCCAAAGTATTACCTTAGAAACGAAAAAAATTGAATTACAGCAGCAACAGGCGGATATCTCAGCCAAATATACCGCTGAACACCCTGCGATGCGTGAGATTAATGCTCAAATTACAGCATTAAATAAAATGATTGGTGAACTTAATAGTACCTTAAAACAATTGCCTGATTTACAAAGACGATATTTACAATTGTATCGTGAGGTTGAAGTTAAAACTCAACTCTATACGGCGCTTTTAAATTCCTATCAGCAGCTTAGAATCGCCAATGCAGGGGAGATCGGCAATGTCCGTATTGTCGATACCGCAATTGAACCTGTTCAACCAATCAAGCCGAAAAAATTGCTTATTCTCATTCTTGCGGTTTTCTTAGGTGGCTTCGTCGGTACTTTAATTGCCCTACTACGCAATATGTTACGCACAGGGATTAAAGACTCCAGTCAAATCGAGCGAGAACTTGATCTACCTGTCTATGCAACTGTTCCCCGCTCCCCAGTTCAAGAAACTCGTATGAGTATTCTGAAGAAGAAGAAGAATATTCCTATTCTTGCGGTTAAAAACAGTGATGATATTGCGATTGAAAGCTTACGTAGTATTCGTACCGCGATCCATTTTGCACTAAGTAATGCAAAAAATAATATTATTATGATCGCAGGTCCATCACCTGAGGTCGGTAAGTCTTTTATTTCCACCAACCTTGCAACCATCTTTGCCCAAAGCAATAAAAAGGTTTTATTGATTGATGCGGATCTACGTCGTGGTTATTTGCATAAGTATTTTAATTTAGACGTTAAACCAGGATTATCTGAGTTGTTAAGTAGCCAAGCTGAGCTCGGTCAAGTGATTCATGAAACTGAAGTCGCTGGTTTAAGTATGATTACTCGAGGGAAAAACCCAACAAATCCTTCTGAGATTTTAGGTTCTGAGCAGTTTAAAGCTTTACTCGAAAAACTCAGTTCTGAATATGACCATATCATTATTGATACGCCACCTATTTTAGCAGTTACTGATGGAATTATCATTTCGCAATATGTCGGCGTCAATTTGTTGGTTGCTCGTTATGCTAAATCACAAATGAAAGAGCTTGAACTCAGCTTAAATCGCTTTGAGCAGGCTGGCGTTAAAGTGAATGGCTTTATTCTTAATGATATCCAACGTGCAAGTGCTGGATATGGCTATGGATATAACTATGCGTATGCTTACAAAGCACAGAAAGATGATTAATTAGTCTGCAAACATGAGCATAAAAGCCAGATCTCATGATCTGGCTTTTTACACTTATCTTGAAAATTCAACAAACATAAACCCTATAAAAAATACACGCATTTTTCAGATCAGTTATTCAATGCTGAAGCATAGACATGCTAAGATCAATGCCATATTTTTTACTAAAATCTCACTTTTGGACATCTCATGAGTAAAGCTTTACCTGTTATTGTCGCAGCCGTTTTAGGCGGAGCAGCCCTTGTACCGATTTATTATGCAACTCAACACCCTACTACTGAACTTGGCGCAAAAGCGGACAAAAATGCAGGACCTGGCGCAAAAATCAGTTATGCCTTAGGTTATGAAGTTGCGAAACAAACGCCGCCCGAACTAGAAACAGTTGCGTTCATCACGGGTTTCCGCGATGGTCATGCAGAAAAACCTGCTGCCTATACTGAGGAAGAACTACAAGCTGCTTATGTCGCATTCCAACAAGAGTTACAACAAAAGCAAATCGAAGAAACCCAGAAAGCAGAAGCAACAGGTAACACCTTCTTAGCTGAAAATGCGAAAAAAGAAGGCGTTAAAACCACCGCTTCAGGATTGCAATATAAAATCATTACAGCAGGAACAGGCAAACAACCAAAGGCCGAATCAGTTGTTAAAGTCCATTATAAAGGTCAATTGACCGATGGCACTGTATTTGACAGTTCCTATGATCGTGGTGAACCAATCGAGTTCCCGCTTAATCAAGTGATTCCTGGTTGGACTGAAGGCTTACAGTTAATGAAAGAAGGAAGCAAAGCAACACTTTATATTCCTGCTAACTTAGGTTATGGCGAACAAGGTGTACCTGGGTCTATTCCACCGAATAGTACTCTAGTTTTTGATGTCGAACTCATCGCGGTAAAATAACGGATATAGGGAGAGCATATGCTCTCCTTTATTTTTTTAGAAAAGCGTTTTGGAAGAAATAATGAAAAAATTAAGTCTTATTTTAATGACATCCATGATTGGTACTGCTTACGCAGCACCCATTACCTTAAAAAGCCCACAACAAGAGCAGTTGGGTTACAGTTACGGTTATTTGATGGGTAAAGGCAATGCCAATACCCTAAAAGATTTAGATATTGATGCTTTCGTGCAAGGCTTAAAAGAAGCGACACAGGGAAAAGCAGCATCTTTGACAGATGAAGAGATGGCAAATGTGCTCAACCAATATAAAAAGCGTATGGAAGCAAAGCAACTGATTGAATTTCAGGAAATTGCTCAAAAGAATGATCAAGCAGGAAAAGCCTTTTTAGCTGAAAATGCGAAAAAAGCCAATATTGTGACCACTAAATCAGGCTTACAGTACCAAGTCCTTCAAGCGGGCAAAGGTAAATCACCGAGAGCGAGCTCTACGGTTAAAGTCAATTATGAAGGGCGTTTACTTGATGGAACCGTGTTTGATAGTTCGATCGCACGCAACCATCCTGTCGAGTTTCAATTGAATCAAGTAATCGCAGGTTGGACTGAAGGCGTTCAAACCATGAAGGTAGGTGGTAAAAGCCGTTTCTTTATCCCAGCCAATCTCGCCTATGGTGAGGTGGGTGCTGGTGATGGAATTGGTCCAAATAGCACCCTGATTTTTGATATTGAATTACTGGAAATAAAATAATTTAAATCCCCCTCCTTGCACTGCGATAACCGCAGCTCATCCTTTAAAAAGGAGGGGGAAACGCTCAAATTCAATGCTTTAAATGTCTCGGTCTAAATCCTGTTAGCAATAATCCGACAACATACGCCACCACACCAAGCACACACAAACCAGCAACTTCAGCCACACGTAGCCATTGAGAAATATCACCTTGATACCACGTAAGGCCATACCATAACGCTAAAATCATGATGAGATTGGCCACTGCAAACTGGAATGCCAGTTTTTTCCAATGCGCGCCAAAGCGATAGATATTGCGTTTGTGTAAATAGAAATAAAGTAGACCTGCATTGACCAAAGCTGAACCTGAAGAGGCCATAGCCAGCGCCATATGCTCTGCTTGCCAACCATTCAACTTAAAGATACCAATAAATATCACGTTTAAAATCGCATTGGTCGCTACCGCGATTAACCCGACCCGTACTGGTGTTTTGGTGTCCTGCTGGGCATAAAAACCCGGGGCAAACACCTTAATCAACATAAAAGAGATCACGCCAGCACTCATACACTGCAACGCCAAAGCAGTCATTTGTGTATCTTCTAAAGTAAATTCACCACGTTGAAAAAGCGCTTGAATAATCGGTGTGGACAGCATAAATAAAGCAATACTGGCTGGAATCCCTACCAGCATGATGATTTTAGCAGCCCAATCCAACATACCTCTAAATTTACTCTGATCTTGTTCAGCATGGCGTGCTGAAAGTGATGGCAGGATCACCGTCCCGATCGCAACCCCAATCAATCCCAGTGGTAGTTCAGTCATACGTTCTGCACTGTATAGCCATGACACTGAACCATCCTGCATAAAGGATGCCCAGATCGTATTTAGTAATAAGTTAATTTGCGTGACTGACACGCCGAATAAGGCAGGCAGCATCAACTTTAGAATACGATTTACACCTTCATGTTTAAAATCAACTTTTGGTGGAATCAGTAAGTTTTTCTTCCATAACTCAGGAATTTGAATGGCCAGTTGCAAAACACCTGCAACCACCACAGCCCATCCAAGCGCCATGATCGGTTCTGCCATATAAGGCGTTAACCACCACGCCCCAGCAATCATAGCAATATTCAGCAATACTGGGGAAAATGCAGGTGAAGCAAATGAACCATAACTATTTAGGATACTGCTGGCAAAAGCCGTCAGTGACATAAACATCAGATAAGGAATGGTCAAACGAAATAAATCAACAGCTAGAGTAAACTTCTCGGTATCGCTGTGGAAACCAGGCGCATAGATATAAATAATTACTGGTGCTGCGACCATCGCCACAAAGGTGAGCAATGTCATTGCCGTCAACAAACAACCAAAAACCCGACTAATCAGAATTTGAACTTCTGCATGAGCGCGACTGGTTTTATATTCCGTCAGAACAGGAATAAAAGCTTGTGAAAATGCCCCTTCAGCAAACAGACGCCGAAAAAAGTTGGGGATACGAAAGGCAACCACAAAGGTATCAAAGTCCTTGCCTGCCCCAAACACATTCAGCAGTACGATATCACGCACCAATCCCAAAACTCGAGATAACATCGTCATTGCACTGACAATTATAGTCGATCGCCACAATGCCATCGCACTCACCTACGGTTTATATTTCAAAAGCGTTATTGTAATGAAAGTAAAAATAGATTTCGTTGTGAAATCATAAATTCATTGATGTTTTTTTAGATCATGTTTTAGCTGATAGCAAATGACGGAACAAGGGCCAATCAAAATATAACCCAGGATCTGTTTTACGCTTAGGCGCAATATCAGAATGACCCGCGATATGATTTTGGATTTTGGGGTAAGTTTGACGTAATATTTTTACCACCTCGATCAGCGCCTGATATTGTTCTGGTTCAAACGGCAAATCATCACTTCCCTCTAGCTCAATGCCAATCGAATAATCATTACATTCTGGTTGAGCCAAATAACTGGATCGACCCGCATGCCAAGAACGATCATTAAAATTGACAAACTGAATCACCTCACCTGTGCGTAAAATCAGTAGATGGGCTGAAACTTGCATGCCTTCAATGCTTTGAAAATAAGGATGTACCGACCAATCCAACTGATTCTGAAAGAATTGCTGGATATACCCCCCACCAAATTGCGACGGCGGTAAACTAATATTGTGAATCACAATCAGTTGAATGTCTGTCTCGGCAGGACGCGCATTAAAGTTAGGTGAAGCAATTTGCATTGCACCTTGTAATATTCCATCTCGAACTTGAGTAAATCTAGATTGCGGCATTGTCACTCGAATCAGCAATTTAATATTAATATTTCCCATTCTGACATGCTTTATTCGCAATAATCGAGATCAAATACTTATTTTTTACGAGGACGGTGCTAATATAATGCACACGTTTTTTGGTCAAAAATCTACTGGAAAGAGTATGAGCATCCCACAATCTTTGCTTGAACAATCTATTCAAATCAATATTCAACAAGCATTACAAGAAGATATTGGGGACGGCGATATTACCGCCATGCTCTCACCTGCGGATGAACAAGCCACAGCCACCATTATCACCCGTGAAGATATGGTCTTGGCAGGCCAACCTTGGGTCAATGCTTTAATTCAGGCTTATGACAGCTCAGTACAAATCACATGGTTAAAACAAGAAGGTGATGTGGTTGCGGCCAATGAAGCTTTTTTAAAACTTGCGGGTTCAGCGCGTAGTTTATTAACAGTAGAACGCCCAGCGTTAAACTTTGTACAAACTCTTTCTGCTGTGGCCACCAAAACAGCCAGCTACGTGAAACAGCTCGATGGTCTACACACCAAATTGCTTGATACGCGTAAAACCTTACCTGGTTTACGTATCGCGCAAAAATATGCGGTTGCGATCGGTGGTGGTCAAAATCATCGCCTTGGTTTATTTGATGCCTTTCTGATTAAAGAAAATCACATTATGGCTGCGGGTGGCATCGTTCAGGCTATTGCTCAAGCGCATCAGATTGCACCCGGAAAACCAGTCGAAGTTGAAGTTGAAACATGGGATGAACTGAATCAAGCACTTGAAGCAGGTGCAGATATTGTGATGTTGGATAATTTTAGCCAACAACAAATGATTGATGCGGTGAAACATATCGCAGGGCGTTGTAAATTAGAGGCCTCAGGCAATATCACCATTGAAAATTTACGTGAAGTTGCCAGCACAGGTGTAGATTATATTTCGATGGGTGTTTTGACCAAAGATGTTCGCGCTATAGATTTATCTATGCGCTTTAATGCTTAAACCTGTTTATCTTTTTGCTGCTGAATCGATTGCTGCGAATCCAATGCCTGAGCTTCCGTCTCTTGCCATGCCGATTTCGCTTCAGTCGATTGGCTCGATCGTGGGTCAACTGCCATTAAAATAAAAGTGACAGCAGTGAGAAATATCAAAAAAACTTGTAACATCGTTGTCTCTTTTCTTTCAGTGTTCTCAATATAGCAAAGCAAAATGGGGTGAATTTGCATATCCTGTTACAATTTGCAAAGACTCAGTATGCTTATGTTTAAGATACGATTTATATCGACTTTCTCACTGAGCTGTTTATTCTTTTATGTTGTATTTACTGGCTCTTTTTCGTGAGCTTTTACATCAGAAGCAGCCTAGATCGACCCAGACTGCTTATTTCAATCCAATTGAGCGCAGTTATGATTCAATAAATCCCATATATGGATCAGAAATAGAATCTTCATTGGTTTCAATACGACCAGCAAAACGGCGACTATAACTTGGCTCGTTTTGAATGGTCACGGTGAAATCATACCATCCACCAGAGTCAGACATATCCCAACTCAATTCTTTTTCACTCGCGGCAGTGTCTATTTGCCATGTTTTATTGGGTAAATAAGCATTGGCTTTCACAACCAACTGAGCTGTCTGTGCTGCATCATGACGTACTTTTAAGAGCAGTTTAGGATCACACTCCTCCATACACACGCGAATTTCAGGAAGCGCCTCTAACTGTATGGCTTGTGCCAAGTCCCCAGTAAAACTGCGATGAAAACCATTCGGTCCCAACACCCAGAGATCGTACTGATGATCTTTGGTCTGCCAAACATCGTCCAATTGCTTACCTGCTTCAACCATGTAACGGCGTGGAATCGCATCTAAATTCAATTTGTCATAGACATGAAATACCGCGGCCTGAGTTCCTGTATTGGAGAACATCAATTTAACCGTTTTCGCGACCGCATCAACTTTGGCACTGCTATGCAAGATATATGGCAATGCACGTGATGGTCGAATTCCCATGTCTTGCACAGGATAAGTTTGACTTAAAGGACGACTGACCTGTGCCAAGCGTTCTTGTGCTTTACGGATCGCATCAGCTTCTTCTTTGGTCTTTTTTCCTGTGAGATCAGGCAAAGGTAAAAGATTTGGTGTTTTAAAATTAAACGCCGAACTTAAGTCACCACAAACCGCACGACGATACGGACTAATATTGGGTTCTTCTACTCCAAAGCATTGCTCCAAGAAACGAATCACCGAAGAATGATCAAATACTTGTGAATTGACCCACCCACCACGACTCCAAGGAGAAATGATATACATCGGCACACGAACACCAGGGCCATAAACACCTATGCCATTACTCACTTTTGGATCAGTAAAGTTTGGCTGCCCCTCAGAGGCTTTGGCATGTGTCGCATACTCGTAGGACATCTGCTCTGTACTTAAAGTGGACTTTCCATGGACGCTACCTGAAGCATCCATCGACGGAGCACTTGGTGACGGTATATGGTCAAAGAAGCCATCATTTTCATCAAAATTGATTAAGAAAACAGTTTGGCTCCAGAGTTCTGGGCGCTCGGTTAACGCATTTAATACCTCTTGAATATACCACGCACCTTGCACTGGGCTAGAAGGTCCTGGATGCTCACTATAGGTTGCTGGTGCAACCAACCAACTCACTTGGGGTAACTGTCCTTGCGCAATATCATCTTTAAAAGATCCTAAAAAACCGCCATCTGGCATGGTATTGGCAATACCTTTATACAAAGGCTGAGTTACATCAATGGCTGGATCATAAGCAGGACAAATGGTGCTGTTATTGACAGGCTTGCCCGATAACTCATTGGCACGGCGATATTGTTTGAAACCAGCCAAAGGATTGTCGGTAAAATTATCAGGCATGTTTTGATAAACTTTCCACGTCACCCCTGCTTGTTGTAAGCGTTCAGGATATGTCGTCCATTCATACCCTTTCGTAGATGCTCCGATGTTGTCGAGATCATTCACCACACTGGCAACGTTGGCACCTGTTGGACCATTGGTGCCAGTCCAGATAAACATACGATTTGAGTTGGTGCCTGTATGCATGGCACAGTGATATGCATCACAGAGGGTAAAGGCATTGGCTAATGCGAATTGAAATTCAACCTCTTGTTGCTTGTAATAACCCATTGATTGAGGTTGCTTATATTGCACCCAATTGCCCATGCGTCCATGATCCCAAGCAAATTGACCATCCGTCCATGAATGCGGTGTGCCACTGACACGTTGGGCATTGCCACGGCTACTATCTAAATGATAAGGATAAACTTTGTTCTTGGTTGCATCATATTGTTCCCACACGGTACGGCCTTGGCTTAAAGGGATGGTAAAACGATCACCAAAGCCACGTACCCCTTTCAAAGTTCCGAAATAATTGTCAAAAGAACGGTTTTCTTGCGTCAAAATCACCACATGTTTAACGTCTTTAATGGTTCCTGTCTCGACCTTGGCATCAATCGCAAGTGCTTTCTGAATACTCAATGGAAAACTGCTGAGTGCGGCCGTACCAAACAAAGCTTTGGTTGTATTTAATAAAAAGTCACGACGGTTCATTGATTTATTTCCTTATTGTTATGTTTATGGCGCGCAGTGAACTTTGCATGTAGATGTTGGCGGCTTTGGATTTGGCGTAGGATTATTATTGTTATCGCCATCACTGTCGTTACAGGCACTGAGTAATAAGCAACTGCTGCTAAGCAACGCTAAAAGGAAATTTCGCATTTGGCTATCCGTTAAATATCAGTGCAGATAGTCAATACAAAATAAATGACAGTTCGATGATGGTTTAATAGCAATTCGATGACAGAAAAAAGACAAAAAAAAGGCGGTCTAAATATACCAGACCGCCCGCACTATCAACTGGAGCTTACCAACCGAGTGCCTGCTGTTGCTTTAGAATCAATTCCGCGATTCCTTTTTCAGCAAGTTCTAACATGGCATTGCACTGTTGGCGAGTAAACGGTTTATCTTCTGCCGTTCCTTGAATTTCAATAAATTCGCCTGCTTGTGTCATCACCACATTTAAATCGGTTTGGCAGTTTGAATCTTCTTCGTAGCACAAGTCGAGGTGAACTTCATCTTGATACATCCCTACCGAGATGGCTGCCACTAGACCTTTTAACGGATCTTGTTTAATTTTTTTGTTGCTCAGTAATACATTCATCGCATCAATCAATGCCACGGCTGCACCTGTAATCGCTGCGGTACGTGTTCCGCCATCGGCTTGAATCACATCACAATCAATGGTGATGGTGTTTTCACCAAGTTTTTTCAGATCAACCATCGCTCGGAGGCTACGACCAATCAAACGTTGGATTTCCTGTGTCCGACCCGACTGTTTACCACGCGCTGCTTCACGGTCACTACGGGTATGGGTTGAGCGCGGTAACATGCCATATTCAGCAGTGACCCAGCCCTGTCCTTTGCCTTTTAAAAAGCGTGGAACCGAATTATCGATACTCGCAGTACACAATACTTTGGTATGACCAAACTCAACCAGAACTGAACCTTCTGCGTAACGGGTATAATTACGGGTAATTTTTACTTCACGTAACTGGTCTAATGCTCTTTGGTCAATACGCATAATGATTCCTTAAAACGATGGCACAAATATAATTGCACCATAGTATATCTCAATTACACGCACTTTCCCTTTTACTTATTGGTGACGAGCATCGCTTGATGGCTCAAACGATGCTCTATCTTGATTAAGCAGCTTTACCAAACATGCCTTTCACCGCCTCAGTAAAGGTACGTTTGGTCGCCACCAAACGATCGACCACATTGTCAGGCAAAGAGTGAACAGCCAGACGTTTATACACACTCACAATCTGAGATCCAAACGGAGCGGTATTGTATTGTTGACCATACTCTGCACAGACTTCACGTACTTTAGGCGCCATCTCTTTATAACGGTTGGCAGGTACATCAGGAAACAAGTGATGTTCGATTTGATGGCTCAAGTTACCGCTCAAGAAATGCATGATTTTACCGCCAGTAAAGTTTGCTGAACCACGAATCTGACGCAAGTACCACTCTGCTTTGGTTTCATTATCAATGTTGTCAGTGATAATTTCAGAATCTTCTGTGAAGTGACCACAATAAATCACGGTCGATGCCCAGTAGTTACGGATCAAGTTGGCAACAAAGTTACCTGCTAATACTGGCAAGAACATTGGGCCCGCGATCAATGGGAACAGCACATAATCTTTACCAAACTGACGTACCATCTTTTTACGTAGATTTTTGGATTCTACATACACTTCTTTCCAGGTTTTGGTGCCATCAAACAATACTTTTTCCATCTCAAGACGTTGTAAAGCCAGTAGCCATTCAAAACCCGTAGATAATACAAAACCCGTTGGTACGTTAAATAAAAAGCGAGGTTCCCACTTTTGCTCACGGCTCATACGCATCACGCCATAACCACTAATGTCATGATCCATGCCGTACACATTGGTATAGGTATGGTGCTTATAGTTATGGGTATATTTCCAGTCTTCACCAGTACACACCGTATCCCAGTCATAGGTTGCACCGTTAAGCGTTGGATCGTTTAACCAATCAAACTGACCGTGCATCACGTTATGACCAAGCTCCATGTTTTCAACGATTTTAGATACGCCTAGCATAACGGTACCCAATAACCATACGGGTGGAATCCAACCACCAAACATCAACATGCCACGCGACGCAATTTCGGTGTAGCGTACAAAGTTACGTACTTTATAGATATAATCAGAATCTTCTTTGCCAATTTTAGCCATGGTTTCAGTACGGATGGCATCAATCTTACGGCCAAACTCTTGTACTTCTTCTGGTGTTAATGCACGGCTTGTGTTACCGCCAAATTTGATTGGAGGAATCGTTTTAGTCGGATTTACTGTCATCATGTTCATAATATTATACTCTATCTGGTCAATATGAATTAAAGGTCAATCTCAACGGGACTCACTGCTTCACTCACACACAACTTAATTTGCACATTGTTTTGGTTATCGATTTCACCTGTAAGTTGATTTTTCACTGCACCACTGACCTTGGTACAAACACAGGTATTACAAATCCCCATACGGCAACCAAAAGATGGTTTCAAACCCGCAGCTTCAGCACTGGCCAACAGGTTGCCACGGCCTTCAAACTCTTGCATACTGCGACGGAAATTGACCGGTTGGATTTGAGCATCCACATCCATCGTCACTGGCAAGAAGCTTTCTTGCGTTAAACGGTCTAACCAACCACGTTTCGTCCAGATTTGACGTGTCGCTTTCATCAAACCTGGAGCAGCACACACATAGGTTTGACGTTTAACAGCATCGGCACACAAACGGTCCAAAGCTTCTTCATCAAAATAAGCAGGTTGTTCAGCACTATCGACAATAATGTGTAGGTTAAAGTGCGGATATTCTGCTGCCAGTGTTTCCAATTCAGTACGGAACGCTGGATCACGTGAGTAATAAATCAACGTCACAGGTTGATTTGAACGTGCTAATGCCTCTTTCGCAATCGGAATAATCGGCGTAATACCACTACCCGCAGACACCAAAAGAATCGGTTGTTTACCTTCTTCTGTATCGAAGTCTTTTAGCGTAAATTCGCCCATCGCCTGAGTAATTTCAATCACATCACCAGCACGTGCGCTGTTAGCTAAATAGTTAGATACACAACCTTGTTTTTTGATACCTAACACCAATTTGTCGTGACTTGGTGAACTCACCAAGCTATACGCTCGTTGATGCTGCACACCATCAATACGAACCGTCACCATCACAAATTGACCAGGCTGATAGGTTGTAAATTTATTGTTACTGCTTAAAGTGACCTTGATCATTTCATCTGCAATAGGTTCAATCGCTTCGATTTTTGCCATAATGCGGCGCAAAGTCCACATCGGGTTAACCTTTGCAAGGATAAAATCAACAAAATCTTCTCTAACCCAATGTGGCTGATAACTTAACTGTGCGCTCATACGTTCCTCGTTTTGTATCTGGCTATTTATATTGAGTGAACAACTGTTCGTATAGTGAACATGTGTACACTATATTTATTTGTGTTCACTGAGTCAACACTTGTTCACTAATTTTTTGATTAATTTTTCAGCTTTTTTTTAAATAATTAAAAATAATGAGGAAATAAGCAGAACACAGATCATCTTCATGCATGAAACAGAGCCATTGATTGCAAAAACGCTAGAATCTGTCTGATTTAGCAATCGATTAAGACTAAAAAAAACCTATTTTTTTTGCTAGACTCTACAGTATAAATTTTATGGATCTTATTCATGTCGATTAGAGATGAACGAAAACAACAGAGTCGTCAGGCTCTACTTGATGCAGCGCTCCATCTCAGTACCTCTGGACGCTCATTTAGTAGTATTAGTTTGCGCGAAGTTGCTCGCGAAGTTGGTTTAGTACCGACAGCGTTTTATCGTCATTTCCAAGATATGGAGGCACTGGGACAAGAACTGGTTGATCAGGTGTCGTTACATCTCAAAAGCTTGATTCATCAATTGGGTCAGAGCTATTTACAACACAGTGGCGCAGCCAAAACGCGCACCAGCATTGAACTTTTTGTACAAGCGGTGAATCATAGCCCACAACAATGGCAGTTTATGATTGCGGAACGTTGGGGTGGCTCTGAAACAGTACGCATTGCAATTGCACGTGAAATTGAATTTTTGATTGAAGATTTGGCGGTTGATTTATACAAACTTGACACCTTTAAGCACATTAAAGAAGACAAGTATCTACAAGTCTTATCAACCATCTTGATCAATATGTCATTTACATGGGCGATGACGTGGATCAATCTTCCCAAACAATTTACGATTGATGATTTATTAGAACAACAAAATTTGTTTATTGACAATGCAACCACTCAGGTGCGTTTGCTATTTCGTGGTATCTCCAACTGGGAACCACAAAACGCTTGACCATATCGAATTCTCAGTTTGATATATAAAAGCATTGCTTAGCGTTATTATGCATTAGACAATAATGCGATGCCGTTTAGAACACTATGAGGAGCTTATAAGCATCATGAATCCTGATCGTCATACTCAGTTCTTAATTCGTAAAGAAAAAATTTTACAGGTTGCTGAAAAGTTATTATTAGAAAATAACCAAGAAATGACCCTCGATGAACTGGTTGCCGAATTGGACATTGCCAAAGGTACCTTATACAAGCATTTCCGTAGTAAAAATGAGTTATTACTTGAACTTATTATTCAAAATGAAAAAGAAATTTTAAAAATTTCAGATAAATACAATACTGATGTCAAAGAGTACGCACCACGTTATATGCTTTACCATTTAACGTCACCAAGTCGTACGATCTTGTTGCATCAGCTAGAAGAACATCTGACCATGACCGAGTCAAAGCTAAAACATCTATTTGATGAACTCTATGAGATTCGTCAGCAACGGATTGTTTCACTGAAAGACATGACCGAAAAATATTTAAAATCACAAAATTATGATATGTCGATTCGTGATTATTTATCTTATATCTGGTCGCTGACTTACGGCGCAGCGTTATTACTCAACTCAAGCTATTACCAGCGTTCAATTGGCTCACGTGAAAAACTGATTAACCTTTATGTCAACCAAGCACTGTCCTTACCCACAGAAAAGGTTCAGATCGACTTAAAAGACTTCCAACTGGATTAATCCTAAGCAAAAAGGACTGTTTATACAGTCCTTTTTTACGCAAGAAGTGGGTAAATTATTTGGCTTTACGCTCTTTTTCTAATAAATAATCAACCACTTGAGTAACCTTGGCGTCTTCACCCTGTACCACATATTTACCGTTCACCACCACCGCAGGAACACCAGTCAACTGGTACTGTTGAGCCAATTGATTTGACTCAGCGATTTTTGCAGTAATCGGAAAAGAGTTAAACATGCTATTAAATTTCTGTTCTGGCACACCGTAACGCGCAAAGAATTTCGCTTGAGATGCTTGATCAAAGATTTGCTGACCGCCGTCATGGATGGCATGGAACAGTGGAATATGGGTTTTCTTACGCACACCTAACGCTTCTGATGCATAGTAACCACGCGCACCCTGTTCCCATACTTTATTCATGGCTGCTGGAGTACGGAGGAAATAGACATCTTTTGGAATTTTCTTGAGCCATGTTTGCATATGTGGTTCAAGGTTAAAACAGTGCCCACAACCGTACCAAAAGAACTCTCGCACTTCGAGTTGACCAGCAGGTGCCACGGTCTTCACTGGATTCGCCACGACAGTATAATCTTTGCCTGCCACGAAATCGGCAGCCATTGCATTCATAGAAAATGAGAGAACAGCCGTGCTTAAAACACCGAATACTAACTTTTTCATTGCCTTTGTTTTTCCTCTAAGTATTTTTCATCAGTTTATATGCTAAATATAAATCAAACACGAGCAATTCGTTTTGCTTCTGTGAAGTTTTTTATTGGATTTATCGCTTTTTTTCCCAGAATCGCTACACTAAGCTAAGTTCAGCATCAAAATACGCTCTGAAATTGGATGAGAACTCGGTAAGACTCTGCTTGGTCTAAGATTCTAGGAATTCGGCCAACACTACATCTCCATAAAATATTGATTGAGGTACTTCCATGTCGCAACTGAATGTTGACCCGCAAGAAATCGCAAAATTTGAAGCATTGGCTGCCAAATGGTGGGATCAACATTCTGAGTTCCGTCCACTGCATCAAATCAACCCTTTACGTTTAAATTGGGTTGATGAACGCGTAGGCGGCTTAGCAAGCAAGAAAGTACTGGATGTCGGCTGTGGAGGTGGCATCTTGGCAGAAAGCATGGCACGTCGTGGTGCAGAAGTATTAGGGATTGATATGGGTGAAGCGCCACTTGCTGTTGGCCGCTTACATGCGCAACAAGACAATGTGCAAAATATCGAATATCGTCAAATTCCTGTGGAACAACTGGCGCAAGAACAAGCAGGTCAATACGATGTAGTGACTTGTATGGAGATGATGGAACATGTACCAGATCCAGCATCCATCGTAAAAGCCTGTCAAACACTGGTAAAACCTGGTGGACACGTGTTCTTCTCCACCATTAACCGTAATCCAAAATCCTATTTATTCGCGATTATTGGAGCGGAATATGTGTTGCGTTTACTGCCTAAAGGCACACATGACTACCATAAATTCATTCGTCCCTCAGAAATGGCGCATGATATTCGTAACGCGGGTCTCACCCTAAAAGAGATGACGGGTTTGCATTACAACCCGATCACCAAACATTATTGGTTAGCACCGAATGTTGATGTCAACTACATGGTTCATACCACGAATACAGGTGCGTAATGAAGGCTGTTTTATTTGATCTTGATGGCACACTCATCGACACCGCTGCAGACTTTATTCGTATTATTCAGCAAATGTGTCGGGATGAACAACGTCCAGTTGTCGATGCAGAAGCCATTCGTACTCAGGTTTCTGAGGGTGCGCGCGCTATGGTGAAATTGGTTTATCCTGAATTGGATGTCACTGATCCAGTGTTTCTCACACACCGCCAACGCTTTTTAGATGCCTATGGTGACAATATCGTAGTCGATACCGATCTATTCGCAGGCATGTACCCTTTGCTAGAGGAATTAGAAGCACATCAAATTCCTTGGGGCATTGTGACCAATAAACCGCGTGGTTTAAGTGAATTATTACTCGCAGCCCTACAGCTAACAGAACGTTGTGCGGTGCTGGTGTGTCCAGAAGATGTCAGTAAAACCAAACCTGATCCTGAACCGATGTACCTAGCCGCAAAGCAGCTCAAGCTCGATGCAAAAGAGATTATTTACATCGGTGATCATCCACGCGACATTGATGCAGGCCGCAATGCGAATATGTATACCATCTTGGCTGCATATGGTTATTTACCTGTCGAATCACGAGATGATCTTGTTGCTTGGCAAGCAGATGCAATTATTCAAACCGTCCCTGAACTACATCAACTCCTCAAACAGAAAATCACGGTGTTGTCAGAAAATCAGGGTATGATGAGTTAAATAGGCAAGACAAAAGGAGGCATAACAATGAAATATTCAGAATATCAACCTCGTCCAGATCTACTCAAAGATCGTATTATCCTGATTACTGGTGCGGGTGATGGTATTGGGCGAGCTGCTGCGATGAGTTATGCCCTACACGGTGCAACGGTTGTTTTGCATGGTCGAACCCTCAATAAACTCGAAGTCATCTATGATGAAATCGAAGGTTTAGGCGCACCACAACCTGCGATTTTGCCTTTGCAACTTTCTACAGCATCTAGCCATGACTATGAGCTTTTGGTCGATACGCTGCAACAACAATTCGGACGTTTAGATGGTATTTTGCATAATGCAGGGATGTTAGGCGATCGCGTTGAGCTGGCAAATTATCCTGTCGATGTTTGGGATGATGTTATGGCGGTGAATTTACGTGCACCCTTCGCAATGACCCAAGCGTTACTACCATTACTCGAAAAATCTGAACATGCTTCTGTGATCTTTACCAGTTCAGGTGTGGGCCGTGAAGCGCGTGCATTGTGGGGCGCTTATTCAGTTTCTAAAGTTGCAACTGAAGCCATGAGCAAAATCTTTGCTTTAGAAAACAGTTATCCCAATATTCGCTTTAATTGTATTAATCCGGGTGGAACGCGTACCGCAATGCGTGCCAAAGCGTATCCAGATGAAGATCCTAAAGTGTTGCCAACACCAGATAGCATCATGCCTGCTTATCTTTACCTCATGGGTGACGATAGTTTAGAGATGAATGGGCAAAGTATTGATGCTCAAGCGTAATTCATTCATTACAATAATTTTAAATAACATTGAACACTGACCTTAACATGCTTTTTTGAGAGAAATGAGTAGAGATCCTTCATCTTTTTAATGGAATAATGAATCGGTCTTCACAGTTTCTCTGCATTTTTAAGGTACAGTTTTCACATGAGAGACATCCGATATTAGGTGCATCATGAAAAATTTTTTCATTATCTTCGTCTTAGGTTCAGCCACCTTGTTGAGTAGCATGGTGAGTTTTGCAGGTCCAAATTTTGATCGTGATGATGATTCACGTGAGAATAAACACAAACACGGTCGCAATTTTGAACGTCCAGATAATGACAATCGTATGCGTGAACGACGTATGCGTGAAGAACGTGGCGTGGAGCGGTTAAAACAACATCGCTGGCAAGCAGGTTATGTCATGCCTCAACACTATCGAGGAAATGGCTATAAGGTTGATTATAAAGAGAACAACCTACCAAAACCAGAGCGCGACCAACAATGGTATAAAATCAATAATGACTATATATTAGTCAACTCGAATGATAATAGTATTGTACGTATCATGGGTTTCTAGGTGCTTTACACTTGTTAAACTAAAGAAAATTGAGCTGTTGTTTTAGGAATCAGTTTATCTTTTGGTTTTTTTAGTTAGAATCAGATTCATTGATGTATATCTGAGATCAACATGGCGAATCAACTCACTGAAACTTCACAAAGTACAACGCAAGATTATGTACATTGGTTTCGCCATTCTGCACCCTACATCAATGCGCATCGCCATAAAACTTTTGTGCTGATGTTTAGTGGTGAAGCCGTCCAACACCAAAACTTCCAACATATCATTCATGATATTGCGCTATTGCATTCTCTCGGTATTCGATTGATCTTGGTGTATGGCGCACGCCCTCAAATCAATCAAAACCTGTTTGAAAGAAAGATTGAAACGCCTTTCCATCACAATCGTCGCGTGACCACTCGTGAATCATTGCCTGCTGTGATGAATGCAGTGGGTTCTATTCGTTTAGAAATTGAAGCACTCCTTTCTATGGGATTGGCCAACTCCCCAATGTACGGCGCTCGCATTGATGTGGTTTCAGGTAATTTTGTCACGGCGAAACCGTATGGTATTCGTGACGGTGTTGACTTCCAATTGACAGGTGAAGTTCGTTCAATTGATACCGATGCGATTCAGCGACATTTGGACAACCACAACATCGTATTATTGGGGCCAACAGGCTACTCAACCACTGGGGAAGTCTTCAATCTATTGGCAGAAGAAGTCGCAACCAAAACTGCGACGGCATTAAACGCAGATAAGCTGATTTTCTTAGGTGAAAAACAAGGCCTAATGAATGAAAAGCAGCAATTATTGCGTGAATTAAGCCCTCGCCAACTTGAATCCTATATCCAACAATATCAACCAAACTACCCAGAATTTGCCTTGCATCTCAAACAAGCACAACAGGCGTCTTTGTCTGGCGTGCATCGCGTCCATTTGATTTCTTATACTTACGATGGCGCATTGATTGAAGAGCTATTTACCCGTGATGGGATTGGCACCATGATCACCGATGCACATTATGAAGACGTGCGTATTGCCAATATTAATGATGTCGGCGGCTTAATTAATTTACTTCGCCCACTCGAGCAAGAAGGCATTTTGGTGTATCGCTCTCGCGAACTGCTTGAAAGTGAAATCGAACAATTTGCGGTGATTGAACGCGATGGGATGATCTTGGCATGTGCAGCACTCTACCCCATTTCATCAGCCCCGAATGAAACGCGTTCGGCTGAGATTGCCTGCGTTGCCGTTGATTCCAGCTACCGAAAATCAAATCGTGGCAGTCAAATCTTACAATTTTTAGAAAACAAAGCCAAACAGCAAGGGATTCAACAGCTCTTCGTATTAACAACACGAACAGCGCACTGGTTTTTAGAGCATGGTTTTGTACCTGCCCATATTGATGATTTACCGAATGCCCGCCAAGCACTCTATAACTACCAACGTAACTCGCTGGTCTTTAAAAAAGTGCTGGCCTAACACAAACGGAGATATTTTTATTTTTGCTAAAGATATCTCCAAACTGCTCTTTTTTGCATATCCAACTTGAATAGTAAATACCTCATTAAAAATAATTCATATATAAACAATAGCTTAAAAATAAATAAAGCCATTTAATCATTCCGTATCACGATAACCATATTCATTATTCTGTTTTGCATTTTTTTAGATAAATAAAGCCTGATTATTTATTTTTTATGCAATAAAAAAAGTTTTAGTTTAGTTGCTCATCTTATTTAAATCTTTTGATTTTGCGGGGAGCACCACCAACATGGCTATTTCTATCAATCGTTCATGGGCAAAACATACCCTCATTGCTGCAAGTCTTGCAGGCATGGTGGGTGCTGCTGGTTGTGCAAAAAAAACTGAGCAGCAAGAAACCACAACACTCAATATCGGCTTTCAAAAGTATGGCATCTTGCCGATTGTTAAAGCAAAAGGTGAATTAGAAAAAAACCTTGCTGCTCAAGGCGTTAATGTAAGATGGGTTGAGTTTCCAGCAGGCCCTCAACTGTTAGAAGGTTTAAATGTAGGTAGCGTAGCATTCGGTGAAGCAGGCGAAGCCCCTCCTATTTTTGCTCAGGCGGCCAATTCAAACTTGGTTTATGTTGCGAACCAACCACCAGCACCCGCTGCGGAAGCATTGATTGTACAAAAAAATTCTCCAATTCAATCTATACAAGACCTGAAAGGCAAACGTATCGCCCTCAATAAAGGATCAAACGTCCATTACCTGTTACTCAAACTTTTAGAAGCCAATAACCTCACTTTAAATGACATCCAACCGATTTATCTTCCGCCTTCAGATGCACGTGCTGCCTTTGAAAAAGGTGCAGTGGATGCATGGGTCATTTGGGATCCCTTCTTTGCCGCAGCAGAACATCAAATTCAAGCACGCGTGATCGCCAATGGCGAGCAGTTGGTCAACAATTATCAATTCTACTTAGCAGATCGCAAATTTGCTGAAAGTCATCCTGAAGTTTTAGACACCATTGTTCAAACACTCAACCAAACCACTGACTGGGTTAAAAACTCACCAGACGATGCCGCGAAGTTACTCGAAAAACCAACAGGACTTGAACTTGAGGTGTTAAAAGCGTCGATCTCACGAATGGGCTTTGGTGTACAACCCATTTCTGAAAAGGTTGCCCAAGAACAACAAGCTGTTGCTGATGCGTTCTATGCCCAAAAACTCATTCCGAATCAGTTAGTCATCCAAGACGCTGTATTAAAAAACCAAGTGAAATAATAGGAGATCAGTATGAAGTTGTTCGCTAAAGTTTCAGTTATTGGTTTAGTCATCACCGCTTTTACCCTCAGTGGATGCCAAAAACCAGAACAAACGACAGGAAAGACAACTTCATCCACTGAAAACCAAAGCATCAAAACACTGTCAATCGGATTTCAAAAGTCATCACTCAATTTATTGGTGGTCAAACAACAAAAGCTGTTTGAACAGGCATTTCCAAATGCCAAAATTGAGTGGAGAGAATTTCCAGCAGGTCCACAAATGCTGGAAGCACTGTCCGTGGGTGCAGTCGATTTTGGCTATGTCGGTAATACCCCTCCAATTTTCGCCCAAGCGGCAACAAAGCCGTTGAGCTATGTGGCTTATGAAGTGGTGGCACCAACTGGACAAGCCGTTCTCACCCATGTAGATGGCAAGATCAATTCACTTCAGGACTTAAAAGGCAAACGTGTTGCTGTCCAAAAAGGCTCAAGTGCCCATGAACTTTTAGCCAAAACCTTACAAAAAACAGGTCTGACGTGGCAAGACATTCAACCGATTTGGTTACCTCCTGCCGATGCTCGCGCAGCTTTTGATAAACAAGCCGTTGATGCATGGGCCATTTGGGAACCCTATTTAGGTACAGCAGAAATACAAGGTCATACCAAGGTCTTGGTTGATGGTACTGCTTTTCCAACCACCTATTCTTTTTACATTGGCAACCCTGACTTCATTCAGAAACATCCTGATTCAGCTCAGAAACTGATTAATAGTGTCAATGTTGCAGATCAATGGATTGTGCAACACCAAGATCAAGCATTACAGATTTACGCTCAGAGTACGGGATTGAGCATCCCTGTTGCCCAACGTGTTCTAGACAAACGTCCTAAACCCTCTCCTGTGCATACACTCACCACTGAGGTGGTAGAGAGTCAGCAACAAATCGCTGATTTATTTAAACAAGAGCAACTCATTCCAGCGCAGATTGATATCCAACACAGTGTTTGGTCTGCCCAATAATCACTTATTGTATTTTCATAAGGAACATCGACATGAATATTTTCTGGTTTATCCCCACTCATGGTGACAGTCGTTATTTAGGCACCAGCAAGGGTGCTCGTCAGGTCGATCATGCTTATATGAAACAAATTGCGGTTGCAGTCGATAATTTAGGTTATGCAGGTGTGCTGATTCCTACAGGTCGTTCTTGTGAAGACCCTTGGATCACGGCAGCCAGCTTAATCGATGCAACCCAGAATCTTAAATTCCTTGTTGCACTACGTCCAGGTCTCACCACACCCTCACTCGCTGCCCGTATGGCTGCAACCTTCGATCGCTTGTCGAATGGTCGTATTCTACTCAACCTTGTCACAGGCGGAGATGAACAAGAATTAAAAGGTGATGGTCTGTATGAGGATCACAGTACCCGTTATCAAACAGCATCAGAATATGTAAAAATCTGGCGTGAAATTCTCACCCGCTCGCATATAGGTGAATCATTTACCTTTCATGGCGAACGTCTCAGCGTTGATGAAGCCAAGCTGCTCTATCCACCGATACAACAACCCTATCCGCCTTTATGGTTTGGCGGCTCATCAGAGGCAGCAACTGAGCTTGCCGCTGAGCAAGTGGATACTTATTTAACGTGGGGTGAACCACCTGCCGCAGTGAAAGAAAAAATCGAACACTTACGTGCAAAAGCAGCGGCCAAAGGACGCACGTTGAATTATGGTATTCGTCTGCACGTGATTGTGCGTGAAACCAATGAGCAAGCTTGGGCGGCTGCGGATGAACTGATTCAATACCTTGATGATGCCACCATTGCTGCAGCACAGAAAAAATTTGCGCAAATGGATTCGGTCGGTCAACAACGTATGGCTGCCCTGCATGGTGGACGTAAAGATCAACTTGAAGTTTCACCCAACCTTTGGGCAGGCATTGGTTTAGTCCGCGGTGGCGCAGGAACGGCTTTAGTCGGTGATCCTGAAACAGTGGCTGCACGAATTCAGGAATATGCAGACTTAGGCATTGATACCTTTATCTTCTCTGGCTACCCACATTTAGAAGAATCCATTCGTTTTGCCGAATTGGTCTTCCCACTACTACCGATTCAAACACGAGAAAAACTGGCACAACCACATTTAACCGGACCGTTCGGAGAAATTATTGCCAATAACTACGTGCCTGAGGTCAAAAACTCCAAAACCGTCGTTAAGGAGACAGCATGAGTGCAAGAACCCTCTTCGGTGATGTTTCACGTGGAACAAAAACGCTAGGGAAAGGTCTATTGCCTTGGCTTTTCCCCATTTTACTGATCATTATCTGGCAAATCACCTCGATCACTGGCTTGTTACAAAGTCGGGTTCTCCCCGCACCGACTGCTGTGGTCAGTGCTTTTTGGCATTTATTGATCAGTGGTGAGCTTTGGCAACATGTCAAAGTCAGCGCGGGTCGAGCTTTGCTGGGTTTATTGATCGGTGGTGGTTTAGGGCTAATTTTAGGTTTGCTTAATGGCTCATCTCGTATTGCCTCGACCTTACTCGATACCACCTTACAGATGATTCGTAACATCCCTGCGCTGGCCTTAATTCCTTTGGTGATTTTATGGTTTGGCATCGATGAAACGGCCAAGCTATTTCTGGTTGCTGTTGGAGTATTTTTCCCAATTTATATCAACACCTATCATGGTATTCGCTCGGTAGATCCGCAACTGATTGAAATGGGTAAAAGCTATGGGCTGACCCGCTGGCAGTTATATAAAGATATTATTTTACCGGGTGCAATGCCTTCTATTCTGGTCGGTCTGCGTTTTTCTTTAGGTTTGGTGTGGGTGCTGTTGATCGTTGCTGAAACGATTTCTGCCCAGTCTGGTATTGGTTATATGACCATGAATGCACGAGAGTTCTTACAAACGGATATCGTCTTGGTCGGCATCCTACTCTATGCCTTGCTTGGCAAATTAGCAGATGTACTCGCTCAAGCGTTAGAGCACTATTTATTGCGCTGGCATGCAGGCTATCAAAAATAAAAAGGACATCAATATGAGTAACTTAAATTTAAATTTCTATGATGACAGCTTGGTCCAGCCTGTTACCGAACCAGAAACCTCAACCGCTCCTGCAAATGGTGCTGATATCCTAATCGAACAACTGTATAAATTTTATGGTGAGGTTAAAGTTTTAAAAGATTTAGATCTGAATATTCAAGCAGGTGAATTTGTCGCCATTGTAGGGCGTAGCGGATGTGGCAAAAGTACCCTATTGCGTCTGATTGCTCAGCTTGAAAAAGCCAGCTACGGCGAAATTAAATTTCAGTCTGCTCGCCATTTTCGTGAAGGCATTACCAATGATGACATTCGAGTCATGTTTCAGGACCCACGCTTACTGCCTTGGAAAAGTATTTTGCAAAACGTGCAATTGGGTTTAGCCAAAACCCAGCATCATCTCGCAGAAACACTTTTAGAAAAAGTGGGTTTAAAAGACAAAGCAACGCAATGGCCGACTCAGCTGTCGGGTGGACAACGCCAACGTGCAGCGTTGGCACGCGCCTTATCCCATACTCCACGAATCTTATTACTCGATGAGCCCTTGGGTGCTTTAGATGCACTCACCCGTTTGGAGATGCAAAGTCTGATTGAACGTCTCTGGAAAGAGCAAGGTTTTACCGCGATTCTGGTCACCCATGATGTCAGTGAGGCAGTTCAACTGGCTGATCGGATTATTCTGCTGGATCAAGGGCATATCGCACACAGTTTTCAGGTGAATCTACCCCGTCCACGTAAGAAAAGTATTGCCTTTGCGCAGCTGGAACAACAAGTCCTTGATGCAGTTTTAGCGACCTAAAACTGCATTTTAGGCATGAGATCACCCTCAAAATCTATCAACAATGGCATTTATGGACTTAATTCAGCAAAGAATTGTTTACAAAATATGTAGTGGTATTTTTAGATTTCAAGAATTATCAAATACATCGTCACCATTGGTCTAACAACTACACATTTTTCGATAAAAAAATGGTGTTATTGTGCACAAATCCAACAATTTATCTTACAATGTCAAAGACATTTTTTGAATCAAGCTCGCAGATGGAACAGAAAAAAAGTACACAAAAGCGCAATCAACTGCTGAATGCTGCCCTAGATGTTTTTTCCGTCTATGGGTTCAGTGGTGCCAGTTTGGATGAGATTGCACAGCTCGCTAATATGCATAAGTCCAATATCTTTTACTACTATGAAAATAAAGAGTCTCTTTATGTTGAAGTGCTCACCACCGTTTTACAAAAATGGCTGGCTCCGCTACAAACCTTAGAAGCAGAACTTGAACCAACGGAAGCATTGACTCACTATTTAATTCAGAAGATCGAGAGTTCTCGTGACCAACCTAAAGCCTCGCGGTTATTTGCCCTTGAGATTATTCAAGGCGCACCGCACATTTTGCCGATCTTAAAAGGACCTTTGAAAAAGTTATTTAAGCGCAAAACCAAAGTGATTCAGACTTGGCAAGAACAGGGTAAATTATCCAAGCAAGTTGATCCCGATTTATTAATCATTAATATTTGGGCAATTACTCAGAATTACGCAGATTTTTCAACACAAATGGAAATGGTGACAGGTAAAACCCTACGCAATCGAAGTATGTATCAGCGTAGCATTGAGCATACCGTTCATTTGATGTTGTACGGCGTGTTGCCTCGTTAAATTTTCTTCTAAAAGCCTGAGTTTTAGCGATTGAAATACACTAAAAAGCGACTAGCAAAGTCGCTTTTTTATTCAATGCGTGAGAATGTTATTGAGTTGGCCTACACAAAATTATGGGACACGAAAAAATCGTTCCAGTGCGCTAAACTCTAGAACACCCCACATTAAAACATTGATATAAAAAGAAAATTTCAATTATCTCACTTAAGGCGTATTATGTTAATTTTAGTGATTCTTAATTATCAAAATCACTTTACTACATATGAGACATATCAATACAGTCTAGTAGGCTATCTTTCTCTTGATGCTTAAGCCATAAGAGAAATGATTTATCTACGATCTCTAATTTTTCAACATTCTCATCATAATCAAATACAATAGGGCTAATATTAATCTTAGTTTGAACTTCAACAATTTTTTCTAATAGACTTCTAAACTTACGTTTGGTAGTACCTGTAAAAGTTGAAGAATTAGGATGATTGTCTTCTAAGAGTCTATAGATTGCTTTGTAATACAGCCCACTTTTTAAATATTTTTCTTCAATTTTAGAAACCAAAATAAATATTAGCCAACGGTATAAGTCATGTTCTGTATCACTCGTATAAGTACAGAGTTCCTCAAAAAGTCGTCTATATCGACTAGAACTAGCATTCACATATAATAAACATTCATGTTCGATAGAGGTAGATGCACCAATATTTTTAAAAATAGGTAATGTTCTGAATATACCTTCTTGCGAGCAAATATTATGTGCAATAGCTTGCACCATATGTACAAATCCATCACTTTTTTCAATCAAATCATTGATAGCATTTTCATCAAATTTAATATTCAGGAGGCTTTCACTAACGCTTATAAGTTCTCTTAAATCAGCCTGACTCCATACATCTGCATTTATCGCAGTTATTCGTCCCTGTAAATCCCCATTCAAAATAGATAAGCGATCACCTGACCAGACTGCAGTAATAAGAAATTTAATTTGGCTGTTATCATGAAAAACTTTTAAAGCTGTAGAAAAACTTTTTTGAACCTCTTCTGATAAATAGTGAAAATCGTCAATTGATATAATTTTTTGATCAAAGCCACTTTCTTTTAGAACAGAAACAATGTCATTTGGGTCTTGAGTATTAATTTCTAAGACTTTTCCAATTCTTGCTACTTGGCGTTCATTAGCCACGTCTGCTTTAACTTTCCAAAAATTGAAACCTCCGCTAGCCTTTGATGTTTTTTGTGTTTTGACTTCTGTATCTTGTACAAAACCAACTGCCTTTAAAATTGCTTTAAATACATCCTCTAAAGACCATGTATTTATACAATTTAAAGAAATATACTCGTCTGGTTTTAAATTATACTTACGTAATGAAGTCTTCCCTTGCTTTGAAGATCCATAAACAACTACATGATTTCCATGAGTTATATTTTCAATAAAAATACTATCAATATTTCTTTCGATATAATTAAGTGGGATAGTGTTTGTGGAAAATACATCATGAATACTATTGGATTTTTCCATAATATAATGAATTTTAAAAAATTTAATTCAATATACTGGTTTTAAAATAAAAATAAATAAATTATTTAACCCGAATCCTGCTTAAGGAAATGACACTATTCATCTTGAGACTTATCCATCATTTTTAGCATAAAAAAGTCTATGCTTTGGACTGATAGCACTAAAAATTAATCATAAAATTACATTTATCTTATGATTTTAAAGAAAAATCCTTATCCGCGATTCGGGTTATTTAACATAAAATCTCTTATGCGAAACCAAACGAAATAACACTTTAGTTTCCAAAACTTAAGCATATTCGCTATTTTATCCATACACATAACTACATTAAACCTTTGCATTTAAAAATGTGCCTGATACAACGCTAATAATTTTTGTGCCCCCAGTAACAGGTTCTCTTCCCAATCCAAATGAGCTGTATCATTCGCGCCATCGGTAATATATTTGACTGAAATCAAACGCACATCCAACTTACGGCAGACTTTTGCTAAGGCATAGGCTTCCATATCCACTAAATTACAGCTGACTTTGGGTTGTCCTGTTTCGAAGGAATCCCCCGTGCCACAGATCCCTTTAGGAAGAGATTCAAAATGAGGCTGAGCATAAATCTCCGCAGAAATATCATCATCCATTGGGGTAACACCAACCGCAAAACCTAAAGGGGGAGACATCCATATCTCGCTGCACAAATGTGGTCACTTCAACCAAACTATGCGCATCAAAATGTGAACTTCCAGCACTGCCTAAATTGATGAGCGTCTTACAGCCTGTTTTCTGAATCACATCAAAGGCTTTGAATGCCGCATTAATCTTACCTATTCCGCTGTAATGAACATCAATCCCCGCCTGTTCAAACAGACCTTTGGATTCATTCGGCAAAGCCATAATCAGAGCAATATCAGCATTCATAAAAAAGACTCGTTCAAATAAAAATAGAAACACAAAAAAAGTGTGCTTACGCACACCTTAAATATTATTGCATCTTCTGCTGTAAGGCGACCAAACAGGGAGAGAAAAATAATTGACCGCTATACGCTCCTGCCAACGTTTTCTTCATCACCAATGCCCATAAACCAACCAACAACAGACTTAAAACCACAGCAACGTACTGTAGAAAATCAAGATGTAACTGATGCGCTAAATTAAAGATGGCTAAGATAAAGACACCGAATGGAAAAGTCAGTCCCCACCAGCCTAAGTTAAATGGAATGCCAGTTCGTGCATGTCGCAGTGTGGTTAAAATCGCAATCCCAAACCACCATACCCCAAAGCCTAACAGTACCAAACTCCCCACAATGCCTAAGGCTGGCAATAACATCGCTAACCCTTCAAAGCCCATGGCTTGCATAATACGTGGTGCTTGCTCACCCAATAACAATAGAGCCAATGCACCTGTCCCAATTGGTCCTAAGCATAACCAGCTCGAAATCGCGACCTCTTTCTCAGGCAATTGGTGCAGGGCTAGACGCAACATTAAAATCGTTAAGATCGCAAAAGCAGGTAAAACAGAAATCCCCCACAACACATAGCCTGTAATCAAAATATATAACGCATGTTGATCAGCCGCTAAATGTTGTAATAACAAACCCGCAGAGCTAGCAGCCACCTCACACGCCACAATGGGTAACAACCAAACTGCGGTCATACGCTGTAACTGATGGTCTTGGCAACTAAACATACAGAATGGCACAATCCACGCGATCACCACCGCCAGAAACACATCGATATACCAAAGATATGTTGCAATTTGGACCGCAATATCACCGTATAGATGTGTACCAAAACTCAGAAAACCATTGGCAATGGTCGCTAGACCCATCGGAATCGCACCCAAAAACAAACTCATATTGGGATGCGTAAAAATCTGCTTGGCTTCTGCTGGAAACAACACCCAACGTAAGATATATAAAAGACTGAAAATGCTAAATAACAAGATATTGAATTGCCACAATTTGGTTGCCAGCATAAACAATAGAGATGATGCGAAAGGAAGCTGTGCTAAAATCATAGCAACCACACCTGTTCCCATCGTTGCGGTAAACCAGTTCGGCGTAAAATGACGAATCACATCTCTCGTCTGTTCTAGCTGGTAAAATGGTTTTTTCATCTCTATCTCTATATAAAGCGACAATGAGGTTATCTTAGTTGAGTTCTTAAATAAGAAAAATTGATTTATTTTTATTTAATGAATCAAATAAATTGATATACAGGGCTTAAATATTGAAAATTTCCTGCGTAAAAACACAACAACAAGACGAAACGCTGAGAATATGGCAATATATAGCCTTTGCAAAATTCACTGTATTTAACGCCCATGAAGTTGCTTCGTCTCAACGCATTATCGCCAAATTTTCAGTTACCTCCAACTGCGGTAACCATTGGCAATTTTGATGGTGTCCATTTAGGCCATCAAGCGATGATTGCTCAACTCAAAACATTGGCTGCTGCCAAAGGCTTAAAAACATTAGTGATGATTTTTGAGCCACAACCGCTTGAATTCTTTAAAGGTTATGATGCTCCCCCACGCATTAGCTCTTTACGTGAAAAAGTAGAATATCTAACAGAGCTGGGGGTCGACTACATTGCTGTTGCAAAGTTTGATCATTATTTTAGAAGTTTAAATGCCACAGAATTCGCTGACCTACTCAAATTAAAACTCAATGCACAAAGCCTCGTTTTAGGCGATGACTTTCATTTTGGTAAAGATCGACAAGGGAATAGCGAATTTTTACGCGATTATGGCTTTGATGTGACCAATTTAAATACCATTGCCCTAAATGGTGAACGAGTCAGTTCAACCCGCATTCGTCAAGTCCTTCAAGAGGGTGATCTGGCATTAGCGGCAAAACTATTGGGCCGCTCTTATAGCATCACAGGCCGTGTACAATATGGCGACCAGATTGGGCGTACCCTTGATTTTCCAACCATTAATGTCCGTTTAAACCGTCATAAACCTTGTTTAAATGGCATTTATGCGGTTGATGTATTGTGTGAAAATGCTTCACTCACAGCCACAATAAAACATGCAGATCCCGCCTTAAAGGGTATTGCAGGATACCAAAGTGACAGTTTGTTTGGTGCAGGTCATGTGGGGACACGCCCTGCCATTGAACAAGCCCAACCTGAATGGCGATTAGAAGTACATTTCCCTGATGTTTCTGCTAATCTGTATGGCTTATTGATGCGGGTAACCTTCCTTCACTATTTACATGGTGAACTGAACTACCCTTCGCTTGAAGCACTCAAAGCTGGAATTGATGATGATGTGCAACAATTACGAGATTATCGTAATCGTACCCCTGAATTTCCTTTTTAAATTTAATTGTAAAACCTGTCAGTTTAGACTGATCAAACTGGAAGACAACTTGCATGAGCGATAAGCAAACTCCTGAAAATGCAGTGGATTATAAAGCCACACTCAATTTGCCTCATACTGAATTTGCCATGAAAGCAAATTTGGCTGTGCGTGAAGCCAAATGGTTAGAAGAGTGGTATGCCGACAACATTTATCAGCAGATTCGTACATCGCGTATTGGTAAGAAAAAGTATGTACTTCATGATGGCCCTCCATATGCCAATGGTCAAATCCATTTAGGCCATGCAGTCAATAAAGTCTTAAAAGACATCATTATTAAAAGCCGCATCCTAGATGGCTTCGATGCACCATATGTGCCGGGTTGGGACTGTCATGGTCTGCCGATCGAACTTAAAGTTGAAGAAAAAGTCGGAAAAGTTGGCGTTAAAGTGGATGCCTCCACCTTCCGTAAAGCATGCCGTGAATATGCCTACACCCAAGTCGAGCTACAAAAGAAAGACTTCGTGCGTATGGGTGTGTTTGGTGACTGGGACAACCCATACCTCACCATGAACTTCAAGCAAGAAGCAGACATTGTCCGTGCGCTCGGTGCGATTGCCAAAGCAGGTCATATCGAACCCGGTTTAAAACCTGTGAACTGGTGTATGGACTGTGGTTCTTCACTGGCTGAAGCTGAAGTTGAATACGAAGACAAAAAATCAGATGCGATTGATGTTGGCTTCACAGTGGTTGACCTCAAAGATTTAAGCGCGCGTCTTGCGATTGACGTTCAAGACGTGACCGATATCGTGATCTGGACCACGACACCGTGGACACTCCCTGCCAACCAAGCGGTGGCGCTCCATGCTGAAATCGACTATCAGTTAGTACAGGTAACCACTGAACGCGGTAAGCAAAACTTTATTCTTGCCAAAGAGCTGGTTGAGTCTGCAATTGAACGTTACAAGCTGGAAAATCCAGTGGTACTCGCTGATTTCACTGGTTCAGCAATCGAAAATCTATTATTGCAACATCCTCTCCTGACAGATCGCCAAGTGCCTGTGATTTTGGGTGAGCACGTCATTGCCACCAGTGGTACAGGTGCCGTTCACACTGCACCAGGTCATGGTGTAGACGATTATAAAGTCGGTTTGCTTTATCAATTGAAAGTTGAAAACCCTGTAGGTGGTAATGGTGTTTATTTACCAACAGCGCCAATTTTTGCAGGTGAGCACATCTATAAAGCCAACCCTCAAATCATTGAGGCATTGGGTGCAGTTGGTCGTCTGTGGGCACATCAACCGATTAAACACAGCTATCCACACTGCTGGCGCCATAAAACACCGATTATCTTCCGTGCGACACCACAATGGTTTATCAGCATGGATGCCAATGGTTTACGTCAAAATGCCTTGAACGCCATCGAGAATGATATCGAATTTGTCCCTGATTGGGGTAAAAGCCGTATTCAATCCATGGTTGAAGGTCGCCCTGATTGGTGTATCTCACGTCAACGTACATGGGGTGTACCTATCCCGTTCTTTGTGCACAAAGACACCAATGCATTGCACCCGCGTACGCCTGAATTGATCGAAGAAGTGGCTAAACTGATTGAACAAGAAGGTATTGACGGCTGGTACAACCGTGAAGCCAGTGATTTCATTGGTGCAGATGCTGAACACTACAATGCTATTCGTGACACCTTAGATGTTTGGTTTGACTCTGGGACAACACACTACGCCGTGTTGCGTGAACGTGAAGATCTACAAGATCCTGCGGACTTGTATCTCGAAGGTTCAGATCAACATCGTGGTTGGTTCCAGTCGTCATTGCTCACCTCAATTGCAATCAATGAACGTGCGCCATATAAAGGCTTACTCACCCACGGTTTTGTGGTCGATGAGAAAGGCCGTAAGATGTCTAAATCATTGGGCAATATCATTACCCCACAAGACATTATTAAAGATATGGGTGCGGATGGCTTACGCTTCTGGATCGCTTCTGCCGACTATCGTTATGAAATGACGGCTGGTAAGGAAATCTTTAGCCGTGCATCAGATGGTTATCGTCGTATTCGTAATACTTTACGTTTCTTGCTGGCGAACCTCAATGGCTTCAAACCATCAACAGATGCGCTACCTATAGACCAACTGATTGCATTAGATCAATATATCCTGCAACGTGCTGCTGAGGTACAAAAAACCATCCAGCAAGCTTACGAAGAGATGAACTTCCATATTGTCACCAATGCACTCACCAACTTCTGTATTAATGACTTAGGTGGTTTCTATCTCGACATCATCAAAGATCGTCAGTACACCACCAAAGCAGATTCGCAAGCACGTCATTCTGCACAAACAGCGTTGTATCATATCGTGCAAGCTTTTGTTCGTTGGATGTCACCCATTTTAAGCTTTACCGCACAAGAAGCTTGGCCATTGATTCCAGAACAAACTGAAAAATATGTCTTTACGTCTGAATGGTATGACATTCCAACAGCATCAACAGCAAACTTACTGTCTGAAGCAGATTGGCAAACATTGATTAGCGTAAAATCAGCAGTAAATAAACAGATTGAAGCAGCGCGTAACGCTAAACTCATCGGTAGTAACTTATCTGCAAAAGTAGAGCTTTGGGCAGATGAAGCATTACAAACATTGTTAAACCAATTGGCTGATGAATTACGTTTTGTCTTGATCACCTCTCAAGTCATCGTTCACCCTTATGCAGAACAAGGTGAAAGCACAGACCTTTCAGGTTTACGTGTCCAAGTCTCAGCGGCAGATGGTGAAAAATGTGTACGTTGCTGGCATGTATTGCCTGATGTAAATACACATGTTGGTCATGCGGGTTTATGCGCGCGTTGTATCGTCAACGTCACTGGTTGTGGCGAAGTGAGAAAGTATGCCTAATACACAAGCAAAAACAGGCTTGTTTCAATTCTATCCACACAACTTACTGTGGCTTGGACTTTCCGTCCTTGCCATTGTGTTGGATCAATGGACAAAATGGATTGCAAGCTCGCATTTAAATTATGCGGATCCTGTTCCTGTACTGCCTTTCCTCAATTGGACATTACTGCATAATTATGGTGCTGCATTTAGCTTCTTATCGGATGCAGGTGGATGGCAGCGCTATTTCTTTACCTCGTTGGCGAGTTTAGTCTCAATCATTTTCATTTTCTGGCTGATGCGTATGCCGAAGAAGATGATCATTTTACCGATGGCAATTGCATTGATTTTGGGTGGTGCACTTGGCAATCTAATTGACCGCGTCAGCTTGGGCTATGTGGTGGACTTTATCCATGTTTACTATCAAAACAGCCACTTCCCAGCCTTCAATATTGCAGACAGTGCGATTACGCTAGGCACAATTTTATTGCTAATTGATACCTTCTTCCTTGAAAAGAAACGCAACCAAAACAAGGATGCATAACATGACTGAAATTATCCAACCAAACGAAGAAACGCGTATCCAAGATGGATCAAAGGTCGATTTGCATTTTTCTGTTTCAATTGAAAATGGCGTTGAAATTGACAATACACGCGGCCGCGAAGAGCCAGTTAGTCTTGTGATTGGTGATGGTAATTTGCTACCTGGGTTTGAAAAGGCTTTGTTTGGCTTACGTGCAGGCGACCGTCGTACTGTACATTTGCCGCCGGAAGATGCTTTTGGTCCTTGGAACCCTGAAAATATCCAGACCTTTGATACCGTTAAATTTGAACAACGTCCGATTGTTGGGCATATGATTGAGTTCGAAGACAAGGCCAAAGCAACCTTGTTTGGGATCGTAAAATCAGTCAATGATGACATCACCGAGATTGATTTTAACCATCCACTCGCAGGTAAAAATATTACCTTTGAAGTTGAAATCTTTAAAGTTACCCCTGCTGGTCAGCAAGGCATTAAACTGATGTAATACAAAAGCTCTCAAATGAGAGCTTTTTTTATCACTCAAGATAAGTATAAGATGATTCAGACTCCTCATTTTCGTAAAAATTAAATCATCAAACAAATAAATTATAGGAATTCATACATGCTCATTTATATTATTGTTGGCAGTGTTCGTGAAGGACGCACTGCGATTAAAATCGCAAATTGGCTAGACCAAGCGATTACAGATTTTAAATTAACGGACGTTCAAACAGAAATTGTCGATTTAAAAGAATGGGATCTTCCTATTTTTGCAGGGGCTCACCCTCCTGCATCAGGGATTTATGATCAACCAAAACAACAACAGTGGGCCGATAAAATTGCAACTGCTGATGCTTTTCTCTTGATTAGTCCTGAATATAATCATGGTTATAGCCCAGCGCTTAAAAATGCATTGGATTACATAGGTAAGGAATGGCAAGGTAAACCTGCTGCCTACATCGGCTATGGCTCAACCAATGGCTCTCGCTCAATTGATCAAATCCGTCAGGTAGGTACACAAATTGGCCTGATTGATTCCAATGCGACGCTAGAAATTCGGGATATTTTCAAACGTAATCAAGGAGAAATGTTTGAAGCAAATGAATTTGAGATTAAAGGGTTGAAAGTCCTGATTGAGAAACTACAGAAATATCATGTAGCTTAACTGTAAGCTTGAGCGTACAGTGATCGGGGTCATTGACGAATATACTGCCCCCAATTTTAGCTTTAATATACAAATCATAGAGAGACAGGAAGTCTCATTCAGAATAACAAAACACACAGGAAGTGGTTGTTTATAGGAAATAAACGACAATAAACTAAATATGAAGAAGCCCCGTCAGGATGATGGGGCTTTTTTTATCTGTAGGTTCTATTTTTCAATTTAAAGACTTTTGAAATATGCAATCACGTCTGTATGCTCAGCCATATATTCGCCTTTATATGCCACGTTTGCACCTATACTCAGTAACTTTACTACAGCTAAATTGTCATTCTCAGCCGCTGCTTATAGTGCACTATAGCCTTCATCATCTTCAGGGAATGGAGGGAAAGAATTGAATTTCATACCCTAAATCCTATTCAAATTACAAAAAATTTAATAAAGTATCTTGCTACTATATTAGGGTAATTATATGATCGTAAGATGTACGATATCGTTGGTGAGTTTCATGAAAATTTATAAGATTCGCTATTCATCTAATTTTAGCAATACGGCCTCGACCTTTGTTGAGCAAGTTAAAGTTAATTCAATTAATAGAAAAATTAAAAATAGTTTCAATCGCTCAGGAAAAGCTTCATTCGAAATAGAGTTTTCTGATACATCTGATAGACAATGGAATAATGTTGCTAAATTTGCTAGATTAAGAAGTTTGAATTAAAAAATTTTCTCTAAATTATCATTTATTAAATTACATAAAGGTCTTCTTTTATTATTAACAGAAGACCTAACAGCATAAATATAATAACATCTTCTTTTTCTAGTAATATTTTCCACATGAAAAAGATATTCAAATTTCAAAGCTATAAACTGACAAAATAATCTGATAGTGCGCCCATTACCATCTTTAAAAGGATGTATCCATGCTAATCTAGTATGGACTTTTGCTAATAAAATTACAAGTTCATGTTTGCCCATTTCTTCTTTTTGATTAATCTCCTGAACCTCATCAAATAATTCATTTAATGCTGTATTTATGCTTAAAGGATTCATCGTAGGATATTGCTTATTTCCAATGACGAGCTCTTCACCTTCTCTAGATCTAATTTGACCAGCCCATTTGTATATACCATCAAAAATCATTAAATGTATTTTTAAAAAAGTTGCTCTAGTAATAGAATAATCAGGGTCAAATACATGCCCTAATAATTGGTTCGAGGCATTCTGATAATTTATTTTTTCTAAAAAAATCAACTCTTCTTTTATTTCAGCACCCACTAAATTCTCCTCAGGAGGAACATTAACTTGGCTGATATTATTACTAATTACCTCATAAAATTCGATCTTTAAATTTTCTATAATTTCCCTATTTTTATTTTGGAAAATAAATGCATTTCCATCAAAACCTATCACAGATACAAATATAAAATCATCATATTCTTTAAATTTTATACAACAAGTATCACCTATTTGAATTTCTTGCCTATCAATAGCTTCTGTTGGTAATTCACAAATTTGTATAAAATCAAGTTTAGGAAAAGGCTTAATTAAACCCGATTTTCCAATCACCATACCTCTTTTTTTATGCCAAAACCAATGTTTAATACCGTGTTTATGAGGTGCCGTCTTAATATGAATCATTGAGTGCAAGTTTATTTGACTTAGAATATGATTCATTATTAGTATTTCATTTTATTAAAATATGATCTAAATGTAATTGTATATTTAATTTTTCAACCGTGCAATAAAAAACACCCCTTAACTGTTAGGTTAAGGGGTGTTTTTAATTTAAAAGCTGGCGATGACTTACTCTCACATGGCAAGTGCCACACTACCATCAGCGCGAAGAGGTTTCACTTCTGAG
>NZ_JAKZGL010000014.1 GCF_022549355.1 Acinetobacter sp. NIPH 2699
GGCATCATCGGTGGTATTACTGGCGGTGGTGATGGAGGTCCTTTAGGTGCAATTACTGGAATCATCGGCGGTATCACTGGCGGTGGTGACGGCGGTCCTCTTGGTCCAATTACTGGCATTATCGGTGGTATCACGGGTGGCGGTGATGGTGGTCCTCTTGGTCCAATCACTGGCATTATTGGCGGTATTACTGGTGGCGGTGGTCCTTTAGGTGCAATCACTGGAATCATCGGCGGTATCACTGGCGGCGGTGACGGCGGTCCTTTAGATGCAATCACTGGCATTATTGGTGGTATTACAGGTGGTGGTGACGGCGGTCCTTTAGGCGCAATCACTGGCATTATCGGTGGTATTACAGGTGGTGGTGACGGTGGTCCTTTAGGCGCAATTACAGGAATCATCGGTGGTATTACAGGTGGTGGTGACGGTGGTCCTTTAGGTCCAATTACTGGCATTATCGGTGGTATTACTGGTGGTGACCTTGGCAACAACCCTGTAACCGGTGTCATCCAAACAGGTATTGATATTCTTCAAGGTGTTGAAAGTCTCAAAACAGACCTGATCAATACAGGTATCACGACCGTAGGTGGTGTAGCCAGTGGCGTACTCCCTCAAGTCCATCCTATTGTGGATTTAACTAATCTAGGCACACTCACCTTTGAAACTTCTCGCGATACTGTAAATGGTACACTTGAAGCAATTTCCGATTTAGCTGGCGCTGACTTTGCTGGCGCACTGAGTAATGCAACAGGTGTCATCGGTACACTGATTAATAACGGTTCAACTGCTGCTGAAACAATCCAGCATATTGTCGGTGATCTCACTGATGTAGGTGGCATCATTGGTGGTGATGGTGGCCCATTAGGTGCAATTACTGGCATCATCGGTGGCATTACAGGTGGTGGTGACGGTGGTCCATTAGATGCAATTACTGGCATTATTGGCGGTATTACTGGTGGCGGTGACAGTGGCCCTTTAGGTGCAATTACTGGCATCATCGGTGGCATTACAGGTGGTGGTGACGGTGGTCCATTAGATGCAATCACTGGCATTATCGGTGGTATCACTGGTGGCGGTGACGGCGGTCCTTTAGGTGCAATCACTGGCATTATCGGCGGTATTACTGGTGGTGATGGTGGTAGTCCTCTCGATATCTTAACAGGCATCATTGGTGGTATCGGCGGCGGGGACCTTGGCAACAACCCTGTAACGGGTGTCATTCAAACAGGTATTGATATTCTTCAAGGCGTTGAAAGCCTCAAAACTGAAATCATCAATACGGGCATCGATACTGTCGCAGATGCAATCATTGGTGTGTTCCCTCAAGCGGAACATCCTATCAGTGATCTTGCTAATCTAGGTACACTCACCTTTGAAACTTCACGTGATACTGTAAATGGTTCGCTTGAAGCTATCTCGGATTTGGCAGGTGCTGATTTTGCTGGCGCACTGGGCAATGCAACAGGTGTCATTGGCACACTGATTAATAACGGCTCAACTGCTGCTGATACGATTCAACATGTCATCGGTGAGGATATTCTTGGTGGCGGTATCGGCGGTGGAATTGGCGGCGATGGTGGTCCTCTTGGTTCAATCACTAACATCCTAGGTGGTGATATCATTGGAAACTTAAGTGGATTAATTTCCGTTAATGTGGGTAGTTCTAGCAGTAGCAATGGTGTAGATAGCATCTTAAATTCTGTTCTAGGTGCAACAACATCATCTCAAAGCATCTCTATCGGTGGATCAACGATCAATATCACTGAGCATCTCTCAGTTTCAAATGTAAATTTAACTGAACAACTCTTTGAAAGTACGCATCTTTTCTAATATTGCTTAAACTTAAAAAACCGCTGATATTTCAGCGGTTTTTTTCAATCACAGACAGCGATAAAACAAGGTGAATGAAAAAAATATAGTCTATTCAACAAAAAACATTCACTAAATAAATACCTTCTTATTGCATCTTAGTGATCTGAAATTCTATTAATTTTGATAAAAAATACATCTTATTTAATATAAACCCTAACAAAAAATTAGAACAAGATCTCATGTATTTAGTCTTGGATTGATGAAAAGTCAAAATAAAAACATAAATCATGCCTTTATCATATAATTAAATACCACACCCACCTTTATCACAAAATTAAATATCAGCCCTACTTTAAATACAATAAAATCCATACGGAATAAGTTCACAGGCCATACCTTGTGCATTAAATCTATTCTTTAGCGAAGGATTGCTTAGATGCTTAACCTAAATATTCCAGTTTAAGCATCTAATTATGAAAATACAGCTCAGGACTTTATGTCACATTGATTAATCTCTCTTGATTTCCTTAGGAGATATTTTTATTTAAACGGCATGGTCTATTTTATATTTCATTTACTTAAATGAGATGACGGTTGCTTATTCATAATTTTAAATTGTTAGGATGACATAGATGAAAGTTAATTTTTTAATTGCCAGCATATTAAGTATTGTAACAAGTTCAACATTCGCTGCTCCCAAGTTCTATGGAGAAATTGGTGCAAATCTAGACTATTTACCAGAAAACAATGCCACAACCAGCGATCGTGATGTATGGAAAATCCAGAATAGAAACTCCCATCTTGGTGTGAAAGGCGAAGAAAAATTAACAGAACGTTTAAGTGCGGTTTACTTGATTGAATGGGGGTTTAACGCCGATGGTGATAAAACAGATTGGTCGCAACGTGACCGCTATGTTGGCTTAAAAGATACTCAGCTTGGTACACTCAAAATTGGTAAACAAAATTCACCACTAAAAAAGCTCTCTAGCGCGGTCGATGGCTTCAATAACGATGTGGATAATGATGCCGATATTACAGGCATTATGCCAGGTGAAAACCGTATCAACAATTCTGTTGCCTATGAGTCTCCCCAGTTCGCCCTGAATGAACAGTCTACATTAGGCTTTAACCTTTTATTAGCAACAGGTGAAAGCCAAGGTATCAAAAGTAATCAAGGTGGTGTCACCGTTGATGGCGGTGGCTTAGGTGATGCATGGTCAACGTCAATAACCTATGCAGATCCAATGTTCTTGGCCGCGATTGCCTATGACAAAGCGATTCCAAGCAACTTTTTAGGCCGTGGTTTTCTCAATGCAACAGACACGCAGACTGACATAGATAAAGTTTTTGCCGCAGCCAATACCTTGCGCCTGACAGGGCGTATCAAGCCAATAGAAGGACTTACTTTAAAAGCATTAATCCAAAAATCTGAAGTTGCAGAAGCCAAGGGAAATGATACAGCTACAGCCAATATTGATGATTCCATAGGCTGGCTGATAGGCGCAGAATATCGACTCCCAAACCTCGATAAATGGAAGCTGAAAGCACAATACAGTCAAAACTCAACCAGCTTTAAAAATGATGATGCTGACTATGATGCCAAGCAAATCATGGCAGGTGTAGATTACTCATTTAATAAACAAGTCAAAGCGTATGGCTATACAGGTTATGCAACATTCAAACAAGCCGATGCAAAAGACAAGCAACCTGTTGTTGGTACAGGTTTAGAATTTAAGTTCTAAATTTAATACCAAGAATAAACCTGAAAGAAAAAAGCCAAGATTATATTAATTTTGGCTTTTTAATCTATGCTCATTATTTAAACTCACCAACATAAATAAAAAAACTGAATAAAAAATTAAAAAATATTAATCCCCCACCTCCACAAAACTATTTTTAATCACGAACCAAGTACAAACTGATTTAAACCCATTCTAAAGAGTTCACATCCAATCTATTAAAAATAGCTTATCTATATTTACAACAAATGATCAGAAGTATTCCTCGGATAAACTATAACCACACAGGTGTTTTAAAATGAATCATAACTGTATAAGCAATCTTGTTTTTAGGTAACATTCGTTCTATTAATTGTGGAATGATGGCATCGCTTTCTTGAAAGGAAAATAGGGATACTCTAAACTCCAGACACAAAAAAACCGCAATTAAGCGGTTTATTTCATTAAGTTGGTGCGCTCAGAGAGATTCGAACTCCCGACCCCTTAGTTCGTAGCCAAGTGCTCTATCCAGCTGAGCTATGAGCGCATTACTTATGTGCCAATTGGCATGTGTTACTTGTGCAATATTTACTTGGTGCGCTCAGAGAGATTCGAACTCCCGACCCCTTAGTTCGTAGCCAAGTGCTCTATCCAGCTGAGCTATGAGCGCATTAAGTAAAAAATGGCGGTGAGAGAGGGATTCGAACCCTCGGTACAGTTACCCGTACGCATCCTTAGCAGGGATGTGGTTTCAGCCACTCACCCATCTCACCGTAACACGAGCGCAATAATACAAACTAAAAGTCCTTTACACAAGGGAAGATCCTGTTTTTTTCTGTTTTTTTATATCAATCAAATATTTTTTAAACGATTTTGGTATTTTTTCAGCATTTTTTCCCTCAACGCTTGTTAATATAGACTTCTCTTTTATACAGATCCATGGCGTAAACAGAATCTTGCAATCTTTGACGTGCAGTCGAAGTTTGAATGACTTATGCTAAAGTGATCTGCCAGATGTGAAATGAAACGATATGATTAAAAACTGGGGCGATCCCGAAGCAAAAGCAGAAGCTGAACGTTATGACAACCCGATTCCAAGCCGAACTCTTATTTTAACGACATTAGAACAATTACAAACTGCTCAATCACACGCTGAACTCGTTGATCACTTTAATCTTCCAGATCAAAAAAGTATTGATGCGTTGAATCATCGTTTAAGTGCGATGGTACGTGATGGCCAGTTGATGAAAGATGGATTTAAATTCCAGCCAGCAACAGACCTCCCGAGCCATGAGGCAACGGTTTATATTAATAGTAAAGGTTTGGGTACTGCCAATATCGCAGGACAAAACGATATTCTCTTGGCTGAACGTGAATTGCGATTGGTCTTTAATGGTGATCGTGTCAAAGTTCGTCAAACCTCAGTCGACCGTAAAGGCAAAGCTTGGGGCTTTATTAGCGAAGTGGTTCAACATCGCGTTAAACAGATTATTGGTAAAGTGGTTCAACATGACGGTGAATACTTTATTCAACCGAGCAATCCCAATCAGCACCAACCGATTACCTTAGAAAAAGAACTGATTGAACATGCCAATGCTAAAGTTGGCGATATGTTACGTATTGCAATTGATGACTACCCAACACGTGAAGAACTGGCAACAGGTCATGTGATTCAGTCTATGGCAGATAAAGCGGATACCGAAATTATTATTCCGCAAACCATCTTAGAGTTTGGTTTACCTTACGAGTTTCCAGATGCGGTCATCAAAGAAGCTGAAAGCTTTAAAGAACCGTCTGCACAAGACCATAAAGGACGTGTCGATTTACGCGATCTGCCATTAGTCACCATTGATGGTGAAGATGCACGTGACTTTGATGATGCAGTTTATGCAGAGAAACGCCCTGGCGGTGGTTATCGTGTGGTGGTGGCTATTGCCGATGTCAGCCATTATGTCCGTTTAGATTCAGCATTGAATGAAGAAGCAGAAGACCGAGGAACTTCGGTTTATTTCCCACACTTTGTACTACCCATGTTGCCTGAAGCATTGTCAAATGGCTTGTGTTCTTTAAATCCGCACCTTGACCGCCTCTGTATGGTCTGTGATTTAAAATTATCTCGTGCAGGTAAGGTTACGGGTTATGAGTTTTACCCTGCGGTCATGCATTCCAAAGCACGACTGACCTATACCCAAGTTAGTCAATATTTTGATGGTGCAACAGATGCAATTCCTCAAAATAAAACTATTCACAAATCACTCAATACCCTGTTCCAGCTTTATCAAACACTAAAAGGCTTACGTGCAGAACGTCATGCAATGGAATTTGAAACCATTGAAACCTATATGACCTTTGATGAGTTGGGTGGTATTAAAGAAATTTTGCCGCGTACGCGTAATGTTGCACATAAACTGATTGAGGAGTGCATGTTGCTCGCCAATGTCGCGGCAGCAGAATACGCTTTAGAACATGACATTCCAATGCTCTATCGTGTGCACGAAGCACCTGAATTTTCACGCATTCAAAAAGTACGTGATTTTGTAAAGTTGCTCGGCTTACCATTCCCAGAACAGCCAACCCAAGCAGATTATCAACGCGTGATCGAAGCGACCAAAGATCGTTTGGACGCACCAAGTATTCATGCAGTGTTATTACGCTCAATGATGCAAGCCTATTACGGTGCAAAAAACTCTGGGCATTACGGTTTGGCTTATGAAGCGTATACGCATTTCACCTCACCAATTCGTCGTTATCCTGACTTATTGCTACATCGTGCCATTAAAACGCACTTGCAACAAAAGCCTCATACACTTTCGGGTGCAGCATTGGATGATGCTGGTGAGCATTTCTCTCAAACCGAACGTCGTGCTGATGAAGCCTCACGCAGTGTTACAACTTGGTTGAAATGCCATTATATGCAACAGCATTTGGGCGATGAATTTGTTGGCATCATTAGTGCGGTGACCGAATTTGGTTTATTTGTCACTCTCAAAGATTTGTATGTGGATGGTATGATCCATGTCAGTCAACTTGGTGAAGATTATTTCCTTTATGACCAAGCCAGCCAAAGTCTAGTCGGACAAAACCGTGGACAAGCCTTTAGTCTAGGTGATGAAGTTAAAATCAAAGTGGCTGGAGTGAATCTGGAAGAACGTAAAATCGACTTCCAACTGATTCAGCAATTGACACATTTGGGTCGTGTGATTCGTCAAAAAGCACCACGTACCTCTTCAAATAAACCTCAAACAACAGAAGACGTTTTTAGCAAAGCACCTGCCCTTGCTAAATTAAGCGAAGATGGCGAAAAACCTGTCGCAAAGAAAAAGGATAAGAACAAACCAAGTTCTTATGCAAAAAAACCGGGTAAAAAAACGGCTGCTAAACCTGAAACTAAAGAAAAGGTGAAGAAAAAAGCAAAGCCGAAAAAGAAAAAGTCAAATGCGAAAGCTAAGACTGAATAATCCAGCAAGGCTTCAGAACTAATCCTTCTGAAGCCTTTTATCCTTTCATGAATCATTTAATATCATGAAAAATATTTTTCATCGTTTTCCTGCTTTTCAGCTCATCGCAACTATTTGCACAGCATAAAAGTTTGTTAATTAAAAAATCTCAATAAATGATCTTAGATATTCCTTCCTGTATTTACACTTTTTTCTGAAATTCAAGAAACTTATACCCTAACGAAACATATTCCAACTATAAATTAAAAACGTTAAATCAACCTTGATTTCTCCACTCCCTACCCTTACATCTATAACTATGTTTAAAGATGATATGGCAAAAATACAATGACACTACAACAAGCAACGCTCCCCGTTCCTCAATTTGATCAAATTCAACTTGCCGACTTAAAACAACAGATTGAACAAAGCATTCAAAACGGTCAAAACTTTCTAAATCAACTGAATGAAGTTCCACAAGATACAGAAACGCAATTGGCAACATTGACCGAAGTTGACCAGCTTGAAAATAATATGAGTGAAGCATGGGGCATTTTGTCGCATCTCAATGCGGTCATGAATAACCCTGAAACTCGTGAAGTCTACCAATCACTCCTACCAAGCCTGAGCGAATACTACACGCAACTCGGACAGCACACAGCGTTGTATCAAACCTACCAACAGATTCATGATAGTGCTGTTTTTCAAACACTCAGCGAAGCACAACAAAGTGCCATTAAACTGGCGCTACGCGACTTTAAACTTTCAGGTGTCGCACTTGAAGGCGAAGCGAAAAAACGTTATGCAGACATCTCTGCACGTTTATCTCAGCTTTCATCTGACTTTTCCAATCATGTCCTTGATGCAACGCAAGCTTACTTCAAAGCATTGAATGAGGAACAACTCAAAGGTCTGCCACAAAGCAGCATCGATTTACTTAAGCAATATGGACAACAACGTGAGCTTGAGCAAGCCGTTGCCACGCTCGACTTTCCTGCTTATTTTGCGATTATGACGTACGCAGATGACCGTGAGTTAAGAGAAGAACTCTATAAGGCTTACGTCACTCGTGCATCAGAACAATCAGACAAAACTGAATTTGATAATACACCTGTGATGGAAGAAATTCTGAGCCTACGTCAAGAAATGGCTCAACTACTTGGCTTTAACAATTTCGCGGAATATTCGCTTGCCAGCAAAATGGCACCTGATGTTGAAACCGTCGATAAATTCTTAGTGGATTTGGCTGAACATGCACGCGTGCCTGCATTGGCTGAAATCGAAGAACTCAAAGCAATTGCACAACAAGATCATATTGATGAGCTTAAACCTTGGGATGCAACCTATTACTCTGAGAAATTAAAACAGCAACAATTCAATTTATCTCAAGAAGCACTCAAACCGTATTTCCCTGCATCAAAAGTTGTTCAAGGTTTATTTCAGATTGTGCAACGCCTGTATGACATCCAAATCATCGAACGCCAAGCACCTGTTTGGCAGGATGATGTGCGTTATTTTGAGATTGAAGATCAAGGACAAGTCGTGGGTGGCTTCTACTTCGATTTATACGCACGTAATGGTAAACGTGGTGGTGCATGGATGAGTGGTTTCCGCTCTCGCGTGCAAACCCCAGCAGGATTACAAAAACCAGTCTGCTATATGGTGTGTAACTTTACCCCACCGATTGGTGATCAACCAGCGCTACTGACCCATGATGAAGTGATTACCTTATTCCATGAATTTGGTCATGGCTTACATCACATGCTGACCGAAGTAGACAATATCTCGGTTGCAGGTACCCACGGTGTGGCATGGGATGCTGTTGAATTACCAAGTCAGTTTATGGAGTTCTGGGCATGGGACAATGAAAGTTTAGACGTACTCAGTGAGCACACTGAAACCAAACAAACCCTGCCGCAAGAATTGTTATCCGCTTTGCTCAATGCACGTTTCTTCCAATCAGGTATGCAGACCCTGCGTCAGATCGAATTTGCTTTGTTTGACTTAAGCATTCACCGTCAAGCACCAGCATTAAATAGCCAGCAGATTCAAAATACCTTAGATGATATTCGCAGTAAGTTTTCGGTGGTTCCAACCGTTGCCTATAATCGTTTCCAACATAGCTTTAGTCATATCTTCGCCGGTGGCTATGCAGCGGGATATTACTCGTATAAATGGGCTGAAGTTTTAGCCAGTGATGCCTTTGATCGCTTCGAAAATGAAGGAATTTTTAATACCGAAACTGGAAAAGAGTTTAGGCAGTTTATCCTAGCAGTTGGCGGAAAAGAGACTGCACTTGATGCGTTTCGCAATTTCCGAAAAAGAGAACCTAAAATAGATGCATTATTGCGTCATCAAGGTTGGACGAACGCTGACAAAACCGCTTAAACTACGTCATTATTGTTCACAGGGTGGTATTAACTGACATGAAAAGACAGTTCATCGCGGGTGCAAAGTGCCCCAAATGTGGCGCGTTAGATCGTGTGGTTAAGATCACTACTGTGGATGACGAGTGGATTGAATGTATCGAATGTGCTTATAGCGAAAAACGGCCAACTCAAGTGGATGAGCCAGAAGTCGCAGAGCCAGATGAAATTGGGGTGATACAGTTCAAACCTCGTCATTTTGACTAGAAGGTTAAAAAAATGACGTCACCAAACCAAACCAAAAACACCAAGTTATTGTGGATGATCATTACTGGCATTAGCATCATTGTGGTTTTATTTTTTGCAATACAATGGTTTTTGGCACAGAAAAATCAACAGACCAGTACCACTCCAGATCAACCCATCGCTGAGAAAATAATTTCTCCAGCAAAAGACGTGGCAAGCAGCGTAACAACAGAGATCACCACGATAGCTGATGAAAGCGAATCTGCTGCGCCCATTCAATTAGTACAAGAATCATTAATCAAGGAAGCATTACCGACTAATGACAGCTTAGCCAAAGAAGAAATCGCTAAATTAGATGATATTCATCATCAACTGAAAGATCAGCAAACAGATTTAAAGCAGCAACATGAAGATGTAGATGCCCTACTCAAACTGAAAGAGGAACAAATTAAACTACTTGAAGCTCAACTTCAGCAAGCCCATTCCTCATAAAACCGTTTTCGGTCTCCTCATTTTGCTAGAATGTAGACTACCTTCTAGCATTTTTATTCTATGTCCAGCCTCGGTCAACGCTATCCAATCCCCATCGCAATTGCGTACCTCACACTCTCTGCACTTCTATTCTCTGTGATGGGAATCTGTATTCGTTATGCTTCCCATACCGTTGATAACTACACCATCGTCTTTTTCCGTAACATCGTTGGACTCATCCTGTTTGTACCTTTTATCTTTCAACAAGGCTTGGGTTTTGTAAAAACAGAAAAACTATGGATGCATACATGGCGTAGTGTGATAGGACTTGCAGCAATGTATGGATTTTTCTATGCCATTGCACATCTCAAATTATCCAATGCAATGGTATTTACTTATTCATCTCCAATTTTCATTCCACTCATCGCATGGTTATTTCTAAAAGAACGCATCACCACAGTAATGCTGTGTGCCGCAGCATTAGGATTGATTGGGGTCATTTTTGTTGCTAAACCTGACCAAGGCTTGCTGAACTGGATTGCAATGATTGGGATGACATCGAGTCTATTTGCTGCACTCGCATTTGTCACAGTACGGGCACTTACGCGGACTGAACCACCTGAACGAATTGTATTTTATTTCTGCTTGATTGGTTCATTTCTTTCAGTGATTCCCATGTTTTGGGTTTGGCGTCCCTACCAACTCAAAGAATTATTTTTCCTGATCAGTGCAGGTATCCTTGCCAATATCAGTCAAATTTTTATGTCACATGCCTATCGCCTTGCACCTGCTGGTCAGATTGCGCCAGTGAATTATATGGCCATCATTTTTGCGGGAATTTGGGGATTTTTTCTTTGGCAAGAAATACCCGATATATATAGTTTGATTGGGTTTGCTTTTATTCTATTGGCGATTTTCTTATGTAGCCCATTCATACAGAAACAAAAGTAAGTAAAAGCCACTACATTTGACTTAGCGATATTTACTTTTATGCTCAACTGAGAGATGAATAAACCCAACATCCTGTTATTCACCGCATAAAAAAAGCACCCGAAGGTGCTTTCTCTTATAGTAAATCCTTATTGATACCAACCAAATAACTTGAAGAAATAAGGCACATACGCAATAAGAAGCATGGCAGGAATCATGACCAGAAGCGGTAAGAACCAACGTTCATATCGATAGTATAGCGATAGATGTTTGACCTCAGCATCTGCGGCTGCCACCTCATCATCTCCCACTGCCTGCCTCGCTAATAAGTGATTCAGTGCAACAGGTGGTGTGACATAACCTAACTCAAAACCAATCAATGCGATTGCCCAGAAGTGAATAGGATCAACCCCATATTGGTAAGCCACTGGTGCAACAGTTGCAGAAATAAGAATCACAGCACCGAATGGATCCATGATCATACCAACACCAACCATGAGGATCACAAGCAATGTAATGACCAGAGCAAGACTACCGATATCTTTAGGGAAAGCCTCCATCAGCTCGATGTGTTCGAGGAAACCACCGACACTGACTGAAAGTGCCATAAGGATAACAAGTGCACCAATATGCCCAACGGTTTCCGTGGTTGAAGTATGTAATGCTTTACCAAACGGAATTCTACGCTCAGGATTACGCGGATCATCTGATGGATTCACTTGTGGTACAGGTTGTGAACCATCTGATGGAGCTGTATAGGTATTTAACGTACTGTCCCAATGCCCAACTGGTGCAAGTGGCGCAGGTTCTTTACGCAATTTATCAAATAACACCATCACCAAAAGAATCACTGGCATCATCACTGGTGCAGTAAACTCATTTAGGTCTGTTGATAACGCATGCTTATAGAACAACCAAATCAAGATAAAAATCACGATATAAGGTGCAACAGGAACGAATGCACGCAATGATTTCGGTAACGCAATTTTTGGTGGAGCAATACGGAATTTCTGCTCAGCAACGAATAAGGATATCAATAGGAATAATGTCGACGTCAATAAGAAGACATACATACCATATTTGTAAAGCATATCCGTTGTGACTTCTTTATTTAATGATGCGATGACAACGATCAATAAACATGGACGTAATACAACACCCAGTGAGCCAGAAAGCGCCGTTGCAGCTAAAGCATATTGACGACGACCACCTGCATTCCAAACTTCCTTATAAATGATCGCACCAGCAGCAATAACGAAAATACCAGAAGCGCCTGTATAAGCTGTTGGTAATGCCGCCGCAATCAAGATCAACCATGTTAAGGTTTCTGGTGCCAAGTTCCACGGACGCAAGATATTTAAGAATAAATCGACAATACGTGTTTGTTTCAGCAACATACCTGCCCAAATAAACAAGGCAAGATTTAAGAAAATATTCGAGAATTCAACCAATTGACCAAGGTAAATCCCCTGCCCCATTGGGTAGTTCATGAAGAAGGTAAATGAGACCCCTGTAATGATTGCCATATACGCATACAATGGCACACTGAGGAATGCTAGACCAAGATTGCCACCTTCACGTGTTGGTGGTTGTGACTTCACGATGTGGAACAAACTAATTAAAGTCAGCGTTCCAAATAAAGTCATCCATAACCAATAAATCATCTGCATTTCAGGAGCGACAGGGACACCTGAATTCAACACCGACTTAAATTGGCTAATGACTGAGGACGTGAGTAAACCATTACCCAACAACATAGCAATGTTATAAACACGGAAATCAATTTTGGTGGCTGGACTACGCAAGCCGATATGATGTGATTTTAAAGTCGCACTGATTGCGGCAAATAAAACCATAATCACTAAAAATAATGCGCGGTTTTCAGAACCAAACTTAAAAATACCAAAGAATGAAGTTTCAATCGTCCGATAGGTCCGAACACTCGGATTGGCCTCAATATGTGCGATCGCCTTGTCATAGAATTGATATTTTTCTACACACTGCTGCTTTGCAGCAAGCAATGACGAACGTACATCTGATTCTGACGCGACACCGAACATACTGGCAAATTCATCGGCAGCATTGATCTTCATCTGCTCTTGAACTTGTGCATCGATATTAGGATTAGTATCACAGGTTGGTTTCGCTGGTTCTGCACGCAGAAACGAATATTGCATACCAGTATTCGGATCACCATATAGGCGCTCACCCATACGCAATAATTGCCCATGAATCATCTCACCTGTACCAATAATGAGCGTCATTAATAGTAAAATAAGAACAACAAAGGCCGCTATCCACTCTGTCCAGATATAACTCAGTAGACCTAATCCAGACTTTTTCTCTTGATCATTTTGCATGTCTATTCCAATTTATTGTTATCAACATCCATCCAAAGATGTTGAATCATGCGATATCCATGGTTGATAGATAAATGAATTTACCCTTTGAATCACCAGTCCCTTTTTAAACCGCTTAAATTTGCAGCAATTTCTTTCAAAAAAGAATGACTACAATCACTTTTTTATAGGTTGTTTTTATCAACTTGCCTGTGCTCTACCTTTCCTTTTTATCGATAAATACCCTAAACCACTGAACACACCGCCAATCGCACCAATCAAATGTGCCTCTGTTAACACGGGACTGCCAATGAGTTGAGCTGTGCCTGTCTGTCCAAAGGTATTTTCCCAAATTAACTTTGCAGCAATCAAAAGTAAAACTAAAACAGCAAATTTACGTTCCTTTGGATACTGCAAGTACACCAAACTCACTGCCGTATATAGACCATGCAGAACACCAGATAGGCCAGCATAAGCATCTATATAAGGTAAATAAAAATAAAAAATGAGGCTGATAAATGGCGGTAGAATCAATAACAATGCACATAAATGCCGATTAAGTACATGAGGAAAAATAAACGGTAAACATGCAAATGCCAACATATTCAGTAAAAAATGCATCCATCCAACATGCACCCAGTGCGCGGTCCATAAGCGCCAGAATTCATTGAGTAAACTTGGTTTCCAATAAATAAAATGATCAGCAAAGACTTGTAAACACGCTGATATTGAAATACATACAGCGATCAAAATGACTTTCCGTATCCATATTTGATCTTTCATTTATCTACCCTCTTCAAAAACAGACCTTTTACAATTCACAAATCATAAATAATTTGTTCACCAAGAGCTGTAAAAGGTCGTTTAATTCAAGTTACTCAACAGGCTTTCTGCTGGAACAGATCGTTACTCATCGCCATCGAATAATGCATCTAATTCTGATGAACTTTCTTTTTCGTCATCCCAGAATGAAGATAAACCCTCATCACTCGCTCTTACACCCGTATTCTCAGTCCAGTAACGATCTGCAATACCACGCACCATCAAACCAGCCATTTGATCAACGAGTCTAAATTGAGGATTTGCTGGTTTATCTTCACCCGAAGCAGCAGCATAAGAACGTAACGCATCACGCAGTTTCGCATCATCCCCACTGGCTTGTGCGGCAACAGCATAGAGTGCATGCGCGAGACGAACCCCTTTTTTCTCACCAATTTCCATCGATTGCTTCATGGTTGCATACGGTTCAGGTTTCCCATCGCCCGCACCAGGTAATAATGTCCAAATCACTGCACGGGTCGCCATTGGCGCACCCCAATATTTTTCATTATCCAAGCACGTCATGCCTCGCTCAACAACACCTGCGATATCTTTAGGAACATTAACTGAACCACCAGAATTAATATCATTGGTCATTGATTGTAGGCCATTGATCATCCCTAACAAATACACCGTTTGATCGAGATCATTACGCATGGTTGGGCAGGAATCGCCGAGTTTATATTTATATTTGGTTTCCCAGCGGTTTGCAAAAAGCTGATAACTGGCATATTGACGTTGAGCTGCAATCGCTGCCCAACGTTTTTGTTCAACACGTGCATCTTGTGCTTCAGTGATTTGTCCTGCTTTTGATGCACGTAAATAACGTAATTCTGCTTCTAATGCTTGGTTCTCAGCACAGATACCAGCAGCCGTGTATAACAATACCGCCATGCGGGTTGGGTCAGCGCCCATATCTTTGGTCGACATCACAGCAGGTGTTAAAGCATTCCCTGAGTTACAGACCATTTCAGCATCATCCATCGCTAAAATTGGCGGTACAATATGTCTTTCACCAAAACCTAAAGCAACATTCGCCCCAGTTTTAATCACATATGAACACCCTGTTAACATTGATGTTGTAAATAACGCAACCGCCACGCCCTGTCCAACTTTATGGAGTCTAGACATACTTCCTGTCCTCTAATTAATTTATTTTCCTTTTAATCGTACCTTATCAGATGCCATACCCGAGTTAAAGAGTAATTGCTCTAATTTTAACACTGATATCTTGACATACTTCACAGATCAATGAATTGACATATATTTGGGAATACAGGAATTTCAGGCAAAAAAAAGTAGCATTGCGACGGTTCAGCACATGCTACTTATTAACTGGTAAAATAGTGAAACTCTTTATATTTTAGTTTTGTTGAAAATAATCCTTAAGTAACGTTCCAGCTCTTCCTATAACAATCGCCATAACGATTGCAATTACCAGAAACATCCACATTGAAATCTCCATAGAGACCTCCTACACTTTGCGTATCTACTTTTGATAGACACTAGATTGGCGTTCATCATCAATCTTCATGGGAGTATGATATATTGATGACACCTTCAATCTCTTTCTCTTGTTCACGCCAACCTTAGATTGATGTGACTCAAGAAGTTCCCTGAGTAAAGTTCCTGCTCTTCCTACAACAATTGCAAAAATAACTGCAATCACCAGAAACGACCATGTTGGAATTTCCATCATTTTGGACCTCCACCATACTTTACGTTGGTGTTTGTACTTTAACCAAAATACATCCAACTTGATCGCCAGATTGTCTGACAATCATAATTTTCATGATTTTTTAGAGTATTTAATCTAACAATTAAAAAGATACGAAGAAATAAAGTGCCTAAATAATTGAAATATATTATTTTAATAAAAATATACAACTGCACAATTGTCTAACAATCAAGTTAGTTTTGCCAATATTTTTAGGTTTTTCCACTGTAAAATTGATAATTGATCCCACCAAATGATACAAGGTAGATGTAAAGGATCATAAAAATAGATCACGATATAACATTGATGATCGATAATTTGTCGAATTTTTCGGTGTTGAATTGCCTGAGGCAAATGACTGAAACAAAAGCTCCAATCTTGATCTTCTAAATATTCAAAACGCTGTATTTGAGGTTTTTTTTGAAAGATAAACCAAGCAACACCCATGATAACAATGCAGAGTAGCCACAACAATATAGGGAGAAAGGGATACAACAAACTTATAATGATCATAAAAATAAAGAGTTGCAGAACAATCGCAAAGCGACTGTATTGCAACTCGAAAACACGGTTAGCCATGTACATAGTGTTTTAATTTTAAAATAAAATCTTTTAATTCAGTACGAGGTGGTTCACCCACTTCCATAAACCAATCCAGTAAATCAGGATCTTCTTGATCAACCAATTCAGCAAATAGGGCTTTTTCTACGACATCTGCATTGAGATAGTAATTTTTCACATAAGGGTCAAAATACACATCAATTTCTTTTAAGCCCCGACGTGCGCGATAAATTACTTTACGTTCTTCCAGTGACATTTCATCAGACATCATGTGTTTCCGCTATACAACAATTTCCCCATAGTGTAACTGATCCCTGATTAACTTCGCATAGATTTTTCTCAAGTGACCAAATACATCACTCAAATTGAGCATTGATCACATTGTCCAATATTTTCGATTTCTTGTATGTTGAATAAGGATTTTTAAAATCATTGTTAAAGGAAAAAATAACAAATGCAATCAAGCGCAATTCGTCCTATTCCAAACATGTTACCGCGTAATTTATTTAATGAGGAACATGAGGCATTTCGTGAAACCGTACGTAAATTTTACGAAAAAGAAGTCATTCCAAATACTGAGAAGTATGAACAACAACAACATGTTGATCGTGATTTATGGAATAAGGCAGGTGCACTTGGTTTGCTGTGCACCACCATGCCCGAAGAATATGGCGGTTCTGGCGTAGATCGACTGTACAGCATGATTCTGATTGAAGAACAAGCTTATGCTGGTGATTCAGCAACAGGCTTTTCACTCCACTCTGATATTGTTGCAAACTATATCAACAACTTTGGTAATGAAGAACAAAAGCAAAAATGGCTTCCAAAAATGGCGACTGGTGAAACAGTTACAGCGATTGCCATGACTGAACCCGGCACAGGTTCTGATTTACAAGCCGTACGCACCACCGCAGTACTTGATGGTGATGAATATGTAATTAATGGTTCTAAGATCTTCATTACCAATGGTTATCTATGTGATATGGCGATCGTAGTCTGTAAAACAGGAAGTGGTGACAAAGGTTCTGCAAACTTGTCTTTGCTCATTGTAGAAGCAGATCGTGTTGGTTTTAGTAAAGGCAAACCGCTGAACAAAGTGGGTATGAAAGGTCAAGATACCTGTGAACTTTTCTTTGATGATGTTCGTGTGCCAAAAGAAAATTTACTTGGTATGGAAGGCATGGGCTTTATCATGCTGATGAAAGAGCTGGCATGGGAACGCATGTTGGTTGCGATTATTTGTCAAGGCGGTGCGGAAGCATCTTTGGCACATACCATCCAATACACCAAAGATCGTAAAGCATTTGGCAAGCCAATTGGTGCTTTCCAAAATACCCGCTTTAAACTTGCAGAAATGCGTACCGAAATTGATATTTGCCGTGCCTATTTAGACCGCTGTATGGAATTGCAGATCGAAGGAACACTTGGTGTCGATGCCGCAGCAGCAGCAAAATATAAATTATCGGATATGTTCTCAAAAGTCGTAGATGAGTGCGTACAGTTACATGGTGGTTATGGCTACATGCTGGAATACCCTATTGCGCGCGCCTATATCGACAATCGAGCCAACCGCATTTATGCAGGTACCAATGAAATTATGAAAGAGCTTATTTCTCGTTCACTATAAATAAAAATCAAGGGATTGTGTTTTCGACACAATCCCTTTTCACTACTTTTGCTCGGCTTTTTCTGGTTGCTGCACCGATGAAGGATTCATACGCGCCATTAATTGTTTTACCGTTGGATTTTCTACATGCTGCTGCATAGTCGTATTCAAAGCAGTACGTGCATGTTGTGTGGTGAAATGTGCAACCTCACTCCCTACCTCACTGGCTTTTTGTGCCCAAACTTTGCCTTCAGCAGATTGATAGAAGGTTAATGCTGCTTGTAATTCTTCCTGACTAAAAGTCTCGACATAGCGCTGAACAATGAATTGCTTTCTTTGCTCACTATTTAAGTTTTTAACTAAATCCACATAAAAGTTTTCAGGTAGGTCTTTTGGCAAACGTATCCTGATTTGCTCTAAAATCATCTTGTCCGTACTTTGTAAGCCTTGCTCAGTTCCATCAATAGAGACTAACTTCTGCGCAATCACTTCTTTTTGCTTTACATCATTTGCAAAAGTAAACGTACTGAATAATAACGTCCCCAAAATTAGCATGTGCTTCATCAAGCTTTCCTTGCTGATCAATTTTTTAATATGCTCAATATACCCGATATTTGAATTCTTTAAAGAATGTCCATGCAACATTTAAACAAAAACCCCTATGTAAAAACATAAGGGTTTTAATGCTTCAATTAATTAAACTGTTACGAAACTAATTTAGGTTTACGATCTGCTTGTTCATCACGTTTGTGAAACTGTAGCACTTCATCACTGAATTTCGCATCTTTCAAATCTTTACGATCAGCAAGATAGTTGTTGGTAATTTTCCACGGTGCTTGTTTACCTTGTTTTGGCATCACATCAGCGGCACGTGCAATATAACCAGAAGACATTTTGCCCATAATGGTGTCTTGTTCACGCAATGCTGGATCTGCATGTGCAATGACCTCATCATAGCCATTCTCGTCCATATGATTAATCAAACGACAAATATAGTCCGCAGCAATATCCACTTTTAAGGTCCAAGATGCATTGATATAACCAATGATCATCGCCATATTTGGCACATCACTGACCATCACACCTTGATAAAGCATGTGTTGAGATGTATCCATCGGCTTACCGTCAATCGTGCCTTTCACACCACCCAAGATCTGGATTTCTAAACCTGTTGCAGAAATGACGATATCCGCCTCAAGATGTTTACCAGATTTCAATTGAATGCCATTGGCAGTGAACTTCTCAATTTGATCGGTTTCAACACTTGCATGACCTTCACGTAATGATTTAAATAAATCACCATCTGGTACAACACATAAACGTTGATCCCAAGGATTATAGCTTGGTGTAAAGTGTTTCATATCCACTTTACCTTTCAACTGTAATTCAATCCCTTTCAACAATAAACGACGTACTGTTTTCGGATATTTTTGTGCCAATGCGTAGATACCACGCTGCATACCAATGTTACGTGCACGAGTAAATTTATAAGCCGTTTCCTCAGACATAAATTTACGGGTTTTTTCATAAATAAAGTCAATTGAAGGAATCGTTGCGATATAAGATGGCGAACGCTGTAACATGGTCACATGTCCTGCCCCACCTTTCACCATTGATGGCACAAGGGTAATTGCAGTCGCACCACTTCCAATAATCACCACTTTCTTGCCTGTATAATCTAGGTTTTCAGGCCAATGCTGTGGATGAATCAATTGACCTTTGAAGTCTTCTTGCTTCGGGAATTTTGGTGCATAACCTTGATCATAGTTATAATAACCCGTACAGCCCATCACAAAATTCGCAGACCATGTTTGCTTTTTCTTGTTATTATCTTCGATTTCTACAAACCATTTTTTCTTCGCAGAATCATAGTTTGCAGAAAGAACACGATGACCAAAATTAATTTTCTCTTTGAGCTGATTTTCACTAATGACATCGCTTAAATAGCTTTTGATCTCAGCACCACTTGCAAGCACTTTATCTTTTGCCCACGGTTTAAAATTAAAACCAAACGTTGACATATCAGAGTCAGAACGAATACCAGGGTAACGGAATAAATCCCAAGTTCCACCAAAACTGTCACGACGCTCTAAGATTTCGAATTCACGCTGTGGACAATTCTTAGACAGATGCACAGCTAACCCAATCCCAGAGATACCTGCACCAATAATGAGAACATCAACTTGCTTTTCCATTTTTTTTATACCTAGTAGAAACCATGAGATTATTAAAACATAAATTTGACAATACACAATGTCAAGTTTAGTCATTCATCGGTTTTTTTATATCAGTTCGGGACATTTTGAGAAAAATTGGAGCTAAAAGATATAGAGGGTTTTACTTATATTTATCTTTTCTTTTTGCTTTCTTTCTCCTATCCCCTAAGTTATTTATGTTTACAGGTGCAATTTTATTTTCAGAATCCCCCCATCCTTTACCTCTACATACATTAAATAAGTAAATCAAAATTGCCAACACATAGAAAAATCCAAACCATAAAAATATTGAAAAACAGACTTCCCAAAACAAAATACCAAATCTATATTCATAACTGGCAACCAACAATCCCCCTCGCCCACCATAGTAAGGAAGATCTGGCATCATAAAATGAAATCAGCCAAAATATGAGCCAATAAGCGAGTTTACGACGTCCTTGAAGCGAAATTTCGTTATTTTCATGTGATGTGAACATTTTTATTAAAATCATAATCAATTAAATAATAAAAAAGGTTGGCTTTCGCCAACCTTTTTTGAACAACTGTTCTACACGTAGAAGTATTATTTTACTTCACGGTCAACGAGTTCAACGTAAGCCATCGGTGCAGCATCACCTGCACGGAAGCCCGCTTTAAGAACACGAAGATAACCGCCGTTACGTTCTTTGTAACGAGGGCCAAGAATGGTAAATAATTTACCAACAGTTGCTGCAGAACGAGTACGAGCAAACGCTAAACGACGGTTTGCTACTGTATCGTTTTTAGCCAAAGTGATTAAAGGCTCAGCAACGCGGCGAAGTTCTTTCGCCTTAGGCAAAGTTGTTTTAATTAACTCATGCTCAACTAAAGCATTTGTTAAATTTTGGAACAACGCCTTACGGTGGCTGCTTGTACGGCCTAATTTCACACCACTATTACGATGACGCATGGTGATAGTCCTACTTAATTAACGGCTACGATAGGCAAATCGGTCATCCATACGGAGACTAGCTGGTGGCCAGTTCTCTAAACGCATGCCGAGTTGTAAACCTTTCGATGCCAAAACATCTTTGATCTCAGTTAACGATTTTTTACCTAAGTTTGGAGTCTTTAACAACTCGACTTCAGTACGTTGAACAAGATCACCAATGTAGTAAATATTTTCTGCCTTCAAACAGTTAGCAGAACGAACAGTTAGCTCGAGATCATCTACTGGACGAAGCAAGATTGGGTCAACTTCTTCGCGAGGTTCTTGAGCCACAGGTGTTTGATCTTTCTGAAGATCAACAAAAATTGCAATTTGTTGTTGCAAGATTGTTGCCGCTTTGCGGATTGCTTCTTCTGGATCAACAGTACCATTAGTTTCAAGATCGATCACTAGCTTATCAAGATCAGTACGTTGTTCTACACGAGCATTTTCAACTGTGTAAGACACACGCTTAATCGGGCTATAAGAAGCATCTAACTGTAAACGACCTACAGGACGTGTTTCGCCTTCAGGGAAACGTGAGTCAGATGTTTCATAACCACGACCTTGAGCAACTTTAAGGCGCATTTTTAATGAACCAGAAGAACTCAAAGTACCGATTAAATGATCAGGGTTAACCACTTCAACATTATGAGGTAAACGAAGGTCAGCTGCTGTTACGTCACCTGCACCTTGTTTCTCTAATGTCAAATATGCTTCGTTTTGATCGAACAGCTTAATAGACAATCCTTTTAGGTTCAGCAAGAGCTCGACGATGTCCTGCTGCAAGCCTTCTAAAGTACTGTACTCGTGCTCGACGCCTTCTATTTCTACCTCTACCACAGCAGCGCCAGGCAGAGAAGACAATAGAATGCGACGTAAAGCATTACCTAGAGTATGACCAAAGCCACGCTCTAAAGGTTCCAGAATCACTTTTGCCGAGGTCCCGCTCACCGCTTCGACCTTGATCGCTTGCGGAGTTAGAAACTCGTTTGCAGTACGCGTCATTTATTGCTACCTCAAGGATTATTTAGAATACAATTCTACAATCAAGCTTTCGTTGATTTCAGCAGGTAAATCAGAACGATCTGGTGCAGCTTTGAACGTACCTTCCAACTTAGAATGATCAATTTCCATCCAAGCAGGTGTACCACGTTGAGCAGCTAATTCAATTGCATTTTTGATACGCAATTGTTGTTTAGCACCTTCATGTACCGCAATTACATCACCCGCTTTTACTTGAATAGACGCAATGTTTACACGACGGCCATTTAAAGTAATAGAACGGTGACTGACTAACTGACGAGCTTCTGAACGTGTAGAACCAAAACCCATGCGATAAACAACGTTATCAAGACGGCTTTCAAGCAATTTCAACAAGTTTTCACCTGTTGCGCCTTTCACACGAGCAGCTTCTTTATAGTAATTACTAAATTGACGTTCTAACACACCGTACATACGACGTACTTTTTGTTTTTCACGTAATTGTAGTGAATACTCAGATTGCTTACCACCACGAGCCGCACCATGTTGACCAGGTGCTTTATTGTGCTTTTTGGTTTTAACATCAAACGGTTTAACGCCTGATTTAAGTTGCAGGTCTGTCCCTTCGCGGCGAGAGAGTTTGCATTTTGGACCAATATAACGAGCCATGAATGTTTCTCCTTACACGCGACGTTTTTTAGGTGGACGGCAACCGTTGTGAGGAATTGGCGTCACATCGGTAATGCTGTTAATTTTATAACCCACTGCGCCTAATGCACGAACCGCAGACTCACGACCTGGACCAGGACCTTTTACAAGGACGTCTAGGTTTTTCAAACCGTAATCCAAAGCTGCTTTACCAGCAACTTCAGCAGCTACCTGAGCAGCAAACGGAGTTGATTTACGTGAACCACGGAAGCCTTGTCCACCAGAGGTAGCCCAAGCCAATGCATTACCTTGACGATCGGTAATCGTTACAATGGTGTTATTAAAAGAAGCGTGAATGTGTGCAACACCTTCAGAGACGGTACGAGTGACCTTCTTGCGTGTGCGAGTATCTTTAGCCATCTTTTAGCTTCCAGAAAATCTTACTTTTTAATCGGTTTGCGCGGACCTTTACGGGTACGTGCGTTAGTTTTGGTGCGTTGACCACGGACAGGCAAGCTGCGACGATGACGAAGACCACGGTAGCAGCCTAAATCCATTAAACGTTTAATGTTCATGGAAATTTCGCGACGTAAATCACCTTCGGTTGGAACCTTAGCAACTTCTGCACGAATCGCATCAAGCTGTGCATCGTCCAACTCACGAATTTTTGTAGTTCCAGCAATACCTACAGCAGCTAAGATATTCTTAGCTGTATGGCGGCCGACACCAAAAATATACGTGAGGGAGATAACAGCATGCTTGTTATCCGGAATGTTTACACCGGCAATACGAGCCATTCACTTTTCTCCAAAAAGGCAGCAGAGATAATCAACCGCCCCACAAAAATCTTGAGGGGCGGATAATAACCTAATTAGCCTACTGAAATCAACAGGTCTTAATTAAATTAACCTTGACGCTGCTTATGACGAGGTTCTGCGCTACAAATTACGCGAATAACCCCATTACGACGGATAACTTTACAGCTACCACAAATTTTCTTTACAGAAGCTTGTACTTTCATGATGAAACCTCTAAGTGCGCTTATCCCTTGGGATGAGCAGTCGTTTTTCTCATTAACGTTTGATTATCATATTGATGCGAAGTAAGGTGCGCTTGAAGTTGTGCCATGAAATCCATGACTACGACAACGACAATCAGCAATGATGTTCCACCCAAATGGAATGGAATACCAAACGAACTTTGTAGAACCATTGGCATTAAACACACCACGGTAATATAGATTGCACCAATAAAAGTCAAACGGTTAAGAATATGATCTAAATAACGAGCCGTTTGCTCACCTGGACGGATACCAGGCACATATGCTCCGCTACGTTTTAGATTCTCTGAAACTTCTTTCGGGCTAAAAACAAGTGCCGTATAGAAATAACAGAAGAAAATAATTAACCCGCCAAAGAGCATTAAATACAACGGCTGTCCAGGCGATAACACCAATGCCAAGTCTTGCAGACTACGTTTGACAATCCCTGCATTTGGATCAGCACTTCCTAACCATTGCCCCAAACTCGCTGGAAATAATAACAGTGAGCTTGCGAAAATCGCTGGAATAACACCTGCCATGTTAATTTTTAATGGCAAATGCGTTTGCTGTGCAGTAAATACTCGACGACCTTGCTGCTTTTGTGCGTAGTTCACTGGAATACGACGTTGTGCTTTTTCAATAAACACAATCGCAGCTAACACGGCTAACGATAATAAACCGAAGACAGCTAATCCAATTAAACTACCTTGACCATTCTGAACAGATGAGAATGACTGAATCACCAAGTTTGGTAAACCAGCGACAATACCTGCAAAAATGATCATTGAGATACCATTACCAACACCACGTTCGGTAATTTGCTCTCCCAACCACATCAAGAACATTGTCCCTGCAACGAGCGAAGTCACTGCTGGAACATAGAATGCTAAGCCTGATGTCAAGGTAATACCCTGACTAATCAAGCCAGCACACATCCCTATACCTTGCACAAGTGCAAGAAATAAAGTGCCGTAACGCGTGTATTGATTGATCTTACGTTTGCCTTGCTCGCCTTCTTTTTTCAAAGCTTCTAACGAAGGGACTACCGTAGACATTAACTGCACAATAATCGATGCAGAAATGTACGGCATAATCCCTAACGCTAGAATTGACATGCGTTCCAATGCGCCACCAGAAAACATATTAAATAAGCCTAAGAAGGTACCTTCATTAGCCTTAAAAAAGCTTGCTAGTGCCACACTGTCAATGCCTGGCAACGGAATATGCGCTCCTAGTCGAAAGACCAACAACGCGCCAATCAAGAACATTAATCGACGAATAATTTCACGATATTTCACATGAAATGGTTGGCCTTTCATCATGTTAACATGACCAGTAGAACTAGGAGTCATAGACACTCGAGATTACTCCTCGACCTTACCGCCAGCTGCTTCAACAGCAGCTTTTGCGCCTTTAGTCAACGCAACACCTTGTACAGTGAACGCGCGAGTGATTTCACCTGAAAGCACGATGCGAGCACGAATTTGGTCACGACGAACTACATTCGCAGCTTTTAAAGTTTCAAGGCTAACAACGTCACCTTCCACTTTATTCAATTCAGACAAACGTACTTCAGCAGTTTTCAAAGCAATTTGGCTAGTGAAGCCGAATTTTGGCAAACGACGATAAAGTGCTGTTTGACCACCTTCAAAGCCTGGACGAACGCCACCGCTTTTACGTGATTTCTGACCTTTGACACCACGGCCACCAGTCTTACCAACGCCAGAACCAATACCACGGCCTAAACGACGGTTGTCACGCTTAGCACCTTCTGCTGGTGCAAGTTCATTTAAACGCAGAGTCATGGCTTATTCCTCTACACTAACCATATAGTAAACTTTGTTGACCATACCACGGTTAGAAGGCGTATCTTGCACTTCTACAGTATGACCAATACGACGCAGACCTAAACCCTGTAGGCAAAGTTTATGATTTTTTAAACGATGCGAAGAGGATTTAGTCTGGGTAACTTTAATCGTTTTCATGATTGATTACCCTTGAATTTGTTCTACTGATAAACCACGTTTCGCAGCGACTTTCTCAGGAGAAGTCATATCACGCAAACCTTTAAAAGTTGCGTTTACTACATTCGCAGCATTGGTAGAACCGTAACATTTAGCAAGTACGTTATGTACACCTGCCGCTTCAAGAACAGCACGCATCGCGCCACCAGCGATAACGCCAGTACCTTCTGAAGCAGGTTGCATGTATACACGACTTGCGCCATGACGAGCATTCACAGGATGTTGTAAAGTAGTCCCCGCAAGGTCTACAGTAATCATGTTACGACGAGCAGCTTCAAGTGCTTTAGAAATAGCAGCTGGAACTTCACGTGCTTTACCACGACCAAAACCTACGCGCCCATTACCATCACCCACAACAGTTAATGCTGTGAAAGAGAAGATACGACCACCCTTAACAACTTTGGCTACACGATCAACGGCAACCAGCTTTTCAACGAGACCTTCGTTTTGTTCAACTTTCGCCATGATTAGAACTCCAAGCCGCCTTCACGAGCAGCATCAGCCAAGGCTTTGATACGACCATGATATTTAAAACCAGAACGGTCAAACGCAACTTTAGTAACGCCAGCTGCTTTAGCACGTTCTGCGATTAAAGCACCAACCTTAGTTGCTGCATCGATATTACCAGTCGCACCACTACGCAAAGATGCATCCAAAGTTGAAGCTTGCGCTAAAACTTTGCCACCATCTGCTGAGATAACTTGAGCATAGATGTGACGCGGAGTGCGGTTTACACACAAACGAGTCGCACCCAATGCACGAATGTGCAAGCGTGTGCTTTTCGCACGACGCAAACGGGTTTGTTTCTTTTCGTTCATAAGAACCTCGCGCCTTATTTCTTCTTAGCTTCTTTACGAAGAATAACTTCATCCGAATAACGAACACCTTTACCTTTATATGGTTCAGGAGAACGATATGCACGGATTTCCGCCGCCACTTGACCTAACAACTGCTTGTTTGCTGACTTCAATAAGATTTCAGTTGCAGTTGGAGTTTCCGCTGTTACACCTTCAGGTAAAGCGTAGTCAATCGGGTGTGAGTAACCAAGGTTAAGGTTTACAACAGTACCTTTAACCGCAGCTTTATAACCAACACCAACAAGCTGTAACTTACGTTCGAAGCCTTCACTAACACCTTTTACAAGGTTATTTAATACAGCGCGAGCAGTACCAGCTTGCATCCAAGCGTCTTTCGACTCTTTAGCTGGAGCAAGTTGAAGATTACCTTCTTCCTGTTTTAGCTCGACCAGCGCATGCAGGTTGAAAGACAATGTACCTTTGCTGCCTTTCACTTCGACCTGCCGGCCGTTCTGAGTAACTGTTACACCATTCGGTACAGTTACTGGGGCTTTAGCCACACGAGACATGAGGAATCACCTATTAAGAAACAAAAGCAATAACTTCACCACCAACGCCCGCAGCACGTGCAGCGCGATCAGTCATGATGCCTTTGCTTGTAGAAACAATTGCAATACCCAAACCTTGCTTAACGCTAGGTAGTTTATCTTTACCACGGTATTGGCGTAGGCCTGGACGGCTTACACGTTTAACCGTTTCGATAACTGGTTTGCCTTCGAAATATTTTAATGTAATTGTCAAAGTAGATTTAATCTCTTCTTGAGCAACTTCTACATTTGAAACATAACCTTCTTGTTGAAGTACGTTTGCAATTGCAACCTTCAACTTAGAAGACGGCATAGAAACAGTTTGTTTCTTTGCCATTTGTGCGTTACGAACACGGGTTAACATGTCGGCAACGGTATCTTGCATACTCATTTAGTCGCTCCTTACCAGCTTGCCTTAACAACGCCCGGTACATCACCTTGCATTACTGTTTCACGTAGTTTGTTACGGCCTAGACCGAACTTACGGAAGTAACCATGAGGACGACCAGTTAAACCACAGCGGTTACGAAGACGCACTGGAGATGCATTACGTGGCAATGCCTGTAACTTTAACATCGCATTGAAACGTTCTTCTTCAGAAGCATTTACATTTGCAATCGTTGCTTTTAATTCAGCACGTTTCGCAGCGTATTTAGCAACTGTTTGTTCGCGTTTCAATTCGCGATTAATCATACCTTTCTTAGCCATATCGACCTCTTATTTGAACGGGAAGCCGAATGCACGCATAAGCGCACGGCCTTCGTCATCGCTACGAGCAGTGGTCGTAATCGTGATATCTAAACCACGGATACGATCAATTTTGTCAAAATCGATTTCAGGGAAAACGATTTGCTCTTTTAAACCCATAGAGTAGTTACCACGACCATCAAATGATTTCGCTGAGAAACCACGGAAGTCACGGATACGAGGGATTGCGATAGAGATCAAACGATCCAAGAATTCGTACATTTGGTCGCCACGTAAAGTAACTTTACAACCAATTGGCCAACCATCACGGATTTTGAAACCAGCAATCGATTTACGAGCAAGCGTCACAACTGGTTTTTGACCAGCAATGAGTTGCATATCAGCAACAGCACCATCTAATAATTTCTTATCAGTTGCAGCTGCGCCTACACCCATGTTAAGGGTGATTTTTGTGATGCGAGGAATTTCCATCACATTCTTAATGCCAAGTTCTTCTAGTAACTTTGCTTTAAGTTCGTCATTGTAACGTGCTTTAAGTCTGGCCATTGCCTTTTCAACCTATTACTTCGCTGCCGCCACTGATTCACCATTTGATTTGAATACACGAGTTTTCGCGCCATCAATCACTTGGTAACCAACACGGTCAGCCTTTTGGGTTGTAGCATTAAAAACTGCCACGTTTGAAATATGAAGCGAAGCTTCCTGAGTAACAATACCGCCTTCGGCGCCAGTTACACGGTTTGGCTTCTGGTGCTTCTTCACTAAGTTAAGGCCTTCAACCTTAACTCGATCTTCAGAAACAGACAAAACGATACCTTGTTTGCCTTTCTCTTTACCTGCGATCACAATTACTTGATCGCCTTTTTTAATCTTAGCCATGATTGCCTCTTATAGAACTTCAGGAGCCAATGAAATGATTTTCATGAACTGTTCAGTACGAAGTTCACGAGTCACCGGTCCGAAGATACGAGTAGCAATCGGAGCTTTATTGTTGTTCAAAATTACAGCAGCGTTATCATCAAAACGGATCACAGATCCATCTGGACGACGAATGCCGAACTTTGTACGAACAACTACAGCATTCATTACGTCACCTTTTTTAACACGTGCGCGTGGAATTGCTTCTTTTACAGTAACTTTAATAATGTCGCCAACAGAAGCATAACGACGGTGTGAACCACCTAGTACTTTGATACATTGTACGCGGCGTGCACCACTGTTGTCTGCTACGTCGAGCATACTTTCGGTTTGAATCATTGCCCTACTCCAAAACCGAGCATCACCGGTCACAATTTCGAAAGGCTCAAAGAGTACTCGAAATCGCCCGATGATGCAACAAGAACGTCTAATTACTCAGCAGCTGCTTCAACGACTTCCACTAAAGCCCAAGCTTTAGTTTTAGAAATTGGGCGGCTTTCTTTAATGGTCACTAAGTCGCCGATTTTAGCAACGTTGTTCTCATCATGAGCGTGTAATTTAGTTGAACGGCGGATTGATTTGCCATACAACGGGTGTTGAACACGGCGTTCAATAAGCACAACAATAGACTTGTCCATTTTGTCGCTTACGACTTTGCCGGTTAACGTGCGGACTGTTTTTTCACTCATTGTCCGTTCCCCTGTTTTTCGGTAAGGAGTGTCTTGATACGAGCAATTGTCTTACGAGCAATTTGCACTTCATGCGATTTGCCTAATTGACCAGTTGCTTTCGCCATACGAAGACGGAATTGGTTAAGCTGTTGCTCATCAAGCAAAGCTTTCAACTCTTCTACCGATTTTTCACGTAGATCTTTAGTTTTCATTACATTACCGTCCGAGTCACGATAGTGGTTTTAAACGGAAGTTTAGCTGCAGCCAAAGCAAATGCTTCGCGCGCCAATTCTTCGTTAACACCTTCAATTTCGTACAGGATCTTACCTGGTTGAATCTGACAAACCCAGTATTCCACACTACCCTTACCTTTACCCATACGAACTTCTAATGGTTTTTCAGTAATTGGTTTGTCCGGGAATACACGGATGAAGATTTTACCACCACGTTTAATACGACGGCTAATGGTACGACGTGCAGCTTCAATCTGACGCGCAGTCATACGACCACGTTCAGTTGCTTTGATTGCAATCGAACCAAATGATACTGTACTACCACGATGCGCTAGACCAGTGTTACGGCCTTTGTGCACTTTACGGAATTTGGTACGTTTAGGTTGCAACATGGATTATTCTCCCTTGTCAGCAGCACGGTCATTGCGACGACCACGACGCTCTTGACCTTCACCACGACCACGACCACGTTTAGCTGGACGATCTTCAGCAGGAGCAGGGTTCATGACTTGTTTCATGCCACCTAAGATCTCGCCACGGAAAATCCAAACTTTAACACCAATCGTACCGTAAGTTGTTTCAGCGCGCACAGTTGCGTAGTCGATGTCCGCACGAAGTGTATGCAAAGGTACACGACCTTCACGATACCATTCAGTACGAGCAATCTCTGCGCCACCAAGACGACCAGAAACCTCAACTTTGATACCTTTAGCGCCAGCACGCATGGTGTTTTGAACCGCACGCTTCATAGCACGACGGAACATCACACGCTTTTCTAATTGTGAAGCAATCGCTTCAGCAACTAAACGCGCGTCCAAGTCAGGGCGATCAATTTCATTGATGCTAACTTGAGCTGGAACACCCATAATAGTGGTGAGTTCACGCTGTAATTTCTCAATGTCTTCGCCTTTTTTACCGATTACGATACCAGGACGAGCAGTGCTAATTGTTACTTTAGCAGCGCCAGTAGGACGTTCGATAAGAATATTGCTGATCATCGCACTCTTAAGTTTTTTATTCAAAAACTCACGAACTTGAAGATCTTTAAGCAAGTATTCAGCGTATTGTTTCGGACTCGCATACCAGTTAGCGTTATGGCGTTTCACAACACCCAGGCGGATACCGATTGGATGAACCTTCTGACCCATATCAAACCCCTACCTTAACGGTGATGTGACAAGTACGCTTAGTAATACGATCTGCACGGCCTTTAGCACGTGGCATGATACGTTTAAGGCTTACACCTTCATCAACGTAAATCGTAGTTACCTTAAGGTCATCAACATCTAAGCTGTTATTGTGTTCAGCATTCGCGATCGCAGATTCAAGTGCTTTTTTAACAAGCACAGCCGCTTTCTTGTTGCTGAAATTTAGAATATCTAGCGCGCGTGCGATCGATTTACCACGGATCAAATCAGCAACTAAACGTGCTTTCTGTGCCGAGATAGCGGCACCGCGTAATTTTGCAGTTACTTCCATCATAGCACCTATTAACGTTTAGACTTCTTATCAACACCGTGACCACGATAGGTACGAGTTGGCGCGAATTCACCGAGTTTATGACCAACCATATGCTCAGAAATAATTACTGGAACATGGTTACGACCATTGTGAACAGAAATTGTTAAACCAACAAAGTCTGGTAGGATCATTGAACGACGTGACCAAGTTTTGATCGGCTTACGGTTGTTAGCAGCAATAGCAGCTTCAACTTTAGCGAACAAATGTGCGTCGACGAATGGACCTTTTTTTAATGAACGAGGCATTATTCAGATTCCTTACTTGACGCGACGGTCGCGAATAATCATCTTAGTCGTACGCTTATTGGTACGTGTCTTGTACCCTTTAGCTTTTTGACCCCATGGACTTACAGGCTGAATACCTTTGTTACGTCCTTCACCACCACCGTGTGGATGGTCAACTGGGTTCATCGCCATACCACGAACGGTAGGACGAATACCACGCCAGCGTGAAGCACCAGCTTTACCCAGTGAACGAAGGTTGCTTTCTTGGTTAGAAACTTCACCAATGACAGCACGACATTCAACATGGATTTTGCGCATTTCACCTGAACGTAAACGAACGATAGCGTAAGAACCATCACGACCCAACAATTGAACTGAAGTACCAGCAGAACGCGCTAATTGAGCACCTTTACCGATTTTAAGTTCAAGGTTATGCAGGGTAGAACCGATTGGCATGTTACGAAGTGGCAAGCAGTTACCTGGACGAATTGGAGCATCGTTACCAGATTGAACTTTATCACCAGCACGCAAGCCTTTAGGCGCAATGATATAACGACGTTCACCATCAGCATATAGAACTAAAGCAATATGCGCTGTACGGTTAGGATCGTATTCAATACGCTCTACAGTCGCTGGAATACCATCTTTATTACGTTTAAAGTCAACAATACGATAGTTTTGTTTATGACCACCACCTACATGACGTGTAGTGATGTGACCATTATTATTACGACCACCAGTACGTTTTTTAGCTTCAACCAACGGCGCATAAGGTGCACCTTTGTGGAGATGGCTATGAACCACTTTCTCTACAAAGCGACGTCCTGGAGACGTTGGCTTACATTTTTGAATTGGCATAATTCTCGTCCTTATTCCGCTGCGTTTTCAGCGGTATCGCCCAAGTCAGCCATTTCAACATCTTGGCCAGCTTTCAGGGTGACGTATGCTTTTTTCACATCAGAACGGCGTCCTAATGTTTTACCAAAGCGTTTTGTTTTACCTTTAGTGATCGTTGTATTTACTTTAACAACTTCCACACCAAAGAGCTGCTCAACTGCTTTTTTGATTTCAAGTTTGTTGGCATTAAGCGCAACCTTGAACACTTGAACACCAGCAGTATCACCTAAAACTTGTGCTTTTTCTGAGAATACTGGTCCTTGAAGGACTTGATAGATACGTTCGTTGTTCATCCGAGTTCTACCTCAATTTTCTTAGCAGCAGCTACAGACATTACAACCTTATCAAATGCGATCAAGCTAACAGGATCAATCGCAGTTGCATCTACCACATCTACGTGTGGAAGGTTGCGCGCTGCAAGATACAAGTTCTCATCTACAGCATCTGTAATGATCAATGCACGAGTTGCATTCAAGTCGTTAAGTTTAGCAAGCAAGTCTTTAGTTTTTGGAGCTGCAACAGCAAACTCTTCAACTAACACAAGGCGATCTTGGCGAACAAGTTCAGCTAAGATACATTGCATTGCGCCGCGATACATCTTACGGTTTACTTTTTGAGACCAATCTTGTGGGCGAGCAGCAAAAGTTTTACCACCACCTACCCAGATCGGGCTACGAATAGAACCCGCACGAGCGCGACCAGTACCTTTTTGACGGAATGGTTTTTTACCACCGCCAGAAACATCTGCACGTGATTTGTGAGCACGAGTACCTTGACGACCACCAGCTAAATAAGCTGTAACAACTTGGTGTACAAGAGCTTCGTTAAATTCACGTCCGAAAGCAACTTCAGACAATTCAACAGCAGAGCCGGAAACAGTTTTTAAATTCACAGTATTTCCCCTCAGGCCTTGATGGTAGGACGCACGATAACGTCACCGCCAGTTGAACCAGGAATAGCACCCTTAACAACTAAAACAGAACGTTCAGCGTCAATAGATACAATCTCAAGACCTTGAACTGTTACGCGTTCATCACCTAAGTGACCGGCCATTTTCTTGCCTTTGAACACGCGACCAGGTGTCTGGTTTTGACCTGTAGAACCTAATACACGGTGAGATAATGAGTTACCATGAGTAGCATCTTGCGTACGGAAGTTCCAACGCTTAACACCACCTTGGAAGCCCTTACCTTTTGATTGACCAGTTACGTCAACAACTTGACCAACTGTAAACATGTCAACACCGATAGAACCACCAACTTCACGACCGTCAAGCTCAGCTTCAGTAACACGGAACTCTTTAACCAAACGACCAGCAGCAACACCCGCTTTCGCGAAGTGACCTTTCTGAGCGTTAGTTACGCGCGATTCGCGACGTTCACCAGTAGTTACTTGAATTGCTTGATAACCATCAGTTTCAAGTGTTTTGATTTGCGTAATGCGGTTTGGATCGACTTCGATAACTGTAACAGGTACAGATACACCAGCATCTGTAAAGATGCGAGTCATACCACATTTGCGACCGACTAAACCAATAGCCATGTGCATAAACCTCTAAAAAAGCGGCCTAATTAACTTAACGTTAATCAACCGAAAGCCTTAACCCAAAGCGATCTGAACATCTACACCAGCAGCAAGATCTAACTTCATCAATGCATCAACAGTTTTATCTGTTGGTTGAACGATATCGATCAAACGTTTGTATGTGCGGATTTCATACTGATCACGTGCGTCTTTGTTGACGTGTGGTGAAGTAAGAACGTTGAAGCGTTCGATGCGAGTAGGCATCGGAATTGGACCACACACTTGTGCGCCAGTACGCTTAGCGGTTTCTACGATCTCTTGAGCAGATTGATCAATCAGACGATGATCAAAAGACTTCAAACGGATACGAATTCTCTGGTTAGACATACCAGTAAACTCCAAGCCAAATATATAAAGAATCACCCATGACGCACCTCACCTTTTTTTTGGCAAGTGTCAAGGGCAGTGAAAATCACTATGGTCGTGATCGATGCCACGACTGTCATGCATTTACTACTTTACTCGCAGTAAACGCCCTCCTATTGAGGGACGCTCATTATAGCGATTGTTTAAGTCTTATGCAATTCTTCTTTTTTATTTTTAGATTTTAAGTCGTCTTATGCACTGACCACATAGTCTATCGCTTGATTAAGCAAACGATTTCCCTGCTCAAACTTACTTTTCAGAGTTCTTTTTAGCTCAGACATCGGTTGCACATACTCCCCATTAAACACAGCCGCATCCTCCTCATTCTCTATCAGAAGATGCAAAGCATGCGGTGTAATTTCAGGGTGAAATTGAAAACCAAGCACGTTACGTCCAATTTGGTACATCTGATTGCGACACACTTTATTTTCAGCCAAGTGCACACCACCGCGCGGAATTTCAAAGGTCTCACTATGCCACTGCATAATGTTAATTTTCTCAGGAATTTGAAAACAATTTTCAGGGATATGTGATGCTCGCCCCACATCCATCCAACCCAATTCTTGATGTGGATTTCGACTAACAGCCGCCCCCAACGCATTTGCAATCAACTGACCACCCAAGCATAAGCCAATCGCTGGCTTACCCGCAGCCAAATAGCGACGCAGCCATCTTTTTTCTAGCTTCAACCACGGATAATTCACCTCATCGTTAACACTCATGGTTCCACCCATAATGATCAGTAAATCAACCTCATCCACCCGAGGTAATGCCTCCAATTCAAGTGGTAAATCAACGGGTAAAGCAAAAAATTCAGTTGCGGTAATTTTTGCCCGATTTGCCTTTAAGAAATCATAACAACTACCAAAACCTTCACCTGCGATGTGCTGAAAATAATGCACTCTTAAATGCGACTTCATGCGCGAAAACCTATTATCGTTAGAATGATAATAATTCTTAGCAAAAATAAAGCCAGTTTGAGGTCAGAGTGTTCGATCTGTACCGATTCTGTACAAAACGTGCAAATCACTGGCAGCTTTGTTTATTTTCTCTTAACCTAAGTCATTATATTGTGTTGATTTTGCCCCATGACTAAACATAAAAACAGACAGACTCACCTCATTCATGCACCACGCCAAGCCCCTCAGTATATTGAGACGGTTCAACCTCCCCTATTTCGTGCATCCACCATTATTTTCCAATCCACAACGCACCTTTTTGATCGCCACTGGACCGATGCTTATGACTATAGCTATGGGACTCATGGCACCCCAACCACATTCACCCTAGCCGACAATATCGCTCAAATTGAAGGCGGCAGTTATTGCTTACTTGCACCCAGTGGTTTATCTGCGATTAATTTGGTGAATAGTACAGTATTAAATACAGACGATGAGGTCTGGGTTGCCGACAATATTTATGGTCCTAATCTGGAACATCTGAAAAATCTACAAGATCGCTATGGGATTACTGTCAAAATTTATAACCCAATTGATGCCGATAGTTTTCAACCCACTGAAAAAAGCAAATTGATCTGGCTAGAAGCGGCTGGTTCAGTCACTTTAGAATTTCCAGACTTAAAAAACTTAGTCAAAAAAGCACAACAAGCCAATGTTCTCACCGCCCTAGATAACACATGGGGAGCAGGACTCGCTTTTAATGCCTTTGATTTTTCAGATGAACATCTCTCCGTTGATATCACCGTGCATGCCTTAACCAAATATCCAAGTGGTGGCGGTGACATGTTGATGGGCTCAGCCGTGACACGTGATCAACAGCTACATCACAAACTTTTCCGCATGCATGCGATTCAAGGTATCTCCGTTTCTGGCGATGATACTGCACAAATCCAGCGCAGCTTGGCACATATGTCACTTCGTTATGAACAACAATCTAAAAGTGCAATCACAGTACTCGATTGGTTAAAGCAACAACCCCAGTTTAGCCAAGTGCTACACCCAAGCCATCCAGATTCAGCAGGTCATCAATTTTGGACAGAAGTTTGCAACACTGGCAAAAGTGCTGGCTTAGTCAGTGTAATCTTTAAACCTGAATATGATCTGACTGCTATACGTCAATTCTGCGACAGTCTAACCCTGTTCAAACTTGGCTTTAGTTGGGGCGGCCCGATCAGCTTAGTGATGCTATATGACTTAAAACCGATGCGCTCACTTGAGAATACACATTTACAACAAGGTTTATTGGTTCGCTTCTGTATAGGACTAGAACATCCTGATGATTTGATCCAAGATATTCAAAACGCACTAAAACAACTGGAATGATATTAAAATAGGTGAAGAATGAGCACACCCATCATTATTGCTAAAAAAACCACAGATACCACACAAGATATTGTTCTACATTCTAAATTTGCCAACCGCCATGGTCTCATTGCAGGTGCAACAGGTACAGGTAAAACCGTGACGCTTAAGGTGCTCGCAGAAAGTTTTTCTCGTCTTGGTGTGCCTGTGTTTCTAGCCGATGCCAAAGGCGATGTATCCAGTCTCGCCAAAGCAGGTAGCGATAATCTAAAATTTGAAGAACGCCTGAATTTACTCAAAATTGAGCGTGTTCCCTTTGCAGCATCACCTGTGATTTTTTGGGATTTATTTGGACAGCAAGGCCATCCGATTCGCACCACGATTTCTGAGATTGGCCCACTATTACTTGCTCGCATGCTCAATCTAAATGACACTCAAGAGGGTGTACTCTCAGCAGTATTTCGGATTGCAGATGATCAAGGTCTATTACTCATTGACTTTAAAGACCTAAAATCTATGCTGAGTTATGTCAGTGAAAATGCAGCCAGCCTCAAAGCTGAATATGGCAATCTCTCCCCTGCTAGTCTTGGTGCGATTCAACGCAACTTACTGGCATTAGGCGATCAAGGTGGTGAACAATTCTTTGGTGAACCCAGCCTCAATATTTTAGATTTCATTCAAACCGACAGCAATGGTCATGGCTATATCAATATTCTCGCTGCTGACAAGTTGATGAATACGCCCAAGCTTTATGCCACATTCCTGTTATGGATGCTCTCGGAATTATTTGAACAGCTTCCAGAAGTCGGCGACATGGATAAACCAAAGTTAGTGTTCTTCTTTGATGAGGCACATTTATTATTTGATAATGCCAGCTCAGCCCTACAGCAAAAAATCGAACAAGTGGTTCGTTTAATTCGCTCCAAAGGGGTTGGAATATATTTCATTACTCAAAATCCGCTGGATCTACCTGAAAGCGTGTTAGGTCAATTGGGTAATCGGGTTCAACATGCCCTACGTGCATTTACACCCAAAGATCAAAAGGCGGTAAAAACTGCGGCTGATACCTTCCGTGCCAATCCAGAATTTAAAGTCGATCAAGCCATTACTGAACTTGCTGTGGGTGAAGCACTGATTAGCTGCCTAGATGAGCAAGGCACGCCACAAATTGTAGAACGTGGCTGGGTGATGCCACCCTACTCATCATTTACCCCAATCACACCTGAAGAACGCCAAATCATTATTTCGCAGAGTATCGTCGCAGGTGTCTATGATCAGGCGGTCGATCGGGATAGTGCTTATGAGTTATTACAAAAGAAAGTTCTGCAACTGTATCAACAAAAAGAATCCGATGCGCTAGCAAAACAACAAAGTAAAGAACAAGAAACCTTGGCAAAACAACAAACCAAAGAGCAGGAACGTTTTGCCCGTGAACAGCAAAAAGCCGCAGAAAAGGCACAACGTGATCGTGAAAAACTGACCCAAGATATCGTGGGGACTTTTGCCAAAAGTGCAGCCCGTAGTTTAGGTGGCAGTACAGGTCAGAAAATTGTGAGGGGGTTGTTGGGTTCGTTATTTGGTAAATAAAACTTTATTTCATTAAAAATTAAGGGCTAATTTATTATCCCTTAATTTTTTTATGGCTTTTATTTAAATATGCATTGCAAATACATTTTATAAGATGTATTTTAAATATATCTTATAAACAATAGCCAAGAGTGATCAACCATGACTCCACAGCAAATTGACCTAGTAAAAGCAACTGTTCCTGTACTTCGCGAGAATGGCGTGGCACTTACAGGTTACTTTTATAACCGCATGTTGGGAAACAATCCTGAATTAAAAGAAACCTTTAACATGGGACATCAACGTAGCGGTGCTCAAGCACAGGCCCTTGCTGGTGCCGTATTGGCATACGCAGAAAATATCGAAGATCCGTCAGTGCTTTTACCTGTGGTAGAGTTGATTGCCCACAAACATGTCAGCTTGAATATTCAATCACCTGACTACAATATCGTAGGTGAGAATCTCTTACACTCGATCAGTGAGGTACTGGATATTTCAATGGAAGACCCATTAATTGGTGCATGGGCAGCAGCTTATGGTCAATTGGCTGATCTTTTTATCAGTACTGAAAAAGCGCTTTATGATCAACATCAACAAACCAAAGGCAGTTGGTTAGGCTGGCGTAATTTTAAAATCGCCAAGAAAGTGGTTGAGAGTGATGAAATTACGTCTTTCTATCTCGCACCTGTCGATGGTGGCGAATTACCACAATATGAAGCAGGTCAATATATTTCAGTACGTGTTTTTGTTGAAGAGCTAGGCTTAAGACAGCCACGCCAATACACCTTATCAACCAGCCCACAAGCGGACTATTTACGAATTTCCGTGAAACGTGAAGATGAAAAAGGGGATCTGGCAAGTGGTTGGGTTTCAAGTACTTTACATGGTTTAGCTGAAGGCTCAGAAATTGAAGTCTCCGCCCCTACAGGTAACTTTTATCTGATTGATAGCAGCAAGCATAATGTATTTATTAGTGGTGGTGTTGGTTTAACCCCAATGATCGCGATGTTAAATCAACTCGTGACATTAGATATGCCACAACCTGTCAGTTTTATCCATGCATGTCGTAGCAGCCAAGTTCATGCCATGAAAAAACATATTCAGGAACTCAGAACAAAATATCCACGCCTCAGTACCTTCACGGCCTATGAATTTCCCCATGAAAACGATGTGTTAGGTCAAGATTATGATATTGCTGGACGTTTAGATTTAACATCACTGGATACTGCTTTACTCCCAAGCAATGCAGATTATTATTTATGTGGTCCAATGCCGTTTATGGCTGAACAGCATAAGGCGTTGGTTGCACGTGGTATCCCTGCCGAAAATATCCATAGCGAAGCCTTCGGCACTGGCGGAGTTAAACTGAGCTAATCGGTACTGCGTTTTGTATAAGGCTAGCCTATGATAGACTAGCCTTTTCTATTTAAAGCAATAGATTGAGTGAAACCATGCAACTCAATAAATTTACGGATTATGCACTCAGAATTCTGATGTATGTCGCTCGTCCGAGTGATGTACCGTATACGATTGCCGATATTGCTGAAGACCTCCATGTTTCGCAAAACCATCTGGTTAAAATTGTCCACTTCATGGGTAAACAACATTGGATTATTACCACGCGGGGCAAAGGCGGTGGTCTTCGTCTCAACCCAGACGCTAAAAATCTTAAATTAGGTGAAGTGGTTCGTATCTTACAAGGGCATCAGCAAATTGTAGAATGTAATACCCCTCCTTGTGTTTTGCGTTCGCATTGCGGGTTAAAAGGTATTTTAGATCAAGCCTTAGAGAGCTTTTATCAAAGTCTTGATCAATATACTGTGGGTGAAGTATTACAACACAGCATTCTTCCCTCGTCTCAACATTCAAATATCGATTTTTTACAACTCATTCCAAAAGCCTCGTTATGAGGATTCGCACCAATCGCAGACATCCTTTATAATAGATCTCGCTATTTCAAATTTTAAAGTAAGCTTCTATGCGTCAGCGTCAACAATCGAAAGATACCAAAGCTAAACTCGCCCCAAAAGAAAAAATCAGTTACGAGAAAAAGACTGATCCTGCATTAACACTTTATGCAAATCAGTCTTTAAATTGGTTACGCCAAGCTGAGTTTTTAATGAGTGCGCCAAAGCTTGCTTTATGCGTGGAAGATACAGGCTATGAAATTGCTTTCGCTGGTCGATCCAATGCAGGTAAATCTAGTGCAATCAATGCACTCACCAATCAGAAACAATTGGCTCGTGCATCGAAAAGACCGGGTCGCACGCAAATGATTAACTTCTTTAGCTTGGGTAATCCTGACCAGCGTTTAGTCGATTTACCCGGTTACGGCTATGCAGCCGTACCCGAAGCGATGAAACTGGTGTGGCAAAAAGAACTAGAAAATTACCTCATCCATCGTCAAAGCTTACAAGGCTTAGTGTTATTGATGGATATTCGTCATCCATTGCAGCATTTTGACTTAATGATGTTGGAATGGGCTCATTCACGCCATTTATTTGTACATATTCTTTTAACCAAGGCTGATAAACTCAATCGTGGACCTGCCAATGAAACCCTATTAGCGGTGAAACAACAATTGAAAAAGATGAAATTGGACTTTTCTATTCAACTGTTTTCATCATTGAATAAAATTGGTTTAGAGGAACTGGCAAGTGTGATGGGAGGGCGTTTGAATTATACCCTCGACCAACCTACTGAATTTGACCTCGATCAAATCCCAGAAGCCACAGAATCTGACGTTCAAGAGTAAATAATGCAATTCACGCAACTTGATGCATAAAATAAATTTTAATTGTCCTGAATTGCTAAACACAACAGGTGGGGTATTTTCATATACTCCATACTATTGGTTCATTGCACTTTCGATTAGGACTAAACGATGAAATTACTATCATTTGTGAAGAACAAAGTTCTTGGTTCTTCGATTGACTATAAAATTCTCCCCCGCAAAGTAAAGTTTGACTGGGAAAAAACGCCTGTAGACTGGATTCCAAACCAGCCTTTCGCTAGCTATTTTATTAATGAAATTAACAATATCTTACCAGCAGGTGAGTTTTGGTTCTGCCGTTTATACAATAAAGTTTTGCCTGAAATTACCGATCCAAAACTCAAAGAAGATGTGCAAGCATTTATTCGCCAAGAAGCCATGCATGCTATTGCACATACCTCTGCAAACAAAGAATATCTAAGCAAACGCAATATTGATATGCAGCGTAATCTCGACATTATGGACTTCTTATTTACCAAAGCTTTAGCAGACAAACCTTTTGGTAAAGAAATCCCTAAAGCGCTTGATCATCAGTGGGATTTATTTCGCTTAGGTGTGATTGCAACCGTTGAACACATGACCTGTGTACTCGGTAAATACGCACTTTACAACAAACGTTGGGAAGAGCTTGGCGCAGACCCTGAAATGGTTGATTTAATCAAATGGCATGGTTCTGAAGAAATTGAACACCGCACTGTTGCATTCGATCTTTATCGTCATCTCGGTGGTGGCTATATTGCCCGCTATTACCTCAGTGTTGTGGTGATTATTGGTGTCCTCGGTTTATGGGTCGATGGCGCTGCACATATCATGAGTCAAGACCCTCGCTTTGCTAATAAGAAACCGAGTCTATTCAAACCTTGGATCTGGATCGAATGGTCGAAGACTGCACTTAAAGACGCTAAGATTTTACCAGGTCCAGCGTGGCTAGTTGCCCAACAACTTGATTACCTCATGCCGTGGTATGACCCTGTAAAAGAAGGCAATACTCAAGATGCGGTGAATTATTTAAATCGTTCACCTGCTGCAAAACGTGCTTTACAACCAGCAGCATAAAATACTCAAATAAAAAAACAGGATCACAAGATCCTGTTTTTTATGGTGATAACTTAAGTGGACTCTAATTCGGCTTGCTTAGCATAACGATCAACAACAACACTAATCATCATATCACCCTGTACATTCACCACGGTACGTACAGTATCTAATAAACGATCAATCGGTAATAAAATCGCAATCGCCTCTGCGGGTAAGCCAACAGATTGCAACACCATAATCATGGTCACCATACCAGCACTTGGAATCCCAGGTGCACCTAATGAGGCAATCATCGCAGTTAAACAAACAATAATTTGTTGAGTTAAACTCAAATCCAAGCCCATCAAATTTGCAATAAACAAGGCGGCGGCAGCTTCATAGAGTGCTGTACCATCCATATTCAGTTGTGTGCCCAAAGGAATCACAAAACCTACGGTTTGCGGTCTAACACCTAAATTTTCTTGCGCACACTTCATGCTTAATGGCATGGTTGCCGAACTGGAACTGGTTGCAAAAGCGGTCACCAATGCCGTACGAGTGCCCTTAAAAAAGGTAATTGGATTCATTTTTCCAAAGATCCACAATAAAGCAGGTAAAACCACAGCTCCGTGGAAAATCGTAGTACCCGTCACAACCACTGCAAACTCAGCGAGTCGGCTCAAAACAGAAAGGTCTTCCGTCGCAACCAGCTTGGCAAGTAAAGCAAAAATACCAATCGGTGCGAGCTTCATCACCCAGCCGACCAGTATCATCATGATCTCGAAAAATTGCTGGCTGATCTGACGCACAGCACTAAACCGCTCGCCACCTTTCACCAAAGCAACACCTAAAAAAAGTGCAAACACGACAACAGCAAGGACATTGCCCTCACTAAAAGCCTTGAATGGATTAATTAAGGTATTTTGAATAAAGTGCGTCAAAAAGCTTGAAGGGGTTAAGGTATCTGGGCTTTGATGGCTCTGCATATCCGCTTGGAAAATGGTGATATCAATCCCCTTACCCACTTCAAAAATATGTGCGCAAGCGATTCCCAGAATCAATGCCAAGGTCGTTGTCGTAAGACAACATAAAACGGTGATTTTCCAGACTCGTCCAAATTGACCACCTGATTGTAAATTTGAAACACCAACAACAATCGAACTAAAAATAAGTGGAATGAGCAACATTTTCAATAAACCAATGAAAATGCTGCTTAAAATCCCCAAACCATATAAGCTACTTTCGAAAAAGACAGTGTGTGGATAAGCTGTCAGTAAAAGACCAAGTGCTAAGCCAAGTACTGCCGCAATGAGAATTTGTGTATTTAAATTCATTGTGATTGATATAAAGAATGAAAAACTAGGCTACTATCGCATGCTCAATTTGAAGAATCGAGCAATTTTTTGTCACATTGTTATGATAAAAAAGCCATTAAAACAACTGACTCATCAATACATTTTGAGCAAAGATACCGCTGCAAAATGATTTGAGCGGCTTCCTCATCATGACCGATTTTCACGACATGCTTCAATTCTAATGATTATTGTGTTTCGATTTCTCTGAGCCGAATCAAACCTTCTTGAACCGTACTACAGACCAACTGCCCATTTTGCCACATCCGACCAAAATTGAGTCCGCGAGAACTTGCACTAACCGTCGCTTCCATTTCATAGAGCATCCATTCATCTGCACGTAATGGGCGGTGGAAGTAAATGGTATGATCGATACTGGCACACTGTAGGTTTGGAGAAATCCATGACAAGCCGTGCGGACGCAATGCCGTGGTCATCAAAGTAAAATCAGAGTAAAACGCCACGATTGCTTGATGCAATGAGATTTCATCCAAATTTTTAGCGATATCACCATGCGTACGTATGTAATGTGCATAAAACGGTGCTTCAGGCTGCGGCTGAAAAGGATTCATCAACTGAACTGGGCGAATTTCCACATGACGTTCACGCATAAAACTGGCACGAACATTTTCAGGGACAAAATTAATCATCGCCTCTTTCAGTTCATTTTCAGACTTTAGGCTTTCAGGTGCAGGATATTCAGGCTCTTTATGTTGATAATTTAAGCCCTCCTCTGGATTGGCAAAAGAGACCATCGCTGAAAAAATGGTGCGTCCATGTTGAATCGCGCGCACTTGACGACTGGCAAAGCTTTTCCCATCTCGAAGCGTATCCACCTCATAAATAATCGGAGCATTGACATCCCCTCCATACAGGAAATATGCATGTAACGAATGCGCAGGACGATCCGTGGTGTATGACGCAGCTCTTAGCGCTTGCCCAAGCACTTGTCCACCAAATACACGTTTGCCAACCAAGTTACGGCTATTGCCCCGAAAGATATTAGCTTCCAGCCTTTCTAGCGTCAAAAGCTCAACAAGTTCTTGCGTTAAAGCATTCATGTAATCACCTTTTTTACAACAATGAGGGAGAGATCAAACCATCCTTGTTAGGGTTGATCATTTTGATTGTGCCACAAATTTAAATGACCGTGCTTTGGATAAAGTGATTCACCCGTCACCTTATAGCGTCTGCTCAATACTCAAAACCAGATTGGATATCATCACTATTCATCAGTATTTCACAGGCATTCAGTATTTATAACTGCTAAAAATACGTTTTTTAACGATAAAATCTACCAAATACGTTATATTTTGTCAGAAAATAGCATACCGTTTTATGTCAAAATACCGCAAAATATCGTGTTGCTGTCTGTGTTTATCGAGCTTTGTCTTGCGCTGCAACCTAAGCTGCGCTTTCTTACGGCACTATAACAATGCCTCATGCTCAGGATTATCATTTAGGAGTTTGTAATGTCCAAGACAGGATTTGGTCAAATGTATCGTCAACTTTCGAGTAAGTTACTTGACCTTGTGGTCACACCACATGTTCTTGGTGAAGTTCCTGTAGAATCCACCACAACAGAACAAAGCCCAGCCGATCCAAATAAAGTCGTATGCTATGTATTACAAAACTACTCGCATAGTAATGCACTGGTGGTCGATGGTGAAACCCGTCGCCTTCAGCTTAAACCCGCTCTAGATCCTTTAAGTTTTGGCAGCTATCAAGAAAAAAATTCAGTCCTTTTTTTACATCAGAACGATAATATTTTTTTCAATACTCAGACTTATCCTCCACGCTTATTACAACTGATTGAAGCCCTAGAACAAAATCCTGACATTGAAGTTCAATTAATTCCCGTGACTGTACTTTGGGGACGCTCACCAGACAAAGAAGATTCTTGGTTCAAATTATTGTTTTCGGATACTTGGGCCACACCAAGTACCGTAAAACAACTGGTTAATATTGGCTTACATGGTCGTCAATCATACTTAGAGTTCCATGAACCACAATCTTTACGTGAATTGGTCGACTACGCCAAAACCCAACATCCCAATATTTCCCCTGCAACCTACATTGCAAGCTCACTGGATACCTATCTAGATCAACAGCGTGAAGTGGTGCTTGGGCCTGACTTATCTGATCGCCGTAATGTCATGCAATCGGTTGTCAAAGCTCCTGATGTACAAGATGCGATTCGTCGTGAAAGTATTCAGCATAAAATCAGTATGCTGGAAGCCGAACGTCGTGCGATTGGCTATGTCAATGAAATCGTTTCAGACTATTCTGCTTCAGCGGTGCGCTTTGCGGATATGGCACTGACACGTTTATGGACGCAACTCTATGACGGCGTTGAAGTGCATAACTTTAGTACCGTTCGTGAACTGGCCAAAGATTATGAGATTATCTATACCCCATGTCATCGTAGCCATATCGACTATTTGTTGCTGTCCTATGTGATTTATAAACGCGGCTTGATGATTCCATATATCGCTGCGGGTGATAATTTAAACATGCCTTTTGTGGGGCAGCTATTACGTGGTGGTGGTGCGTTCTTTATTCGTCGTTCTTTCCGAGGAAATGCGCTTTATACTTCTGTTTTTAAAGAATATTTATACAGCATTCTATCTCGCAACACACCAATCGAATACTTTATTGAAGGCGGACGTTCACGTACAGGTCGTTTACTTCCACCGAAAACAGGTATGTTGGCAATGACCATTCAGGGTCACCTGCGTGGACCTGCGAAACCAATCGTATTTTTACCTACGTATATTGGCTATGAACGCTTGATGGAAGGCGCGACCTACGTCGGTGAAATGCAAGGTAAGCCTAAAGAAGCCGAATCGATTTTCGGCATCCTCAAAACTTTACGTAAAATTGAAAGAATCTTCGGTAAAGTTCATGTCAACTTTGGTGAGCCTGTTTTCTTAGATGACATTCTAAAACAGCATCAAGCAGACAATGTGCACATCGAAAAGAATGATGCGCCTATTTCAGCCGAAATCTCCAGTGTCGTTGCAAGCTCAGCCAACCTGATTCTAGAAAATATTAACCGTGCAGTGGTTGTTAATCCTGTTTCATTGCTTTCTTTGGTTTTATTGGCCACGCCAAAGCATACGCTGGACGAAGAAATCTGTGCAAAACAGCTCGATATTTACCGAGATCTGGTCACACAACAACCGTATGATGAACGTACCCAAGTCACGTCATTATCAGGTAAAGAAATCATTGCATATGGTTTAAAACTCAAACTGATCAAACGTGTTCAACATGTCTTGGGCGATATTATTGCGATTGAAGATAACCAAGCGGTATTGCTCACCTATTTCCGTAATAATATTTTGCATGCCTTTGTATTGCCATCTTTGGTTGCATCATTGGTGGAGCACAACGGTAAAATTAATCAATCAGATCTAAGCAACGTGATTCGTACTTTATATCCGTTCTTAAAAGCCGAACTGTTTATGAAATGGCAGCCATCTGAACTACAACAACACATTGATAGCTATATCGATGCGCTGGTTCAGCTTGGTCTGATTTTCCAAGACCATGATGACAACTTATTTAGCCCAACACCGAATAGTGAAGAGCATCAAAAGCTTTTAACGTTAGCAATGCCTGTGAAACAAAGCTTAGAACGCTACTACATGACGCTTGCACTAATTACGCAACGCGGTTCTGGCAATATTTCGACCAAGCAAGTTGAAGAATTAAGTCATTTATTAGGTCAGCGTTTATCTGTGCTTTACGAGTTCAACTCACCAGAATTCTTTGATAAATCGCTCTTCCAAAGTTTTATCAAAGTTTTAACGCAGCAAGATTATATTCGTAACAATGAACAAGGGTTCATTGAGTATGAAGATAACTTCAGTGAGATGGCAGCAGGTGCGCGACTTGTGTTAGATGAAACCACCTTACAAATGTTGCAACACATCACCACCTTTAGTGATGAAGAGCTCGCAACCGCTTTAGAGGCAATGGCATCACAACAAGCCAAACGTCGTTTAAAACGTAAAAAAGCTTAAACAGAACATGCAATAACGGCAACTTCTGTTGCCGTTATTTATTTCTATCTCCGACACTCGATATATTTGGGTTCATCCAAACACCTTAAACGCTTGATCAACTCAACCAAATAAGCATCATAATAACCAGATGCCACATAGCGGTTACGAATTCTCATCACCAACGCGTCATACCCTTGTTTTTCATAAGCTGAAATATCCGCCCAATAGTATGCTGGCAGTTGGTTTTCCCACTGAATGGCTTGAGCGGCCAACACATTGCTATTTTTCACAAACCAAGTGCGAATATTCCGACCAAAATCAGTTGGATAGCCTTGAGAACGAATCACAACATTGACAGCAAAATAGGCCACTGGGAAATTGACCACCTGAGTAGACTCACCAAATTCCTTTTTGAGGTTATAAGGCAACACGCCATAAGCTGGTGCAGCTAAAATATCAATTTTCTTCTGTTTGAATAAGTCTATGGCATTTGCAAAATCCACATAAACTGGTTTTGCACCCACACTTTGTGCCAATGCCAACTGCGGCGGATTATCCACCAAAATTCCAATGCTCTTGTTTTTAAGTTGTGAGACTTTCTGGATCTTCTGGGTATTCATGATCATATAAACCGTACCGACTGGAATCATCCCAAGTACTTCATACTCGGAACCAATCATACGTTTTTCGACGTTTGGATTCGTGAGCAACTGTAAAAATACACGTGCCGTTCGATTATTCGGAATAAGACCAATGCCACTGGTGCTACCCATAAACTGATTATAGCGATAGGTATTAAAATTTGATGCAACCAAACCCGAGCATTCATTTTGATCAAATGCCTGTATCGCTTCTTTTTCATTTTTAAAGTTTTTAAATTTCAACTGGACTTGGCTGTGTTGTGCATATAACCGAATATCATGTAAACGACGGTTAATATCTCCCTGCGTACTTAAAGGATCAAATACACACCATACCTTTTCACTTGCCCAACTCATAGTCGTCATTAAGCCAAGTAACATTGAGCAAATTATTTTTTTCATATATACCCCTTAATGCCTTAGCACAATCCATGTGCACAAATCAGGTCAATTTAGCCCTGTACTCACAGATATTAAGCAATCAAAATCTATACCAAGAATGAAAACTCAGTTGCAGTTTAATCGAAATTTCATCTATTACTATGTACCAATAGCGCCTCAGCATAGTCATTAAAGCAAATCAAATGGTCAAATTTAAAAGCGATTCTCGATAGTCTGGTCGCATAAATTCGCTTGCCCGTAGGTCGCTCAGAAACAAGCTGCAAATGGGGTAAATGAAGTTGTTGCTGGAACCAAAGTAAAATTTCATGCATCGGCAAAGGCGTATTATTGCTCACAATATAGCTGGACGCTACTGCTGGTAAATCGGCTAACATGGCCAAAAACTTAGCTAAGTCATCGATATGCACCCGATTGCTATAATGAATGGTTGGATAATTCAGTGTTTGTTCTGCCAATCTTTTCAATCGAACAATCGATGTGCCATAAATGCCCGATGGACGAATGATAATACTGTGTCGTGGATAATGTGCTTGCCATAAAAGTTCCATTTTACGCAGCAAATGCCCTTGTTCATCCGCAGGTTGAATTAACGATTCGTCATCAATTCGTTCACCTGCACTTTCACCATAGACCCGAGTTGAAGACACAATAATAATGCGTTGCACTGGATGCAATTTTAGCGCCTGAGCAATCGGCTCAACACTCTCGACATAGGTTTGTTGATAAGCCTCTACGCTACTTTGTGATGGCGCGAGAATCACATAGACCACATCAATCGGACGAAATGCGGTTAAATCTAGTCGTTGTACATCTTGAATAGCATGAGTCGCATAACAATCTGTTTTTTCGCTGCGACTAATTGTGCTAATGTGGTGACCACACTCAAATAAGTGTTTAGCGACACGCTGAGATGTTTTACCATAACCAATAAATAAAATATGCATATATATCCTTGACCAAATATGACTTCAGTCCAGCAATTACAAGGCGTTGGTGCTAGCGCAGCGACCTTATTAGAAAAGCTTCATATTTTTAGCACGGATGATTTATTGTTTCATCTTCCTCGTGACTATGAAGATCGTAGCACTATTATTCCGATGAATCAGTTGGTTGTTGGACGTAGTTATTTGCTTGAAGGTGAGGTCAGATCAGTCGACTTTCCACCGGGAAAAAAGAAATCCCTCGCCGCTTTAGTACAAGATGATTTCGGCAAAGTCACTTTGCGCTTTTATCATATATATAAAGGCTTAACCGATCGCATCCAAATGGGCGCTCACTTACGGATCTTTGGTGAAGTTCGCATTGGTGCACGTGGATTAGAGCTGTATCATCCCGAAATTCAAGTCATTCACCAGCATACCGCATTACCTCAAACTCAACTCACTGCGATTTATCCAAGTACAGAAGGTCTGACACAACCGAAATTACGTGAATATGTCCGTCAGGCTTTAAAACATCACAGTGATGATCTACCTGAACTCCTCCCCAGTAAATACAGCAATGGTTATGAACTCAAACAAGCCTTGCTTTACATTCATGAACCGCCGATTGATGCCAATATGCTGCAACTCAATCAAGGCTCACATCCAGCACAGCAACGCTTAATTTTTGAAGAGTTGGTGGCTCACCAAATCAGTTTATTAACACGTCGTGCTTATATTCGACAGATCGCTGCACCACGCTTTAGCAGCAGTAAAATTCTAGCAAAGAAATTATTAGAAGCATTGCCCTTTCAAATGACCAATGCGCAAAAACGCGTTTCTAAAGAAATTTTACAAGATCTTAAACAAGATCAGCCAATGCTACGCTTAGTACAAGGTGATGTCGGTGCTGGCAAGACCTTAGTCGCCGCAGTAGCGGCCTGTCATGCCCTAGAAGCCGACTGGCAAGTGGCATTGATGGCACCAACTGAAATATTAGCCGAACAGCATTATTTAAACTTTAAACGCTGGTTCGAGCCTTTAGGGATTCAAGTTGCATGGCTCGCAGGCAAGCAAAAAGGTAAAGCACGGACACAAGCCGAACAACAGATTAAAGAAGGACACGCTCAACTGATTGTAGGCACACATGCACTGTTTCAAGACACTGTGGAGTTTTCTAAACTCGGCTTAGTGATCATTGATGAGCAACACCGCTTTGGTGTCGATCAGCGCCTCGCCTTACGCAACAAAGGTGCAGACCAATTTACGCCACATCAATTGGTGATGACCGCGACTCCCATTCCGCGCACACTCGCCATGAGTGCGTATGGTGACTTAGATACTTCAGTCATTGATGAACTGCCTCCTGGTCGAACACCGATCCAGACAGTCACGATTCCACTGGATCGTCGTGAACAAGTGTTGCAACGAATTGCAACGAACTGCCGTGAAGGCAAACAAGCCTATTGGGTCTGTACCTTGGTTGAACAGTCTGAGACCTTAGATGCTCAAGCAGCAGAAGCAACCTATCAAGAAATTAGAGAGCGTTTCTCGGATCTAAACATCGGGCTGGTACATGGCAAAATGAAAGCCGACGAGAAACAATCGGTCATGCAAGCCTTTAAAGACAATCAATTACAACTCCTGATTGCCACCACGGTAATTGAGGTGGGTGTGGATGTTCCGAATGCCTCGATTATGGTGATTGAAAATGCTGAACGTTTAGGACTTTCTCAGTTGCACCAATTACGCGGTCGAGTTGGACGTGGTGCGACTGCGAGTTTCTGTGCATTATTATATAAAGTCCCTTTGTCACAAAATGGTCAGGAACGGCTTTCTATTTTGCGTGAAAGTAATGATGGTTTTGTGATTGCGGAAAAAGACCTAGAAATACGCGGTCCTGGTGAGTTATTAGGGACCAAGCAAACGGGTGATATGGGCTTTCGCGTTGCGCGGTTAGAACGTGATGACCACCTATTAACTCAAGCACACTATGTTGCAGAACAGATCTTAAAAGATTATCCGCAACACGCAGCAGGATTACTTAAACGCTGGTTACCTGAAGCACCCCGTTATGCCTATGTTTAACTACCTCAGCGCACAAGCACACCTGCTTTTTGATTCTATTACGCCATGTAACTTGTGTGATATCGGCATCAAGCAACACGCTGGTATCTGCCAAAGCTGTTGGCAACAATTACCTTGGTTAAAACAGCAAGTCGAACGTCATCAACAACAGGTATTTGTTGCTTGTCATTATGACTATCCGATCAATCGTATTATTCAACAATTCAAATATGAACAAAAATTACAGCATCAAAGATTGTTAGATGCGTTGTTGTTACAACTCAGACTCCCCAAAGTCCACGCAATCGTTCCGATGCCCATTTCTACAGATCGATTAGTCGAACGAGGTTTCAATCAAACACTGCTGTTAGCAAAAGCACTCGGTAAAACATTAAACGTCCCTGTTTGGCAACCGATACAACGCTTGGCGCAACATTCACAAAAAGGCTTGTCTCGCTTAGAGCGATTAGAGAATATTGAACACCAGTTTGTTGCAAAAGCATCGAATAAAATTCGCTGTAGAACCGTACTGATCTTAGATGATGTGATGACGACGGGCAGCTCTATTGTCGCACTTTCTCAGGCTTTAGAACAACTTGGCTGCCAAAAAATTTATGCCGCGTGTCTCGCAGCGGGGCAAGTAAAAGATCGACCTAGCTCACTCGATTTTGCTGACACCATGGAATCACCACTTCGCTAGTCAGTGGTGCCAATCGGGTTACTTGGTCAGTCAAATCCACCCATTTCATCTCAGCAATTTCGGCGGCAATCTGCGGCACTTGTTTTAACTGAACCGAATAAACATAACTCACTAAAACATGATCTGGCTCATTGGCGGCAGCCGTCTCAAACTGACCAACAAATTGTTTAATTTCACACTCACAACCAATTTCTTCTAAAATCTCACGTTGAATCGCAAGCTCAGGCGCTTCATTGGCTTCTAATTTGCCGCCCACTTGCATAAATGCCTGTGTATTCTGCTTACGGACCAATAATAATTGATTCTGTTCATTCAAAATAATAGCGGCAGCAACAGTAATTGTTTTCAATGAGACTTCCTCGAATATGAGTTTCAACAGCAGGCTGCTATTTTAAAGCTCGAACATGGCTAAAACAACCCAATCGCCCTTGCCCCTTAACGGTATGTTTAGAAACGACGCATTTAAGTCGTTTAGCTTCACTTTCTAGCCCTTACCCCATGATTAAAACCATTTAAGAATCAATGAAAGCATGACTGCGTGTAGAATGAGTGAAAACACAGATAAAATTCATAGCATTAAAGCTATTTTATCCAACTGTCATGCTGCTAAAGTAAGCTATAAAATATGATTTTTGAGAAAATAACGTTTAGGCAAGTGTTTTTCATTTCATCCTTGTCTAAAATACACGCTGACTTTCTGTAAAATGCAGAAGGCCTTATATTGACTGCGCGAGGAAAAAAGACATGCTTGAAGCCTTTTATGCCACAGAGCGCGGTAGTCTAGAAGATGCAACCATCAATGGTGGATTTGATCTGCATTCTGAATTGGTCTGGATTGATCTCATTGCGCCATCCCAAGAAGAACAACAATGGGTACTCGAAGCCTATGATCGCAATCTCCCCACCCTAAAGTCACTTGAAGACATTTCCTCATCTGCACGTTTTTATCGTGATGATGAAGGTATTTTACACATCAGCACGTACTTTCTAACCAAGAACAAAAATTTCCAATCAGATCGAGAACAAGAAGATCTTGAAAATACCCTTGCAGCAACCGTTCATACCGTTGCATTTTTGCTTGAGAAAAACCGACTGATCACACTGCGCGGTGAGAAATTAGTGGCCTTTCGGGCCTTTCGAGCAAGAGCGAGACGCAATGATTATGAGATGGACTATAAAGATCCCGTTTGGATTTTATTAGGGTTATTGGAAGCTAAGCTGGATGAACTTTCGGATATTTTAGAAGATACTCACCGCTATCTTGAAGAGTATTCGGCTGAAGTCCTGAATGATCATCACCGCGAACAAATTCTTGATCTTGATGACATGATCACCAACCTTGCGCACCAAGAAGATATGTTAGGAAAAGCACAACTTTGTCTTACAGATTTACGTCGTGTGTTGACCTTTCTATCACGGCCACGTGCCTTGGGTAGTCATATTTATGATGCTGATATTCGAGAAATGAGTGAGGATGTCCGCTCTCTACTCGAACATAACGCGTTCCTGTTTCAAAAACTTAAATTCTTACTCGATATCACCACCGGTTTTGCAAATACCGAAATGAACGAGACCTTCAAACGGTTCTCAATTTTACCCAGTATGCTTGCACCACCGATGTTGATTGCCAGTATTTATGGTATGAACACCGATGTTTTACCTTTCGCTCAAGGCAATACCAGCTTCTGGATCGTGATTACCTTAGTCACCACCTTCTTAATCGGACCAACACTATATTTCCGCTGGAAGAAATGGATTTAAAAAAAGCACCCTAGGGTGCTTTTTTCTAAAAAATTGGTGTCAAATCAACTTTAAGTCATCTTCTAAATGACAAGCTTGGATGATTTTCAGCATTTTCTCAGGGACATTTTTAAAATGCAGCCCTTTACTTTCAGGGGTTTGACGCAACCATTGCACTAATACAGCGAGAGACAAGGTGCTGCCCTGTTCAAGCTGAGCAAGATCAACAATCAAAGGAAAATGCTGATGTTGTTGAATATGCGCTAAGCCTGATTGGTAAACCTGCTCTGCATTTTCAAAATCAATCGTCTTAGGAACGATAAGTTTCTGATCAATATACTGAATCACCCTTCACCTACTTATTTTTTAGTGACTGCAGCATCTGCATCAGGTTTAAAAGTTGCAATCGCTTTATTGATGTCACCACCATTACGCTGAACCGTAGCAGCAAACTGATTACGGAATTGCAAACCTAAGTCGATCCCTGCCACATTCACATTACGGATTTTCCATTGATCGCCTTTATCAATCAATTGGAACGATACTGGAATCTTTTCACCATTGTTTAAAAAGTCCAATGTCACAACTGGATTTTTGCTGTTGCTGGCTTTATAAGGACGCATGGTATAGCTTTGATTGGTATATTTTGCAAAAGCACTACCGTAGTTTTCAATAATCACTTCACGGAAGTTTTTCTCAAACTGAGCACGTTGCGCAACTGTTGTATGCTGATTATTTGCATAAGTACCTAGCACAATACGCGTGAAAGCTTGCGAATCTACAAAAGGATCAAGGTTTTGACGAATAATCGTTTTTACTAATTCAGGATTATTTTGTAGCTTTGCATGATCTGCTTTCAAGCGAGTGACTAAGCCATCGGCCACACGTTTAACAAAATCAGGGGGTGTCTCTGTCGGCACTGCAAATGCTGTACTAGCAAGCATCGTTGATAATACGCTTGCTGTCAGAGTTCGTTTCAATAATATGTTCACTTTAAAACTCCTAAATACGATTATTCAGCAAAAGATGGTTCGACATCTGACTGTGATGATGACGTTTCAGTGCCTGACGCAACTTTGCTCGCACCACCACCAGTAATAAACTTACTGATTAAATCTTCTAGATCCATTGTGCCTTGGGTATTTGAAACCACATCACCACGTTTTAAGTAGTCAACGCCACCACCTGGAATGACTTTCAAATATTTCTCACCCAATAAACCATTGGTTGCTACCATTATATAAGCATCTTCATCGAGGCTGGTAATGGAGGTCATGTTACTAATCAGTTGCTGTTCCATTGCTTTTTGTTTCGTCGCATCAGCTTGCTCATACTCAGAACTATAGCGTAATTCTTCAAGCGCATTTCCTTGCACGACTTTTAACTGCTCTGCATTAAAGCTGGTGAGTTTACCATCCAAATCAAATTTGACGGTTGCTAGACGCGAGACTGGATCAAGCGTGATAGATTCAACACGACCAATCGTTACACCACTCATGGTCACTTTTGCACGGGCCTTTAAACCATTTACGTTGTCAAATTGAGCCGTCATGCTATAACTGTCACGCAAGTTGGTACCTGCCAAGCCACTGACTTTCATCGCAAGAAAAAATAAGGCAATACCGAAGATAATGACAAAAATACCTACGGCCAGCTCACTAATACGTGATTTCATTAAATCCCTCCGAACATGACCGCAGTCAACACGAAATCAAAACCTAATACACAAAGTGAAGAATATACGACTGTTCTGGTCATAGACGTCGCGATACCTTCGGGAGTTGGATCACAGGCATAACCTTGATACACCGCTACCCATGTACAAATCAGAGCAAAAACAATACTTTTAATAATGCCATTTACAACATCGTGCCCGAACTGCACACTACTTTGCATACCGCCCCAGAATGAACCTTCATCCACACCGAGAAAATCGACCCCAACCATTTTGCCACCCACAATACCAATAGCAGCAAAAATCACAGTCAACATTGGCAAGCTTACAATCCCCGCCCATAAACGAGGAGACACAATTTGACGAAGTGGATCAACACCAATCATTTCCATGCTAGCCAACTGCTCACTCTGTTTCATGGAACCAATTTCAGCCGTTAGAGCCGAGCCTGCACGTCCTGCAAATAATAACGCTGCAACCACAGGTGCAAGTTCACGCAGTAAAGTCAAAGACACCATGGTGCCTAGCATTGCTTCACTGCCGACATTGACCAAAATCGAGTAACCTTGTAAACCCAACACTAAGCCAATAAACAAGCCTGAAACTGAGATGATCAATAAAGACATCACCCCAACACGATACATCTGATAAATAAAACGTTGAAAACCACCTTTCGATGGCATCGAAAATAAAATTTGTAGGAGCATCAGTGACGCAGCACCAATCCCCTTTATTCGCTCAATAACGAGTCTACCTAACCAGGCAATCGTATTCATGGACGAACCTCGTTATCTAAATAAGCTTGGTGAGTAAATTGATATTCGACAGGTCCCTCAACTGAACCTGTTAAAAACTGACGAACAAATGGTGAAGCATGTGTTTTTAATTGTTCAGGTGTACCTTCACCCTGAATTTTGCCTTCTGCAACAACATAAATGTAATCTGCAATCGACAAGGTCTCTGCCACATCGTGCGAAACAATAATTGTGGTTAAATCTAATGCTTCTCGTAATGAACGAATCAAACGCGTCAAAATCCCTTTCACAATCGGATCTTGGCCTGCAAAGGGTTCGTCATACATAATCAATTCAGGATCAAGTGCAATTGCGCGCGCTAAAGCAACGCGGCGACTCATCCCACCTGAGAGTTCTGTAGGCATGAGTTGTTCAGCACCGCGCAACCCCACAGACTCCAGTTTTAATGCCACCAGCTCTGCAATGAGGTGCTCAGATAATTTGGTGTGTGCCCGAATCGGAAATGCAACATTTTCATACACAGACATATCTGTAAATAATGCGCCACTTTGAAATAACATTCCCATACGCGCACGTGCAGCAAACAATTCAAGACGTGACATTGAAGCAATATTTTTACCGTCGAGTAAAACCTTACCTTGATCAGGACTTAATTGTCCTCCAATCAAACGTAACAAAGTGGTTTTACCAGTACCAGATGGTCCCATAATTGCAGTAATTTGACCACGTCGAATTTTAAGGCTGATATCGTCATAAATGACGCGGTCTCCTCGATTAAAGCTCAAGTTTCTAACTTCAATTAAGGCTTCAGCATCGAGAGGAGATTTGTTATTCATAATGGCATTCATTCCTGCACTTTTTATGCACGCATACTATACACCGAAAGATTAAATCGTTGTTTTTATTTTGATAAGTGATGTATGAAGATTATTTAATTTATGTAGTTATTCTTTAAATTAACTTCACTCGTTGTTTGCTGCAAATTTGCATTTAGACGATCGGGATTACTTTGATCGAAGACCGCATAAGCAAAAAATAAACCATTACAGAGCATCATAATGACAAATAGACACGGTAGCCCTTCATGACAAGTAAAAGACCATATTTGCTTTAAAAGACTGTTGTTTTGTTTCATCCTAGTCATTTCTTATATAAAGTTTGAATTAGTGCACATTTTTATAATTTTACATGACTAAGCATAAATAAAAAAGCCAGTTTTTCAACTGGCTTCATTTTTATCAATTAATAATCGTTTTTCCGACGACGGTCACCACCAAAGCCACCTTCACGCGGTGCTGCTGGGCGATCTCCGAAATCACGTTTCGGACGATCTTCACCACCAAAAGTACGCTTAGGACGATCTTCGCCACCGAAAGTACGCTTAGGACGGTCTTCACCACCGAAAGTGCGCTTAGGACGATCATCACCACCAGCAAAGCTACGTTTTGGACGGTCACCAAAACCACCTTCACGCGGAGCTGCTGGACGATCTCCAAAATCACGCTTAGGACGATCACCAAAACCACCCTCACGACGTGGTTTATAATCTACACGGTTACCACGGTTGTCATCATTTGAGTCAAAACGCGGTTTATCATTGAAACCACCTTCACGACGCGGTGGACGATCACCGAAATCACGACGCGGACGATCTTCAGCACCGAAAGTACGTTTTGGACGATCATCGCCATAAGATGGACGATCACCACGTGGTTTATCACCAAAATCACGACGCGGACGGTCTTCACCACCAAAGCTACGTTGTGGACGATCACCGAAACCACCTTCACGACGTGGTGGACGATCACTAAAATCACGCTTAGGACGGTCATCACCATAAGATGGGCGATCACCACGTGGTTTATCATCAAAGCTACGACGTGGACGGTCATCACCACCTTCACGACGTTTGAAGTTGCTTTCGCCTTCAAAACGACGACCGCCACCACCATTGCCACTACGACCACGACCACCGCCGCCATTACCACTGCGACCACGACCACCGCCATCACGACCTGAACGAGCAGGAGGTGGAGATGGCTCTAAACCTTCGATTTCAGATACGCTTAAACGTGCATCTAAATAATCTTCTAAAGCACGAATTTTACCGCGTTCACGATAAGTCGCTAAAGTAATCGCTTGACCTGAACGACCCGCACGACCTGTACGGCCAATACGGTGTACATAGTCTTCATTTTTCATCGGTAAACCGAAGTTAATCACGTGAGAAATGGTTGGTACGTCCAAACCACGTGCTGCAACATCAGTCGCAACCAAGATTTTTGCACGGCCTTCACGAATACTACGTAAACGACGGTTACGAACAGTTTGTGGCATCGCACCATGCAACGCTACAACAGAATGACCTGCTTCAGCTAATTCTTCAGCAAGCATGTCGGTATCTTCTTGCGTACTTGCGAATACAACAGCTTGATCTACTGATTCATCAGATAACCAATGCGTAAGTAATTTTTTCTTGTGTTCGAAACCATCAGTCCAATGTAATGTTTGAGTAACATCAGTATTGGTGCTATGACCTGTTTCAATTGCAATACGTTGTGGATCATTCATCATACGTTCAGCAAGACGAATAATACGATCAGCAAAAGTCGCAGAGAACATTAATGTTTGTTTACGGTTTGCAGCAAGTTCACCAATTGCTTCTAGATCTTCAGAGAAGCCTAGATCAAGCATACGGTCTGCTTCATCAACAATTAATGATTCAACTTTATCTAATTTAATTTGACGACGGTTAACAAGATCAAGCAAACGACCAGGCGTTGCAACGACAACTTGCGCACCTTTAAGCTGCTGAATTTGTTTACCAAAAGGCATACCGCCCATAATCGCAGCAATACGAACACCTTTCATGTGACGTACCAATGCAATCGCATCTTGACTTACTTGTTGTGCCAACTCACGAGTAGGAGAAATCACTAAAATCGTAGGTTGAGTCACTGCTTTCATACGGTCTTTAAAAGAAGCAAATGCTTCTTCGCCCGCTAAAGAGTTAAGTGTAGGCAATAAAAATGCTGCAGTTTTACCAGAACCAGTCTGGCTAGAAACCAATAAGTCTTTTCCTTCTAACGCAGCAGGAATTGCTTGTTCTTGTACAGGAGTTGGGCTAGTAAAACCTAAACCTTCAAGCGCTTGTTGTAAGGTTTCATGTAATGAAAATTCGGCAAAAGTTTTGCTCATAGAGAGTTTCACCCTAGAGGGTGCTCCATTTTAATAAATACAAAAAAATAGACATCGGCAACAGGCGGCAAAGCGACTCAAGCTGAAAATAAATGAGATTCAGCGGCGATCCGAATAACGACGATGTGGACTAAACGCACGCTTGATTACTGCTTCAACCTGAAGAATCGCTAAGCGATTTGGGCGCAAGATGTGGTCCTCTCTATGGACAGCGAGCGCAAAATATGAATAGAACAGAATGTTCAGGTAATGAACTGGAATTTCAGTGCGTGGGCGGAGTATAGCAGAAAGTTTAAGAATGTCACGCTTTTTAATTGTTTTTCCTATTAAGTTGTCTTTATTTATCGTTTAACAAGCTATCTTTCAACAAAAACAAGCCATTTATCAGTTATTTAAAAATATACTTTACTTATCAATAAATGATTAGAGCCACCTATCCAAGATTCTTCTAACTTTTTGAGCAACGTCATAGGTAACTCATTGGTTAAAACAACTCGATATTGTTGTCTTTCCAGCCCCACTTGGACCAATAAAATAGATAAGCAATTTCTTTACCCTTATTTTCCAATCTCGTATAAAAAAGCCCTCAAATATTGAGGGCTTTTTTAGAATTCGGCAAATTATTTTGCAGCAACGCCCCAAGCTGGGACAACCGCTTGCATCAATGGTTTTAACATTTTCAATGAACAAGCAATCACTTGACCATTTTCAAATGAATCATTACCACCACGCGCATCAACCATCGCACCACCAGCTTCTTTCACAATCAACTCACCCGCAGCGATATCCCATGGTTTTAAGCCTAGCTCGAAGAAACCATCAAAACGACCCGCTGCAACATAAGCCAAATCTAAAGCAGCAGAACCCGCACGACGAATTTGCGCACCTGCTTTAGTAACTGCTAATAATGAAGCGAAATGCTGTTCAGCATAAGAAACAATTTCACCATCACGTTTTGCACGGAATGGATGACCCACAGCAAGGGAAGTGTTTTCTAAAGTTTCACTTGTATTCACACGGATACGACGTTGATTCATCACTGCACCGCGACCGCGACTAGCAGAGAATAATTCATCACGCACAGGATCGTAGATCACACCGTGCTGGGTTACGCCTTTGTGTTGCACTGCAATAGAAATACAGAAATGCGGGAAACCATTGATGAAGTTTTGTGTGCCATCTAAAGGGTCAATAATCCAACACCAATCAGCGTCATGACCTTTACCTTCTTGATACCCAAACTCTTCACCATGAAAACTATGGTTTTTATAGCTTTTACGGAGTGTATCAATAGTGAGTTGTTCCAAGTAACGGTCAACACGCGTTACTGGACCATCAATGCCTTTATCTTCAACTTGTAAATCGAGTTTATGACGATTTTGATGTGCCTTTAAAAGCTCTTGACCAACTGTTTGAGCCGCACGCGCAGCCATCACCACCATAGGTTCCATTGAACACCCACTACAAATTTCGAAGATTTTGACAAAGAATAATGCATAAAAGCGCCCACATTCTATCAAATCTAAGCGCTTTTAGGGAAAAAATGTTGCGAAAAATTTAGCGGGCAATGGTTACTTTCAAAAGTAGCTGCATTTACTTGGTTTTATTGATTAAAACCAAGCTTGTTCAATTGAAGTCAAAATACCCTGACTATCTAGACCACAATCTTGCAGCATTTGCTGATGCGTTGCTTGGTGTAAAAATGCATCTGGCAATCCTAAGTTCAGGATAGGTTTTACAATTTTCGCCTGTGCCAAAAACTCATTCACCGCGCTGCCTGCACCTGCCATTACGGCATGTTCTTCTACCGTGACAAACAGTTGTGTGCAATCTGCAAGCTCACGAATGATGTGCTCATCGAGTGGTTTGACGAAACGCATATTGACCACACGCACACCAATCGCATGTTTATTTGTAAACTGTTGCGCTGCTTCAACAGCCACCATAACGCGACTACCAAAAGCCAGAATACTGATTTGCTGATCTGCATTTGAATTAAATTCTGCAACGATCTCAGCTTTACCAATCTCTAAAGCAGTCATTTTTTCTTGAATCTCGACGCCCACACCTGCACCACGTGGATAGCGCACCGCAGTCGGCCCATTATACAGGTAAGCAGTATGAAGCATTTGTCGGCATTCATTTTCATCTTTTGGCGCCATGATCACCATATTCGGTACGGTACGCATAAAGGCATAATCGTATGCGCCTGCATGCGTTGGGCCATCTTCACCGACTAAACCAGCACGGTCGATGCCAAAAGTTACATCTAAATTTTGCAATGCAACATCATGAATCAATTGATCATAACCGCGTTGTAAGAAGGTTGAATAAATTGCAACTACAGGTTTTAAACCTTCACACGCCATACCTGCTGCCAAGGTCACAGCATGTTGTTCGGCAATTGCGACATCAAAAAAACGTTCAGGATATTGCTGCGCAAATTGCACCATGCCCGATCCTTCGCACATCGCTGGGGTAATCGCCAGTAAGCGATCATCTTGAGCCGCTTCATCACACAACCATTGTCCAAATACATCAGAATATTTAGGTGGTGATTTTTTTGCGGGCGCAGATGCTACTGGTGCAATTTTAGTAATCGCATGATAGGTGATTGGATCGGCTTCTGCTGGTGCGAAACCTTTGCCCTTTTTCGTATAAATATGAACTAAACGCGGCCCTTTACGCTTTTTCAGTGCATGAAAAACTTGCGCGAGTTGCTCGACATCATGGCCATCAAAGGGTCCAAAATAATCAAAACCAATCGCTTTAAATAAATTGTCTGCTGCATCAGTCGCGGACTGGTGTAAACGAGAGTTATAAGTCCATTTCGGATGCGGCTGTATATAGGCTTCGCCTAACTCATTTACATTGACAAGCTGACCCGACTCCCAAATCGCAGCCAAGTGTTTTGCAAAACCACCGGTGCTGCATGAAATCGACATGTCATTGTCATTGAGAACCACAATTAAATCTGCATTATGCGCAACTGCATCATTCATGGCTTCAAATGCCATACCTGCTGTCATTGCACCATCACCGACAATTGCCACCACATCACACGGATCTTTTTGGTATCGACGAGCAAGTGCCATCCCAAGCCCCGCAGAAATCGCGGTGGATGAGTGACCTACGCCAAAGGTATCGAACTCAGATTCATCCCGTGCGGGAAAAGCAGCTAAACCATTTTTGCTACGAATCGTGGCAATACGGTCACGACGACCTGTAAGCACTTTATGCGGATAAGCTTGATGACCAACATCCCAAACCAAACGGTCTTGTGGTGTATTAAAGCAATAATGTAAGGCAACGGTAAGTTCAATAACACCGAGATTTGCACCAAAGTGACCACCACTTTGCCCTGCTGCATACAAAATATATTGACGTAACTCATCCGCCACTTGTGCGAGTTGGCTTTGCGCGAGCTGTCGTAACTGTTGTGGATGATCAATTTCATCTAACAGTACCGTCACGGGACGTTGAGTTGGAATTTCGGTATACAACATAATGTGGCAAAGCCTTTTTAAGCCTGGCAAATCCGAAGCTGGGTTAAATGGGGGCAATCATACAATTAAATATGATCTACCTTCAATCAGCCACATGTGCGAATGATGCAGTGCTGAACATTCTTAGACCAATCCAAAGGACTGGCTCGCAGATTATCCTGAATTATGTCACTGTTTATCAACCATTATTGTGTGCTTTCTATGAAAAAGAAAAACTTATGTGAAAAATCAGAAATTCCAATTCACGCAATCTTCACACATTAGGCTATACTTTCACTGTTTTTATCATAATAGTGAGCGTTCTGTGCCGATTGAATTTATTGCAACATCAAAGCTACCAACTGCTTTTGGTGACTTCAATATTTCCGTGTTTCAAGACCCAGAAACGGGTGAAGAACATGTGGCGCTTTCGAAAGGTTTAGAAACGGCCCCAACACAGCCTGTGTTAGTGCGTATCCACTCTGAATGCTTAACAGGCGATGCTTTTGCTTCACTTAAATGCGACTGTGGCCCACAATTACAAGCCACTCAACATTTGATTAATGAAGCAGGTCAAGGTGTGATTTTATATCTACGCCAAGAAGGTCGTGGGATTGGTTTGACCAATAAAATTCGTGCTTATGCCTTGCAAGATCAAGGACATGATACCGTTGATGCTAACCTCTTACTAAACCTCCCTGCCGATGCACGTCGTTACGACATGTGCAGCATCATGCTGGATCATCTTCAAGTCAAAGAAGTAAAATTAGTTACCAATAATCCGTTAAAGCTGAAAGCATTGACTGACCTTGGTATTAAAGTCATTGAGCGTGTTCCTCTGACCGTTGGACACAACCCTTTCAATGAACAATATTTAAAAACCAAACGTGAGCGTATGGATCATCTTTATCAAAAAGATGATTTTTGATTCATTTTCTAAATTTATAAAAACAAAGTCATTAAGGGGTTTTTATTGTTAAAAACAAAAATCCCTTACTTTTATTATGGATTTATGTTTTGATATCACTACTTCCTAGATCACCTCAAGAGGATCATCATGCAGCATCCAACTTCAGCTGATATTCAACGTGTTCGTGAGTTCTTACTCGATTTACAAGCACGTATTTGCGCAGGACTAGAGCAACAGGAACGTGCAGGCGGTGGCACCGCTGAGTTTATCATTGATGATTGGCAACGAACCGAAGGTGGTGGCGGTCGCTCTCGTGTTTTGCAAAATGGTGAAGTAATTGAAAAAGGTGGGGTCATGTTTTCCCACATCAATATCAGTAAACTCCCCGCTTCTGCAACTGAACGCCACCCACAAATCGCAGGTGCAAAGGCTCAGGCCTTAGGTGTATCACTGGTCATTCATCCTAAAAATCCAAATATTCCAACCTCACACGCCAATGTACGTTTATTTGTGGCTGAGCCTGAAGGGCAAGATCCTGTATGGTGGTTTGGTGGCGGTTTTGACTTAACCCCATTCTATCCAGATGATCAGGATATTTTGAATTGGCATCAAACCGCGTATGACCTATGCAAACCCTTTGGCGAAAATGTTTATGCGGAACACAAACAATGGTGTGATGATTATTTCTATTTAAAACATCGTGATGAACAACGTGGTGTCGGCGGTTTGTTCTTTGATGACTTAAACCAATGGGATTTCGAAACCTGCTTTAAATATATGCAAGCTGTAGGCAATGGTTATTTAGAAGCGATCTTGCCAATTTTTGAAAAGCATCGTGAGCAGCCGTATAGCGAGGCCCAACGTGAATTCCAGTTATATCGTCGTGGTCGCTATGTTGAATATAATTTAGTATATGACCGCGGCACTTTATTCGGCTTACAAACAGGTGGACGGATTGAATCCATTCTAGTCAGTTTACCGAATCTTGCCGGTTGGTCGTATCGCCCTGAATGGGATGCGGATTCAATCGAAAAACGCCTCACTGATTATTATTTAAAACCGAGAGATTGGTTAGGTTTGCAGCAATAATTAAAAATTCATCCCTAACTCCCTCAGTTAGGGATGAATACTGCCAAATTTATCTGTAAAGGTCAGTCTGATTTTTTACTTTTCAAACAAAAATATCTCTGTATTTTTAATAGGTCGATGAATTAAGTCTGACCTAAAATTTTGCATCAATTCTCGGCTTAACGATTGTGGTTGCTGGATGAGTGTCAGTAATAACTGCAAAAATTGCCCATGACTGAATATCACCAAATTCTTTTCAACATAGTGACTCGCGAGCCGTTGTATCTTTTCATGAAACTGCTGCACGCGAAAATATAAATCTGCAAAAGATTCTGCATCATCCGCATCACGATAGTGGCAATCCATCTTCGCCCAATACGCATCGACCCAAGTCTTTCGATCATCTAAATTTGTATTGGCACACTTTCTTTCAGACAAATAACTAAACTCATGTAAGTTCTGATCAATTTCAGAGGTTATTTTATATTTCTGTAAGAGGGGTTCCGCAGTCTGATAGGTGCGAAGATATTTGGAAATGATGACATGATCAATTTTAGGGAGTTCTGTACACAATCGCTCTGCTTGCATCCGACCATTTGTACTCAAGGCAATTGATGCATGAGATAAAGCGCGACCATTGATATTAGCTTCGCTTTCAGCATGTCGAATTAGAAAAATACTCATGATAAAATTTAGCTTCCTTACTTTTCTATCGAGTTAAGGTCTTTTCAATATTAGATCATTTAATAATATCCATCAGATGCAAATCAACATTGCAGCAACCCTCTCAACTTTATAAACTTTAACCAACATAACAACACCGATCAACCATGACCAAACAATTTGCTGTAATTGGAAATCCAATTGAACAATCTCGCTCACCAGAATTACATCATGCTTTTGCAGCAAAAATGGGAGTTGATCTAAATTATCAAAAAATTCTTGCTCCCCTAGATGGCTTTGAAAGTACAGCAAAGGACTTTTTTACTCAAGGTGGCGTGGGGATGAATGTGACTGTCCCTTTTAAAGAACAAGCCTTTGCTTTATGTGATCAACTGACAGAACGTGCAAAAATTGCCAAGGCTGTGAATACGTTATGGATGCAAGATGGCAAACTGTATGGCGACAATACCGATGGTCAAGGTTTGGTCGCTGCCATTCAAGCCCTAGGTTGGAATCTTGAAAATAGCCGTATTCTAATTCTAGGTGCAGGCGGTGCGACTCGTGGCGTGATTTATCCACTGGTAAAAGCTGGCGCAAAAGAAATTGTGATTGCCAACCGTACTCTTGCCCGTGCTGAACAATTGGTCAATGATTTAAAAGAGGCAGTACCACAAGCTAAACTGAGTGCGATAGGCCTAGAGCAACTCTCTGGTGAGTTTGATTTGGTGATTAATGCAACTTCGGCAAGCTTAACTGGCGATGCTCTACAATTGCCTGAAACTTTAGTTTTCCATCATGCCTATGAAATGGCTTATGGCAAACCCTCCAGCTTTTTAGATCAAGCACAAGCACGTCAAGTTCCATCCACTGATGGTTTTGGCATGCTGGTTGGACAAGCAATCGAAGCCTTTTCAATATGGAATGATGTAAAACCTGAATTGAAAGATTTCCTATAATATTTGACCATCTAAAAATCAAAAAAGAACCTGCACAGTGCAGGTTCTTTTGATTCAGGTGGAATTATTTGCTGCTCAACATCTTTTGATAGACATCCTTAAAGATCTCATAATCAATAAAACCATCATGTTCACTCTTTAATTTTTGAATGCTCTTCAACGACAGCTTATTTTTACGCGCATCAACGTACACATTGCCTAAAATATTTGATGTTTGTTCAAGTAATATTTTTTCCTCATTCGACACACCATTTTCATGTTCAAATTGAGTTTGATATTGCTTGGCAAATAACTGTTGTGGCTGCTTATATTGTGTTTGCAGTTTCTTCCATGCTTGGCGTTCTTGATCACCATGCATCGCACCACTGACAATGCGATCAACCGACTCACCCAATTTATAATCAAACTGCTCATCGTCTTCTAGATGATGTTTCTTTTGTAAAGCCTCTATCGTTTTCAGCGCTGTACCTTGAGGGTTGTACACGTCTTCACTTGAATACCAATAGGCATAAACACTGGCGATTTCTTGCAGCTCTTGACTTGAATAACGTTGTACCACCTGAGGCGTACTTTCAACTAATTTGGCAATAAATACAGCTTTGTAGGTCTGCTCATACGAACGTGTAGCATCATAACGCTGTTCGGCAATCACTTTAAGCTGATCATCTAAAGACAATGTATATGGCTGCGCTGAGCGTTCCTGAATTGCAGTTTGTCCTAATTTTTCAGAAAAATTCCCAATCGCTTGTTCAAACATTGAACCTTTACTGGTTTCAGACCATGTTTTAGCACGCTTTAACTGCACTTTATCAATCGGTGTCGCTTTACCATAATTGAGGATCTGCATATCCGCTTTAACGTTGACGCTGGATTTCAACTCTGGTGATGCGTAATTTAAATCATAATCCAATTGAATCGCACGCCCTTTCTCATCCAAGCCCACATCCATAATCAATGGGTTACGCTTGCCAGTCTGGAGTGCCTGATCAATTTCAGCTTGATGCTTGATCCACAGTGCTTTAAATGCTTGATCATCAATAAATTGATTTTGATCGTATACTGCGAATACTTTTTCTAAGGTTTGTAATTTCTCAAAATAAGATATTAAAGTTGAGGAATTGGTTTGGGTTTGACCCAATGCATCAACCCCATACATACTTTGGCAATACTGTACATCACCATAGGCTATTTTCGGTGTGGTTTGTAGTTTAAGACATTGCTCCGCGCTTAAACCACTTTCATACGCATCATCTGTCGCGGTTACATCAGCCACTTCTGTATCAGTATCTCGCACAGCTTGGCTCGCCTCTTCAGCAGTATCGGTATCAGCAGCATAATCCTCCTCTGCATCCTCAACACCAAAATGCTGATTCACCAAATGATAAAGCTGCTGACTCACCACGCTTGCATCATCTGCTGAGCTTTTCGACGGCCATGTCGAATCTGATTTTTTCACTTTCGACTTACTTGCTGCATCGACTTCATTTGCAACCAGTTTTTCTAAGCTCTGTTCATTAAAATTTAGAATGCTTTGCATCAAATATTTTTCATTCACTTTGCCATACAAACTTGATTGCAGAATGACCTCTTCAATCGATGTTTTTAAGCGAATTTTTTCGACCACACCCGCGGCTTTATCCGCAGATGAGACCGGCAGTGCTTGGATATCGTTTTGGTCAGCCAAACGGTAATAAACCGCACTTGATGCCTTTACGTATTCAGCAAATTTTTTGTAATCCACCTGATTAAAGAGATGCTGATATTTAGAGAAATCGAAATACGCTAGATTATTCTGATTATCTTTATTGACAAAGTACGGCATCAACGCAAAATAATTGATATAGAATTTATAATCATTCAGATCAAGCACCATCGGTACTTTAGCCTGTACCAACAACGTTGGTTTTTCATAGCGTGCGGTTAAATTAAACGAACCGATTTTTTGACGATAATGCACTGAACCATCATATTCAAATTGCATATCATTCAAGATCATGGCCATGCCTTGAATAAACTTATCAGCCTTAGTACCTCTATACGCTTTACTGTCTTCTGCCAGTGCAACATACAAAGCTTGTTTCTGTTGGCTATTTAAATTGATTTTTTGATCGCGTAAGTATTGCTCAACCTTTTGCTTTAATGCGGCATCTAATGGCGCTGCCTGAGAGCGAGGAGCAGACTTATTTTGATCAAGCTCGACATGAACATTAAATTTTCCGCGATAATCATAACTCGGATATTCATACATTGCATTGATACTATTGATCGCCTTTTGCTCTAAACTTGCTGAACCAGCATTGGTTTTAATGACATGTTGTGAGCAGGCTGATAGACTAAGCCCCAATAAACATAAAGTTAAATATTTTAAACGCATAGCTTTACCAAACACCTTTATATCGTTATATTTTCAAACATAAAATAGATCATTTTTCACATATAATATCTGTTAATATTCTAATAGAAAACTGATTTTCATACGGACCACTTTCTTGTGGAATTCGCTTTTCTGACATTTTTTTCCTTAGGGTTTATCAATGTATTTTTATCACCATTATGAATAATCAAAGTATCGAAACAGATAATCCAAAATGATTCCAATACAGGATTAAGATTATGCCAGCTTATAAAGCCCCGCTCCGTGATGTTCGTTTCTTAATGAACGAAATGTTAGATTATCCAGCACATTACCAAACTTTAGCAAGTGGTCAAAATGCCGATGCTGAAACTGTTGATATGATTCTTGAAGGTGCGGCAGATTACTGCGAAAACGTACTTTCACCACTCAACCAGTCAGGCGATGAAGAAGGCTGTACCTTCAACAATGGTGAAGTAACAACACCTAAAGGCTTCAAAGAAGCGTATGACCAATTCGTTATGGGTGGTTGGCAAGGTCTTTCGTATCCAGAAGAGTTTGGTGGCCAAGGCTTACCAATGTCTTTAAACCTAATCAAATCTGAAATGATGGGAACGGCTAACTGGTCATTCACCATGTATCCAGGTTTGAGCACAGGTTGTATGAACACCATCATGCAATTTGGTACAGATGAGCAAAAAAATACCTACATGCCTAAACTGGTTGAAGGAACTTGGTCTGGTACGATGTGCTTGACTGAACCTCAATGTGGTACAGACTTAGGTCAGGTTAAAACCAAAGCAGAGCCTCAAGCAGATGGTACGTATAAACTTTCTGGTACTAAAATCTTCATCTCTGCGGGTGAACACGATCTAACAGAAAACATTATTCACATCGTTCTTGCTCGTCTTCCAGATGCACCAGCAGGTACACGTGGTATTTCATTATTCATCGTGCCTAAATTCATCCCGACTGCGGATGGTGGTATAGGTGAACGTAATACTGTTTCTTGTGGTTCAATTGAACACAAGATGGGGATTAAAGCCTCTGCAACAGCAGTACTCAACTTTGATAATGCAACAGGTTACTTAATCGGTGAAATCAACAAAGGTTTACATGCAATGTTTACCTTTATGAACACTGCACGTATTGGTACTGCGGTTCAAGGTATTGCTCACGCTGAACTTTCTTTCCAAGGTGCGTTACCTTATGCAAAAGACCGTATGTCGATGCGCGCGCTTTCAGGTAAAAAAGAACCTGAGCGTGTAGGTGATGCGATTATTCACCATGCTGACGTACGTCGCCTGCTGTTAACGCAAAAAGCGATTGCTGAAGGTGGTCGTTCAATGATCTACCATGCAGCTAAAATTGCAGACAAAATGACAGATGCCTTAGTAAATGGTGATCAAGCGGCTTATGAAGCGCATGATGACAAACTTGGTTTCTATACCCCGATTCTAAAAGGCTTCTTAACTGAACTTGGTTTAGAATCTGCAAATAATGGTATGCAAGTTTTTGGTGGCCATGGCTATATCCGTGAATGGGGTATGGAACAGATCGCACGTGATGCACGTATCTCAACTTTGTACGAAGGTACTACAGGCATTCAAGCACTTGATTTACTCGGTCGTAAAGTTCTTTTAAGTTCAAAAGGTAAAGTGGTTCGTGACTATACTGCTGAAATCTTAAAGTTCTGTGCAACACATGCACGTAACAAGTACTTACGTCGTTTTGCTTGGGACTTGACTAAGCTTTGCGCACAGTGGAATACCTTGACTGTTCGTATCATGCTTGCTGCACGTAAGGATCGTGACATCGTTTCTTCAGCGTCTGCTGACTTCTTGATGTTCTCTGGCTACGTGATGATGGCTTACTTCTGGGCACAACAAGCCGTGATTGCTTCTGAGAAATTAGAAGCAGGTAATGGGATCGAAACACCAGAATTCTATAAAGCAAAAATCAAAGTTGCTGATTTCTATTTCGATCGCTTGTTGCCACGTGCTCAAGGTCATGCAGAATCAATGGTATCGACTTCACGTACCTTGACTTCACTTGCACCTGAACACTTCAGCTTCGATTACTAATCTGAACTGTAAAAAAGAGCGCGATATGCGCTCTTTTTTTTACTCACTCTATTCTATCTTTTTAAAGACATAGGCTTTTTGAGGAAATGGGTATTCTTTAAAGAACTTGCGGTTTTCTCCATTATTGCCATTCCAAATTTTATCTAGATTTAAAACCAAATCTTGATTTTGGTTAATTTTATAATACAAGCTAATATTCGCAGCATCACAACGAACCATGATTTCGTTCAGCTCTTCATGCGCATACCATTGCACTTGTTTACAGGTTTGTTCGATCTTTGCAACATTCTGAGAAGAATCTGCCCCTAAGCGGCCAAAACTGGTATTAATCCAATACACCGAGCCGTCTTCTAACAGATTCAAAATATAATCTGCTTCTTTTTCGTGGTTCACACAACCCGCAAAAGCATCGGTACACGGAATACGAGCATGATAACGACCAACATAAGTCAGACTGGTTTCAGAAGGCTGGGTTAAGTTACGTTGCCCAGTGCCCGAGTACGGCAAAGTTGCTTGCCCCGCAATTTTAGTTAATGGCATCCCATTATCCGTTAATGAAGGCTGCTCATCCTGTACAACACTCTCATGAGTTGATTGCACCTGGATTTGTTTAACGGATTCTGAATGATCACGATCGCACCCACTCAGACCGAGACTCAATACACATCCTATACCCACATACTGTAGTAACAACCACCTGAACTGCATATCCACAAATCTCTAACATCAACATCGTTATCGACGAAACCAACCTGAACTACTCCAAATATCTTGGAGAGTATAAAGAACATAGAATGTATCTATTCTCTACGTCCATATCATGGACTATTGAAGGAACGACAATAAAACTGAATCATAAGGTGACAAAGCAGTCTGCTTTAAGTCGGTGCATTTTAGGCGATACTGCTGATTTTTCCAGCAGAATTTTACACAACGTAACCAATCTCTTCTCTATTTAAACTTTAAAAAAAGATATATCGCCCCTATTTCTTAATAGACAGCAACCTACATATCAATATGTCTTTTCTGCTGTCATTTCATTACGTTAAGGAGAAAAATTCGATGACCAATACTGGTTTATATCGCTCAAACCAAAAAAGCATGATCGCAGGTGTAATGGGCGGTATTGCTGAACGTTTTGGTTGGAACGCAAATTTACTACGCTTGATCTTTGTTGTGATCTCAATTCTCAGTGCTGCTTTTCCTGGTATTTTAGTGTATCTGATTTTATGGTTGGTCATTCCCAAAAAGCAGGCTACAGGTGTAGAACATATACAAAATTATCAGCAACCTGTAAAAACTATTTATGATGATCAAAGCATAAAACGTTAATTCATTTTTCCATTTTTGGTCGCTACGGTTGCATTTACCCCGAATACAACCGTAGCTTTTTTTTATCCAAATTAAAGTAACTGACGACTCAATTGTTGTTGCAAGGCAGCAATCATATCGGCACGACTGATCATTCCGATCAAACGTTGATTCTCAACGACAGGGATATAGTTAAATGACTTCTCTACAAAATAAGGCACTAAGTCCTGAATCGGTTGTAATGGATCAACAGTCACCACTCTTCGACTCATAATTTGCCGAACATAGTGCTGCCAAGAATTCCTCGGATCAGTGGCGCTTTTAAACCATTCAACCACTTCATATAAAGCCAGTGTACCTACAAGCTTTTGTTCACTATTGACCACAGGTAAACTCATTAAATTGACCGCTTTGAACTTATCCAAAGCCTGATGAATATCATCGTCTTCATGTAGTTTAATGACATCTCGACTCATAATATCTTGGCAAACGAAGCTATTGAGCAAACGCCCATGTGCCCGCTCTTGTGCATCCAAAATAATCTTTTCTAAGTCATATTGACTAATATCAAGTAGTTCAGTGTGCTGTTCTAAAGCATATTCAATATCTTTCGGTTGAATCGATACTTTCTGTGTAGGGGTCGGATCTTTGCTGCGCGCATTGACATGCGCTGTCATTGGATAATGTCGTCCAATTAGACGATTAAAAAACACCGCAAATAACAACAATAAAATTGAATTTAATAACACTGGATACAGCACAAAATAGAAGCCTAAACGCTGAACCGCCTCCCCCCCTAATACCGCCGTAATCGCAACTGCCCCACTGGGCGGATGCAAGGAGTCCGTCGTCATCATCACAAAAATCGCCAGACCAACGGCCACACTAAATGCTGTGGTTAAATCTGGCAACCATTGAACACAAGCAACACCGATCACCCCAGCCAACGTATTACCGACGATCACATTCCATGGTTGAGCCAAAGGACTATTCGGTACAGCAAAGAGCAATACGGATGACGCGCCCATCGGTGCGATATACCATGCATTCATTCCACCGAGTACATACCAACTGATGAATGACGATATGGCCAAACCGCATAACGCACCAAATCCTGAAAATAGGCGCTCTTTCAGCGGAAGGATTTTATAATTGGGTTTTAGGAAGTTTAGCCAGTCAGATTGAGTAAAGCTCACAATGCACCTTGCTGAAATCGTATTGTCTTTGAGTGGTTGTGGCAGTATACACTCAAGTCTTTATAAGATACATTCTAGTTACACCTTAAAATAAGAGACACTTACTTACCGAAAAGCCGCTGAATCAGCTTGAAAAAAATGTCATAGAATTAGACCAAAGCCCAATGTACTCAAACTAAAAAACGTATTATATAAAATTGCCCAAATGGCCCATTTATAAAAGAAATAAATATCACCTAGATTTTTATCAAAAAACTAAATATCACTTATCGCTTAAATACCCTAAAATCCAAACGTTCAAAAACTGGACAGCAACGCCCTCTGGACTTTCGTTCACAGTTTCGAACATGCTTTGAAGCAAGATACAACGCTGCTGGGAAAAGTTTAATCGAAGGTTTATACATGTTGAATCGGGTTTATTCATCAATGGTAGACTTTCCAAAATCGAATCTTTTATTGACCAGCAAAAACTTAGTCTCATCATCCGCACACTTTTAGCCTGACTTGGATCTATGCATTAGGCAAGAAGTACACGGATTTAAAAAAATTTACATGGATGATAGAAGTTAGCATTTACTATTGATTCGCTAAAAATATAGTTACGCTGTCATGTGAAATTTCATGACAAATAACAACACGAATAAGGATATTGTATGAATGTTCCCCATCTTGAAACACCAACCAATACAATGCCTAAGGGCTTATTACGTGGTTGGATTATTATTGTAATTTCAGCTTTGCTGTCATTTGGTTTATATCAGATCTTGCCTTACGATGAAAATGCCAATAAAGGGCTGAGTTTATTATTATTTATTGGCATTCTTTGGCTTACAGAAGCTATTCACATTACGATTACCGCCTTACTTGTTCCTATCTTAGCCGTTTTAGTCGGCATGCCTAGTGCTGGAAGCAATGATGAGCTTAGCCCTATTACCACAACTAAGGCACTTAGTACTTTTGCTGATCCAATTATCTTTCTATTCTTTGGGGGGTTTGCATTAGCTACAGCCTTACATGTGCAAAAGCTTGATCGAAAAATTGCAATGTGGATTATCGCTTTATCACGCGGACATTTAGGTGTAGCTGTTTTATCTATCTGTTTAGTAACTGCTGTTTTGTCGATGTGGATTTCTAATACAGCAACAGCCGCAATGATGCTTCCACTTGCATTAGGTTTACTCTCTCATTTTGATGCAGTTAAAGAACGTAAAACCTTTGTATTTATCTTATTAGGTATTGCTTATTCCGCCAGTATTGGTGGTTTAGGCACGTTGGTAGGCTCACCTCCAAATGCCATCGCAGCTAAAGCACTAGGTTATGACTTTTCTGACTGGATGAAAGTAGGTCTACCAATGATGCTTATCATTTTTCCAGCAATGTTAGTCAGTCTATACATCGTTTTACGTCCAAAATTAAATCATCGGATTGAGTTCAAAACTGAAATTATTCCTTGGAATCGTAATCGTATTCTAACGATGGTTGTATTTAGTGTTACAGCTTTCGCGTGGATCTTTGGTAAAAGCATCAGTGAACAATTTGGGATTAGTCAGCCAGATACATGGATCGCAATCCTAGCCGCTTGTATGGTTGTCGTTTTGGGTATCGCAACATGGAAAGATGTTGCAGACAACACTGATTGGGGTGTTTTAATGCTGTTTGGTGGTGGCTTAACATTAAGTGCTGTGCTGAAAGATTCAGGATCATCGTTGGTTCTAGGTCAAACACTTGCTAACGCTTTTGGTGATGCCTCTCCATTTTTAGTGATTGTGATCGTTGCTGCTTTCATTATTTTCTTAACAGAATTTACCAGTAACACAGCTTCGGCCGCCTTGCTCGTTCCTGTATTTGCAGCAATTGCTGATCAAATGGGATTACCAAAAGAGATCCTTGTCGTCGTTATTGGTATTGGTGCTTCTTGTGCCTTTATGCTTCCTGTTGCGACTCCACCAAATGCAATTGTATTTGGGACTGGGCATATTAAACAAAGCGAGATGATGAGGGTTGGTTTTATATTAAATGTTCTCTGTGTGGCACTCGTTTCAGTTTTTATTTATTGGTTCTTCATTTAATTTTAAAGCGCTTCGGCGCTTTTTTATTTGCACGGTATCTTGAGCATTCATACACTAAAAAAGCAAACAGCCAAATTCAACTGTTTGCTTTTCCTTCATATAAAGTTAAGCGGCTTTGGCAACACCCAACCAAGTAAAGGTGTTAGGTACATCATTGAGTTGAATGATTTGTTTGATTTTCAGGTTTTTCAAGTCAAGCTCAAGAATCGTTTTGGCTTGCGTGTCATTGATAAAAATCGTATCTGAAGCCGCATTTGCAACTAAACGACTTTTTGCAAGTTCAGTACCGTCAACATTGTTTATTGCCTGAATTTGACCTAATCGTTGCCATGTTTGGGTATCAATCACGTGCACAGTGCCCATACTATCCAAAATAGCCAAATAGCTCCCTGTCTCATCAAAACTTTGCTGCAAACGTTTAACGGCAGTTGTCCCATCTAATTCTTTAGCATCTAATGACCAATCTAAATGGGTGGCATTTAACTTTTCTGGATCAACCACAAATAAAGCATGGGTTCCTGATGCAAAGGCAGCAAATTGATTCAGTTTTTCATGTCCTGCAAGCGTAGAAATTCGTTGATCAATAAAAACTTTTTTATCTACAAAATCACTTTTATTTTGTTCAACCACCAACACCCCATCTTCACAACCAAACGCAGCGTAATTCATGATTGATGCTGCACCATGTAAACGGTTACATGGATTGGTGAGGGTCTGCTCTTCATGAAAATGATCGCCATGAATATGATAACTTTTCACAATACTTAATATTTCTGATTCTTTAGACATATACGTACTTAACACATACTCGCCACGTGGTTCAGCCACGCCATGATGATTTTTCGGTAGCTTTTGTGTGGCAATATTTCTCTGTGTGATCATGACATCATTAAACACGTCAAATTTTGAACCGTCAGCTTCGCTTCCATCATAAAACAATGCCGCAGTGCCATTAAAACTACGATAATGTGCGGGTGTTGCACCTTGTAACTGGAACGTTAGAATGTTCGGTGTATTGATCTTAAGTTCATTACTTTGACTAAAAACACCTCCATCCGCAAACTGCACCACGCCCTCATTACGACTCAACATCACCGCATAGCGTGATTGTGGACTGCTATACATCGCTGAGGGCATATAGTTTAATGCTTTGGTCTCAATCACTTTTTGATCTTTTAAATCATAAATCGATAATGATGGGCGTTCTGTATCAGCATTGGCAATCGCCAAACGACCCTCATAATTTAATACAGGTTGTTCTGGTTTCGGTGTACTTGATGATGAACTGGATGAATCGCTACTGCCACCACATGCGGACAACAATACACTACTCAATACAGCACCCAATAGATAAGTTTGTTTTAACTTATTCATGTTTCTTTCCCCTGTTGGACTCATTTATATTGATATTGAAACGTTATAACATAACATTAATACAAAATTAATCACTTCCTCCATTTTTCTGACCTTAGGAAACGAGACAGAGAACAGAAATCAAACTAAGCTAATGTATTAACTGGATAAATTACTTTTAGATAAATTTCTCATTGAGATAACGCCAATAGCGTTTCGGCAGATACTGCACATGTAATTTGATATTTTTTCGTTCTTTAATATTGATACTATTAAAATAATCTTTCCAAAGTTGATCGTATAAAAACTCTTGCTCATCTAACTGCAACTGAAAGCTTTGGCTCGCACCATTTTCAATATTCTGATCAATTTCATTGGCTTCTAACGATACCTCATGAATGTCATGTAAATCATAGTAAAAACCATACTTGCGTTGCTCATCATAAATCAGCCAGCGTTGATCTTGATAGCGACGTTTAAAATGCGGCTGGATTAATGGCAGCACATTAAAATCGGGACGAATTAAACTTAAAAACAATTCATCTGTGGTTTTTTTAAAACGTATAAATGCCTCCATTCGATGTTTTTCTCGTCCGACCTTTTTCGCCCATTGTGAAATGGCCAATACACTAGGATGAGAATAATCTTTCTCAACCAAACGGTTCTGACTAAACACATAAATGCAGTAATTCAATAAATGCTGATAAGCCTCAAGCGACTCGGATAAAGAGGTAAAATAAAATTGTCTCAAAGCCGATTTAGATAGCCTTTGCTGTAATGCTACCCAAACCCGTTGTGCATGTTGTTCATTATTCGGTATTTCAACCATGCTGGAAAAGAGTCCATGTTGGGCATTTTCAAATAAGCAAAGCTTTACCTGAAACTCTTTGAATTGAAATGCGCGAAATACACAATTGAGTAATCCAACCATGGAGCCATCAAAGTAATAATAGACAATTCCCCCGCCTAGCATCACTAAAATCCCAAACTCAACTGAGGTGACAGTTGTTGCACATACTTGGATGAACCCTGTGTCAGTATTTGCTGGCGAATATAACTCGTCGATAATTCTTTCTGAAAACGAGGACTATCTTCACAACGAATAAAAAACTTTGCACGCGAATACGCCACACCCAACTGTTTCAACAAATCAATATGCACTCGACCAAAACGACGTGCTTGTACAATTTTCTTAGCCGACTTCACCCCAATGCCAGGGATACGCAAAATCATATGGTAATCCGCTCGATTTAAATCGACTGGAAATTGCTCAGGATGACGCAGTGCCCAACTCAATTTCGGATCGACATCTAGATCAAGATGCGGGTGTTTTTCATTGACGATTTCATTAACCTGAAAGCCATAAAAACGCATTAACCAATCACTTTGATAGAGTCGATTTTCTCGTAGTAAAGGTGGTGCTGAACCCACCGCAGGCAAATAGTTATTTTCCGTATTAATTGGAATATAACCTGAGAAATAGACCCGTTTGAGTTTAAATTCTTTGTAATGTCGATCTGCCATTAATAGAACGTCTTGATCAGTTTCTTGATGTGCACCGACCACCATTTGCGTGGTTTGCCCTGCTGGGACATATTTCGGCACATGCTTGATAATCTGACGTTCGTCTTTGAGTTGAATCAAGCGATCTCGAACCAGCCCCAAGTCTTTTTGTACTTCTTGATGTGACTTTTCAGGGGCAAACGCTTTTAATCCTACTTCGGTTGGCATTTCTAAATTAATACTCATTCGGTCAGCATAGAGACCTGCTTCATGAATCAACTCAGGTGAAGCTCCCGGAATAGTTTTAAGATGAATATAGCCATTAAAATTTTCTTCTAGGCGTAGTTTTTTCACCACTTGCAGCATCCGTTCCATGGTATGGTCTGCGGACTTAAAGATACCTGAGCTCAGAAACAAGCCTTCAATATAATTACGTCGATAGAAGTTAATGGTCAGGTCAACCACTTCCTGTACGGTAAATGCCGCCCGTTTCACATCATTGGAACGGCGTGACACACAATAAGCACAGTCAAAAATACAGACATTACTGAACAGGATTTTCAGCAAAGAAACACAGCGTCCATCTTCGGTATAACTATGACAAATCCCTGCCCGACTAGCATCGCCTAGACCTTTGTCTTTATTTTTACGGTCACTACCACTGGAGGAACAGGACACATCATATTTGGCAGCGTCCGCAAGAATCTGGAGTTTTTCACGAATGCGATCAGACATTTCAAACGACCTGAAGAAAACAGAGAATATCGTTTAAAAATTAACATTTCAAAGTTGTGAAATTAAGAGCATGTGAGATGTCATGCGTCTTGAGTTGTCGTTTCAATTTTCCACCTTAGTAAATCTTACAAAATATTGCTACAATGTAAGTCTTGGTTAAATCATTAAAATAAAACCAAATTATCAACCACGCCAACCGAAAAACACGTCTTATAAAAGACTATATGAGCTTTGTGCAGCAAATGTTTGGATTTATTATTGCTATTTGGATCATTTTTATTATTAAAATTACTTTTTTTAAAAAGACTCGTATAGCGGGTATAATTTTGATTATTTCTAGTACTTTAATCCTATTAAAGTACTGTTATTCTGAAATTAAAAGTCTTCCACCTAATATCAACACCTATAAAAAACTTTGTGGGCTCTATAAATATGAAGAATTTCTATCCACAATTAAAGGTCAAAGTAGTTATAACTTCCATTTTCAGTTAAATGATTACGGAAATTACGCCTACCATATCAATCACACTAAAGCCGTTCATTATCGTTATGACGGTTCAAAAAAGCTGAGATTAGACAAGTTACGAAATAATCAAGTCGTATGTTTACATGTTAGTTTCAATACTTATCGACCAGATCGTATTAATGAACTTTTAGACATTGAATATTTAACTTCAGACTATGAGTTTGAGTTTCAAAAGATATGCGGTCAGCAAGTTGCTACAGAATATTCACAGGGTATGACCAAATCTAAAGACAATCCTTACCATTTAATCTTTAAACTAGATAATTATGGTACTTACTCATACTATCTCCCACCTCACGTGATCACTCGTTCTACATTAATTGGTGATGTAATTTACACAAACTCTAACCAAGATGTATGTCTAATCGCAAAAATACCTAAAGTGAGTGTGCTTAAATCAAATTTCCTAGAAGATGCAGATATTCTTATGATCGAATTAGTTGATAAACCTCCAATTTTGAAGAATGAACAACCATAAGTTTTTTACACAACGCCTTTGCCACTCCTCCCCAAAATCCTTATACTTAACCACAATTTTTGTTTGATTCCAGTGGATGCACCATGAGTCGTGCTATATCGCATATTGATACATTTCAGGGCTTAATTCTTGCCCTACAAAACTATTGGGCGGAGCAAGGCTGCGTCGTATTACAACCATATGATATGGAAATGGGCGCAGGTACTTTCCACACTGCAACCTTCTTACGTGCTTTAGGGCCAGAAACTTGGAATGCGGCTTATGTTCAACCTTCACGTCGTCCGAAAGACGGTCGTTATGGTGAAAACCCGAACCGTTTACAACACTACTATCAGTTCCAAGTAGTACTTAAGCCAAACCCAGACAATATTCAGCAGCTTTATCTCGATTCATTAAAAGCAATCGGGATTGACACCCTAACTCACGACATTCGTTTCGTAGAAGATAACTGGGAATCTCCAACCCTTGGCGCATGGGGCTTAGGTTGGGAAGTTTGGTTAAATGGTATGGAAGTGACTCAGTTCACTTACTTCCAGCAAGTTGGTGGTATTGAATGTTACCCAGTCACAGGTGAGATCACTTACGGCTTAGAGCGTCTGGCAATGTACCTTCAAGGTGTAGACTCAGTTTACGATCTGGTTTGGACTAAAGGTCAATTCGGTACAGTTACCTATGGTGATGTATTCCATCAAAATGAAGTTGAGCAATCAACCTATAACTTCGAATATGCACCAGTAGATAAAATGTTTGAATTGTTCGACTTCTATGAAGCCGAAGCGTCTCGTTTAATCGAAGCTGAATTACCACTTCCTGCATATGAACAGGTTATCAAAGCATCACATTGCTTTAACTTGCTCGATGCACGTGGTGCGATTTCTGTGACTGAACGTCAACGTTATATTTTACGTGTTCGTACTTTGGCGCGTTCAATTGCACAAAGTTATGTGGCTGCCCGCGCGAAACTTGGTTTCCCAATGGCAGAACCACATTTGCGTGATGAAGTATTGGCTCAACTTAAAGCACAAGTTGAAGCAGAAGCAGCCCAAGCTGAAAAAGCGAAGGAGAATAAATAATGACTAAGCATACAGTTTTATTCGAACTTGGCTGTGAAGAACTTCCACCAAAAAGCTTAAAAACTTTGCGTGATGCACTTAAAGCAGAAACGGAAAAAGGCCTAAAAGATGCAGGCTTAAACTTCGCTTCTATCGAAGCATATGCTGCTCCACGTCGTTTGGCATTGAAAATTGTTGATATCGATGCTGCTCAAGCGGACACGCAAAAACGTTTTGATGGCCCTGCTGTACAAGCGGCTTATGATGCTGAAGGCAAACCGACCAAAGCCCTTGAAGGCTTTATGCGCGGTCAAGGCATTACGGTTGATCAGCTTTCAACTTTCCAAGCAGGCAAAGTTGAAAAAGTTTGCTTCTTGAAAGATGTAAAAGGTCAAAGTCTTGATGCTTTGCTTCCACAAATTTTACAGACTGCATTGGACAACTTACCAATTGCAAAACGTATGCGTTCAGCGGCAAGCCGTACTGAATTCGTACGTCCAGTAAAATGGGTGGTATTGCTGAAAGATGATCAAGTGGTTGAAGCAACCATTCAAGATCATAAAGCAGGTAACGTGACTTATGGTCATCGTTTCCATGCACCTGAAGCCGTGACTTTGGCGCATGCAAATGACTACTTGGCTACTTTAGAACAAGCCTATGTGGTTGCGAACTTTGAAAAGCGTCAAGTAACTATTCAAGAACAAGTGAAGAAGTTAGCTGATGAAGTAAATGCGAATGCTATTGTGCCAGCAAACTTGCTTGATGAAGTAACAAGTCTGGTTGAATGGCCTGTTGCTTTACGTGCAACCTTTGAAGAGCGCTATTTGGCTGTTCCTCAAGAAGCATTGATTACCACCATGCAGGATAACCAGAAGTATTTTTGTTTAATCAATGCAGAAGGTAAATTACAGCCTTACTTCATTACCATTTCAAATATTGAGTCTAAAGATCCGATTCAAATTATTGAAGGGAATGAGAAAGTTGTACGCCCTCGTTTGTCTGATGCGGAGTTCTTCTTCTTACAAGACCAAAAACAACCGCTTGCGTCTCGTAAAGAAAAATTAGCCAATATGGTGTTCCAAGCACAATTGGGTACACTTTGGGATAAATCAGAACGTATTGCTAAATTAGCGGTGGCATTGTCTCCAATTACGGGTGCAAATGTTGCTGATGCTGAAAAAGCAGCGTTACTTGCGAAATGTGACTTAACCTCTGAACTTGTGGGTGAATTCCCAGAACTTCAAGGGATTGCAGGCACTTACTATGCGCGTCTTGAAGGTGAAAATAACGAAGTTTCAGAAGCGCTAGGTGAACAGTATTTACCTAAATTTGCTGGTGATGTATTACCGCAAACCAAGACGGGTACAACCATTGCACTTGCTGACCGTTTAGACACATTGGTGGGTATTTTCGGTATTGGTCAAGCGCCAACAGGTTCGAAAGATCCATTTGCATTACGTCGTTCTGCGATTGGTATCTTGCGTTTAATCATTGAAAATGAACTCGATGTCACCATTGAAGAGCTGGTTAATTTTGCATTGCAAGGTTATGGCGACATCATTAAAGATCACGATAAAACACGTGCTGATGCGGTTGCTTTCCTTGAAGGTCGTTACCGTGCCAAGTATGAAGACCAAGGCGTGGCTGTTGATGTGATTCAAGCAGTTCAAGCGCTTGCGCCAAAATCTCCACTTGATTTTGACAAGCGTGTGACTGCAGTCAATCATTTCCGTACTTTGCCAGAAGCGGCTGCATTGGCTGCGGCAAATAAACGTGTTGCCAATATTCTTGCTAAAGAAGCGACACCAGAAGGTGCTGTGGTTGAAGCGAATCTGGTTGAAGCGGCTGAAAAAGCACTTTATGCAGAATTGTCTGCCCTTACGCCTGTGGTTCAGCCTTTGCTTGCTGCGCGTAATTATACCGAAGCATTGTCTAAGCTTGCTGCACTTCGTACACCAATTGATGCCTTCTTTGAAGGTGTAATGGTTATGGCAGATGATGCAAAGTTAAAAGCGAACCGCTTACGTTTATTGGCTCAGTTGCGTGATTTGTTCACGGCAATTGCAGATGTAAGTGTATTGCAGGGTTAATCACTAAACTGTCACGTCCTGAAATAGATTGACAGTATTTCATTTAAAACCGAGTTAAACCATTAGCTCGGTTTTCTCTTTCTCATACATCTGATTCGGTGTG
>NZ_JAKZGL010000015.1 GCF_022549355.1 Acinetobacter sp. NIPH 2699
GCAGCATTGGATGGCTGCGTCGGAGTAGGTTTGATTTCGCCCTTGTTTGCCTTTTGATGGAGCATACCATTGCGTAGCAGGATCAAACCAAATGGCAATATTTCCGCGACTCATAAGTGCTCGGTTATATGCGGGCCAATTGGTTGTGCGGTAGATTTTGTGTGTAGGCTTCTTCATTTGAAAATTATATCGCTGAAAAAGCCTTTACAGATAGGTTTGTGCAACAAAGCCGATTATCTGCCCAGTTTGGCACCAAGCCAAAGCGGGCAGACCGCCACTCTAAACCCCGATCTGTTGAGATGATGATAGGGCCATTATGAGCGGGAAAAATATCGGTTTTATAGTCGAATGTAGGCTCAAACAAATTAAGTAATTGAGCGCGGCTTTTTGCAATTGGTTCATAGTTTGCACACATAATTAGCTCCATTGTAAAGAGTGCATACTTTTATAATGAATAGGTTATCTCAATAAGAAGTTGATTGTGATAGATTATTTGCATTTAAATGATGGAAGTTGGTAAATTTTCGGTAACTTTTCTACGCCGTTTAGTCGAACGTGAGTTGTTCTTAAAAAAGTAATTTATCACTGGAAGGGCTCAGTGATTCCATTGATCATATATCGCGAGGTCGATTCCAATCAAGAATAAATGACGAAATTCAATAATAAAAAAAACCATAACTTAAGGGTTATGGTTTTTATACATTTCATAGAGTTGATTTCTAAATTTACAGTTAATCAATCTTTATAAAATGAATCACTTCATTTGATTGTATTGGCTGCTCTGCAAATGGGACAATCACAATACAATTTGCAGTAAGAAAAGGTTCTACCTGATATGTTTGCTGTTTTTCAACGATCTCTAATGAATATTGACCATTATCTTGCAACTGATATTTGCCCCATAACAATTTTCTCTTAGTTTGATCAGTCTCAATTTTTTGTTTGGCACGACCTTTTATAAATATTTTGTTGAGAAAGTCGGGGTCATGTTTATTTAAAATATACTTCACCATGAAATGCATGAGTAAGGCAATATCTTGCATATCACCGGGTAAATTAATGATCGTCGTCTTATCTTCTGTAGTGATGAATTTTGAGCCTTTATGGTTACCCTGATCATCGTAAAGTTGAATCGTTTCGCGTACAGGAGGTGTTCTAGGCATACTTCTAATGATGCTCATTTCATTAGCAGGGATAGAACGTGTTTGGAAATTTGAGGTCGTACTACCAGGATCAAAGGCAGTAAGCCCACCAATTGAAAATACTGAACCACCAAAGTCCTTATGCGAACATAGAATCATCACATCAAAATTAGGAATATGATCTTCAAAAAATTGATTATAATCGGCCCAATTTGTTGTTAATGTATCATCTAAAGTAGGATCTTCTTCCTTCTTAAGACTATTAAATGCAGAATCATAACGCTGTGGTTTAAGCCGTTTTATCTCGACCTGCTTATAGCCCCACGTTTTCAATAAGTCTTTAACATACAAGCTTTCTTCACAAAGGGTATGCTCGTCGTCAAAGGTATGCATACTAACAACGAGAATTCGTGGATCTCTATAAATTGTGAGTTCTTTAACTCCAGCCCGCCTTAGAGCAATCAATTTTTCTGGTGAGATTTTCTCATTTTTAGCTAAGATCAGATCACCTTGTTCAATTACGCTTCCTTGTTGAATGATGCCTTGCATTGCAGGTATTGGCGCTATAATTTTTTTATTATCGTAATCAGAAACATCTAAACGCTCATCGTCTTCTGGAATAATGGCATCAACAGATTCAGGTAATTTCGTATATTGTGGAATTCTGAGTAGATTTTCACCTCTTAGATCCAGTTTATATGGGTTCACTGATCGATAGAGTTGCTGCCCCCAGCAGTATAAGCGATCAATAAATACAGGATGTTGTTTACTTGCTGTTTGAGTCGATTCTGAGTTAATTGACCAACCTGTGTAAGCTGAAAGATTATTAGCTGGATATTCTTGTAAGGCATAAACATCACTTGCATTTACTTGATTAAGTGCTGTTTCTAAATCAACAGTATCCTTTAACTCACCTAGAGGAAGCTGCATAAAAAGGCGATAGAAAATTGTAGTTAGATCATATGGAAGATCTTCTGGTACTGGAAGTTTGTGCATAAATATAAGCCCAAGAGGTAACTCTAATTCGAGATACCTCTTTAAATTAATAGTTAATCAACATTTAGAAAAAATTCATCGCCATCAAGAACCCTTTCGGCATTAAAGAAAGTACCTAAACGACTACCAGCTCTACGATTGTCAGATGCATCAATCTTTTTAACAGATGCATCAGTTCCACCTTGATTAGTTGCTGCAAAAGGAAACTCATCACAATCACAATCAGTTGCTACTTCATCAGAATCACCCGTAAAGAAGCACTTTGAACCAACACTTGGACCATATTTAACTTTACACATTTTTACCGATTCAGCCCGGTTAGCTTTACGCTGCGCAGCATCTCTAAGACGGGTTAATGGTCTTGCACTTGAACTTCTAAAAATAGAATTAGGAGAGGCTGCAATGAATTGACCAGGTTTACCTGCAAGAAATGCTTCTTTGATATGCTTTGCCGATTCATCAACGTCAGGATCAGTAAGCTTAATTGTTGTCATAACAGCAGGTGCGGTAGGGTATACACATCCCTTTGTATTCGCTTTAGCCTTTCCAATATCACAACGCACACTAGGATTATAAATACCTGGTTCAAAATTTGCAGCATTATCAAAAGATTCTTTCGATTTCACGATTTGAAACCGAACACTTGGAGATAAAAATAATGGGTTTTGATCTGCTAAAGCTGAGTTAGATGGGGTAAATGTTGTGGTTGATTCAGCGGATAGGCCATTTACTAAATTAATTGGATTACCGTAAACGGTCTTTACAGTACAATCATAACAATATAATTCTGGACGTACCTTTAAAGAGTCCCCAGCTTTCCCAATGATTTGCGTACGTAACTTGTACTTATAAGTCCAAGTTAATGCATTTTTTGGATTGTCAGAATAAACATAAGCAGTAATTTTAGCCGTTCCAACGTTTAGTCCTTTTGCATCAGTTAAAGGAATTTCACCTTGGTCTGATATCAGGCAATGTGACCCTCGATTTATATAGCTATCTAAATCCTTTCCAACTGTTTTACAAATTGGTGAAACATCTAAAGCACTAGCAGCGTAACTATCAGTTACTGTAAATACAGTGGCTAAAGCTATTATATATTTTGTTATATTTAACATGAAATTTCCAGTAATTTAATTAAAAAAATAATTTCAAAATAAATAATTTTAATTATCTTGAAATCAGGAAATATGATAAAGAATAAAAATAAATATGTAAAATAGTTTATTAAAATTAATAACTTAAATTTATTTTTTATTTTATTTTTAATCGAGTTATGGTTTTGTTAAGAAAAAACTACATTATTTATCATGTATTTATAGGTGATTTTATTGAATAATTTATAATTAAATTTATCTACATAATAATCTATAATTTTTCTGAAAATCTTAATAAGAACTTTTTAAAATCTTAGGAATCTCCTCATACTTCGGCTTTCTCACATCCTTAACGTTCCTCCATAGCTCCATACTTTTTATAGTTTTCACGGGCTTCGTTTAGTGATGTTGCCTTTGCACCAACACGCCAATAATTGTCTTTACTTGTACAGGGTTATCCTCTCAGAAACATACTGAGCATATGTCTTAATCGCCGTTTGATGGTTCACCTCTGGTTGAGTAGCCACAGCATAAAAAATAAAACATGATTCAATGACTTTCAGTAAAGAGCAGGAAGACTCCTATAAAACTCAAAGGCTAAAACGAGTAGACCACTACTCCCAACACTCTTTGGTAGAAGATTATGGATTCATCATGGATAGGTAGTTCATCGGTTTAATAGTCAAATGATGCCCCAATTTAGTAGTTGAGTGCGGCTTGTGGCAAAAGGTTTGTTGTTTGTGCACATGACTATTCTTCTTTTTTTAGTAGATTGGGTCGAAATCAGTGGCTGAAAGAGTCAGACAGAAAACCCTTTTAAATATTATTTAATTGCATGCCAATTAAACTAAATTGTTTTTTAGAAAATTATTTAGTATTTCTTGAGTCTCTTCAATCCAGTATTTTTGGGCATTCCTATTGTTTCCCTTCTCCATAAAAATTCTCTTTCTTATTAAATCACGCACGCTTTCAGGAATGATTACATCCTCAATCATGTTCATTGCTTTGCGTAAGTCATCAAATGAGACCTGCACATAGCCGTCAGTCACATCATTATCATTATCTTCACTGGTGTGATTGATGAGGCGTTTAATTGTATAGCTACCAATTGCAAGACTGTTTGCGACCGTACTAAATGTTCTTCTCAAGTCATGAAATGTGAATGAAATGCCAGAGTTTTCAATTATTTTCTCTTTTGCACCGCGTCTATCAATAATATGGCCATCTCCCGAACGTTCTTGGAAAATGTATTTGTTACCTGGTGTGGCTCTCTTTTTGCGTTCCCGCATCAAATACCACAGAATATCGCCCATTGGTAACAATAAGTCTTCACCATTTTTTGTGTCTTTTACTTTGATTGTGCCAAACTTTAAATCGACATTTTCCCATTCGGCTGATTCTGCTTCATTGCGTCTAAAACCTGTCAAAGCCAACATAAAAAAATAATCTTGGTTTGTATAGGCACGATAATCATTGTTTTGCTCACCTAAATGGTAGGTGGTAGCAACAGCAAGTGCCCATTCTTCATGCTGATCAGAACGGATGTAGCTCCTACGCCGTTTAATCTTATTCATTGCCTTTTGTTCTTTGACGATCTTTACAGGGTTTTCAATACTCAGAATTTTATTTCCCGAATCATCAAGGAAACGAAGGATAACCAAGTTAAAAAGCGCATGTAGAAACTTGGCTGCTAGATTAGCCTGTGCTGGGCTTCTTTTTGATAATTCAGCATGACGATCAATAACCATCTTCTTTGTGATTTTATGAAGCTGGATATTTTTCCAATCAGCAAAATAATCATTCACGCATGAGGTATATGCAGTAATTGAAGAATCAGAAAGCTTCTTATTGTCTTTATAAATTTCAAAAGCTTCGCCAAGTGTTGGGATTTGCTTTTGTAAAGCATTCGACTGTATGGCATTTTCACGAAAATTACGTTTTTTCTGAACCGGATCTATACCCTCATCCATCATTATTAACAGTCTTTTGGCCTCAGCTCTTGCCTGATCCAATGTATAAACACCATGTTTCCCAATTACTTTGCGCTTAGACTTGCCCGTTGGCATTTTTTTCTCAGCGAAATAACTCTTGGTTTTTCCAACGCACAAACCAAAGCCAATAGTTACAGTATCTCGATAAAAGACTTGTTTATCTTCAGAGAAGGGGATGGTGTCTATTACTGTTTTTGTAAATTTGATGTGATGAGCCATTTAGATGCAAGTAATACAAAGCAATACCCAACGATACAACACAATAATTGAGAAGTCTATTAAGAGTCTATTTAGTAAATGAAGTCTATTAAAAATGGTACATAAATGGAGGGGAAGTTGTTATTATTTAATTAAATAAAACACTCCAGAGATGCCGCTGCATGTCGTTACCCTTGAACCCTAAAGTTCAAGGTGGAGGGCGCCGCATACTTGCTGGGTTTTCTGCACGGGGCAGACATACACTCTAAATATACAGAACACCATCCTAAAGTGATGATATCGGCTCAGGGGAATCGGACCCGCTGGCGAACATCCTAGAGATAGACTTAGTATAACTGATCTTAACCTGATGACAATGTTTGCATGTAAAGATACTTACTAATTGATGAGGCTTTGTGCAATCACCATGTTTATTGAACAGTTTGCTCTACATCTTCCAAAATCGTTTGGAGCAGGTGTTCACAGTGTGCGTATTGCTGTAAAGATTTATTTAAAGCAAATACTTCCTGAGCCATTTGTAGTGCAACCATAATGACTAACTTATTGTGTTCTACACGTGGCGCACTTCGACGCATGTCATGAAATTTTTGATTGAGCAATTCAGCAGCGCGTTCTAACTCTTCACGTTTATCTTCAGTCGTATTTAAGCGAAAAGTCTGTTCAATTAAACGTAGTTCAACAACGATAGGTTCACTCATGATTAAGATTCCTCGTGAGTTTCAGCAATCGGGTGGGCAAGCTGCTGAATTTCTTGTGCATGTTGATCTTGTGCTGTGCCTAAAATTGCGAGACGTTGAATAATTGCTTCAACTTTAGCCTTCGCTAATTCATTTTTTTGTAATAAGCGGTCACGATCTTGTTGTAGATCTTGGATTTCTTGCTGATTATTACGTTGTTGCGCTTGTAACTTTTCTTTCATTACGCGCAAATCATTACGCTCAGCCAAGATTTCTTGGAAGCGGTTTTTTAAATCCGTGGTACTTTTCTCTAAACGGCTATAGCGTTCAGCTAAAGTTGTTGCATCATTATTCAGTTGTTTAAATTGATCTTGTAACTGAGTCAGTTGTTCAGTTAAGTTATCAACTTCATCCTGTTTTTGCGTGATGATGCTATTCTTCTGCACAATTTGTGCATGATGTTCAGTTGCAGCTAATTGTTTAGCTTCAGTAAGCGATGTGTTTTCTCGCTCTATATGGCGTAGGCGTGTTTTTAATACGCCAATATGCGCTTGTAGACGCTGTAATTGTTCTAACATAACGAAGGTCGCACAGAGTTGCAATCAAAGGTAATATATACAGCAGTATAGAGGTTGGATAAACGAATGCAAGACGATATTTCAGGTTGGAACGAATGGAATGCTCATTTTCAAGGGATTGAAGAGATTTCAAGCCCAAGTGAGTTACATGGGTTGCTAACAGGTATAGTTTGTGTGACACAAGCGCCGACAACTGATGAATGGTCACAAATCTTAAACACCTTAAATGTACCTGCTTTAACCGCTGAAGCATTACAAAGTTTGACTGATGAGGCTGATGACGTATCGCATGCCTTATCTGATGATGAACTGGATTATTTACCGATGTTGCCAGATGATACCCATGTGCTCGAAGAGCGTGTCACTGCATTAGCAGATTGGTGTGCAGGGGTTGTATTAGGTTTTGGTTTAGCTTGCGGTCGTATTCGTGGAGATGAACAAGAGCTGATTGAACATTTACAAGAAGTTGCAGCCGTTGAGTTTGAAGATTCAGATAATGATGAAGAAGGTGAAGAAAGTTATCTGGAACTGTATGAATTCGTACGTCTAATTCCTGTCAGTTTATCTATTGGTCGTACAAAAACGCCTGTGGCTGAAAGTTCTTTGTTACAAAACTTTCATGCGAAAAGCAGAAACCAAGATACCGCAGTTGATCCACAAACAGTCGTTGAAATGTTTACCCCACATCGTCCGAGTTAACTCGGGCGCTGCCTTGAAACTTTATCATTAAAGATACTTACAATCCTTCATCTTCATCAGTAGGGCGATATGAAACTCAATCAAGCAGATTTTAAACAACGCCGCGATCTTCTCGCTGAGAAAATGGGCAGTAATAGCATTGCCGTGATTGCGACCCGAGCAGAAATGTATCGTAATCGTGATGCTGATTATAAATATCGTGCAGACAGTAGTTTTTATTATCTCACTGGATTTGCAGAGCCAGAAGCAGTTGCCATTATTGAAACCTTTGAAGAAGGTGAAGAATATAGCTATAGCCTGTTCTGTCGTGAACGTAACCGTGAAATGGAAATCTGGAATGGCTATCGTGCGGGAGTCGACGGCGCAATTGAAATCTATGATGCAGATGAAGCTTATGCAATTGATTTATTAGATGAAGAAATTATCGAGAAGTTGTTAAATAAACAGCGTCTTTACTATCGTATGGGGCAAAATGCTGAATTTGATGCGAAAGTAAGCCAATGGATTCAGAAAGTGGACGCACAACAGCGTCGTGGTGGTACTGCACCTGCTGAAATGATCCAACTTGATCGTATTGTGGATGAAATGCGTTTGAAAAAATCAGCGCACGAAATTGAACTGATGCAGATCGCATCGAATATCAGCGCAGAAGCGCATACCCGTGCCATGCAAACGGTTAAACCTGAGATGATGGAATACGCACTCGAAGCGGAACTGAATTATATCTTTGGTAAAAATGGCTGTGTGCCAGCGTATAACAGTATTGTTGGCGGTGGTGAAAATGCCTGTATCTTGCACTACGTTGAGAATAATAAGCCATTAAAAGATGGTGATCTGGTTTTAATTGATGCGGCTTGTGAGTATGAATGCTATGCCTCAGACATTACCCGTACATTCCCTGTAAATGGTAAATTTAGTCGAGAGCAAAAAGCACTTTACAATATTGTTTTAGATGCCCAGCTTGCTGCAATCGATGCCACCCGTATTGGCAATAATTATAAATATCCGCATGAAGTCGCTGTAAAGATTTTAACTCAAGGTTTGGTTGATCTTGGTCTACTCAATGGTGATGTAGAAGAGTTGGTTGAAAGCGAAGCTTTCCGTCAATTCTTCATGCATGGGACAGGTCATTGGCTCGGTATGGATGTGCATGATGTCGGTGCCTACAAAATTGGGGAAGACTGGCGTGCTTATGAAGCAGGTATGGTGGTCACAGTTGAGCCGGGCTTATATGTTGCACCAGATGATGAAACGGTTGATGCTAAGTGGCGTGGTATCGGTATTCGTATCGAAGATGATATTGTAGTGACTGAAAATGGTCCACTCGTTCTCACTAAAAACGTGGTGAAAACCGTTGAGGAAATTGAAAGTTTGGTGGGTCAGGTGAAAGCATAATCATAAAAATGGGCTAATCGATTAAGCCCATTTTTATATTTAAGAGAATAATAATGAGTGAATATGCACCACAATATACCTTTAAAGAAAGAATCAAAATTATTACTTTACATTGCTTATGGGCAATACCTCTATATCTGATTTTAGATCAACTTTTTTTTCCATGGCTGAAAGAAAGCAATTGGATTCTATGTAATCCATATGGTTGGCATACGCTTTGGTATGGAATGGGGGTATTTGCCCCTCTATTAATGCTTTTGATGGTTGTTTTGATACAAGGAAGGGATATGTTAAAAATTTATAGATTAAAACAATATCCTTTACCTAATAAAAAAGTAATGAATAAAACAAAGTATGTGTATGGTTTTCGGGCAACTTGGCGTTGTTATTTCTTTTTAATTTGGTGTGTGGGTGTACTTGCTTTTACTGTATTTGGTTATTTTACAGCAGTAAAACAGATCAGTCTTGTTGATCAAAAAAGGTTAGAACAAATTCAACAGAAAGAATGTAATGTTTCCAAAATGTAGGGTAATTTTAAAAACACAGACCAAACAAAGTACAAATTCCCTTCCTGAGTTGAGTTAGAGTAAGATAGTCCCGAAACGTCAAATCATGAAAAACTGATAAGGAATAATATTATGCAGCAACAAGTCATCATTGTCGGTGGGGGTATGGTTGGACTCAGCCTTGCTTTAATGTTGGCAAAATCTAATATCGAGGTAAAGCTATTAGAAGCTGTGAAATATCCAAATTATGACGATGAAAACCTTGCGCCTTATCATTCTAGTTTTGATGCAAGAAATACTGCATTGTCACGCCGTAGTGTGCAGATTTACCAAAAACTAGGTTTGTGGGATGCCTTGCAACAACATGCAACGCCAATTCTTCAAGTCCATATCACTGAACAGGGTAGCTTTGGTAAGGCTCGCTTAATTGCCGAACAAGAAAAGGTAGAAAGCTTTGGACAAGTCATTGAGAATGCTTGGTTGGGTCGTGTATTGCTGACTCAAGTCCGTCAGCAGCCATTGATTGAGCTGATTGATGGCGTACAAGTGACATCGCTAACGCAAGATGCAGATCATGTGCAAATTGAAGCCATACGAAATGGTGAATATATTCATTCCTTAAAATCCAAGCTCGTGATTGCTGCGGATGGTCGTGATTCATTCTGTCGACAAGCGATAGGCGTGGGCGTAGATGAACATGATTATGACCAAGTGGCAATCGTCACTACCGTACAAACCTCTAAGCCACATCAACAAGTCGGCTTTGAACGTTTTAGTGCTTTAGGACCATTGGCATTATTGCCATTGCCGGGTGAGTATCGCCGTTCCGTGGTGTGGCCAGTGAAAAAAGGCACTGAGGCTGAATGGTTAGGTGAGGAAAATGACCAACATTTCCTCGATGCCTTGCAAGAAACTTATGGTGATCGTGCAGGCAAATTTGAAAAAACAGGTAAGCGTTTTAGTTATCCATTGTCTCAAGTCTTAGCAGATAAACAAGCGGTTGGGCGTGTGGTGTTGATGGGAAATGCAGCACACACCATTCACCCTGTTGCAGGGCAAGGCTTTAATTTGTGTTTGCGTGATGCAGATGTATTGGTCCGCTTCTTAACTGAGCAACTTGTCAAATCTGATGATATTGGCAACCCAGAAAACCTCCTTGCCTATGAACAAGCTCGTTTGAAGGATCAGCAACGCGTGATTAAGTTCTGTGATTCAGTAGTGCGCGGTTTTAGCAATCAAAACCCAATTCTAAAATTAATACGCAATACAGGTTTGGTTGCATTTGATGTAATTCCGGGGATTAAGCCTTTGGTTGCCAACTATGCGATGGGACTAAAAGCATGAGTGAAATGTTAGATGTGGTCATCGTTGGTGGTGGATTAGTTGGTGGTTTAACCGCGTTGCTGTTAGCCCAAGGTGGCGTGCAAGCGACAGTATTAGATGCTGCACCTATACTTGATCAAGACAAAACGCTTGGGGTAATGAATCCACGAGTATTAGCACTCAGTCAAGCTACCATTCATTTGCTGAAAACAGTCGATGTCTGGGATGATTTAGCGCGTCAAATGCCATATTCAGGCATGCAAGTCTGGAATAAAAATGGCTATGGTGAAATCAATTTTGGACATGCATCTAAACAGCAACCGAATCCAGATCAAGCTTTAGGCTCAATGGTTGAACCGAGTGTTTTGAATGTTGCGATTCAACAAAAGATGCTACAGCGACTCAAAGACTACCGCACTCAAGTCAAAGTTGTTCGTATCGAACACATTCCACAAGGTTGGTTGATTCAACTCGCTGATGGCACGACGCTAAAAACCAAATTATTGATTGGTGCAGATGGGGCCAACTCATTTGTGCGTGAACAGGCTTATATTGATTTAGATATATTGGACTATCAACAGGCTGCGATCAGTTGTGCGATTAAAACAGCACAACCGAATCAATATGTTGCACGGCAGATTTTCCTACCGACAGGACCGCTTGCTTATTTGCCAATGGCAAGTCTTGATCCACAAGAAAATGGCTATTGGCAGTCGATTGTTTGGAGCTTGCCAGATGATTATGCCGATGAATATTCAGCATTCTCTGATCAGGAATTTATGCAGTTGTTGGCCCATGAAAGCTTACACATGCTGGGTGAGGTGGTTGATGTACGTTCACGCGCACAGTTTCCACTCAAAGCTCGCGCAGCGCAACGCTATGTAAAATCAGGTTTGGCATTGATTGGTGATGCGGCACATGTGATTCATCCTTTAGCAGGGCAAGGTGTCAATATTGGTTGCTTAGATGCAGCGGTACTTTGTGATGTATTACTGCATGATTTAAAACGTGGTGTGTGGGCAAATGAGCAAACGTTGTTGCGTTATGAGCACCAACGTAAAGGGCAGAATGATGCCATGATGCACAGCATGTCTGCGATTGGTTGGTTGGAAAGTTCTGAGTTATTTCCCTTTGTTTGGGCGAGAAATTTTGGCCTAAAACAGGTCGAGCAATTCGACTGGTTCAAAGATCGTTTTATGCAGCAAGCCAATGGATTAAAGACTTTACAAGCGACGAGATACGCGAGGGGCTATTGATATTTCACTGATGTTTGCGACAGAGGTTGTTTTTTAGACGATACAAGGCATGTCTTGTGAAACTTAGTGACTCTAAGTAAGCAAGACATAACGCAGTAGCGGCAAAAAATGTCCCTGTCCCGTAGGGTTATGGCTAAAACTGCCCCAAACTTCGTTATGAAACTTGACAAGGGTCTCGCCATTGCCTGCATTTCATGCCTTGTTTGCCTTGTTTTAGCCTATAACGCAAGCATGGATGAAGTACCAATAGCCCCTATAAAAAAATAGTAGATATTTTTTAAACAATCATTTATAAATCAGAGTGAATTTGGTCGAAAAAAATACGATTTAACAAATATTGTGCTTTGCGAAATGATGAGAGCTTGTTAAATTTCACCAAGTTCTGATGACCAAATAACGATGATGAAAGATCAGTCATTGTGGGGAGAGTAATATGACGGAAATAAATGATTACGACGAAAACACAGAAGATTCTGCTGTTGACGATGATGAGGCAAAAGCTGCCGAAAATGGTGCAGATAGTGAAGAATCTTCTGCTGCCAATGATATTGATCTTGCAGAAGCAGAAAGCTTAACGGTGACTGCCAAGCAAAAACAACGTCAAGCGTTAGAAGATGAAGTTGCTGCATTTTTAGCACGTGGTGGGCGAATTGTCGAAGTACCACCAGGTGAACACGAAGATTAAGTTTTTATCTCCCTTGCACTGCGGTTATCACAGTGCACCCCATCTTTATTCAAGTGGGACTCCTCCCTTTTAGCAAGGGAGGTTGGTAGGGTGTCTATCGATGTGATGCTTTTTTGTATTGATGCGATTCATGCTCACATTCAAGTGGATGATTTAATTCTTTTAAAATCCCACATTGTTCAATGGTACGATGCTGTGAACATTGCTGTTTGAGATGAGCTAAATCTTGCTTCAGATGTTCTAAGTTTTTAATTTTTTGGGAAATTTCCGCAAGATATTGATCAATGAGATGATCGACCTCTATACAGGTTTGTTTTGGATTTTTTGCTAAATCTTTTAACCTTTGGATATCCTGTATGGTGATTCCAAGTTCTCGGCAATGTTTAACAAAAAACAAATCTGAAAGTATCTGTTCAGAATAATAACGATAATTTCCTGATGTACGTTGTACTTTTTCTAAAAGCCCAATTTTTTCGTAATAACGAAGTGTATCGACAGATATGCCTGACTTTTTTGCCAATTGCCCAATTGTAAAATTTACCATGCTTGACTCTGGAGTTACTCTAGGGTTTTAAATCACTATAAAACATAGTGTGAGAAAAGTCATGGCAGGATGTGGATGTAATACAACACCTTCAACTCAAATCATTAGTCCAAGGTTTAGAAAAGCATTGTGGATTGCTTTGTTTCTGAATGCTGGGATGTTTTTTGTGGAAATTATTGGTGGTTCTCATGCACGTTCAGTTGCTTTATGGGCAGATGCGCTGGATTTCGCTGGTGATGCTGCAAACTACGCAATTTCTTTGGCAGTGCTCTCTATGAGCTTGTATTGGAGAGCAACTGCGGCACTACTTAAAGGGATTACCATGGCGGCATTTGGCCTGTTTGTAATCGCTAAAGTGCTTTGGTCATGGTGGCTGGGGGTTGTTCCTGAGCCGATGTTGATGGGCGTCATTGGTATACTTGCATTGATTGTAAATGTTAGTGTCGCTTTGATGCTTTATGCATTTCGTGAAGGTGATGCCAATATGCGTTCAGTTTGGCTTTGTAGCCGTAATGATGCAATTGCGAATTTAGCGATTATTATTGCCGCAGTTGGGGTGTTTGGAACTGGAACGATGTTTCCTGATTTAATCGTGGCATTTATTATTGCCTATTTGGGTGTGTCTTCTGGATATTCTGTGATTAAACAGTCGCTTCGAGAAAGAAAGCAGTCAAAAGCGGTGATGGGTCATAATGTATAAAGAAATTTAATATAGTCAGCAAAAAAAAGTATCATACCGACATGATACTTTTTTGCTTTGAAATGAATTAGAGCAGCAGTGATGCTGCAATACTCCACATCATACAGCCGATCATAAAATCTAAAACTTTCCAAGCTTTTGGATTGCTAAATAACGGTTTTAAGAGCTTTGAGCCATACCCTAAACTAAAAAAGAAAATCCATGAAGCTACAATACTCCCGAGCGCAAAACTGATTTTGTCCTCAAATTGAGTCGCCACTGATCCAATCAATACGATGGTATCTACATAAACATGAGGATTCAGCCAAGTAAAGGCAAGACCTGTTAAGAGTACCTGAGTCAAAGTCTGTTGATGGTTACTATCAAGTTGCATACTATGGGTGGCTTTAAATGCGCCATAAAAGGCTTTAGTGCCGTAAACCAATAAAAAAGTCGCACCTAAATATTTGGCGACTGTAATTAACAGCGGGGAGGTCGTCATAATTTCAGCAAAACCCAAAACACCAAGTGCAATTAAGATGGAATCAGAGAGTGCGCAAAGTAAGCACAACCAGAATATGTATTGTTGCTTGAGCCCTTGTTTGAGGACAAATGCATTTTGAGCTCCAATTGCAACAATGAGGCCGCTGCCAATACCAAAACCTTTCATAAAAACGCTAAGAGAGAGCATGACAATAAAACGAAAAAATCAGATGTGAGAATTATCTGACTTTTAAATGCAAAATAAGTAAAATTAAGAATATTTAGGTTTAGCTAAAAATAATTTAGGTTTTTCTATGTTAGATAGTAAGCAATGTGAAGCCTTTCTTGCAGTCGCAGAAGCAGGAAGTTTTGATGCTGCTGGCGAGCAATTATATATTACGCCTTCCGCCGTCTCGTTACGCGTACAGGCTTTAGAGAAATATTTAGGTCAGATTTTAATTATCCGTGGCCGACCAAGTGTGCTCACCAAAGCTGGGCAAACCTTGTTGCAGCATTTACGTCATACGCGGCTCATGGAACAAAATCTTTTACAAGGTTTGATGGGGAAAACATCTGACTCCGAATTTTATAAGATTGCGTTGGCTTCAAATGCAGACTCATTAGCAACTTGGCTTTTGCCGAGTATTCAGCCCACACTGTTTAAAGAAAAAATCGTATTGGAATTAAAAATTGACGACCAGTCGCATACGCATACGTTATTAGAAACAGGACAGGTTAATGCTTGTATCTCTGCGGAAGAGCAGGTCATGTCAGGTTGCTTGGCTCAGCCGTTAGGCAAAATGCGTTATAAAATGTTGGCTTCTGCTGATTTTGCTGCGTATTGGTTTCGACTGGGGGTGAATAGGGAAAGCTTAAGAAAAACGCCCGCGGTGATTTTTAACCATAAAGATCTGATGCATTCAGAGATGCTATTGAAGTGTTTCGGATTGCCAATGCAAAGTTATCCTTATCATTTTATTCCGTCAACAGATGCATTTGTCAAAGCAATTCAACTCGGTTTAGGCTTTGGAATGGCACCTGAAATTCAGGTTCAATCTTTATTAAGCAGTGGTGCATTTGTAGAGATCATGCCAGAAGCTCAACTCGACATACCTTTATATTGGCACCACTGGAAACGGCAGTCTAAACAACTTGATATCTTGACCGAAACGATTGTTCAGGCAGCTAAAAAATTATTGATATAGTTGTTCGGGATTTTCTAAGAAATCTATGATGTTGTATGTGGGATGCAAGGTAATGCTATGCAGTGTTCATTACCTTGCATGAATTTACATAACTAAGCTTGGGTCAACTCCAAAGCACGTTGATAAGCAATTTTCTTTTTAATCCCTGTTAAATCCGCAGCCAATTGTGATGCAGCTTTGACCGAGAGATCTTGCAATAAACGCTTGAGTAACTCGTCTAATTTTTCTTGCTCCATGTCTTTAACTTCTAATGCTCCACCAACAACAACGACAATTTCGCCTTTTTGTTGGTTGTGATCATTTTCAATAAAACTGACCAATTCTTTGAGAGTCATTTTTTCGATGGTTTCAAAGGTTTTGGTAATTTCACGTGCAAAACCAACGGGTCGATCTTCACCAAAGACCTGAGCCATATTTTTAATACTGTCTAAGATTCGATGCGGTGCTTCATAGAAAATCAAGGTTTGCGTTTCATTTTTAAGTTTTTCGAGTTGGATGATACGCTGCGATGCCTTTGATGGTAAAAACCCTTCAAAACTAAAACGATCACTTGGTAAACCAACTGCACTTAAAGCAGCAATAGCCGCACATGCACCTGGTACAGGAATAACGCGAATACCGTGTGCTTGCGCAGCACGAACCAATTTAAAACCGGGATCACTAATAAGGGGCGTGCCAGCATCACTGATTAAAGCAACTGATTCGCCTTTTAACATTTTTTGGAGAAGTTGATCAATTTTGTTACTTTCGTTGTGATCATGACACGCCGTAAGCGGAGTTGCGATATTATAGTGCTTGAATAACTGAGCAGATTGACGAGTATCTTCTGCTGCAACCACCGAGACGGATTTTAAAATATCGATTGCACGGAAAGTCATATCATCCAAGTGCCCAATCGGGGTTGCTACAACAAATAATTGAGCACTCATAAAAGGTAACTCCATAATGTATTTAAAAAAATATTGGCTGCTACTCAGTTTGGCAGCATTGATTAGCCCTGCTTATGCGGACGTGTTGGTGATTCTACCTGAATCTGGTGCAATGGCGCGAGCTGGTGACAGCATCAAACGAGGTTACTTGAGTGCTTATACAGCATCAGGCAGTAAAGAAAAAATTATTTTTGTTGATTCAGCAAAAAGTAGCATCGAACAGATTTTTAAGACAAGGGTAAATAAGAAGACGCGGTTGGTGGTTGGACCATTGGCACGATCTGAAATTGAAACGGTGATGAAGTTGAAGCCGAAAATTCCAGTTCTAAGCTTAAATGATGTCAATACGCAAGCGGACAATGTCTGGCAATTTAGTTTAGCCAAACAACATGATGCTGTGGCTTTAAACCAATTACTTGAAAAAGACCAGATCAAGAAATTATTTATCTTGCGCCAAGCTGGAACAGAGTCTGCCACTGAACTATTTATGATGTCATTAATGTCTGAGTCTAAAATTGAGATCCAAGTGGTCAGTGAGCTACCGAAAAAATTACCTAAGAAAACAGGGTTACTTTTACTTGGCGATCATCAATGGATGGCGCAATTAGGGACATTGCCCAAACAAAATATTTATGCAACACCAATGAGTATCGAACAAGACAAACATATACCAATAGGGCTGCGTTTTTGTGATACACCAGCTTTATACAATGGGCAATGGGCAGATCTAATCGAAGCCTATAAAGAGCAACCTGAAAATATGGCATTTCAACGATTACTTGCCTTTGGTGGAGATACATGGACGATCAGTCAACAGTTTTTATCTAGCCCAGATAAACAATTTTCTTTTGTAGGGCGTACTGGTGCAATTGATGTGAAAGCTGGCATCATCAACAGACAGCCATTTTGTTATGAACAACAAAAAAATGGGATTCATATTTTAAAATAAGATCACTGAATGATGAAACAACAGTCAAATTTATTGGGGCAATGGGCAGAACAAACCGCTATGTCATTGCTCCGTTCACATGGTTATCAATGTGTAAATCAAAATTATCATTCACGTTTTGGAGAAATTGACTTAATTGTAAAACGTGGAAAAGAGCTTGTTTTTGTTGAAGTAAAAGCAAGATCGGCTGGGAGTTATGCACAAGCTTTCGAAGTGATTTCAAACACACAGCGACGTAAGATTATTAAGACTGCTCAGTTCTTTTTACAAAGATATCCAAGTTATGGAGACTTTGATTGTCGTTTTGATGTGATTTGTTTTGATTTTCCACAGAAAATTGCAAAAACAGTACAACCAGATTTTTCAAAATTGCAGTATGATCAGCAATGGATTGAACATGCATTTATTTTAGATTAATTGTGGCAAAAACGGTCTGAAGATAAATGTGGAAGATTGAGAAAATGTGTGAATAGGGAGTCTGGCCAAGTGTTAAAACGTTTATCGATTACGCTGCTTTGTGCTGCAAGTTTATCTGGATGTGCAAGTTTTATTTCTGGTGGAACAGGAACGGCACCTGTTGGAACAAGTAGCGGTGAGCGTAGTCTAGGGCAGGTTTTTATTGATTCTTCAATCAAACGTACTGCAAATGTCAATTTATATAAACTTGATCATCGCTTTCGACAGTCTCGGATTAATATCGAAAGCTTCCACAGCAATGTTTTATTGACTGGACAAGTGCCTGATCCTTATTTGAAACAATTGGCTGAAGACAATGTTCGTGCAATGACGGATGTAAAAGCAGTGCATAACTACATTACTGTTGGTGATAAAGTCGCTTATAGCACCATTATGCAAGACTCTACGGTGACTGCGAATACACGTGGTTTATTGATGAGAGCCCCAGTTGTTTCTGACAGTAAAGTTCTTGTACATACTGAAAATGGTGTGCTGTATGTGATGGGACGTTTGAATACTGCTGAAATCCGAGATTTAGATGATGTTTTACAAAAAGTCGGTAATGTAAGTAGAATAGTGACTTTAGTTGATAATATCGATCAATCTTCAGGAGCTGCAACGCCGATGATGGGTTCAGCATCAACACAGTCTTTAGTTGAAACACCAGTTGCCATTGATCCTGATCAGGAATCTGTGACTATTACGCCAGTTAATCCTTAATTTATGAAACAAATTATTCAACAAGTGCAACAAAACGTGATACGGGCGAAAAACTTTTATCAAGAATTTCGTCTGTATGATTTTGCAAGTTATTCAATTAACTATTTGACTCCTAAAGATACTTTTGAAAAAGAAGAGCATCTCGCGTATGGGTTAAAGGCAAGACAGCGTTTAGATTTATATCGCACCAAAAATCCGAAGAAACAGCGACCGTTAATTGTATTTGTACATGGTGGTTCTTGGCAGCATGGCAATAAACGAGATTATTTGTTTATAGGCGAGACCTTTGCGCGAGAAGGCTATGATGTTGCTGTGATTAATTATCACCTTGCACCTGAGCATATCTTTCCAGCATTTATTGATGATATTGCTCAAGCGATTCATTATTTGAGCCAGAATCAAAGTAAGCTCGATATTTCGACTGACAACATTATTTTGATGGGACATTCGGCTGGTGCTTTTAATGTCATGTCGGTCGTGTATTCTGCTCAAGCACAAAGTTTTAAATATAAAGACAATATTAAAGCGATTATTGGATTGGCTGGGCCTTACCATTTTGATTATGTTGGTGATCCTTTATCGGAACATGCTTTTAATTTAAATATTCCTTATCAACAAGTCATGCCTTGCTATTTTATTGAATCGAATCAAATTAAACATTATTTGCTGATGGCTGAACAAGATCAGTTAGTGGGTAAAGAAAATAGTTATGCGCTTGATAATGCTTTAAGAGAAAAGGGCAACCACAGTCATATCGCGATTATCCCGAAGACAGGGCATGTTACGATTTTGGCGACGTTGGCCAGTTTGATGAGTCATTATTTTAAAACCAAGCGTACGATTTTGAATTTTATGGAAGAGGCATTAGAGCCTTAGAGAAAAAAAGCATCGATTAAGATGCTTTTTTATTTTCGATTATTTGCATAATCATTGCATGTGCAATACTGCCTTTGAATGGAATCTCTGGTAGTTGATCGAATTTAAAGAATTGGGCTTCGCTAATTTCTTCGACTTGTAACTGGATTTCCCCTGATTCATATTCAGCATGAAATGCGATCATTAAGTTACTTGGAAAGGGCCAAGGTTGACTCGACATATAGCGAATATTTTTAAGTTTCAAGCCCACTTCTTCTAACGTTTCTCGTTGTACCGCTTCTTCTAAGGTTTCACCCACTTCAACAAATCCAGCAATTAACCCATACATATTGCTTTTGTTATGCGTTGATTTAGCCAGTAGCACTTCATCATGACCTTTGGTAATGATGGTGATGATGCAAGGCTGTACACGCGGGTATTGATGATAACTACAAGCGGGGCAAACCATTGCATATTCGCTGGGGTGAATCTCAGTTGCATGTCCGCAATGACTACAGAATTTGTGATTACGTCGCCACTCAAGCAGTTGAACTGCGCGACTTGCTTGTAAAAAGTCTGTGGTAGACCATCTTTGGATTAGTTCCCGAATGGGAATAAGTTGATACCCTTCAGGAATGGACTCACCATCAAAAAGATCGCGTGCGATCACTTGATCATTGTGGTGTATCGGTAAGTCACTTGCTAATTTTTCAACCTTGGGCAGTTGGAAGTTTTCATCTACTAAAAGTTTTTGATGTTGAAAAATATAAGCAAGTGATAGTTGAGACATTAGGCTGCTAAAGTTTGTAATTGCTGACTGTTTGATAATGCCACATCGAACATAGATTGCAATACGGGCTGTTTGTTTCTTAGGTTATCAACCAGTAAATCTAAACCTGCGACAACATTCAGAATACAGTTAACTTGTTCTGCATCGAACACAAGATTTTGCGCTAAACGATGTTCAGCAAAATGTGCAGCGCCTAAAAGTGCCGTTTGTTGTGCAGAGCTACCTAAGAATTGGGCAGCACCAGAGAGTTCTTTTAGATACTTAGGCAATGCTTCTAAACTGTGTGCCGTTGGATCTTGGACATAGAGACTGAGCGTTTGTGTCAGCGTTTCCACGAGCGATTTGGTTTCAATTAACAGGGCTTTATGTGCTTCATCCAAGCGATCTAATGAGATCTGCATATTATTGACGCGGAGCTGTAAACGGCTAGAGGTATAATTACGCTCCAAAATTCCAATCGAGTTCATCGATGCTAAGATACTATTCATCAACTGTTGAACAGAAGTTGCATCGGTTAATGTATTCGATTGGTTCAGTTTTTCAGCTTGCTGTGTTAATTCTCTTGATGCCTCATTTAAATTCAGTACTTTGAATACATTTGAAAGCTGATTTAATTTTTGCTGAATCTCTTGGGTTTTTTCATTTGACATATTTTGGTGATTGTACTCAATTTCATTGCGAATTTGAGCCATTTCTTCTGTCATCAATTGGCTGATGGTATGGATTGTTTCATAGTCAGGGCCATATAAATGGCGGCTTAGAACTTGAAGTTGAGTGTCACTTAATAGCTCATCGCCAATGTTGAGTTGTTCACGAATATGCTGCGAAACATTGTCTTCTTGGCTGATACAAATAGATAAAATATCGGCCAGATCAGCAAGGTTACTTTGAAAAGCAGGTGGTGCTGCTAAAAATTTACCAATATTGGTTTCGATTTGAATAAGAGTACGCAGACGTGCTTCTGTAATCGAAAGTTCATCAATGAGACCTAGGCCAACATTCACCAGTTGCCAGTACTGTTGGCTTGGAAGGTTTGAAGCTAAGCCAGCGAGATAAACACCAACGATTTTAATCCCTTGTAAGTCTAATGGTGTTTCGACTTGTTTAATCAGTTTGTTTAAACATAATTTATAAAGCTGATGAATGTATTGGGATTGTTCTAAACTTGGTGCTTGGGGCAGATTGAAGCTTGGTGTGATGAAACCAAGTAAGGGTTGGATGGTTTGCCCTTCTTTGGTCATTGGTTTACCCAACGCGAGCTCTAAACGATTGAGCGTATCCAGTAAGAATTGTGGAACTTTAACTTCACGGAGACAGATAAATTCAATATAACGTCTCAGCATCGTTGTTCCCTCGCTGAGCGCAACGACATCACTAATTTTGATTTGTTCAGGTTGAGTCATGATTTTACGCATAAGCTCAGCAGAATATTGAGTAATTTGTGACAAATGTGGCATATCAATCAATGCAAGTACTTGCGTACATTGTTCAAATTGATTGAGCGCGTCATCAATCCCAAAGGGTAGGGCTTGTTCTTCGGCAAGCGTATTTACTGCTGTTTCTACCAATTTAATCGAATTATCGATCTCATTTTTTATTATTAATAATGCCGTTGGGTCGAAATGAATCGAGGTTTGGTAAGACATATGACCTACACCTTTCCTGAGTTGTTATATCCATGTACCTCCTTTGCAGGAGGTCTAAATCATTTAGGGGCTGCTGACATTTCATATATGTCTTGCGTTATAGGCTAAAACGACTCAAACAAGGCATGAAACGCAGGTAATGGTTATCCCCTTATCAAGTTTCATAACGAAGTTTGGGGAGGTTTTAGCCATAACCCTGCGGGACAGGGATATTTTTTGCCGCTACTGCGTTATGCTTTGCTTATTTAGAATGACTAAATTTCACAAACCATGCCTGGTATCGTCTAAAAAATGTCTTCTGTCGCAAGCATCTATGAAACGTCATCAGACCCTAATCGTTAATATAACTTAACTTTGAGCACTTGAAATATAAAAACCGAGCTTGATCAGAAAATTTATTTTGCGAAAAGGCAAGGTTCTCCATGTTTTTCTTCGAATTGTTTGACCCAGGTCTCATGTTCATTTAATTCATGTTCTGATGGTTTGATAATCGCTAAGTCAACTTGAACACGCTGACGCGTTATTTTCTTTTCATCTTGCTCTGCTTGAGTGAGGGTATCCATATCAAAAGCGACCTGTCCACCCGTCATCGCTAGATAGACATCTGCTAAAATTTCAGCATCGAGTAACGCACCGTGGAAGGTACGATCACGTGCAGGAATCTCATAACGTCTTACCAATGCATCCAAGGAGTTCTTTTGTCCAGGATGCTTATTTTTCGCTAACGCTAAGGTATCTGTAACCTCACACACATCAGAGAGTAAAGGCAAGCCAACGCGTTTAAACTCCATATTTAAGAAGTTCATATCGAATGCGGCATTGTGCGCGATAATTTCAGCACCTTTTAAAAAGGCGAATAGTGTATCGGCAATTTCTGCATATTTAGGTTTGTCTTTTAAAAAGTCATCGCTAATACCATGCACATTTTCTGAGTCACCGACAGGTTTTTCTGGGTTGATATAGATGTGGATCGAGCTGCCTGTCAGTTTACGATTGATCATCTCAATCGCACCCACTTCGATAATACGATCACCATCTTGATAATAAAAACCCGTGGTTTCTGTATCAAGAATAAGTTGGCGAGGGCCTTGAAGCTGTACTTTTGCCTCTGTAATCACAATATGTGGGTGTTGATTTGAGGGCGATGTGCTTAGCACCACATCAGTAGATACTTCGGTTTCCTCTACATCGTCCACTATTTCTTCAATCTCTGACGTTTCAATCATCTCATCATTCGTATCAGCGTCTATATCTAATCCAAACGGATCATTTAAGAGCCAATCAGCTTCAGGCTTTTTTGTATCAGCGTTAGCCTGTGTGGGTGATTTCAATTGTTGGGCCGTTTGTTCAGCACCCAAATTTGCCAATTGGTCTGCCATTTCATTGCCTTCATGCCCAGCATGACCTTTGATCCAGTTCCATTCGATGTTGCGATTGGCGCAAACAGCATCGAGTTTTTTCCATAAATCTGGATTTTTAACATCTTTCCAGTTTTTCTTCTTCCAACCATGGATCCATTCGGTAATGCCTTGTTTTACATAATTAGAGTCTGTCCAAATGATCAGGTGGGCATCGATTGGACAAAAAGAAACACCTTCAATGGCAGCTTGAAGCTCCATGCGATTATTGGTGGTTTCAGGCTCGCCACCACAGATTTTATGTTCACCTTGTTCCGTAATGATGTATGCCCCCCAACCCCCGAGACCTGGGTTACCTTTACATGCGCCATCAATATAAAGCGTGATTGTCTGTGACATATTTGAACCTGAACAATAAAACCGATGAAAAGCTTGACGTATCTCCGTATGCCAATACACATAAAGAGACATCAAGTGAATAGGGAATATTAGCATTCCCACATGAGAACGTGCATTGTAAATGCTAAATTTTGATTGTGAGCGTTACAAAACTCATCTTTTTTAATTTCTTGTAACATTTCCATGCAAATCACGTTAAATTATTGCCTTGTCTAAGTGACATGCTTTACTACAATGGCAAATCAAAGTAATAAACTAGCGTAAGTGGACTGGAAGATTTTATGTATAAATCGAACACATTGGTGTGGCAAGCATCTGCAACATCATTATTCAAAATTACTGTACTTACTTCTGCTCTGGCTGCGTTGGGAATTACAACGGGATGTTCCTCAACACCTCATTCAAATAAGGCTTCGTCTTCGAAGCAACTCAGTTCAGGTTATTTAGATGCAAGTAGTTTAGATTCACTTGAAGATTTACTTTCTGCGACGGATATGCGAGCAGTAGAAGGTGATCGCTTACTGGTATTGAAACACGGTGATGTGTGGAAACGGATGACCGTAGGCTTCAAGATGGATTTGAATCGTCGGGATTCTCGGATTGAAGCACAGCGTGGTTGGTTTATTTCACGCCAGCCTTATTTAGATCGTTTGAGTGCGCGTGCCAGCCGATATTTATATCACACTGTGAAAGAAGCAGAACGTCGTGGCATGCCCACCGAATTAGCATTATTGCCTGTGATTGAAAGTTCATATGATCCAGCAGCCACCAGTAGTGCAGCAGCAGCAGGCTTATGGCAGTTTATTCCAAGTACTGGACGTATTTATGGTTTACAACAAACCAGCTTATATGATGGTCGCCGTGATGTCGTGGAATCTACGCGTGCCGCATACGAGTTTTTAGGCAGTCTTTATAATCAATTTGGTTCATGGGAACTGGCTTTAGCGGCTTATAATGCAGGACCAGGACGTATTCAACAAGCGATTAACCGTAATAAAGCCGCAGGTTTGCCGACAGATTACTGGTCTTTGAAACTACCACAAGAAACCATGAATTATGTACCTCGTTTCTTGGCAGTGGCACAAATTATTAAAAATCCAAATGCTTATGGTGTCGCTTTGCCACCGATTGCCAATCGACCTCACTTTCGCGAAGTTAATTTAGCTGCACCTTTGTCATTGAATGAAATTTCATCCATTACAGGTTTAAGCCGCTCGGAATTGTATGCTTTAAACCCTGCACATCGTGGCGAGACGATGGACCCTATGAGTCCATTGCGGATCTTAATCCCAGCTGATCTCAGTCCTTCAATAGATGCGAGATTACGTTCTAATAAAGCAGGTTCAGGTGGTTTCTGGGCAAGTAAAACGCCACCTCCTGTGTTGAATAATTCATCAGCAGCGTCAACCACGATTCGTACCACAACCACGCCAGCACAGTCAGTCAGCACAACGGCAAAGACCACAGCACCATTGACTGCAAGTGCAAGTAATACTCCGCGATCACCGTCAGCCACAGCAGCGACCAATGTTAAGGTGAATACCCCGCGCGGATCTGATGCTTTGGCATCATTTGCTGCTGCCGCTAATGTACCCAGTGCACCACGTATTCCTGTTGCAATCACACCAGCCGCAAATGTGAAACCTGTAAACATTGAGCCGCCAATTTCAACTACAGAGCGTGAGCAAATTGTTGCAGCGATGAAAGTTGAAGGTGAGCCGAAATCAGTTACACAAGTATTAGAACCTCAAGCAACGCAAGCTGAAAAAGATCAGGTTGTTGCTGAAATCAAAGCCATTGCGCCGAAAGGTACCGAAATCGTAGATCCATTTGATGGCAAGATTAAGTTAACTGCGATTCAGACCAGCCAATCTGTCTCTGATGAAAAAGGCCAAGAGGTGAGTCGAGGTTTTGCTTACCCGAAAAATTTGGTTGAAGACAAGGCGACTGCCAATAGTGATGACGCGAAACGTAATCAGGGTAAACCTTATATCAGCACTGACACCGATGTTGTGGTGGTCGCACCAAAAGGTAAACGCAGTACTTATACGGTCATGCCTGGCGATACTTTGGCTGTAATTGCACAGAAAAATGGGGTGAGTTGGCGTGATATCGCCAAATGGAACCAAATTGATCCAGCAGGAACTTTATTTGTGGGTACAAGTTTGTATTTATATGATGCAAAACCACAAGCTGAAGCTGTAAAAGCGGTTGAAACCAAACCTGAGAGCTATGTTGTGCAATCAGGAGATAGTTTAACGAGCTTAGCTGCTCGTTTTGATTTAACGCTAAAGCAATTGGCCGACTACAATAACTTGGCGGTGACAGATGGTTTATTTGTAGGGCAAAAATTAACGCTTAAAGAGTCAAAGAGTAATACGCGTGCTCCACAACAAACAGCCCGTGCGACTGAGACAAAAGCGGCTCCGACACAAAAAGTTGCCACCACCTCTTATACTGTTAAACGTGGCGAATATTTGAAATTGATCGCTGATCGATATGCATTATCTAATCAGGAACTCGCTGATCTAACTTCAGGTTTAACAGCAAGTAGTAGCTTATTCGTCGGACAAAAAATTAATGTGCCTCTGCAAGAAGTTGCTGAGACTAAAAATACCGTTAAATTTGACAATGTAACTGCATCGACCAGCTATAAGACGGAAAATTACACCGTAGCACGTGGTGATACATTATCTAGTATTGCAGCTAAATCGAAAATTACATTGAATGAATTGGCTGAACTGAATAATTTGAAATCAAATAGTGGTGTTCGTTTAGGTCAAAGTTTAAAGATTCCTGCTGGTTCAACTGTTCCTGATCAGTATGTGGTTCAGTCAGGTGATAGTTTGAATGCAATTGCAGGTCGATACAACTTACAAGTGAGCTATCTTGCAGACCTGAATGGTTTGCAACAGACTTCAGGTGTACGTATAGGTCAACGTTTGAAATTAACAGGCGATGTTGCTAAGGCAGAAGCACCAGCACAGCCTGAATCAAGCAGAGTAAGTAGTGCACCTGTAAGCCGAAACACTGCAAACACAGAGCAATATACTGTTAAAGCAGGTGAGTCGTTGAACAGTATTGCCAGTCGTATAGGCATGTCTGGTCGTGAACTTGCTGATTTAAATCAATTGCGTGCCAATGCTGGTTTACAACGTGGTCAAACGATTTTAATACCTAAAACCGTGACTGAATATAAAGTCAAACGGGGGGATACGTTGATTGGTTTAGCCAGTCGATATGGTATGCAAACCAATGTCCTTGCGGAAATGAATGATCTGAAGCCGAACACTCAACTCCGTATTGGTGATGTTATCAAAGTACCAAATTTATAAGGATATATATGAATTGGTCTCATGGAAGAGCACAACACCTCATCCTTTTGTTTGGTCTAGGGTTTGGCTGTCAATATAGTTTGGCAGCTCAACAAACCACCCCTTTTTTGGCTGTACATGCCAACCCTCAATATACGCATTTGCAGGCTATGCCTTATGCCAATGCTCAAGCACCAAAAGGCGGTGTGCTTAGCCAAGCAAGTAATGGAACATTTGATAACCTAAACAGCATGAATGGTAAAGGCAATGCAACAGATGGGGTCAACTATTTATTTGATACCTTGATGGATCATTCACTGGATGAACCAAATGTCATGTATCCATTGCTTGCTGAGAAGGCAACCTACGATCCACATAAACCAAAATTTGTTATTTTTTATCTTAATCCCAAGGCTCGGTTTAGCAATGCTCAAGCGGTGACAGCCGAAGATGTCAAATTTACCTTTGATACCTATCAAGAAAAAGCCAATCCAGGCTTAAAAATGTATTTGTCAGATTTAGAAAAAACCGAAGTGTTGTCTAAGTACCAAGTCAAATTTACTTTTAAATCTGATGATAATGCCGAAATGCCTTTAATCGTCGCCAGTCTGCCTATTTATTCTAAACAGGATTGGAAGGACAAAGATTTTACCCGTGTGACTATGCAACCGATCTTAGGATCTGGACCCTATTTGATTGATCGTATTGATGCGGGGAGAAGTATTACCTACAAACGTAATCCGAATTATTGGGCGAAAGATTTACCTGTAAATCGTGGGCGTCATAATTTCGATCGTCTCAGATATGTGTACTACCGTAACTTGGATGTGACCTTTGAAGGCTTCAAATCTGGGCAGTTCACATTACACGAAGAAAATATATCGCGTCGCTGGGTGACTGAATATAAATTTCCTGCGGTTCAGGTCGGTTTGGTCAAGAAATACAATGCCAATTTAGCGAAACCTTTAGATTTTCAGAGTTTTGTTTTCAATACGCGACGTAAACCTTTAGATGATATTTATTTACGTAAAGCATTGAGTTATGCCTATGATTTTGAATGGCAAAATAAAGCGCTATTCTACGGTCAATATCAACGCTTACAAAGTTATTTCGCCAACAGTGAGTTGGCGGCAGTAGGGCAGCCATCTCCGGCAGAACGTGCTGTTTTACAGCCTTATGTCGCAAAATTAAATCCGCTGATGCAAAAAGGTGTATTGGCAGATTGGAAGTTTCCAGCTTCAGATGCTAGTGGTTTTAATCGGAAAAATTTACTTTTAGCCCGTCAGGTTCTAAAAGATGCAGGTTATGTTGTTAAAGATGGGCATTTATTTGATAGCAAAGGCAAGCCAATTAAAATTGAGATTCTCATTCACCAAGATGGGCTACAACGAACATTAATGCCTTTTGTTCGTAATTTGAAGCGCCTAGGTATTACGGTCAATATTCGACATGTGGATGTGCCACAATATATTGAAAGACGCCGCCGTAATGATTTTGATATGATCACCATGCGACTACCCCAATCGATTTCCCCAGGTAAAGAGCAAGCACAATTTTGGAGTAGTAAAGCTGCTGATGAAGAAGGGAACTATAATTTTGCAGGAATAAAAAACCCCGTCATTGATCAAGTGATTCAAAAAATAATTGTATCTGATAGTCGAGAACAAGTGGTACTACATACACGTGTATTGGATCGGTTATTACGAGCAGGTTATTATCATATTCCGACCTATGGTAAGGCAGAAACGTGGTTAGCCTATTGGGATATGTACCAACAACCTAAAGTAAAACCTAAACTATCAGTCGGCACCGATTATTGGTGGGTGGATGCTGAAAAAGCAAAAAAAGTAGATCAATATTTGCGGAAAAATAATCAGTCTAAACAATAGGGATAAGATTGATGGGAACATATATATTTAAACGGCTACTGCTGATTATTCCAACTTTGTTTTTTATTCTGTTGATCAATTTTGCCGTGATTCAAATTGCGCCAGGTGGGCCAGTTGAGCAAGCAATCCAGCAAGCGCAAACTTTTCAAGGGATGGGATTGTCTGGGGGCGAAACCGCACAGAGTTCTCAAACTCAGTATCAAGGGGCAAGAGGTCTGAGTGCTGAGATGGTGGAGCAAATTAAGGCACAATACGGCTTTGATAAATCAGCACCTGAGCGTTTTTGGCTCATGCTCAAAGGCTATCTTTCTTTTGATTTTGGCACCAGTTTTTTTAAAGATAAACCTGTTACCCAATTGCTTTACGAAAAAATGCCCGTCACCATTTCGCTGGGGTTATGGAGTACGCTGCTCATTTATTTGGTGTCTATTCCATTGGGAATCCGTAAGGCCAAACAGCATGGATTAATATTTGATAAATCTACATCGTTATTGTTGGCCGTTGGCTATGCGGTTCCGTCTTTTGTTTTTGCGGTGTTATTGATTGTATTTTTTGCAGGTGGCAGCTATTTTCAATGGTTTCCTTTACAGGGACTTGTCTCTGAAAACTTTACTCAACTCAGCACACTAGAAAAAATTAAAGATTATTTCTGGCATATGAGTTTGCCTTTACTCAGCATCGTATTAGGTGGTTTTGCAGGTTTAACTTACCTCACTAAATATTCCTTTATGGAAGAGTTAAATAAACAATATGTACTTGCAGCACGTTCTAAAGGACTCACCGAAAATCGGGTGTTATATGGACATGTTTTTCGTAATGCGATGTTGATTGTGATTGCTGGATTGCCTGAAGCCTTGATTGGAATTTTCTTTGTCGGTAATTTATTTATCGAAATCATCTTTAATTTGGATGGGCTTGGATTATTGGGTTTTGAGGCCATCGTTCAACGCGATTATCCTGTGATTTTTGGTACTTTGTTCTTATTCACTTTACTTGGTCTGATTTTACGTCTGGTCAGTGATGTATTGTATCAGGTGATTGATCCTCGTATTAACTTTGATGCGCGAGGAATGAAGTAATGTCGCCTGTGATGCAAGCACGCTTAGCGCGTTTTAAGAAAAATAAATTAGGCTTCCGCTGTTTTATTCTATTTACGATCATTTTTACTTTGTCACTAGCGGCTGAGTTTATTGCCAATGACAAGCCATTGATCGTGAAGTATCAAGACAGCTTTTATTTTCCAGTCTTTAAAAATTATCCAGAAACCACGTATGGTGGTGTGTTTGAGACAGCAACCGATTATCAAGATCCTGTAGTACGTGAATTAATTTCGGCCCAAGGCTGGATGATTTCCCCAATCGTTCCATTTTCATTTCAGACACCGAACCTTGATTTAACGGTACCTGTACCATCTCAACCAACGGCACAAAACTGGTTGGGAACCGATGATCAGGGACGAGATGTATTGGCACGGGTGCTGTACGGTTTACGAGTGTCTCTATTATTTGGTTTTGCCTTAACCCTTTGTGCGGCAGTTTTGGGCATCATCGTTGGTGCAATTCAGGGCTATTATGGCGGTTGGATTGACTTACTTGGACAGCGTATTCTTGAGGTTTGGGGGGGACTGCCGATGCTATTTATGGTGATGATCCTTGTCAGTATGTTTACACCCAATGTGTATTGGCTGTTTCTGATTATGCTGTTATTCGGCTGGACGGCTTTAGTGGGATTGGTTCGTGCAGAGTTTTTACGCGCCCGAAACTTTGACTATGTTCGTGCCGCAAGAGCGCTTGGAGTGACTGATCGAACGATTATTTTTCGGCATATTTTACCCAATGCGATGAGTTCGAGTTTGTCGCAATTGCCATTTATGTTGACTGCCAATATCACGGCATTAACTGCATTGGATTTTTTAGGCTATGGTTTGCCTCCTGATGCTGCTTCGTTGGGTGAATTACTATTACAGGGTAAAAATAATCTCAATGCGCCTTGGTTGGCATTGTCTGGCTTTTTTACGCTTGCAATCGTGTTGTCATTATTGATTTATATTGGGGAGGCGACACGTGATGCATTCGATCCAAGACAATAGCGCTATAAAAAATGATGTGCTCAACGTTAAAGAATTGACTGTTTCTACGGTGACAGGTCAGATTCTTGTTGATCAATTGAGCTTCAACTTAGCTGCTGGTGAAACCGTGGCAATCGTTGGCGAAAGCGGTTCAGGCAAATCTGTGAGTAGTTTAGCACTATTAGGTCTATTGCCAAGCCATTTAAACATTCAAGGACAAGCTTGGTTAAATGATCAAAACCTATTGGCTTTAGACACGCCAGCTTTGCGACAAATTCGTGGACAAAAAATTGCCATGATTTTCCAAGAACCGATGACCGCTTTAAATCCTTTGCATCGAGTCGAAAAAATCATTGGAGAAAGTTTGTTATTGCAAGGATGGTCGAAGACCAAAGTTAGAGAAAAAGTTATTACTTTGTTGAATGACGTTGGAATAACTGAGCCTGAACAGAAATTAAGACGCTATCCGCATGAGTTGTCAGGTGGACAACGGCAACGTGTGATGATTGCGATGGCTTTGGCGCTAGAGCCTGATATTTTAATAGCAGATGAACCGACAACTGCATTAGATGTTACCTTGCAAACACAAATTTTGAATTTGCTGAAACAGCTCCAGCAGCAACGCAATATGGCGATGATTTTGATTAGCCATGATTTAAATCTGGTCAAGCACTATGCCGATGATGTGATTGTAATGAACAAAGGCCGAGTGGAGGAGCAAGGTGCAGTCACCACAATTTTTGCCCGACCAGAAGCCGCTTATACGCAGCATTTACTGGATCATGATTTTGGTCAAGCACTACCATCCGCAGATCAGCAAACCATTCTTGAAATAAAACAACTCGCCGTGAAGTTCCCCATTAAACAGGGTCTATTAAATCGTGTGAAAGATTATTTTATTGCGATAGAACCACTTGATTTGATGCTGGCGCAGGGTGAATCTTTAGGTGTTGTAGGGGAAAGTGGTTCAGGTAAATCGACCTTAGCCTTGGCAATTACACGGTTGATCGAGAGTGAAGGACAGATTGTTTTCTTAGGGAAAGATCTGAATCAACTCAATGAGAAAAAATTACGCCCTTTACGTAGCGATTTTCAGATCGTGTTTCAAGATCCATTTAGTAGCTTAAATCCTCGTATGACGATTGGACAGATTGTCGGTGAGGGATTGGCGCTTAAAGAGCTGAATCAATCTGTTGTAGATCAGCAGATTGAGCAAACACTTGAGAAAGTGGAACTTCCGATTGATTTTAAAAATCGTTATCCGCATGAGCTGTCGGGAGGACAACGACAACGTGTTGCATTGGCACGCGCATTGGTTTTACAACCTAAGCTCATGATTTTGGATGAACCAACCTCAGCCTTAGACCGAACAACACAACGTGCAATCGTGAAATTGCTCAGACGATTACAACAGCAAGAGCAGATCAGCTATATTTTTATCAGTCATGACTTACAAGTCATCAAAGCCTTATGCCAAAAAGTCATGGTGTTGCGGCATGCAAAAGTAATGGAATATCAAGCCACTGAGTTACTTTTTTCGCAACCAAAAACAGAATATACCCGTCAGTTGATTGCTGCCAGTCAGTACTAACTTGTAATTAAGTTGACATGTGGTATTGTCAAACGATCAGATTATACTTGAATAAGTACTCTAACTTTTGTAGCAGAGGATGACCATGAGTCAGATTGCAGACAGTATCACGATTCGTAATACCATATTCAAAAACCGTATCATTAAAGGTGCGATGAGTGAAGGATTGGCCAATTATGAAGGGCAACCCAATGATTTACATATTGGCTTATATGAAGCATGGGCGAAAGGCGGTTTAGGCTGCGCCATTACAGGAAATGTAATGGTCAATATTGGCGCGAAGAATGAGCCGGGTGTCGTTGCAATTGAAACTGAACGTGATTTGGCAAGATTACAACAATGGGCTGCGGTCGGTAAAAAATACGGTATGGTGCAGTTAGTTCAATTGTCACATCCGGGTCGTCAATGTCCAAAAGGTTTGAATAAAGAAACCGTTGCACCTTCTGCTGTTCCATTTAGTCCAATGTTGGCCACCATGTTTGGTACACCGCGTGAACTTAAGCATGAGGAAATTCTAGATATTATTCAGCGTTTTGCCACTGCTGCTGCAATTTGTGAGAAAGCAGGCTTTGAGGGTGTGCAATTACATGGCGCACATGGTTATCTTATTAGTCAGTTTTTATCGCCACTCACCAATAAACGGACCGATCAATGGGGCGGTTCGGTTGAAAATCGTATGCGTTTCTTGGTTGAAGCATATAAGGCAGTCCGTGCAGCAACCTCTGAAAACTTTATCATTTCTGTAAAACTCAATTCAGCTGATTTCCAGCGTGGTGGGATTACTGAAGAAGATGTGATTACAGTATTCAAGGTCATTGATGCCGCTGGTATTGATATTATCGAAATCTCTGGTGGTACTTATGAAGCGCCTGCAATGGCAGGTGCAAAAGCTGAATCTCGTAAGGCTAGCACGATTGCACGTGAAGCTTATTTCTTAGAGTTTTCGGAAAAGATTCGTCAGCATGTCTCTTGTCAGTTAATGGTGACAGGTGGTTTCCGTACGGTGGAAGGCATGAATGCAGCACTTGAGAGTGGTGCATGTGATTTTATTGGTATTGCTCGTCCATTGGCGGTAGAAACAGATTTAACAGATCGTTTGATCGCTGGTCATGATGTTCGTTATGCCGTCAATCAAATCAAAACAGGGATTCCTTTTGTCGATAAAATGGCAATCATGGAAATCATTTGGTATGCCGCACAGTTCAAAGCGATTGGACAGGGCAAAAAGCCAAATCCTAAACTGTCACCATTATTGGTATTCTTGAATTATGCAAAAGGAAATATCAAAGCAGTGGTGAAAGGACGTGTGAATTCTCGAAAATCAGCATAATGTTTTAAGGACTCTTCGGAGTCCTTTTTATTTTGGGGAATAAAAAAAGCCACTGTCTAACTTTTTATTCAAGTTGGGCAGTGGCTTTTTAGAATTTGGCGTCCCTACGGGGATTCGAACCCCGGTTACCGCCGTGAAAGGGCGATGTCCTAGGCCTCTAGACGATAGGGACTTCTTGAGGTGGGTGTATATTAGGGTTCTGTCACCAAACTGTCAAGAAGATGAGGAGACAGTTTGTTCAAAATATAGCAAAACAGTTCAGCCGTCTTCTGGGTGTCATATAAAGCAGAGTGCGCTTCTTTACCATCAAACTCGATCCCAGCCTGAATACACGCTCTTGCTAGAACGGTTTGACCAAACATCACTGCACTGAGCGTAACGGTATCAAACACAGAGAAGCTATGAAACGGATTCTGATTTTTAGTTCCAGTACGTGCAATAGCTGCTTGTAAGAAACCTAAATCAAAGTGCGCATTGTGACCGACCAGTACGGCATGCGTACAATGCTGTGCTTTGCGTACTTCCGTGAGTGATTTGAAAATACGACGTAAAGCACTACGTTCATCTTCAGCCATTGCAACACGCATTGGATTAAATGGATCAATACCAATGAAGTCTAATGAGCGGCGATCAAGATTTGCGCCTTCAAAAGGGTTAATATGTGCATGAAAAGATGGACCCGGTACAAACTGACCTTGTTCATCGTACACGATTGGAATGCACGCAATCTCAAGCAGCGCATCGGTCTGGCAGTTAAAACCTGCTGTTTCAACATCAACCACAACAGGCAAAAAACCACGGAAGCGCTGACCTATAACGGGGGCTTTATTTTCTTGTGTCACACTTTTCTCCATTGCAGCGTTTTACCTGCATGAAGTGGAATGATTTTCTGGTCTGCGAGATAATCAAGAGACTCAGGAACGGTATGTTCTTCTTTTACCAATGTGATCGTGGTGGTATTACGTGGTAATCCATAAAAATCAGCACCAAAATGGCTGGCAAAACCTTCAAGACGCTCTAATTTTCCGACTTGATCAAAGGCTTGGGCATATAATTCAATTGCTGTTGGTGCGCTATAACAACCTGCACAGCCGCAAGCATTTTCTTTAGCATCTTGGGCGTGCGGTGCACTGTCAGTACCCAAGAAAAATTTAGGGCTACCACTGGTCGCGACTTCTAATAACGTGGTTTGATGCGTTTGACGTTTCAAAATCGGCAAGCAATAGAAATGCGGTTTTACACCACCCACCAACATGTCATTACGATTAAATAATAAATGTTGAGGGGTAATCGTGGCTGCAACATTACGATCTTGTTCAACGACAAAGTTTGCGGCATCACTGGTGGTAATATGTTCTAAAACAACTTTTAGTTTTGGAAATTGTCTAAGTAACGGTGAAAGTACTTCATCTAGAAATCTTTTTTCACGGTCAAAAATATCCACATGATGATGCGTGACTTCACCATGAAGTAGTAACGGGACTTGATGTTCTTCAAGTTGCTCAATCACAGCATAGACTTTACGAATATCACTTACACCATTATCTGAGTTGGTCGTTGCACCAGCAGGGTAGAGTTTGATGGCATTTACATATTCAGATTCTTTGATTTTACGAACTTCATCAGGAGAGGTGTGGTCGGTAAAATAAAGCACCATACGAGGGTCAAAATTGATTCCTTCTGGAACATGGGCAAGAATACGCTCGCGGTACGCTAAAGCTTCTTCTACAGTTTTGACTGGTGGAACAAGATTTGGCATGCAAATCGCGCGGGCAAATTGTTTTGCTAAATCTGGTACTGTGCGTTTTAAAGCTAAACCATCACGCAGGTGTGCGTGCCAATCATCTGGTTGTAAAAGTGTAAGAGTATTCAAGGTGTACTTCAAACTTAAAAATAATACAAATAATAATGCATAAAGTGTGAAAATGGTAACTACAATTACGGATAAGTGGTTAAGTAAAGTGCACGACGGAATGAGAATTTATGCTATTTTTATCCAGCATAAAAATAGCGCATTATAAGAAGAGTAAAAAGGATGGAAAATCAATATGATCTTGAGCAGTTAAGGAGGTCTAAAGAAGCACTGGAGCAGCTTATTGTCCAGCATTTTAAGTCAAAAAAAACGCATCAGGCTTTACCTGCAAAACTAGAAAATGAGTTCTGGGCGTTTAATATTGATCGAACACGGGTCAATGCGATTCAATTTTTTGGTCAAGGTGTGATCACCTATGCCATTTTTATATTACTGATTTTACCCTCGAACTTTATTGTGATCCGTGAAAGTGTCGATTTTATCTCGGATTTTGTATATAGCATTTTGAGTTTAATTGTGGTCGGTATATCACTGTTTTTATTTTGGGTATTTGCACGTTTTAAAAGTTTGAACGCTTTATTCTATTCTGCATCGTGTTCTCTTGTTTTTTGCACCATTGTTTTCACCTCATTATTGATGATGAGTGTTTCAAATATGGTTCTTCAAAATCAGGCGATGGTCCTGATTGCTTTCTTATATATGTTGGGCTTTATTCTAAGTGGCATTAAACCATTACATATGTTGGCGATAGGCACTTTTGCTGCCTTTGTGATTCTACTCTTCCTGTATTTATTTAATATTCCTTGTGATTTCCTCATGATTGGGCGAACGTTAATTGGCAGTATATTGCTTGGTTTCTCAATCAGTGTAATGCTCAATTCCAAAGAGCGAAGAATATTTATAAAGTCAAAAATCTCTGAAATAGATGAAAAAATCCTACGCTTACAAGCATCTGAGTTGTTGCACCTCAGTCAGCATGATGAACTTACCAATGTGTCAAATCGTCGTACTTTTGAAGAGATGTGTTCTTATTATTATGATTTAGCCTGTCAAGAGCAGACATCTTTATCCGTACTGTTTATCGATATTGATTATTTCAAAAATTATAATGATTTTTATGGTCATCAGATGGGCGACCAAGTTATTTCTGAAATTGCTAAAACAATAAAAGGTTCAATTAGACATATGGACTTTATTGCACGCTATGGCGGAGAGGAGTTTGTGGTGCTTTTACCACAGACATCTGCACAAGGCGCTTATGCTGTTGCGACCAATATTTATCGTGCCATTGATCGGCAGATGATCCCACATGAAAAGTCTTTAGTTTCAAATCACGTGACTATCAGTTTGGGTATTACGGTTTTTAATGGAAATCCAAAAATTAGCCAAGAAGTGTTAATTCACACTGCTGATAAAGCGTTATATCGCGCTAAACAATTAGGACGCAATCAGATTTATTATCAACCTTTACCAAATATCGAAGAAAATATAGAAAATTAAAAAACCGAAGATCATATGCATGATCTTCGGTTTCATTGAATCAGAATAATTGAAGATTATTCTAGGAATCTTACAGTTACACCAGAACGTACTTTACCACCTAAATCATTGGCATCCCAGTTGGTTAAACGGATACAACCATGCGATGCAGTTTTAGAAATGAGTGACGGGTTTGGTGTGCCATGAATACCAAAAGATTTCTTGCTTAATCCAATCCAAATATTACCGACAGGACCATTTGGACCTGGTGGAAGTGATAATGGTTTAAGATTTTTTCCTTGTACAAAGTTCGATGGTGAATAGCTGTACCAAGGATTTTTAGCAACACCTGTTACTTTATAAGTACCCGTCGGAGAAGGCGTACTTGTACTGCCAATTGTTGCAGGAAATGACGCAATCATTTGATTACGGCTATTAAACAGGTAAAGTTGTTTTGCACCTTTGTGTGCCACAATTAAATGAATATCTTCAGGTAAATCATTGCGAACATTTGCAACAACCAGTTTTTCGCCTGCTTTGTTAAAGTTTGCTTTAGGGTTTAGTTGTCTGAGGAATCGTTCATCCATATGGAACTTTTCAGCGAGCATTTCAGCGACACGAGTGTAGTACAGTCCTTTCATTTTTGCTTGTTGAGCATAGTCAGAAGGGATTGAGTCCGCATAAGGGCCTTTTAGATCGGCTTCAGTGATAGTGTATTCAACATATGCAGGTTTAGTTTGTTTTGCAACTAAAGCATCCCACGTTTCTTTGGTGAGCTGTCCTGTTGGCGCTAATCCATTCATTTGTTGAAATGACGCAATCGCTTTTAATGTATTTTGACCGTTAGAACCATCAATTGCACCAGGTGATGCATGTGCATTGTTTAACATCACATGTGCACGAGCATAGGCTGGCAATTGACGTCTTGGCATATCTTCATACCATTCAGCCGAGTTAATGGCATCCATTGTCCACGATGCAGGAACTTCGGGTGCTTGTGATGGCGTTTTGGATACTGTGGTTGCGGTATCTAATGTCGCTTCACGAGCTGGAGCTGCTGTAACAGCAACTTCTGGTCTATTTTCTATTTCTTGAGCGACATCTGCTGCTGGGTTTTGACTGAGCTGTGGTTCAGATGCAGCGGGTGCAACAGCACTGCTACTTGATGCTGCGAAATCAATTGCCAAAGGATCAATCGGATCTTGGACTGCAGAAATCTTTTGGGGATTTAATGCTTGCTCAGTTGTTGGCGCAGCAAAAGCAACATTAGCAAGAATACAACTTAAACTCATAGCGAGTAATGAGCGAACAAACATGTAATTCAACCTTAAGAATTATTCATATTGAGATATAAGACTTTGCAAGTATTACAGAAAATGAACACGCTTGCAGTAGCAATTTTGTGACCAAGCGATTTTTTCGTCAGCTCAACGGATGTACGGTATAGAATTATATATCTTGTTCGATTTTTGCTATCATGCCTTCCATCTGAAAAATTTAGAGATTGGTAATGACAACGTTGAAAAATGATCGTTTTATACGAGCTTTATTACGTGAACCTGTAGACACCACGCCTGTATGGATGATGCGTCAAGCAGGGCGTTATTTACCAGAATATCGTGAAACTCGTGGGCAAGCAGGGGATTTCCTTTCCTTATGTAAAAATGCTGAATTTGCCTGTGAGGTAACATTACAGCCTTTACGTCGCTATGAGCTTGATGCTGCGATTTTATTCTCGGATATTTTGACTGTACCTGATGCGCTTGGTCTAGGTCTGTATTTTGAAACTGGAGAAGGTCCAAAGTTTCATAAAACCATACGTACCGAACAAGATGTCGCAAATTTACCAAAGCTAAATGCCAAATCAGATCTCGCTTATGTGATGAACGCGGTATCGACCATTCGATCAGCATTAAATGGGCAAGTACCTCTGATCGGATTTTCAGGTAGCCCTTGGACTTTGGCCACCTATATGGTTGAGGGTGGTTCAAGCAAAGAGTTTCGTTTCATTAAGCAGATGATGTATGCCCAACCAGAAGTGTTACATACTTTGCTGGATCATCTTGCCGATTCCGTGATTGATTATCTCAATGCGCAAATTGATGCGGGTGCACAGGCAATTCAAATCTTTGACAGTTGGGGCGGTGCACTTGCACACCGCGAATATGTCGAGTTCTCAATGAACTACATGACCAAAATCATCGCTGGACTGCAACGTGAAAAAGACGGACGTCGTATTCCAATTATTGTGTTCACTAAAGGTGGTGGACAATGGTTAGAAACGATCCTTACGACTGGCGCAGATGCGGTGGGTCTGGATTGGACGACACCCCTTTATACAGCGCGTGATGTGGTTGCAGGTCGTGTTGCTTTACAAGGAAATCTAGATCCAGCGGTACTTTATGGTTCAGCAGCTTCAATTGAAAAGGCTGTGAAAGCCATGCTGGATGATGCTTATGCCAATGGTGAAAAAACGGGTTATGTTGCAAACCTAGGCCATGGCATTACGCAATGGGTAGATCCAGCACAACCTAAAATATTCGTTGATACTGTACATGAATACAGTAGCAAATATTTAGGCTGATATTTTAAAAGCATTTGAAGGGCTGGTTTTGTGCAATTAATCCTATTTCCACTCAATTTTATGACTAAGGCAGCTTCGGCTGCCTTATTTGGTTTGTTGCTTTTAATTGCATTTGCATTCACCGCCCCGATGGGTAGTCATGAATATTATGGTTTCTTTCGATATGACTATCTGTTGTTTTATGCCATAGCGATTCAGATTTGTTTACTATATTTAAAGCTTGAATCGTGGGAAGAAGCTAAGGTTATTGCTTTGTTTCATATCATGGCAATGGGAATGGAGATTTTTCTGACCCATCCTGCGATCGCATCTTGGCACTATCCGCAACCTGCCGTGTTTAAATTATTAACCGTGCCCTTATTTGCTGGTTTTATGTATTCAGCCGTAGGCAGTTTTTTTGCTCGATCCTTGCGATTATATCAAGTTTCTTTTGCGAATTTACCGACTTTCGGCAATATGATGTTGCTAGCAGTGTTGTCTTATTTCAATTTTATGAGCAAATTTTTTATTCCAGATATTCGGATGGGGCTGTTTATTTGGAGTGTGGTGATTTTTTGGAAAACTAAATTGTATTTCCAGCTTGATCAGTATCGTTTTAAAGTGCCAATGTTGCCTATTTTACTGTTGCTCGCATTTCTTATATGGATTGCGGAAAATATCAGTACCTTTTATAAAATTTGGCTTTATCCAAGTCAGGTGAGTGCTTGGCATATGGTGGGTTGGGGCAAGCTCGGTTCATGGTATCTTTTATTATTACTCAGTTTGGTCTTGGTATTAAAAATCTTGGGAACGAGAGATAAAAATGGGTCTTGGCAGTTAAATTAGACCCGCTAAGTTCTCTTAACAGACTTTTTTGATTTCCCTTTATTATGAATATTTCAGATATATTTCAAAATTTATTTGCTAAAGCGAGCTAACCTCGTTATTTTAACTCCTGTGCGTGAGCTTTCACTGCACAATTGTAATAACAAATACTAAAGAATAATTGATACTGGAGACTTTCTTATGTTAAAAAAAATTGCATTAGCTGCATTACTCGCTGCTGGTTCAACCATGGCAATGGCTGATAATGATGTCGGTTGTGGTGTTGGTACCCAAGTATGGGCTGGTAAAAAAGGTGTTGGTCCAAAAATTCTTGCTGCAACCACTAATGGTATCTTTACCAACCAATTGTTAGGGATTACTTTTGGTACTTTAGGTTGCCGTCAAGGTGGAACTGTTACTGCACAAGTGGTGACTTTTACCAATGAAAATGCTGAGTCTTTAGCGCGTGATATGGCAGTAGGCCAAGGCGAAAGCTTAAATGTACTGGCTGAACTCATGCAAATTAAATCAGAAGACAAAGCGCGCTTCTTCGCTGTATCTAAAGCAAACTTTGCTGAGATTTATTCAAGTGAAAATCAACATACACTTCAAGTTTTAGATTCTTTACAGAATGTAATGGCAAATGATGACGTATTAAAAGCATACGTTTAACTTGTTGCATGATGAGACCCTGTCCTCGTGACAGGGTTTTCTTATAATACTTAATTATATTTAAAATATTTGTTGCTGAATGAAATTTTTAACCTTTGCGATTACTGCCTTTTTATCTCATATTGCACATGCTGCGATTGAACCGAATATTCAAAACTACCTTAATCTTGCTGAACAAAAACGATTAGATCAACAGGTGACTTGGCAACGTTTAATGTATGCAGATCGCTCTGGAAAAAGTGAGGTTGACTATCAAGGTTACTTTTATGCAGAAGAAGGTAAAAGCAATTTAAATAAAGAATTAAAAGCAGATATAAAAGCATTATTTCTAGCGTCAGCAGATAATCAGTCTTTTCGATGCAAATTTCCTGCACGCAGTCGTTGGTTAATGCAACAATTAAATATTGATGCCAAGCAACTTCCAGTAGTGAGTTGTCCTGAATTTGATGAATGGATCAATCAGATTAATCCTTATAAAGCGACACTGATTTATGCAACCGATTTTATGGGAAATCCAAGCTCAATGTTTGGACATACGCTATTGCGTTTAGACCCAAAAGATCAAAAAGAATTAAATTTGGTTTCTTATGCAGTGAATTATGCTGCAACTGTCAATAATCAAGATAACTGGTCCTATGCTTGGAAAGGGTTAACAGGGCAGTATCCTGGTGAATATTCATTGATGCCGTACTATCGTAAAGTAAAAGAGTATGGTGATTTTGAAAGTCGTGATCTGTGGGAATATGAGCTTAATTTAACTGCTGAAGAAACCCGTTTCTTGGTTGAACATATTTGGGAAATGCAACACGTGAGTTTTCCATATTATTTTGTCAGTGATAATTGTGCTTATCGTTTGCTCGGTTTAATTGATTTGGTTCGCCCAAACTTAAACCTAAAAGACCAATTTAATTATGCTGCGATTCCCATCGAAACATTAAAAGCGGTCGATCAGCAACAGTTGGTTAAAGATGTGGTCTATCGTCCAGCTTTAGAAACACAATTGCTTGCTCAAGCAAAACAGCACGGCACTGCTTTAGCGAAGGCAGCACATCAAGTTGCATTTGCACAGATGGAACAGGTTTCGACTATCTTGGCATCTTACCGCCCACAAGATCAGGCTAAAATCTTAGAAATGGCTTACGATGACTTGTATTTGCAATATATCAGCCATAAAGCCGATGGTGATGTAGCTCAAGTTCATTTGCGACAATTATTAGCTAAACGCAGTCAAATCCAAATTGATAAGCAACGTCAAGAACCTGAACGACCCAAGATTCAGCCTGTTGAAGGTCATCGTGCACGTAATCTCTCTGTTAATGTTGGCGAGGTGCAAGGACAAAAGTTCGTTGAGTTAGGACATCGGCAGGCCTATCACGATTTAATAGATCCATCTGGTGGCTATCGTTTAGGTACACAACTGCTCTTTTTAAATGGTGCACTACAATACCGTGATGACAAACCGAAACTTGAACACTTAGATGTATTGGCTGTGAATTCTTATAATCCGATTCAACCCTTTAAAGCACCACTCACATGGGGATTTAATTTGGGGTGGAAGCAAGAAGCTGTCGATGAAGGACAGTTTAGCGAAGATCAGCAACACGGTGTCATGAATTTGAATATGCAAGCGGGATATAGTTTGGCGGATTATGATCGTCAGCATCTATGTTATGCACAATTGCAAGGTCATCTACAAGCTGGACAAGCTTTAGATAAAGGTTGGCGTATAGGTGTCGGACCGACGCTAGGTTGTATGAATCAATGGTCAGATCAATGGAATAGTCTGCTACAAGTTGAGTTGCCTTATTGGCAGGATCAAAGTCAATGGAATCTGAGAGTAGGAACACATGTTCAGTATAGTTTGAATGCGAATAACGCACTGCGTTTGAATTGGCAATATGAACAGCAGGACCGTAAAGATTGGACAAAACTAGGTTTAGGTTATGTTCGGTTCTTCTAGCGGTTTAGAAGTGATTGTGTGGTCATTAATGATCACACTTCCACAATAACATAGTATTTTTTAACCGCTTCAATCACTTCAAATGTACCGATAAATGCAGGCGGAATAATGCCTGCGCTGCCAGCCGTCACTTCAATAAAAGAATGGGTCTTGGCATCGTGTATACGCACCACACCTTCAATGACCTGAAAGAACTCTTGTTTATTGTCTGCAAATTGGATATTCCAAGCACCGACTTCACATTGCCAAATACCACAGCTCATATGTGCGTGTTCATATAGGCTATAGGTCAGACGTTCAGGATTACCTTTGATTAAACGGTCAGGACGAGGGTAGTCAATGCTGGCTTGATTCGGTGTTAAATCACCATAACCTGCTAAGTAAATAGATGACATTTTCTGAATGCTCAGATCGGTTATTAATAACTTTCAGGAACAGCGCTCAAAAACTCACGACGAGCATCTTTATCCGTTTTAAACTCACCGACGAAAGAGACGGTACGGGTAGTTGATTCTTGTTTGCCAACACCACGCATCATCATACACATATGTGCTGAGTCGATGACAACAGCCACACCACGCGCTTGAGTGACCTCAGCCACGGCTTCTGCGATTTGCTGGGTCAAGTTTTCCTGAATTTGCAAACGACGTGCAAACATTTCAGTAATACGCGCAAATTTTGATAGACCTAAAACCTGACCTTCAGGCAGATAAGCAATATGCACACGACCATAGAATGGCAGCAGGTGGTGTTCACAAAGCGAGTAAAACTCGATGTTCTTAACCAACACCATTTCATGGTTATCGGAAGGGAAAACCGCATTATTGGTCACTTCTTCAAGCGTTTTACTATAACCAGAGGTTAAAAAAGAAAAAGCTTTAGCCGCACGCATTGGAGTATCTTGTAAGCCTGGGCGAGTTAAATCTTCACCAACGGCAGTTAAGATGTTTGCGTACGATTGCTGCATAGACATATAAATGTTCACTTAGGTGGGTTGAACAAAACGGGAATTGTATCAGAAAACGATTGAAAAAATTAATTTTGAACCAAATGCCGATTATTGTTTGTACTTTGGGTTCTTTTCTGCACGTTTAAGCAGCACGAGCACCGCGCCAGTACCGCCTTGAGTCTCAGGTGCACTGACAAAAGCAAGTACATCACGATGCTGTCTGAGCCATCCATTGACATAGGTTTTTAAAATGGCTTCAGGGCCTTTACCATGTACAATTTTAATGACATTTTGATTTTCATCTTTTGCTATTTGGATGATTTGCAGAACCGCAGCGCGTGCTTGTTCAACGGTACAACCATGTAAATCAACTGCTTCAAACCAACGAATTTTACCTGCTTTTAAATCTTCAAAGACTTTGTGTTGCAAAGTGGCAATACGGTAGCTCAGAGCTGCTTGGCTTGCGACAGGATTTAAAATGGCTTGGGTATCTGAAATTTCAGTGAACTCTTGCTCAGCCGCACCTTCAGCCGCGGCGCGTTTTGCCAATGTTTGTGCATCTACTTTTTTGCGACGAGCAGGCTTAATATCGGCAATATTGTCATTGGCGATAGGCTTTACACCCTGTAGTGCTGTTTTAAAAAGCTCGGTGTCTTCCAGTTCTTCAGCGACAGCCTTTTTCGATTCAGCTTGTGGTGTGATCTTGTTGGCCTGTGGCTGGGAGATTTGCTTTTTAAATTGCTTCAGTAAATTAAACTGATCTTTAGAAAGCGATGAATCATGTTTGCTCATAATTTCAGTAAAATATGCAAGATACGAGATAGGTGGGAAATTATAGTCTGAATCTGCTGTGATTTGAACTGAATTGCATTCATGCGATGTTGTATGGAGTCTAAGCTAAGAAATAAATCATGCCTGATTGGATGATTCTCTAATTGGTGAAGCGCTTCTTTCATTAGATTGATGTTTATACAATCTATATTTGATAAAAGGTTCATGATTTATTGTAATCTCACCCTCTAATTTAAATCCTAATGAGTAAATCGCTTTGAGTTTATTTCTTGTCGGGGGTAATAAAATCGTTATTGATCTAAAGTTTAGTTCGTTAAAAGCCTTATTGATAATTCGATTAAAAATCTGTTTTCCTAGCCCCCAATATCGAGGATGTAAGACTAAGGCTAAATCTGCATCGCCATCTTCATATTGTAATCCACCCCATCCAGCAAATTTATTGTCAACTAAAAATGCCCAAACACCGTAACCGTATTCTTCCCAATGCTTCTCTTTAGCATCAACCCAAGCAATACATTGTTCTTTATCAAAAATGATACCTTTTGCTAAGGGCATTTGTTGCAGGACAAGGTTATTGGTATTTAATTCAATAATTTCGGCATAATGAATGTTGCTTAAACGGTCAAATTGAATAATCAATGGGTCCTCCTAAAATACAAAGCTTAAACGGTCAAAAAGATATAGTGAATGAACATAAGAAACGATTTTATAAAAAGTATTTTTCAATGTTTAAAAATATTATTTTTAAGAATTTTTTAAAAGAGATACATTATTTTGATCAGTACAATGATGATTAATTATTGAATGATTGACAGCTTAAGTAATGGTATTCAGGGTGAGCTCTCACCCTGAATTGATCAACTTAAATTTGTTCAGGCTTTCCAAACAATTCAGCAAATGCCCGATCAGGACGAGGCTGTTTCATAAAACTTTCACCAACAAGGAAAGTATGAATATCATTGGCTTGCATCATTTCAACATCCGCAGGCGTGGCAATACCACTTTCAGTGACCAATACACGAGAAGCGGGCAGTAATTTTTTTAAACGCAATGAGGTTTCTAAATCAACATCAAAGGTTTTTAGATTACGGTTATTCACACCTAGAATACATTGTTCAGACAGCTTGAATGCACGTTCTAATTCATATTCGTCATGTACTTCAACCAAGACATCAAGTTGATGCTCAAATGCGGTTTTAGACATTTCTTCAAGTTGTTGATCAGATAAACATGCCACGATCAATAAAATACAGTCTGCCTGTAAAGCACGTGCTTCAACCACGTTATACGGATCAACCAAGAAATCTTTACGTAAAGCAGGTAGAGCACAGTGATTACGTGCAATTGCGATATTTTCATCAGCACCTTGGAAGAAATCTACATCCGTCAGCACAGACAAACATGCTGCACCTGCTTGTTCATATTGTTGTGCAATTTCCGCAGGATTAAAGTTTGCGCGAATCACACCTTTAGAGGGTGATGCTTTTTTTATTTCGGCAATTACAGCAGGGCGTTTATATTGAAGTGCATTGGCAAAACCACGCACAGGTGTTGCTTCTTCTGCCCATTGTTCAACATCATGCAAGCTACGTTGTTTTAAACGTGCAGCAAGTTCCTCATGTTTGCGGTCAACAATTTTACCGAGAATGGTATTTTGAATATCGATCATGAGAAATCCTTAGTCTGCCTGATATTGTTTCAATGTCTTGGTAAATTCTGACAAGATACTCATTTTTTCTAAAGCTTGTCCGCCATACAGAATATCTTGTGCCAGTTCAACTGCTTGTTTATAGGTCTTGGTAACGCCAGCAACATAAATCCCTGCGGCAGCATTCAGTGCAATCATATTGGCTGCTTTTTCACCGATATCTGATTTGTCTCGACCCAACGCATCTTTAATCAGTTTTAAGCTTTCTTCAGAACTGTTGACCACTAAACCTGTCAGCGTTTGAGATGGAATCCCGACATCATCAGGGGTCAGCATCCATTCAGTGATCTCACCATCTTTTAATTCAGCAACTGCTGTCGGTGCTGCGAGACTAATTTCATCTAGACCATCTTTAGAATGGACAACCAACACATGTACCGCGCCAAGCTGTTTTAAAACTTCTGCAATTGGACGGCAAAGTTCATCTGAGAATACGCCAATCACAAAACGATTCACGCCAGCAGGATTGGTTAAAGGGCCCAGTAAATTAAAAATACTACGGATACCTAGCTCACGACGAGGCGCAACAGCATATTTCATTGCTTTATGGTGATTGGGAGCAAAGAGGAAGCCAATGCCCATTTCACGGATACAGCGTTCAGTTTGTTGCATGTCTAAATCTAGGTGAATTCCTGCTTGCTCCAGTAAATCAGACGAGCCAGATTTGCTGGAAACACCACGTCCACCATGTTTGGCAATGGTTGCACCCGCAGCGGCAATCACAAAGCTTGATGCAGTAGAAACATTAAATAAGTTTTGGCCATCACCACCAGTTCCAACAATATCTACGAGATGAGGAATATCGCTTACATCAATTTTAATGGCGAACTCACGCATGATACGAGCTGCGGCAGTGATTTCATCAATACTTTCACCTTTCATACGCAAGCCCATCATCAGCGCACCGATTTGAGCATCGGTTGCTTCACCTTGCATGATGCCGCGCATGACATCTTCCATTTGAGGCTGGGTAAGATGAATATTTTTAGTAATGTGATTGAGTGCCTGTTGGATGTTCATAGTCATGAGTTACAGCATTATGATGGATTAAAAGTTTGAGAATGAAATAGTTTGATCGCAATCGGTTTGGTATGACTTTGGTCTGATACATAATCTAAAAGCGAGCGAGTTATGTTATCAGAAAATAATGCAGATTTTATACGCTTTAGATAAAAACTATGCTGTGCCTTAAATTTAGACATATTGCTATAATATTCAACTATTATGATCAATGAATTTCTTTACTGAACTATTTTGTTTGTCTTTGTGGGAATTTTAACATGCGCATCAGTCAACTTTTTCATTACCCAGTGAAGTCCTGTCGAGCTAATAAATGCTTTGAAATGGAAATAGATTCCTTTGGACCAAAGTGGGATCGCCGATGGATGATTGTTGATAAAGATGGTCGTTTTATTACACAAAGACAAGTGGCAAAGATGGGGCAAATTGGTGTAACGATTTCATCTGATGTGGTGCGGTTTGACTATCAATCTGAACAGATTGAACTGAGCCTGACTGAGGCACAAGGGCAGGCCGATGATCGATTGGTTTCGGTTTGGCAAGATCAATTAAAAGGAAATTGCATTGAACATGCAGTCAATGATTGGTTAAGTTTGATACTCGAGCGACACGTGCGATTGATTTACATGCCACAAGAAACCATTAGACAAGTTGACTTAGACTATGCTCAGGTCGGTGATCGAGTTGGTTTTGCAGATGGTTTTCCATTTTTGATCATCAGTGAGGCTTCAGTTGATTTTCTTTCCGATAAAGTTGGTTATAGGCTCGATGTACAAAGGTTTAGACCTAATATTGTGATTTCAGGGTGTGATGCTTTTGCCGAAGATCAATGGAAGCAGATTCAAATTGGTGAGGTGAAATTTGATTTGGTTAAACCATGCTCGCGTTGTGTTATTCCAACCATTGATTTAGAGACAAGTCAAAAGCAACCCGAAGTCATGCAAGCCATGTTGGCTTATCGAAAACAAGGTAATAAAGTCATGATGGGGCAAAATGCTTTGCATCGAGGAGAAGGGACGATTGCACTTGGACAAGAAGTCCAAATTATAAAGACGGTGTAATTGACTAGAATTTATATTTTATATATCAGTTAAATAAGAGAATGCCAATCCGATTTGCGTGGATTGGCATTGTTACTCATGGTTATTGAGAATGTTCTTCTACAGGCGTTCTGACGCCCAATAGTTGGCTGGTTGCTGTGCCAGCAGTCATAGAGCCATTGACATTCAAGGCAGTACGTCCCATATCAATGAGCGGTTCGATTGAGATCAGCAAGGCAACAAGCGTAATGGGTAAGCCCATGATTGGTAACACAATCAGTGCTGCAAAGGTTGCTCCGCCACCCACACCTGCAACGCCAATCGAGCTGAGCGTAACAATGACGATCAGTTGCGCAATCCATAAAGGATCAAGTGGATTGATCCCGACTGTTGGTGCGACCATCACTGCAAGCATCGCGGGGTATAAGCCAGCACAACCATTTTGGCCAATCGTTGCGCCAAACGATGCAGAAAAACTGGCGATCCCTTCAGGTACACCGAGTTGCTTGGTTTGTGTTTCAATATTGAGTGGAATACTGGCTGCACTCGAACGACTAATAAATGCAAAGCTTAAAACAGGGAATGCTTTTTTGAAGAAGTCGATTGGGTTAACTCTTACCAACAGCAAAATAAGCGCATGCACAAGCAACATAATTGCCAGTCCTAAATACGATGCAATTACAAACTCACCTAATTTAATAATGTCAGCTAGGTTTGCAGTAGCGACCATTTTGGTCATCAAGGCAAGTACACCGTAAGGGGTAAATTGCATAACCAAGCGGACGAGGCTAATGACGAGCGCCTGTAGTGCTTCGATTCCATGACGAATTCGTTCACCATTCACGGTATCTTTTTCGATGAGTTTTAATGCTGCAACGCCTAGAAATGCAGAAAAGATGACGACGCTAATGATTGCTGTAGGACGAATGCCAGTTAAATCAGCAAAAGGGTTTTGTGGAAACAAAGAAAGCAATAATTTGGGTACATCTAGATTAGCAACTTGTCCAATATATTGGCTTTCAATTGCTGCTAAACGAGCGGTTTCTTGGGCACCTTGGACTAAACCCTCTGCGGTTAGGCCAAATGAATTGGTAATACTTGCACCAACAAAAGCAGCAATTGCAGTGGTTGCTAATAAAATACCAATCACCAATACACTGATTTTTCCGAGTGAGGTGGTTTGGTGTAATTTGATGACCGCACTTAAAATTGAAATGAAAATGAGTGGCATGATCACCATTTGTAATAGTTGCACATAACCATTACCGACGATGTTGAACCATGCGACCGAATGTTCCAGAATTAGACCATCACCATAAATGGTTTTGAGCGCTAAACCGAAGAAAATACCAACCACCATACCGATCAGTACTTTTTTGGCAAGACTCCAGTCATGCCTGTACGTGAAAAACAATCCTGCTAATAGCAAGATAAAAACAAGAATATTCAATAAAACTAATGTATTCACAATAAGTATCCTGATCTTTGCTTCAGGCGAAGTGTGCTAAAAAATGATTTCGGATTTTAGCACTCGATTGTTGTTAAACTTAATCATTCCTATCACTATACTTAATCTAAAAAATAAAGAAGAAGCTGATTTAGCTTAAATTTTTTTGAGAAGCTCGCTTTTTAAAAGAATGAAAAGTGTATTAATTGTTGAAAAATAATGATTTGTTTTTAAATGGAACTTTCCTCATTCATTTTAAAACTGAAAAATTCACCTGTATGTATAAGTTGCATATATTCTTTATATGTTCAAAATAAAAACAGCCTATTCATTTAAATAGGCTGTTTAAGGATTAAATCTGAAATAAAATTTCAGTTTAAGCGTAAATATCTAGGAAGTTTTTGAAAATCTGATGACCATGTTGGCTCAAAATAGACTCTGGGTGGAACTGAACACCTTCAACTGGAAGTGTTTTATGTTTTACGCCCATAATCTCTTCAATCGTGCCATCTGTTTGATTGGTCCAGCAAGTGATTTCTAAACAATCAGGAAGCGTTTCTTGCTCAATCACCAATGAGTGGTAACGTGTGGCAGCAAAAGGTGATGGTAAATCGCTAAAAATCCCTTTATCACTATGATGCATATCTGATAAACGTCCGTGCATGACTGTTTTTGCACGAATAATATGACCACCAAAGGCTTGTCCAATGGCTTGATGACCTAAACAGACACCGAGCAAAGGAATTTTCCCTGCAAAATGATTAATGGCTGGAATAGAAATCCCTGCTTCACTTGGAGAGCATGGACCAGGACCAATCACGAGGTATTTAGGCTGCCATCGCTCAATATCCTCTAATGTAACTTGGTCATTGCGAACAACTTTTACTTCTTGATTTAACTCGCCAAAATATTGAACGATGTTATAAGTAAAACTGTCGTAATTATCCACCATTAGAAGCATGACTATAACCTTATTGAAAATAAACACTTTATTGTGTTTTTGATTTCGATGAATCTATCTAAAATTTTGCATTGTCCAGTATCCACTTATATGGAAAAGGATTGCGATACAGATCGTAGGAAATAATCATAACAAAAACAAATGATCAATGTTGAATATTTCGAGAAAATACGATTTCCACACGCATAAAGTGACTGAGCAAAATCGTGTTTAAAATGAACAATAAATTTTTATAATTGAAGGGTTTGTAAAAATAAGTGACCAGTGAATGGAAAGTCTAAATGAATTGAATGGAATCAAGTTGAAAAGAATGATATAAAAACTCAGTTTATGCTAACGAATGGCGTAATTGGCACTACATTAGTTCTTTGATATATATTTTTGCACCATTTTGGATCGCATTGTCTATTTTGGGGATGCCTTAAAATAGAAATGTTTAAATATGGTGCATTTGCAAATAATGGGCAAGATATATAAATATTGAACATGGAGCTTAAATCATTTTTTCTGCAAAGAATTTCAATGTTTTAGGAATGATTTTAAATTGTTGGTATGATAATTGCTATTTATACACCAACAACTAACACGCACTTAACGAGTGCATAAAAATTCATTGGAGCAAATGAGCATGGCGAACAAGGTCCTTCAACTCATCAAAGAAAGCGGCGCGAAATGGGTCGATTTTCGCTTTACTGATACGAAAGGTAAAGAACAACACGTAACTTACCCAGCCGATACAATTGATGAAGATACATTTGAAGACGGTAAAATGTTTGACGGTTCTTCAATCTCTGGCTGGAAAGGCATTGAAGCATCTGACATGATCTTACGTCCAGATGCTGAAACAGGTTTTCTTGACCCGTTCTTTGCTGAGCCAACAGTTGTTGTGACTTGTGACGTAATCGAGCCATCTACTGGTCAAGGTTACGAGCGTGATCCACGTTCGATTGCTCGTCGTGCTGAAGAGTATTTAAAATCTACAGGTATCGGTGATACTGCATTCTTTGGTCCAGAACCAGAATTCTTCGTTTTTGACGAAGTAAAATGGGATATCGACATGTCTGGTGCTCGCCATACATTGATCGCTGAAGAAGCTGCTTGGTCTACAGGTAAAGATTTTGAAGCAGGTAACTCTGGCCACCGTCCACGTGTGAAAGGTGGTTACTTCCCAGTTCCTCCAGTTGATTCTCATCAAGATATGCGTGCTGAAATGTGTGCACGTATCGAAGACATCATGGGCCCAGGTCGTGTTGAAGTACATCACCACGAAGTTGCATCTTGCCAGTTAGAAATTGGTGTGAGCTTCAATACTTTGGTTCGTAAAGCGGACGAAGTTCAACAGTTCAAATATGCAGTTTGGAACGTTGCTCATCAATATGGCAAAACTGCGACATTTATGCCAAAGCCGATGGTTGGTGATAACGGTTCTGGTATGCATGTTCACATGTCTATCGCTAAAGATGGCAAGAACTTGTTTGCTGGTGACGAATATGCTGGTTTATCTGAAATGGCATTATTCTTCATTGGTGGTGTAATCAAACACGCTCGTGCATTAAATGCGATTACTAACCCTTCTACAAACTCGTATAAGCGTTTAGTTCCTCACTATGAAGCACCGATTATGCTTGCTTACTCAGCACGTAACCGTTCAGCTTCTATCCGTATTCCATACGTTTCTAACCCTAAAGGTAAGCGTATTGAAGCACGTTTCCCAGATCCAATGATGAACCCGTACTTGGGTTTCGCGGCATTGTTAATGGCGGGTCTTGATGGTATTCAAAACAAAATCCATCCAGGTGAAGCAGCTGATAAGAACTTGTACGATCTTCCTCCTGAAGAAGAAGCGAAAATCCCAACAGTGGCGCATAGCTTAGATATGGCGATTGAAGCACTTCAAGCGGATCATGAGTTCTTGTTGAAAGGTGGCGTATTCACTAAAGAAATGCTTGATGCATACATCGAACTTAAAACTGATGATGTACGCCGTCTTAACACGACGACTCATCCAGTTGAATTCGATATGTACTACAGCTTGTAATACATTCCGATTCAAAAAGCTCGCTTCGGCGGGCTTTTTTATTGAAAAATTCATGTAAACTAATTGCGATGTTTTTAGTGAGCTGAGCATGCGTAATTTACAACCAAGTAGAATAAAGGGCAGGGATATTCCACCTGAATTAAAAAAATGGTTGTATGCATCGGGTTCACTCACTCAACAGCTCACTGGCCTTGGCGCAGGAGAGTTTCGTGTTGAACGAATTAAAGAGCAGTATCAACGCTTATTATTTGCCGATAGTCAGTGGATGAGAATGCCACATACGCATATTTCATGGGTTCGAGAAACTTACTTATATGGTTCAGAACAGCAGGCTTGGGTGAAAGCAAAAAGTATTTTTCCAATTTTAAGCTTACAAAAAAAAGCACGATTATTTAAACATATTAGAAATAAGCCAATTGGTTGGTTTTTATTTCAGCGAACTAACCCAGCCTGCGAACGTCGCGTGATTTATCTCACGGATGGCTGGACGCGGCAAAGTTGCTATACGTGGCATGGTTGCAAATTTATCGTACAGGAAACATTCTTGCCTGCATTTGAACAGTTTATTCGACAGCATTGACTCTAAGGGGCAACATGGAAACAGTGCAACAAACAACATGGCGACAGCGTTTAGCGGCATATTATTATTTGTGTCGTTTTGATAAGCCGATTGGTACAGAATTGGTGTTCTGGCCAACCATGTGGGCGTTATGGATTGCATCAAAAGGCATTCCTGATTTAAAAATATTGTTGGTGATGACGCTGGGTGTGCTCTTTATGCGAGCTGCAGGTTGTGCGATCAACGATTTTGCAGATCGTAAAGTTGATGCCCATGTTGAGCGCACTAAAACCCGTCCTTTAGCCACAGGTGTTATTCGAGCGCGCGAAGCTGTTTTTGTATTTTTGGGGTTGGTTGCGGCAAGTGCCTGTCTATTGTTTTTCTTGCCTATTGAAACTTTTTATTGGTCATTTGGTGCATTGCTTTTAGCGTTTATTTATCCTTTTATGAAACGCTATACTCATTTGCCACAAGTGTTTTTGGGGGCTGCATTTTCTTGGTCGATTCCAATGGCATATACCGCAGTTGGACAAACTCCTGATTTGATTTGTTGGCTTTTGTATTTTGGTAATTTGGCTTGGACAGTAGCTTATGATACTCAATATGCAATTACAGACCGTAAATACGATTTGAAAATTGGTGTGAAATCTACTGCAATTTTATTTGGTCGATTTGATATACAAATTATAGGATTATTGCAGCTTGCAAGCTTGGGGTTAATTGGTGCTGCACTTTATTTGGAAAATCTTTTAATTCCATTTGGACTGATTGCATTATTCGTAGTTGCAGCAGATTTTGTTTATCAAGCAATAAAAACTAAAGATCGTGATCCTCAAATTTGTTTTTGGGCATTCCGTCACAATCGTTGGGTTGGCATGATTATTTTTATTGGAATCTTTTTAGAATTCATGATTTAAAAATGACTTATTAGTTGAAAAGTGTCCTATGCAGGGCACTTTTTTTATGTCTTAATAAGATCGCATGTAGTTTCATGCACAAAAAATAAGACAAAGACTAAAAGGATATTTTTATGAAACGGTCTAATATTGCTTTGGCAGCATTTTCAACAACAACTTTATTGCTTGCTGCTTGTGGGAGTGATAGCAAAAACCAATATGATAGTGCGACACCAACCTATTTATCTGAAACGCCTTATGATGCCAATAAAACTCAACTTCCAGTGGAGGCGGCAGAGAGTATTGGTGCAAAATCAATTAGTGTAATGACCTATAACATGGTTGATGTACAAGGGAAAACTTCAGAAGCGACTGCACTGGTTATGTTTCCGAAAGTTGAGCGACCAACTGATGGTTATCGTACTGTTGTTTGGGCTCATGGCACGGTTGGTGTGGGAGATGGTTGTGCACCAAGTCAAAATGTGTTGAATCCTCGTTTTTCAATCTTGGCACAAACACTGTTAAAAGCAGGCTATGTGATTGTTGCACCTGATTATGAGGGGTTAGGAACAAAAGGTATTCATCCTTATTTAAACTTAAAGAGTGAAGCGGTTTCTGCAATTGCGGCAGTACAAGCGGTGAAAGATCATTATCGTTCACAACTGCAAGGTGGTTGGATGTCTATTGGGCAGTCACAAGGTGGGCATGCTTCATTGGGCATAGCTGAGTTTGCTAATACAGATACAAGTTTTAAAGGGGCAGTGGCTGGCGCACCAGCATCGAGTTTAGGGCAAATTATTCAAATTTATATCGACCCTCAGTTCAATCTTGATGATGAGGGGCAACCAAAAGCCCATGGCTTAAATAGATTAGATGAAAATTTACAGGGCATACGTAATGCGGTTGCGCACAATCAGATAACGGCAGAGCAGGGTGAATTTCTGACTGCTCAACTCGCTGATGGATATGCTGAGTTGTTGGCATATGCTGCGTTTACAAGCGTTGGAATTAAAGCGCAACAAACTGACTATGATTTTAAGCGTATCTATACACCAAATGCAGCTGAAATTGTAGAGTTGGCTTATGGTCGTACAGGTGATGATGGTTCATGTTTAAGCTATCCTGCTCCTGATAGTGCAGATGGTTTACAAGCGAAATTTAAGGCAGGAATTCTTGCTTTCTTGGCTGATCCTACGCATAAAGTTTCTCAGTATGGTATTGATTTGGATAAATTCAAAACTGATCCTGTTGTTAGTGACTTCTTAGTTAAAACTCAGCCAGCCACAAATGCTACAGCCGCACAAATCATTAAAACGCCAGTGCTCATTATTCAAGGCGAAAAAGATCAGGCTGTTTTGCCTAATGTTACAGAGAATTTGTTCAAAAATATGAGATTAAAAGCACCAGAGTATGCAAGTGGGTATAAATTTGAACTTGTACCAAATGCAACGCATACTCAAGCAATCGTTTGTCGTAATAAGCTTGCGGTAGATTTTATTCAGGAAAATATGTCAGCGGCTACAGGTGTTGTGCTGACAGACGAAGATAAAGATGCAAGTCAAAGTCTGCATTGTAAGGGGAACTCTTAAGGTTTATTTAGACTTGAATTTTAATAAGGGAGTCTCTTTATAGAGGCTCTTTTTTGTTATATTGTTGCCTCTTTAAGATTGTTAACTTTGAGTTTGAATCAGCTATGAGTCAAAATGCTGTTGAGAAAAAATCTGTACCGTGGGTGTTGATGGGATTGGGGTTGTTGATTCCAATTTTTATTGTAGGGATGGCTTTTTTAGCTGCCAAGAGCGATGCAAAAACCAAGAAAGAATATGATCAACAACGGGCAGCAATAGCTAAAAAGTTTGAACAGCAGAAAAATGAAGAGCAAGCAGCGAAAGCTGAGTGAGAACTTCTGATCTTGTTGATTTATCGAATATCCATCTGTAACTGCTTTATAGATGGAATTTGAGTATAGCGTTGTACTTGATATCCTGCTTGTTGTAGCATTTGATCACGTTTTTGGTCTTCTAATTCTTTTCCGATATGACTTGGGTCATCAAGCTCAATAATCGCGACAACTTTCATTTCTTTATCTAAAACCACAAAATCAGTCACCTTGCGATTAAAACGATTGCGGATCTTGTAGTGTTTACTGGTAATCAGTGCGCTAAAGGCAACTTGTGCCAATATGTTGTGATGAGGGAAGGCTTGTTGAAGCCTAGAGAACATTTGTGATTCAAATGCAGTAATGACCGGGCGAGCGAAAAAATCTTGTTTTAGGAAAAAAGGGCGCAGATAGCTGATGAGTAGCAGTGCTGTGCTCATACTACCAATGAGCAGAAAAACCAGTTGAGTTGATTCAGACATGTTCTTATCAAAGTGTTAATAAAAAACCCACTCGATATAAATATGAGTGGGTTTTTAGAATCTTGGCTCTCCCACCTGGGCTCGAACCAGGGACCTGCGGATTAACAGTCCGTCGCTCTACCGACTGAGCTATGGGAGAATCTGGATATGCATTCTATGCATATCGGTACTAACGGTCAAGCGAACCAATAAAAACTTGGCTCTCCCACCTGGGCTCGAACCAGGGACCTGCGGATTAACAGTCCGTCGCTCTACCGACTGAGCTATGGGAGATTAGCTTGGCTCTCCAACCTGGGCTCGAACCAGGGACCTGCGGATTAACAGTCCGTCGCTCTACCGACTGAGCTATTGGAGAATCTGATGCGCATTTTAGGCATGAAACATTCATGCGTCAATAAGAATAGTAAATAAAATGAATCGTTTGCTTGATAAATATTCTTTTAGGATTTTAGAGATAAAAAAACTGCCCAGTGTGGGCAGTTTTTTACTCAAGAAATAAAACTTATTTCTCAACACCTGCTGGTTGACCTGCAAGTTTTGCATTTGCATAATCCCAGTTAGCTAAGCTTTCTAAGAAAGTCGCGATGTATTTTGGACGTAAGTTACGGAAGTCGATGTAGTAAGCATGCTCCCAAACGTCGATTGTTAATACTGCAATTTGACCGTGAGCAAGTGGTGTATCTGCATTGGCAGTTTTAGTAATTGATAATTTACCATTGATTTCATCAGCAACTAACCAAGCCCAACCTGAACCGAATTGAGTTGTTGCAGCAGCAGTAAATTCCTCTGCAAACTTTTCATAGCTACCAAACGCTTCATCAATTTTAGCTGCAATAGCACCAGTCGGTTTACCGCCACCATTTGGTTTGATACTGTTCCAGTAGAAGGTATGGTTCCATACCTGAGCAGCATTGTTAAAGATACCTGCTTTAGAAGCATCGCCAGCAGAAGCCTTGATGATTTCTTCTAAAGTTTTACCTTCAAGGTCAGTACCTTTGATCAAGTTGTTTAGGTTAACAACATAGGTATTGTGATGTTTGTCGTGGTGGTATTCTAAAGTTTCACGAGAAATGTGTGGTGCTAAATCATCATAGCCATATGGAAGTGCAGGTAAAGTAATGCTTGTCATGTTTCATTCCTTGCAAATTTGCTGGGTTTTACATTAAGTGCCTTTATTGTAAATGATTCTATAGACAATAGGGCAGTCTTTTAATACACAAAATATGCAAAAAATTTCGCTATGAGACATATACGATACAGAATATATGGTTAGAGTTTTTAGCTCTTTATTAGAAGATCCTAAATGACTCTAACCAACGTTTAATGAGAATGTTAAACGATATCGTTTAGGGGAGAATTACTGATCTTTAGTTTGCAGCGCAACGTGATAGCGGCGATTCACTTCATTCCAATCCACCACGTTATAAAATGCAGCAATATATTCAGGGCGACGATTTTGATATTTTAGATAATACGCATGTTCCCATACATCTAAACCTAGAATAGGCGTATTGCCATGCATAAGCGGAGAGTCCTGATTAGCACTACTTTCCACAATGATTTTATGTTCAGGTGTCACGCTTAGCCATGCCCAGCCACTACCAAAACGACTAATGGCTGCTTTGGTAAATGCTTCTTTAAAAGCGTCAAAACCACCAAGTTGTTGATTAATCGCTTCTGCAACTGTTCCAGTTGGCTGCCCCCCACCTTGCGGACTCATGACCGTCCAAAACAGTGAGTGATTGGCATGTCCGCCACCGTTATTGATTACCATATTTTTAAGCTCAGTGGGGACTTCATTGACTTTGGCAACCAGTTCTTCAACTGTAAGGTTTTCCCATTCTGTGCCTTCAATCGCACCATTAATGTTATTGATGTAGGTTTGATGGTGTTTACTATGGTGGATTTCCATTGTTTTAGCATCAATATTAGGTTCAAGTGCATCATAAGCATAAGGGAGCGCTGGTAAAGAATAAGCCATGTGTTTGATTCCTTTTTAATCAAAGTGGTTTTGTTGGGATGAATTAAAGCGCTTTTATTATTCACTTAATTGTAAATGAGAATCAATATGCTTTTCATTTGCTTTTTTTTAAGGCGAGCTAATTCTGTTAGACATAAATTTTATTTATTGTTGGTATTGGGGAATAGAAGTAATTTGCTCGCCAGCGAGACACAGTTCGAGATAAGCCCAATCTATTGAGGGCATCATTTCTGATTTATCTCTACGCTGTGAGTTCAAACTTGCATAAAAGGAGCATTAAGATGCTGTGATGAAAATTCAATTTTTTCAATGAATGAATTCTTCTTAAAATTAAAAATTTCGCTAGATTATCAAGTAATCTAGCGAAAAGATTTTAGCTTAATCGAATGATTGAATACGGTTAGATCGGGTTGTTCAATTCAAAATATTCAGTTTCGATTGAAAATTGGTTTGCGATTGCTTGTGCTAAACGCTGCACGCCATAACGTTCTGTCGCATGATGACCACATGCAAAATAATGAACCCCCAGCTCTTTCGCTTCATAAAAAGTACGTTCGCTGACTTCACCAGAGATATAAGCATCACAATTTTCTTGAGCTGCTTTACTGATAAAATCTTGAGCACCGCCTGTGCAGAAACCGACTTTTTTGATTGCAATTTTATCACTTGGCAAATGAATCACATTAAAATCAAAAATAGCCTGTAACTTGGTCTTAAATTGCGATGGGCTGATGGCATTTTCTAAATAAGCAACATTGCCAATCGGGTGTTTTTCAGTTGTATCTAAGGCTTCTAAATTCTTTAAACCAATCAGATCTGCAATTGCTGCATTATTTCCCAATGTAGGATGAGCATCTAAAGGCAAATGGTAAGCGACCAGTGAGATATTATTTTGAATTAGTTTCTTGATTCGATTGCCACGCATACCTGTAATGGGATAGGGCTCGCCTTTCCAGAAATAACCATGATGTACAAGTAAGACATCTGCTTGTTGGGCAATTGCAGCATCAATCGCATCTTCAGAGGCTGTTACCGCACAAACAATTTTATTGACTTCGAGTTTGCCTTCAATCTGTAAGCCGTTCGGTGCATAGTCTTTAAATTCATGGGCCTTTAGCGTTTGATTACACCATTGCACAATGTCATGCAAATTTGCCATGCGATTCCTCAAATAGTTTAGATTTTATTACTGTCAATAAAAACATATTTTTAAATGTAACTAAAGCTAGACAAAACTTTTTTAACTTTTGCATTGCTTTCAAGTAATTTACATTACAATGAGAGAAATTTCCTGTTCTTCAACAAATTAACTTATTTAAAACATCATTTCGCCTAGAGGATAATAGACGTGCGCCGTGCATTTACATGGTTACCTTGGGTATTACTCATTGTCGTTATATTTAGTTTTCTGGCTTGGCAGAAATCACATCAGCCGAAACCAACTGTGGCGTCTGATGGGGTTAAAATGCCAGCTGAAAAGGTTGAACCCTTAGTTGATACAAATCGTATGGGTGGGGTGGTTTCTTATAATGCTGCGGTAAAAGTCGCTGCTCCTGCCGTCGTGAATATTTTTACCACGCAAAAAATAAAACAGCCTAATCATCCGCTATTGAATGATCCTGTTTTTCGTGAATTTTTTGGTAATCAAATCCCTCAACAGCCTAAAAATGAAAATAGTTTAGGTTCAGGGGTGATTGTTCGTGCAGATGGCTATATTTTAACAAATAATCATGTCATTGCTCAGGCCGAACATATTGTTGTGGCGCTGCATGATGGTCGTCGTGCTGAAGCGACGGTAGTGGGTACTGACCCTGATACTGATTTAGCAGTGATCAAGATTGAATTAGATAAATTGCCAGTGCTTCCATTTAAACTCAGTGGCAATGAAGTCGGTGATGTCGTACTGGCAATAGGTAATCCTTTTGGTGTTGGGCAAACAGTAACCCAAGGGATTGTTTCTGCGACAGGGCGTTCGGACTTAGGGATTAATACTTACGAAGATTTTATTCAAACAGATGCTGCGATTAACCCCGGTAACTCTGGTGGCGCTTTAATTGATGTTGCGGGTAATTTGATTGGTGTTAATACCGCTATTTTCTCTCAATCTGGTGGGTCGCTTGGCATTGGTTTTGCGATACCCGCAAAAGTTTGTCAGCAAGTTTTAAACTCTATTTTGAAAGATGGTCGTGTGGTGCGTGGTTGGTTAGGTATCAGCTTAATTCCAAATAATTTGGATGAAGATGTCTTAACAGCAAAACCAGTCGGTGTTTTAGTTGCAGATGTGTTACGTGGTGGTCCAGCTGATCTGGCTGGGGTCAAACGTGGAGATAAAATTGTTCAAGTGAATAATGAACAAATCTCTTCTGCATCGCATTTGATTAATTATGTTGCACTACAAGCGCCAGAAAGTTCGATTGAAGTGGTGGTAGAACGTGATGGGAAACAACAACAGTTAGAAGTCAAAGTTGGGGAGCGTAAAGTTCAACAACAAAATGTTCAATCCCAATACATTCCATTACCAAAAGGTCAGCAGTGATATCGCTTATTTCTAAGGTGATTCTGTAAAGCATTGTTTTAGAAATTCCTTTTATTTTAAGCAATAAAAAAGCTTGTTGATTGCGTTGATCAACAAGCTTTTTGCATTTTTATAGCTTTTTATTTTTCATTAAATCATTCCAATTTGATGGTTTGATGACAGTTTTCTGACCAGTACATGACAAATACTATTCATTGAAATACTTTTGTATTCAATGTGCGCAAAATGCCTGATTGAAGTATTCAAATAAATCAGGTGTTTGTAACCATATAAATAAAGATACGCTCATTAAGAATATGATCAATAGCATCAGCCCGATTCTAAGATTTCGATCAATACTTGTCATCAATCACAGCTTCCTCATTCACAAAAAGATGGATGATCACACCAAAGACACTCAATAAGAGGCAGGCAAACCAAATCATATTGTAGTTGCCTGTTAAAGCATGGTTGACACCGCCCAGCCAACCACCAAAGAATGAACCGATTTGATGGGTGAAAAATACGATACCACTGAGCATAGATAAGTATTTTACTCCAAACATATTCGCAACAATACCATTGGTTAAGGGAACTGTGGAGAGCCATAATAGCCCCATGATGATGCCAAAACTGTAGACTGTAAAGGTACTCAGTGGTAGCAACAGAAAAGCAATAATTGCGATACCACGTAAGCCATAGAGTAGCATCAGTAGTTTGGGTTTGGAAAAACGATCTCCCAACCACCCTGCGCCATAGGTTCCAATAATGTTGAATAAACCAACGAGTGCTAAGAATACTGTGCCTGTGGTCGCATTAAAACCATGATCAATTAAGTAACCGGGAAGGTGTACCCCTAAGAATACCACCTGAAATCCACATACTAAAAAGCCTAGAGATAACCACCAAAAGGGATGGTGATTTTTAGCAATTTTCAGAACTTGCTTGAATGTTAAGCTCTGCTGATCAAGTGCTTTGGGCACGGTGGAAGGTGGTGCTTTGAGCAACCATGCTAATGGAACAATAAATGCAATTGCAAAAGCACTGACCAGTAATGCAGATGACCATCCAATACTTTTGAGCAAAAGCAACGTTGATGGGAGCATAATGAACTGCCCAAATGAACCAGCGGCACTTGCAATACCCATAGCCATACTACGTTTTTCTGGTGGAGCAGCACGACCAACAGCGGAGAGTAAAACGGTAAATGAAGTAGCAGAAAGCGCTAGACCAATAATGAGGCCTAAACTTAAGTTGAGTAATAGACCTGTAGAGCTAAATGCCATTAGGGTTAAGCCGATGGTATAGAGTATTCCACCAGCAACAACTACAATTTTAGTACCGTATTTATCAGCAATTGCACCTGTAAAGGGCTGTGCTGCACCCCAGATCAAATTTTGCATGGCAATCGCAAAACTAAAAATATGGTGTCCCCAGCCAAAAGCGTCACTCATGGGAACGAGGTAGAGCCCAAAACCATGACGTACACCTAAAGATAGGGCAAGCACAAAAGCGCTTCCTATTAACATATAGATCAGTTGTTTGGAAAATTGTTGATTAGACATTGTTCTTTTGATTTAGAAATAAGTGAAAAGTATTTTAAATTAGTTGTGGTTATATTTCGATTCTTTAACGAAATAATTAGACCTCTTTCATAATTATTTATCTCCCCTTTGTATTTCTTCCATCGGGCGAATGAGGAACGATTGAAGTTCCGTAAGGGGATTTATGAAAGACGTCTATTATTGTTTTGGTCTTTCTGATTAAAAAAAAACAGAGCAACCTGAGCTGCTCTGTTTATTAAAAAATTGATCAATGTTTTAGAATTTAAATTCTAAGCCTAAACCTGCAACAGGTTGTTTATCTTTTTGGCTTGCTTGTTCAAGCGTTAGATAACCTGCATAACCATAAGTTTTTACTTGCTTATTAAATGCATAGTCTGCGCCAGCGATAATTTGCTTAGCTTCAAAATCATCGGTATTGTCTTTAAAGCGAGTAGTGTTCTGGCTGTATTGGCCTTTGATGGTCCAATTCTTTGCTGCTGGAAGGGTATATTCTGCACCCACTAACCAGCCTTTTGCATTATCAATATTTTTTGCCTTTGTTGCCCATTTTGTTGCATCATCGGCATAAGACCTTTCTTCAACTTCTGAACTTTGGAGCAATGCTTTCAAGAATAAACCGTCCATTGGATTCACTCGACCAATTGCACGGACTGTGTTTGCTGCGGCAAAAATTGAACCACCCGTAATATTCGGTTCAGCCGCGTTTAATAAACCACGACCAGTAAACGTACTCGGAATTGCTTTGTCATAGCCTAATCCTGCAACCCACAATGGATTTTCATAGGTTACAGTAGCTGACCAAGCATCTCCTAAACCACGACCAGCAACTTTTGCACCACCACTACTTTGTTTGATACCAGCAGATTCGCCTGTTGCAAGTAAAGCATTGAGCTTAAATGCACCTTGTAATAATTTAACGGCTGGAGATTCATAAATAACCACATTATCAATACGATTTTCACCAGCGAAAATACCCCCTATATCCGCTTTATTTCCAACATAGTTATTAAAGATATCGACCGTGCTAGATAATTGTTTTACTGGCGTATCATGCTTACCTATTTTAATCGTACCGAACTGGGCATCTTTTAAACCAACAAAACGATTTCGTTGCGCCCAATCTGAGCCATCGCCATCCGCATTGAATGACCATTCGATTCCATAAACTGCATTTAAACGTTCAGTGAGTTTTTCATCGCCTTTGATACCAATGAATGAACTATTTGAACTTATTTCCCAAACATCTTTATTCGATTTAGTCGCATTTTTTTCAGGTAAATAATCCACACTTGCATCAATTTCACCATATAGCGTTGGTGCTGCAAATGTTGTGGTGGTTAAAATACTGAGCATAGCAAAGCCAAGAAGATTCAATTTCATATTGAGACCCCAGAGAAAGAAAAATTTAATATTGAAGCTGTTTGAGCATAGTGCTCACAAAGCATGAGTCATGATTACGCCACTGAATTCCGTTCCATAATGGCTTGATCAAGTAATTCTTGTTCCTTGACCTTATGTTCTACAGAGAAGCGAATGAGTACCACACTGAAGGCAGCGACTGTTACAAGGCAGCCTAAAATCATAAGGCAGGTTTGGATGTCGAGTAGACCTTTAAGCAGGAAACCAGCAGCAACCGCACCAACATTACCACCAGCACCAATAATGCCTGCGACACCACCGAGGGCATCACGGTCAATAAATGGAACCAATGCATAGGTTGCACCACATGCCATATGTGTAAACAAAGCAAAAATCGTCATGGCGAGTATTGCAAGCATAACGGTATTCATTTGAGAGAAAACGATCAGGAATAAACCTTCACCTAAAATGAATAAAAACAAGATTCTGGTCCGTCCATCGAGACCTTTATTTACTGCTACTTTGTCTGAAATAATTCCGCCTAATGCACGAGCGAATAGGGCCAATAAACCAAAGATACCAGCAGTCAGACCTGCTTCTTTTAAGCCCATATTGAAGTGGTCAACATAATACATTGCGGCAACATTATGAATGAAAATCTCAATACCAAAGCATGCTGCATAAGCGGTGAATAATACCCAAACTCGATAGTTACGTGCCGCTTGCATGAGAATTGCGGTACCGCCTTTTTTGGCATTACCCACTTCTACACCTTGCTCGCGTAATTCTTTAAAATCACCTTGAGGGCTATCTTGGGTCAGTTTCCAGTATAGGATACCTACGATCACCATCATGACACCTGGTACCAGCAAAGCGATACGCCATCCCATTGCCTGCTCGACACCAAACATGACGATTGCGCCTAAAATTAAAGGCATGATTGCTTGGGTTGCACCACCACCAGCATTACCCCAACCAGCGGCAGCAGCATTTGCAGTACCGACAACATTTGGGGCAAACATCACGCTGGTATGGTATTGAGTAATGACAAAGCTCGCGCCAATGGCCCCAATCAATAAACGGAAGAATAGAAAAGATTCATAGGTATTTGCTGCTGCAACTCCAAATACAGGAATACTGCCGAGAATCAGAAGTGCAGTGTAGGTTCTACGTGGACCATATTTATCGCACAGTGGGCCAACAATCAGTCGGATAATAATGGTAATCGCAACGGCGGCAATATTGATATTGGCGATCTGAGATTTGGTTAAATTAAATTCACCAGCAATGACGGGCATGAGCGGAGCGCAGGCAAACCATGCGAAGAAGCAGACAAAGAATGCCAGCCATGTCATGTGAAATGCACGCATCGCAGGCGTAGAAAAGCTAAATAATTTTATTTCTGTGGCTTTTTTTGCATCTAAATTCATGTTTGAAGACATAGCCTTCTCCTGAACTGAACGTAATTTTATTTTTGCTATGTCATGTTTAAACATAAGCAAACCGAACAGAACGGACATCGTTGGCCGCCAACAAACTTTTTGTGAATCATCTTTGATTCAACACGTTAGTTATTAAGCAAGGGTCATGCCATAAAAAATAATTAACCAATTAGATAAATTAAAGCATTAAAAGCGAAAGTATTTATCAGTCTATTTAGTGGTGAGGTGGAGTGAAAGCGGAAATAAAGCATAATTTTTATGAAATCATTTTAAATTGATGTTAGACAATCTTTAGGAAATTGTTTTTTCTTGGTGCGCAATCTTTAGGCAGAGTGATTTAAAAAGTCGCGGAAAAGAAAAAAGCAGCCGAAGCTGCTTTCTTACTCAGATTGCTTTAGAAGCGATATCCCACACCGACATAGGTAATCAATGGATCAATATCAATCTTGGTATTTGCGCGGATCAACTCTTTGCCTGTATTGCGGTCAGTAACATAGATTTTTGCTTCATTATTCATTTTTGAATAAGAGACCGAGCCAACAGCAAACCAATTTGGTTTAAAGTCATAAGTCGCACCTATAGTAACGATTGGTGCAAATGTGTCGGTTGCTTTAAGCTTAACAACAGGGTCTGCAGATGATGTCTTGCCATCTAATGCTGCTCCCGCTTTATCATCATGAATATTTTGAATCATGTGACCTGCTGCGATGAGATCTGACTCAATGCCAGAATTCATTTTTAGATCATTGAAGTAAGCATACATCACACCAGCGCCGACATACGGTCGGAATTTATTGACACCTGATTTACCAAATTGATAGTGGAGTTCGATTGCTGGTAGCCATGCCCGTGCAGACGCTGCTTTATCACCCTGAGTTAAATCAGTGATATGAATATCTTGCTTTAATGGGATATCACCAAGAACAGCACCGATACCAGCTGGTTTATCAATCCCAGATAAAGGTGCATAAATTTGACCTTTCCCTTTGATATCAACTTTAGGTGGAATGCCTGCTTTAATTTCTAAGGAAAGATTATCAGTAAAATGGTAATTGACCATAATACCAACAGTATCAACATTCTCAGCTTCTAACCCAGTGTCTTGAGCTTGCCAATTAGATAATCCGTTGATTGTAGCTTCACCAGAAATGTTACTTCTTAAATAAGTAACATTGTCTATTTTTTCTGAAATAATGTTTGAAACAAGCGGAGTATTAAGTAGAGTTGTTAAAGTATTGTATTTCTCTTCACCTTCTTTGGTAGAGCGATCAATTGCATTCAATACAGAGTCAGCTGTTACTGAACCTACTTTTGACTGTGTTCCTTCAGCAATACTGGTGTTTACATTGATTGGATTCGCTGAGCCTTGAGGCATCGCATGCAACCAACCAGCAGAAACCGAAAAGCGTTTAAATCCATCACCATCTTTAAGGCTAAAATACGGTGAGTCTGCAAAAGCAAGGGTAGGTAGGGTACAAAGACCAGTTATTAGGCAAGTTAATGACTTTTTCATCATATAGGGACTCCATGTCCGAAAGTTTGTAAGGATTTTTCTTGCGCCCAACATAACTCTTTTTGATGAATTGTTTGTTTAGTTAGAATTTATAATTGTTGTGCTTATGAAAAATTTTGTTTCATTTAGATAAATTGATAAAGAAATTATGGATGCAAAAAAGCTGCCGAAGCAGCTTTTTTGAAATTAATAGAAGGGTAAAGAGTTACATAAAACGCGATAAATCTTCTTCAGGACGTGCAGTTAAAACTTCAATCCCTGTTTGTGTGACTAAAAGCGTATGCTCATATTGAGCAGATAATTTATGATCTTTCGTTACAACCGTCCATTTATCGCCCAAGAGCTTGGTTTGCCATACGCCAGCATTGACCATGGGTTCAATGGTAAATGTCATGCCAGCTTCAAGACGCATCCCTGTGCCTTTTTGGCCATAGTGTAGAACTTGAGGTTCATCATGGAAGACATTGCCGATACCATGACCACAATATTCACGGACGACACTGAAACGTTCAGATTCAACGTATTGTTGAATTGCATATCCAACATCACCAAGATAAGAACCATTTTTAACCGTTGCCATACCACGATACATGGCTTCTTGTGCAACCTTACAAAGACGATTTGCCAAAATAGAGGTTTCTCCACCCACGATATACATCATGTTGGTATCGCCGTGATAACCATCTTTAATAACAGTCACATCAATATTCAGGATGTCACCATTTTTAAGCGTTTTAGCTTCGGATGGAATACCGTGACATACGACATGGTTAACCGATGTGCAGATTGTATGTTGGAAAGCAGGACGCCCTGGTGCTGCGCCGTAACCCAAACAAGCAGGGATGGCTTGTTGAGCGTTGACAATATGATCATGACAAATTGTGTCGAGTTCGAGTGTACTCACACCTGCCTTAATATAAGGCTTAATCATGTCTAAAACTTCAGCTGCCAGTTTCCCTGCAACACGCATCTTTTCAATTTCATCGGGAGTTTTAATTAATCGGCGAGGAGCTGTATAAGTTGTATTCATGATCTCTAAAAACTTTTGGTAATTCGCAAGTGACTATGGTATAAATAGCCGCCTATTTTATCAATTGCTTTTCGTGACTATCTTTCTTAATGAAAGGTATTCTGAAAGTGTATAATAAATAGTCGTACAAAATCCGCACATATATCGTCACATTACTCTGGGTGCCTAGCAATAGGTGGAGAATGCGGATATATGGAGGCCTAACCCAAATCTTAAGGTATAGAAAATGGCAGATTACAACGTAAGCATGCGCGACCTTCTTCAAGCAGGCGCACACTTTGGTCACCAAACTCGTTTCTGGAACCCAAAAATGCGTCAATACATTTTTGGCGCACGTAACAAAATTCACATCATCAACCTTGAGCATACTGTTCCTGCGTTAAATGATGCATTGAACTTTGTGAACAACCTTGCGAGCAAAAAGAACAAAGTATTATTCGTTGGTACAAAACGAGCTGCTTCTAACATCATCCGTGAACAAGCTCAACGCGCTGGTCAACCATATGTAGATCACCGCTGGTTAGGTGGTATGTTGACGAACTGGAAAACACTTCGCCAATCTATCAACCGTTTAAAAGATCTTCAAACTCAATCTCAAGACGGTACTTTTGCTAAGCTTACTAAACGTGAAGCTTTAGAACGTACTCGTGAGATGGAAAAACTTGAACGTGCTTTAGGCGGCGTTAAAAACATGGGTGGTTTACCTGACGCATTATTTGTAATCGACGTTGATCACGAAGCGATTGCAATCAAAGAAGCGAAAAACTTAGGTATTCCTGTAATCGGTATCGTTGATACAAACTCTAACCCAGATCATGTTGATTACGTTATTCCGGGTAATGACGATGCGATCCGTGCAGTAACTTTGTATGCTTCTGCTATGGCTGATGCGATTCTTGCTGGTAAAGAATATGCTCAATCACAAGCAAATGCACAAGCAAAAGGCGATGACGCTGCTAAAGATGCTTCTGAGGCTTAATGCGTTTTGACGCAAGCTTGTCATTTTTGCGACATGTAATGGTGGCAAATTAAAGCGTCGAGATTGCAAACGGCCCAGAGTTTCTTTGGGCCGTTTTTGTTGAACAGATTTATTTTCTACCGATTTTAGGAGATCAACATGACTGCAGTTACTGCGAGCATGGTAAAAGAATTACGTGACCGTACTGGTCTTGCAATGATGGAATGTAAAAAAGCATTAACAGAAGCGGGCGGTGACATCGAACTTGCGATTGATAACCTTCGTAAATCAGGTCAAGCAAAAGCTGCTAAAAAAGCAGGTAATATTGCTGCTGATGGCGCGATCACGATCATTCAAAACGGTAACAAAGCGATTCTCGTTGAAGTGAACTGTCAGACTGACTTCGTTGCTAAAGACGAAAACTTCAAAAACTTTTCTGATAAAGTTGCTGCTGCTGCACTTGCTGCTGGCGAAACTGATGCTGCAAAAATTGCTGAACTTAAGCTTGAAGATGGCGCTACAGTAGAAGAAGCACGTGTTGCACTTGTTCAAAAAATTGGTGAAAACATCCAAGTTCGTCGCGCTCAAATTGTTGAAGGCGAAAACTTGGCTGTGTACAAACACGGTTTAAAAATCGGTGTTGTTGTTGCTTATACTGGTGATGCTGATACAGGTAAAGGCATTGCAATGCACGTTGCTGCATTCAATCCTGTTGCTGTAAATGCTGAAGCTGTTTCTGCTGACTTGATCGCTAAAGAGAAAGAGATTGCTGAAGCGAAAGCATTAGAATCTGGTAAGCCAGCGAACATCGTTGAGAAAATGGTCACTGGTTCAATTGAAAAATATTTGAACGAAGTTGCTCTTGATCGTCAAATGTATGTAATCGACAACGACAAGAAAGTTGCAGACGTATTGAAAGCAACAGGTACAGTTGTTGCTCAATTCACTCGTTTCGAAGTTGGTGAAGGTATTGAGAAGAAAGCTGAAATGAGCTTTGCTGAAGAAGTTGCTGCTGCACAAGCTGCTGCGCAATAATTCATATCTTCTAAAAAAAACCAGTCTGTTTGACTGGTTTTTTTTGTCTAATGTAAAAATTATTCATCATGCTGTTCTTTAAATTTTGCTAACGCTTCAATACGGTATTGAATCAACATTTCGCCTATTTCAGGGCCTTTGATCTGTTCAGGTAAATCCTGTGCCCGAATATTTCTGACGATTTCCATCGCATCTAACATATATTGTGCCTGCGGATAAGGACGATGCTCTAAACCTAAACGTCCTCTGGCATCACATTCACACGCTTGAACAAAAGCTTTGGCTTTCTCAGGTCTACGCAATACATCTAAGCGTTGTAAAAAACGCCATAATGTACCGGGTTTTAGATTTTTGACTTGATGGCATTTCAAATGTTCTTTGCATACAGTAAGTGCTAAATTTTTAAGATAGGTGGGTACTTTTAGACGATCACACACATCAGTTACGGGCTGTATACCGCGTTCTTCATGCATGATATGTCTTGGTAATTCTTCAACAGGGGTGAGTGCTTTGCCTAAGTCATGAACAAGTACCGAGAAGCGGACATCTAAAGCGTAATTTGCCTGACATGCCTGTTTAAGTGCCATGAGTGTATGAATACCACAATCTATTTCAGGGTGGTATTCAGGGCGCTGTGGTACCCCAAATAGGGCATCGAGTTCAGGAAACAATATTTTTAAAGCATCACAGTCTTTGAGTATTTGAAAATATACATCTGCATGATCTTCCATTAATGCCCGAGACGTTTCTTTCCAGACGCGTTCGGGAGTAAGGGCATTTAACTCACCTGATTTGGCGATGTCTTGCATGAGTTGTAGTGTTTCATCCGCAATTTTAAAGTCATACGCAGCATAACGTGCAGCAAAGCGAGCGACTCGAAGTACTCGTAGCGGATCTTCAGTAAATGCATCTGAAACATGACGTAGAATTTTTTGATCTAGATCTTTTTGTCCGCCATAAGGATCATAAACCTTGCCTTGTTCGTCCATGGCCATGGCATTGATGGTAAGGTCTCGGCGAATTAAATCTTCTTCTAATTTAACGCTAGTATCCGTGAAGCATTGGAAACCGTGATAGCCAATCCCTGATTTGCGTTCTGTGCGTGCGAGTGCATATTCTTCTTTTGTTTTGGGATGTAGAAATACAGGGAAGTCTTTGCCAACAGGTTGATAACCTTCCGCGAGTAATTGTTCTGGCGTTGCACCAACCACAACATAATCTTTTTCGTGATAGGGATGCCCAAGTAAATGATCTCGAACGGCACCGCCTACTAAATAAACTTGCATGAAAAAACCTCTATTCTTCACACAATCATGCTACAGAATAGAGGTTTTCTCAAGCACTAAGCAAAGCTTTTCAGGAAAAGCTCAGCTTATACGGGTTAGTTTTGACTTTGTTGGATTTCAGCAACAGTCAAGGCGGTCATGTTGATTAGACGGCGGGTTGTTGCTGTTGGGGTAAGGATATGAACTGGTTTTGCAGCGCCCAATAGAATTGGCCCAATCGTTACATTATTCCCAGATGTTGCTTTTAATAAATTAAAAGAAATATTAGCTGAGTCTAAGTTTGGCATGATCAAGAGATTCGCTGAACCTTTGTAACGTGAATTTGGGAAAGCAAAGTGACGAATGTTTTCGTCAAGTGCTGCATCTCCATGCATTTCACCTTCGACTTCTAATTCAGGCGCTTGTTCTGTAAGTAAACGATAAACTTCACGCATTTTTTGAGCGCTAGAATCAAGTTGATCGCTACCAAAGCTTGAATGGGAAAGTAGTGCAACACGTGGTGTGATACCAAAACGACGAACTTCTTCCGCAGCTAAAATAGTCATTTCAGCGAGTTGTTCCGCAGTCGGGTTGGTATTTACATAGGTGTCAGCAATAAACAAGTTGCGATCTTCAAGCATCAATGCATTTAGGGTGAAGAAGTTATTACGACCTTCTTTTAAACCAATGACATTTTTAACGAAATCTAAATGAATATCATAGCTTGCGTAAGTACCGCAGAGCATACCATCAGCTTTACCAAATTTAACCAATAAAGCTGCGATGAGGGTAGAGCGACGACGTGTTTCACGTTGAGCGTATTCTACGGTCACACCTTTGCGTTGCATGGTCTGATAGTAGTCTTTCCAAAACTCCTCGTATTGAGGATTTTTTTCTTGGTCAACGATTTCGATATTTACGCCATGTTGTAAACGCAAACCCAATTTTTTGATGTTTGCTTCGATTACAGTGGTACGACCAACTAAAATTGGCTTAGCTAGATCTTCATCAACCGCGATTTGTACTGCACGTAATACGCGCTCATCTTCACCTTCAGCATAAGCAATACGTTTAGGATCAGTTTTTGCTTGTGCAAAAATTGGTTTCATCAAGAATGCAGAGTTATAAACGAACTCAGAAAGTCTTTGACGATATGCAGAGAAGTCTTCAATTGGACGTGTTGCAACACCAGAATCCATTGCTGCTTTAGCGACCGCAGGTGCAATTTCTAAAATCAAGCGTTGATCAAGTGGTCCTGGGATTAAGTAATCACGACCAAATGATGCCGATTTTTCACCGTAAGTGGCAGCATCAGCTTCAACATGTGCCATACGTGCAATCGCATGTACACAAGCAATTTTCATTTCTTCATTGATTGTTGTTGCACCAACATCAAGTGCACCACGGAAGATATATGGGAAGCAAAGGGCATTATTGACTTGGTTTGGGTAGTCCGAACGACCTGTTGCCATAATGACATCTGGACGTACTTCATGTGCATGTTCAGGCAAGATTTCTGGATCAGGGTTTGCAAGTGCAAAGATAATTGGATTTTCAGCCATTTCTTTAACCATTTCTTTGGTTAAAATACCTGCTGCCGAAAGACCCAAGAACATATCCGCGCCGGTAATCACTTCATTTAATTGCGTTGCTTTAATGTCTTGTACATAGCGTTTTTTAGACTCATCTAGTCCTTCACGTGAAGTTGTGAGAAGACCGCGAGAGTCAGCAACAGTGATGTTGGCTTTATTCACACCAAGTGCGCAAAGTAAATCTAAGCAAGACAAAGCAGCAGCACCTGCTCCAGATGCTACAATTTTGATTTCATCAATTTTCTTATTTACGATTTGCAAAGCATTTAATAATGCAGAACCTACGATAATACTGGTGCCATGTTGGTCATCATGGAACACAGGAATTTTCATGCGTTCACGAAGCTTTTTCTCGATATAGAAACATTCAGGTGCTTTGATGTCTTCTAGGTTGATACCACCAAAGGTTGGCTCTAGTGCAGCAACGATATCAACGATTTTGTCTGGATCATTTTCTGCAATTTCGATATCAAAAACATCAACACCAGCGAACTTTTTGAAAAGTACGCCTTTACCTTCCATGACAGGTTTTGATGCTAAAGGACCAATGTTCCCTAAACCCAGTACAGCTGTACCATTACTCACGACTGCGACCAGATTACCACGTGCTGTATATTTGGCAGCAGTAGAAGGGTCTCGTTCGATTTCCAAACACGGAGCTGCAACACCAGGAGAGTATGCAAGCGCTAAATCTCGTTGGTTAACGAGCTGCTTGCTAGGTGTCACGCTGATTTTTCCCGGAGTAGGAAATTCATGGTAATACAAAGCGGCCTGTTTTAAAGATTGATCGTCCATCTGAGTCTCGATTGTTCCGATAATAATCAGCTATATAGGCGGCTGATTATTGTATTAAGATAAGTGCACAAGAATATAGCACTAGTTCATGCTTTCGCCCAGTCCAAAAAGCTTATTTTCACTGAACGAACATGCTTATTGACAATTTATAACGAGCGTAAAATAAACCGCCAAAGAGCTCAAAATCCATCCTTAAATGAAAGTTTTTGCGGTTGACAGTTAGGTATGCTGTTGTAAATATTCTGTCGCATGTGTTGCTGTTAATGGTCTAGCAAATAAGTAACCCTGCAATATGTCACAGTTTTGACGTTTTAAGTAGGCGCTTTGCTGTTCGGTCTCGACACCTTCGGCCACAACTTTTAGGCCAATCGTTTTACCCATTGCAATCATGGCATTAACTATCGCATCTTGTTTTGCATCGCCAATTTTTGAAATAAACGCACGGTCTATTTTCAGTGTATCTATCGGGTATTCAGTTAAATAGGCGAGGGAAGAGTAGCCTGTTCCAAAATCATCAAGTGCGATTGAAATATGACGTTGTTTGAGTGCTTGTAAAACGACTTTTACACTTTCTGTATTTTCTAAAAAAGCGGATTCTGTAATTTCTAACTCAAGATTTTGTCCTGAAATCGAATATTGATCTAGGATGGTATCAATATCATGGAGCAGTTGCCCGCGTAAAATTTGTTGTACTACGATATTAACCGCAATATGAATATGCATGAAACCGAGTTGCTGCCATACATGTAATTGCTTGGCGGCTTCATGTAGTACAAATTGTCCAATATCTGAAATAAGGCTGGTACTTTCTGCTAAAGGAATGAAAATATCAGGCATGATCAGCCCTTTAGTGGGGTGCTCCCAACGGATAAGGGCTTCGAAACCATCGATCTGATTGTTTTGAGCGACAATTTTTGGCTGATAATAAACAACCAGCTCATTGTTCTGAATAGCTTTCCTTAAGTCGAGCTCTAAATCAGAATATTTGGCAGTGAGACTGGCTCTTTCATTTGAATAATAACGAATGGTATTTCCCCCTAAGCGCTTTGCTTCATTGAGGGCTTGTTCAGCGTGGGTATTGAGATTATCGACTTGACGACCATGTTCTGGAAACATGGCCACGCCAACTGAAATGCTTACTAAATACTCTTGGTCTGAGATGTAAAATGGTTGGCAAAAGTTTTCAACAATATTATTGCATAATTGATGAATTGGCGGATGTAAAGGTGACATCTCATAAATAATGGCAAAATCATCTGCGCTTAAGTGTGCAACTAAAAGGGCATCAATATTGCTGATACGTAAGCGTTGTGCAACCTGTTTTAAGAGTTCATTCCCTGCTTGGTTGCTAATCAATTCATTCAAGGTACGGAAACGATCTATGTTGAGACGAATCACTGCTAGATGTTGAATAGCCGCTTCACTGATAAGATATTGATGCAGTTGTTGTTGATAATAGAATCGATTGGGTAAGTCTGTTAGCGTATCGTAGTTGGTTAAATAAGATAAACGTTGCTCTTGGTGTTTACGTTCGGTTTGATCAGAAATAATACCAATATAGTTGATGACTTGTTCTTGTTCATTTTTTACAGCATTGATATGGATCCATAGGAAACATGATTTTCCAGAATGATAAGTCTCCTGAAATTCCCCTTCATACTCATATTCGTCTCTTAAGGTGTCGAGTATAGAATGTTGGAAGTTGTGGTGATGAGGTTTATTTTGCTTGGTAATCTCAAAGAGATGTTTATTTAAAATGACTTGTTTATCTAATCCTGTGATTTGTTCGTATTTTGGGTTCACTTCAACATAGTTAAACTGCGCATCTAAAATAAAAATCCCTTCAGATGCTTGTTCAAAAACACTGGCAGAAAGTTTCAAGCGTTCTTGATCTCTGCGTTCTTGATTGATATCACGATACACACCGACCATACGTAAAGGTTTACTGTTGGTTGGATCTCTTTGAATAACTTGACCAACATCATGTATCCACGACCATTCACCATTTGGACGTTTAATGCGAAAAGTCTCTTCGTAACGGGCGATCTGTCCGTCTAAATGGCTGTATAAGGTATTTTTTACACGTTGAATATCATCTGGATGGGTGATTTTGTGTAACAGCGCATAGTGGTTTTCAGAGTCACGTTTCACAGGCCGACTATGTGTATTACTGATGCCTATGGTCTGATTTTCTAGATTCCATTCCCAAGGATGGATACCAGCAGTTTCATGCGCAAAAGCTAAATTTTGTCGGTGTTCTTCTAAGCTCTCATTCATTTGTGTGAGATCAAAAGTACGATCACGAACTTTTTGTTCCAATAAGTGATTGTTGAATTGTAATTGTGCTTCGATATCTTTGGATTTATTGATTTCACGTTGTAGCTGCTGACAGAGTTCTTCGGTCCATTGATTATGTTGTTCAGAAACATCCATCAGTTGTTTGTTCTTTTCAAGTACACTTGAAAGACGTTTATGGATTTTATAGGTTGCTTGCGCGCATAGTAAGGTAGCAAAGAATGTGGAGTAATAAGCGAGATAGAACAGCGTGTGATGATGATCACCGAAGAGCGTCTGTGAAATAATCAGTGGAATAATACTAGGAAGAAAAAATAGCAAAAAATATCGAATATGTTGAGTTAAAAATGTAAGTGCAATGATATGGGATGTGGTTAGGAGCAAAGCAGTTAAAATTGAAATATGTGAGCTTGTAATTCTGGTTACATCATTGATGAGATAATAATTAATAATGATGGAGTTAACACCGAGCAATAAACCCGTAAAAAAGCACACTATTTGAAATAAATGGTTGGTTTTTTTAAAGAAAAGTGGTGATGACGTGTGTTGTGAAGAAAAACGGCATAGAAAAAAGAAAAGAAGTAAAACAATCAGCGTAATACAGATCCAAACGGTAAAAATGTTGGGACTAAACGAGTAAAAAAGACCAAACAACACATAATCTAAAAGACAAATACACAGTACACTGAGGACAAAAGCACGGATATGGCTAGAACAATTAATCAAATCTGTATAAATAGGTGGCGGTGAATCTTGCTTTTGAACCCCAGACATACAACGAATAATCCTTTTCATTTTTCAATGCCTACCGTCTTTATTCTTTGTAAGCAGAGTAGAGTTCATTTAAATTAACGCTAAACCTAATGGAAAGCAATCCACCTGTATCATTTGATGGAAAAGTGATAGTTCAAAATAGATAAGGCGACTACTGGGGCTGTCTCGGTTCTTAAAACACGATCTCCGATACACCAGTTTTTAAAATGGTTTTGATTTGCAGTTTGAGGGTGTAAATAAACCTGTGTAAATGCTTAAATTATCCCCAACACTGTTGGGGTCAACAAGGTGTTTACCATGAAAGATGAAACAATGTTGGC
>NZ_JAKZGL010000016.1 GCF_022549355.1 Acinetobacter sp. NIPH 2699
TCACCATCAAGCTAGGTCGGCTATATTACTCTCAATCTCTTAAAAGTCAACAGGCAATTTAGATATTTTTAAAACTTATTCTCAATTCCAAGAATCTAACCTTTCGATCCAAATCCCTGTTTATCAACAAGTTTTTATCCGCATCACCGCCGATGGATGTGCATTCTACAGCATTTCACACACCACGCAACCCCATTTTTTAAATTTTATGTTTAAGTGGATATTTTTAGATCAAATTCACATTTCTTCTTATATTTTGCTAGTGAATTTGCTTTAATAATAGGTGAATAATTAAATTGTATTCTGCTTAATATGTTTCGTGTTAAATAACACGATCATTTTTATGACTGTATTTCGCTCAAACAGCGATTAAGGATTGATATGCATTACTCCAATTTTATCTTACTTGGGTTGTTAACTGCTGGAGCATGTTCTTCATCCGTATTCGCTCAAGAGGCATTTAATGAATCAGCAGTTGATAGCAATACTACCGTCACCTCAACATCAAATGAGCATAAGCCATCAACAATACAAGCAATAAGAGATTTAAAACATCTTACTAAAAGTGATTTAAAAGTTAATGCAAATGCCGCCCAACCAGATGCAGTGAAAGATCCATTACAACCATTAAACCGTCAAATTTTCCTCTTTAACGATGCATTAGACCGTAATTTATTGAAACCTATCGCAATACAATATGTTGCTAAAGTCCCTGAACCAGTACGTAGCCCATATCGTCAATTTCGTAAAAATCTAGGTGAACCGTGGAATGCCGTCAATCAAGTGATTCAAGGTCGGCCTAGCCGTGCAGCAAAAACCTTAGGGCGTTTTACTTTAAATACATTAACAACCTTGGGTTTTGCTGATCCTGCTCGTCGCTTAGGCTTATCTACAGAAGAAGAAAACTTCGGGGTAACTTTAGGATACTACGGCGTTCCTTCTGGTCCTTATGTCATGCTACCGTTCTTTGGTCCAAGCACTTTCCGAGACGGTGTTGGTATGGCTGCAGATAGTTTTGGTCGTCCGCAGAAATACTTACTTGACGATCAAGATGGTGTTTATTGGTCAACCAACGTCTTGCAAGCTGTAGATGCTCGCTCCCAGATCCTTGATATTGAAGAAAGTCTGAAAGGTGATAAATATGCAATGATTCGTGACTTTTATTTGCAACGTAAGTCTTTCCAAATTGCAGAGAAACGTGGTGACTCAAATGACATTTCCTTTATCAGCGACGAAGATGATATTGATGAATCATTTTCAGATGAAGAATAGTTAAATTAAAATAATGTCTTACAAACTTATGTGTCGCTAGTGAATTTAAACGCTAGCAACACTATGTTTTAGGCTATCTTTCATCTATGATGAATTAAAAAGTGATCATACAAAGGATTGGCAATACATCAATGTATTTCATTCAACCCACACGCTCCATACCTTACTTAGATCAAGCTTTAACCGAGTTACCGACTCTCCAAATCATTCAAGTGAATGATTTGGATTTGTATGATCAAACGATTATTGCGATTGCCGATGTACAAGACTTCTTAAAATATCAGTGGAAACTGCCAACCATTGTGCTCGCATTTGAACATGAAGGGGCTGCATTAGCGCAAGCTTGGGAAATGGGCGCACTAGCAGGTTGGATGTGGGATAACTTGCCCAAAAATCCGATACATTCTTTATTTAAAATTGATGCACAATACAAGCGAAATCAAGACAGTCGAGATCTCCCTTCCGCAGCTGAATTACAGAAACGTCTTTTACCCAATCCAATTGAATTGCCAAATTATCAATTCGAATCTTTTTTTCAACCATCCGCTTATTTATCTGGCGACTGGTACGATTACTGGCGATTAAATGATGAAGAGGTCTTATTTTATCTGGCCGACGTTTCAGGGCATGGTGTCACCAGTAGTTTATTGACGTCATGGATGGCCGCATTTCATGGTCGATCAAAAACGCCAAGTCAACTCATTCAAAAACTCAATGCTATGTTAGTGCAAGAAAATATAGAAAAGCACATTACCATGGTGGCAGGGATTCTAAACGTAGTAACCAACGAAGTTCGCTGGTCAAGCGCAGGACACTACCCTCCGCCCATTATTTTTGAGCCGAATCAACCACCACAAATTTTGTCAACCAGCAGTTTTCCTTTAGGTCTCACAGAAGAACTCGAAGTTGAAGAGCATCACTGTGTACTTAATCGCCAAGCACGGTTCATTTTATGTTCCGATGGTGCGCTTGAACCTTTTGATGGTGGATTGAATGATCAATTTAATCAATTGGTCGAACACCTACAGAATAACTCATTCCAAGCACCAGAACATGTCGCCGATGACATCGCTATTCTAAGTTTGTGTCGAATGAATTAATATTAAAATCAGTACTTTAACCAGTTCACAGTATCCAAGCCCTTGTGTCTGCAATATCACTATGGGATAATTTTATATCCTTTCTCTGAAAATGGCATTTATATGTCAACAGGTCATGTTGAATATGCAAGTTTGAATGGCACGCATATTTTCAAGCTTATTGGCGAAGTGCGTGCTCACTCTTGTATAAGTTTAGACAAACTGCTCAACCGAATTGAACAACAACAAAATGTTGTTGGTGCAATCGTTGATCTTACCCAAGCCACCTTTATTGACAGTACCGTTTTAGGAATACTGGCAAAACTAGGCTTAAAACTGAAGCAAACGCACCACATTCAAGCCGTAATGCTTTCAACAAATGCAGATATTACGACCTTAGCCAACAGTATGGGATTAGCACAAGTATTCGTGATTTTGAATTATTGTGGCGATCCGAATGTTTGCACCTTAGAACTGACTGAAGAGCAGGTTACTCATAGTGCCATGCTCAATACAGTATTAGATGCGCACAAAACCCTCATGCGTTTGAATGAAAACAACCAGAATATGTTTGAACCTCTGGTGAAACAATTGCAAAAAGAACAAGATTGCTTAAATATTGACGTACAAAAACAAAATGTCTGATCATTAAACATTAAACTCTGTATCGTGACTTGCTTATGACCTTACTTTCAGTTGCACAAATGAACTCCCAAGATGACATAGAAGCGAACTTTCTTGTCATTGAATCATTGATCCAACAAAGTAAGGCGCAAGCCGCCGAACTGGTGGTCTTTCCTGAAAATTTTGTCTGCTTTGCTGCAGGAAAACAGCGTGAAACTGCCGCACAATTTGAAAGCATCCAAAGCCGATTAGAGCAACTTGCTCACCGCTATCAAATTTGGATTGTTGCTGGCACACTCCCTTGCCCTTTCCGCCCAGATGGTTCGATTGTTACGGATGGTCGCGTTCGGACTGTGAGTCTATGTATTAGCCCAGAAGGTACAGAAGCGCGCTACGACAAAATTCATTTATTTGATGTTCAGGTTGGGGATAGCGTTGGTGGTTATCAAGAATCAAAATTCTTTGAGCCTGGCAATGACGTTGTTGTGGCAAAAACACCGTTTGGTAATATTGGCTTAATGGTGTGTTATGACTTACGCTTCCCAGAGCTTGCCTTAACGCTACGTCAGCAGGGTGCACATATTTTAACTGCTCCTGCTGCGTTTACGTACACCACGGGTCAATTACATTGGCAATTATTGTTGCAAGCACGCGCAATGGATAGTCAATGTTATGTTTTAGGTGCAGCGCAACAAGGGCGACACGGTGACCGTCAAACTTGGGGACATGCTGGCATCACCGATAGCCGTGGTCAACTGTCGAAAATGGTAAATGCAGAAGGTCATGCTTTAATCAGCACTCATTTTGATCTCGCCGAACAAGAGAAGGTACGTCTTGCAATGCCTTTGATGCAACATCGCCAACTCATCCATTATTAGCAACATATTTGATTAGCAATATATCTGCTGTTTTTTAAAATCCAAATTCAGACCCAATCTTTATCTTCTTAGCGTGATCTGACCGTGCTGATCATTTTTATCGGTGCGAGACCGCTTAAATCATGATTTAATACAAATTATTGATCTCTGTAGAACAAAGCAAAATGACTTTATTCGATGAGTGAAATAATATTGTCAACTAATTCTTATTAAGCCATTGTTCATGTTTAGATTTATTACCATATTGTTTTTTCTAGGGGCAATCACACCACTACATGCGACATCAGTAGAGGAAAATTCTGATGTATCAACCAACACGCAAAATAACTTATCGACACCACAAAACTTATCTCTCAATACATTTGGTCAATGGGTCATTGGTTGGGGTACAGGTGCAGAAGGTGCAAGGCAACGCTTAGACTATATTCAACCTGAAGATGTTGTGATCATCAAACAAAAAGGCACAACGCTGGAAATGATCAAAGCATGGCAACAGTATTATGAGCAAGAAGCTCAGAAAAGTTTAAGCAACCCAACAGCTCGCTATAGAGCACGATTAATGAAAAGAATTGCCGAACTTTGGTAAAAAAACGACAATAATAAGCGCTGAATATGCAAAATCAAACAACTTTTACTCACTTGTTTTTTCATTGATATGGAGTACGATCTAATTGTACCCAACAATATTCAGGAATAATAATCATGTCTTTAGAACAAGTGGTCTATCGTGCAAAAGCGAAAGCAACAGGTGGTCGTGATGGCCGTGCGACCTCTTCTGACGGTGTTTTAGATGTTCAACTAGGTGTTCCAAAAGAAATGGGTGGTGCTGGTGGTGAAGTGACCAATCCAGAGCAGCTTTTCGCTGCTGGTTATTCTGCATGTTTCTTAGGAGCTATGAAATTTGTTGCGAACCGTGACAAGCTTAAAATCAGCAAAGATGCTTATGTTGAAGGTGAAGTTGGTATTGGCCCAATCCCAAATGGCTTTGGGATCGAGGTCACGTTAAATGTATATTTAATTGGCTTAGAACAAGCAGAAGCAGAACAACTGGTTGCCGCTGCACACATCGTTTGCCCTTATTCAAATGCAACGCGTAACAATATTGATGTGAATTTTAATATTGTGACTGCTGAATAATATTCCTACTCATAAAAAACAGCATGGATTCACCATGCTGTTTTTATTCCTAACACGGCTGATTTAGCCTTCGGCAGCTTCATTGGTGACTCGTAATACTTCTTCTAAAGTTGTTTTCCCAGCCAAAACCTTTCTTAAACCATCATCACGAATTGAACCCGATTGTTTACGAACATAGGTTTCTAACTCATATTCGGCAGCATTGCCATGAATCAAACGACGCATGGACTCATCAACGGGTACAATTTCATAAATTGCGGTTCGTCCGCTAAAACCCACATGCGAACAATGCTCGCAGCCCTGCGGCTCTGGTAGCTCCATCTGTTGATTGACATCAAGATGTTTGAAAAGTTGTTGCTCAAAGTCATCAGCTCTACGCCATGTCACACAATGCGGGCATAAAGTACGAACCAAACGTTGTGCAATCACACCGATCAGCGAGCTTGCAAGTAGAAAGGGCTCAATCCCCATGTCTTTCAAACGAGTAACCGCACCAATTGCGGTATTGGTATGCAGCGTTGATAAAACCAAGTGACCTGTCAATGAGGCTTGAACTGCAATTTCTGCCGTTTCAAGATCTCGAATCTCCCCGACCATCACCACATCAGGATCCTGACGCAGCATCGCTTTAAGCGCTCGCGCAAAAGTCATATCAACTTTGGTATTGACCTGCGTTTGACCAATCCCTTCAAGTTGATATTCAATCGGATCTTCCGCAGTCAAAATATTACGCGTGTGATCGTTCAAATCAGATAATGCCGCATACAGCGTGGTGGTTTTACCCGAACCAGTTGGCCCAGTCACAAGAATAATGCCATGTGGGCGATGCACCAATTGCGTTAAACGATCATAATCACTTTGCATCAAGCCTAAATGGGTCATATTTAAACGCCCCGCTTGCTTATCCAGCAAACGCATCACCACACGCTCACCATGCGAGGATGGCAATGTCGATACACGAACATCCACTTCACGCCCAGCTAAGCGTAACGAAATACGACCATCTTGTGGAATGCGCTTTTCTGCAATATCAAGCTTCGCCATCACTTTGATACGTGAAACTAACAACGGCGCTAACTCACGACGCGGTTGCACGATTTCACGTAGTTGACCATCGACACGCAGACGTACCGAAAGTTTTTTCTCAAAGGCTTCAATATGAATATCAGATGCACTGACACGGATTGCTTCCGACAGCAAAGCATTGATAAGACGTACAATGGGCGCATCATCTTCCTGATCCATCAAGTCTTCAGCTTCTGGAACTTGATCCGCAAGGCTTAATAGATCAGGATGATCTTCTAAACCTGCCGCAACCTGCTGAGACTCACCTCGGTCGCCCGCATAGCTTGAACTAAGTAAGGCATGAAACTCTTGCTCGGTACAAAGTTGATCGTGAGCTGACCTCCCCAAAATGCGACGTGCTTCCTGCAAAGCAATACGTGCAGTTTCCTTGCGTCGCACAATAAAAACTTGATCGCCTTCATAACGAAACAAAACGCCATGCCGTTTGGCAAAACTATAAGGAATTTGTATTTGTTTAAGTATTTGCATCACACAAATAATGATAAAAGAAAGCATTGAGTGTACTCTAAGCTGGTTACAGCGTGAAGTCTCTTTAGCATACTCACAAAGGAATTTTGCATCTTGTCTCAAAATAATCTATATCAAACGCCTCATTCAGAAACGTTGAAGTGGTGGGGCGAACAAAAATTTGAAATTCAACAGGCCAAAGCTTGGCAATTCGGTTCATTGCTCTTCCGCCTAACACGCGGAATTAAAGAGTGGCGATTGGAATACCATCGTCCGCACTCTCAGCACGATTATGAGCAGCAATGGCGAACGCTAGCCGATACTGAGTTCGCCATGCCGCAACCAGCAAAGATTGAACGATATATGTTTCATAAAACCAATGAAATGTTTCATTTGATGCCACGTCTGGCTGATCGTTCAGTGGTGATTAAGCCTGTAGATCCAATTTATATTCCAGCGGGTCAACGCGGCACGTTATATATCAGTACCCCACTGTGGATTGCAGGTTTGGCTGATGGGCTCAATGAACCATTATTTGATATTCCTATCATTCAATCCAAAGATACCTGGTTCGGAAAAAATCCCCAACAAGGGGAGATTTGCTATGCCACTTCTGTTGATGGTCGCACGGATTTAAACCTTTTAACACCACGTGCTTTTCGAGCAGTCACGCCCATTGAATTTCAGAACAACAGTCAACATCAATTGCGTTTTGACCGTATGAATGTACCTGTTCCTGCCCTACCACTATTTTATAGCGAAGGGACTGGCCGACTTTGGACCTCTAAAATCAAAGTATATTATGATGGTGCAGAGCAAGCACGCATTCGAATTGAAAATAGAACCCCAGCTCAGGCAGGCGAAGTGACTTACATTCATCCACCACGTTCGCCAAATAGTACTTTTTTGAATATGTTTGATTCATTCTTTTAAGGGATTGCTATGCCAGATTCAAATATTCCTAAAGATATTGCAAGCAACCTCACCAGTGTTTTCACCAATATTAACTTTGAACGACTCAGTGAAATTATTGTCGCGATTACGTTATGTTTAATTGGCTTTGTGATTGCAAGATTATTATCCAATGCCTTTATCCGAACCATTGGTAGCCGTTTTAATGCGCATCAACGCTTATTGTGGCGCAGAGGTATTTTCTACTTCATTTTCCTACTGTTCATTATGACCAGTCTGCGAGAGGCAGGATTTAAACTCAGTGTCTTTTTAGGCGCGGCAGGGATTCTAACCGTCGCACTGGGTTTTGCTTCACAAACCTCTGCATCCAATTTGATTAGTGGTTTGTTCCTGATCGGTGAAGGCTCTTTTGAAGTCGGTGATACCATTCAAATCACCTTGATTCGAGGACACACGATTGAGGGTGAGGTTATTTCGATTGACCTTCTTTCGGTCAAACTACTGACCTTAGACAATGTCTATATCCGCCTACCCAATGAACAACTGATTCGTGCACCGGTCATGAATTTATCTAAATATCCGATACGACGAATCCCCATTACGCTGGCGATTAATTTCCATGAAGATATTATTAAAGTTAGACATGTCTTATTAGATGTCGCGTTAAAATATCCTCTTGTGATGGATGATCCTAAACCTGCTGTAACAGTAACCGCTTTTAAAGAGTCCTCAATCGAAATTTTATTTGCGGTATGGTGTCGTCAAGAAAACTATATTCAAGTTCGTGATGAAATGCAGGAACGTGTTCGTAATGGTTTCTTGGAAAATGAAATTGAAATTCCAGTACCGAAAATGGGCTTGATTGACCGACCAACACCATTACACGATGATGAAGTCGATCAATATACCCACCAGAAAGAGCTTAAAAAAGAAGAAAAAGAGCGATAATCAACGCTCTTTTTGAGGCTCATCAATCGCAGGTGGCAAAGGCGCAAGATAAGCAATCACCAGCATGATTGCACCAGACCCAATAAATGAGATCACACGGGTCAATGTGCCACTTTGCGAGAGGTCAAGTAATAATAATTTAGCCACCACGATGCCTAACAAGGCCGCTCCCACAAACCAAATTTGACGAATATGACGGCGGCTGGAAAAGGTCATTAATACAAAAGCCAAGATCACCCATAATAAAGTCAAACTCAGTTGCACATCACCGTTTTGCCAAATTGCACCATCCCATAATGGTGTATCCAAATAATGATGCATGGCACGAACCACCACACTACTCAAAACCAATAAACCAATTAAAATGGTTGTGACTTTAAAACCCCACTCAATCGATCGCTCAGAACTAAAATCGTGATGATAAATGATCCAGATCATGCCAATAAACATCAATAAAGATAAAAGATCAGTCAAATTTAACAGTGGTAACAGATAATATTGCTCGGCAGAATATGGATCTAAACTGACCAACACCAACCAAAACAGGGTTAGCCCCCAAACAGGGAGCTGATGAAGCAATTCAGTTTTACCTGACGTAAATAACCAAATACTGTAGATCGCAGGGATAAGAGCTAAAGCAATCACGGGCATAATCGGGAAAACAGCCAAGCCAACACTGGCTAAGCTCAGCCAAAGTAAAGTTGACCACACCAGTAAATAGCGCTTGGATGCTAAAGGCTTTAACGCCACGAGTAATATGGTTAAGCCAATTGCAGTGATCAAAAAGCTAGCTTGACTTAACTGACTCGACCAATGTCCTAGCGAATAAACATTTTCTGTCAGACTTATGCCATAGAGTAAAAATAAGAGTCCACCGATCAAGATGAGCTGTAGAGAGTGCCATTGCAATTTTGATTTCAAATAGACCGCAACACTAAACATCGCCAGTAATACCACAGCAATTGCCAAGTAAGGACTTAATCCATGTTGCTGCCATTGCATCAATTCAACACCAGCGATCGCACCTGCGTACATGCCTAATGCGATAAAAATACCACCCAACATGCGTGAACTAAAATACTTTTCGACTTGTTGATAATGCAACAAATAGAATGCCGAAATAAATTGAGCGAAGGCATAAATGACCGTACTTAAGACAGGGAAATGGTCATTGGACCAAACTTGGAACATCAGTGCAATGGAACTGAATAAAACCAATGCCACCCCAATGTAACGGCTTAAACGATAACGTTCTGTCACGCCCCAAACAATCAATGCAGTGCCTTGAATCACCCACCCTGTTGATGTCCAATGTGCACCTTTGGCAAGTGGGAAGATCAGCGCGACAAAGACAACGGCAAGGATAAAAAAGCTTTTCGCCAAGATCGATAATTGAGGATGCTGACGTTTAATCCAGACATTTAAAACAATATAAACAATAGCCAATGCCACTGCACCCCAAGTCAATGCTTGGGTTGAGTTATGCATCAAATAAGCATGCAAGGAAAAACCAAGCACAGGTACACTAAAAATCAGACCTACATCTAAAATCGGTGGTAAACGCAGTAATTTTGGCTCTGTTTCCTCTTGTTGGTTTTGTGCACGTAACATCAATTGGCTATAACGAATACTCAACCAAATAAATAAGGCGATATGTAACCACAAGATCAGATCAAGCGTTTTATATTGTTGATGATCTGCATAAATACCAATGACCGCTCCACCAATAAACATCGTGGCAAAAAAAGCAATTTGGTGCAGAATCTTCCAAGGTTGAATAAAATTGACCACTGCAACAGCCAAATTAATCAGAAAATAATAAGCAAATAAGAAGATCACGTCAGGATGGTTTTGTGGAATAAGCAATGGCGCAAGATAGGCCATGGTCAATGCAAGAATTGCTAAATACAAAGCCTGTTGTTTTAAGCTGAGATAGACGGTCACCAATAATAAAATCACAAAGAGGATGCTAGCAGTGGTCAAACTACCAATCACAGCAAAATGATGCGAGAAAATCAGCGTTAAAAAGACGACAGCTAAACCTAAGCCCTGTAAAGCCACTGCAAATAACTGATTTTTCTTTTGCAGTAAATAGCCAACAACCGTTGTGATCCCACCTGCACTTGCAATAAAGCCGAGTTTAACACCGAGACTTAACTGCCAATGTTCACTGGCAAACCGTAGCAGCAACACCACGCCAACCATTAAAATCGCCACGGCAACACGTAGAATTGGATTGCCATGTATCATCCAATCAAATGCAGGCTGCCACCATGCCACATCTTTAGATTCAAATGAATTCGGGATTGGTGGAGCGTTTTGAATATTGGGTTGTTGACTTGAATCAGAATGGGCTTGCATCCAAGCAGGATGTTGTGACTCAGACTCTGGAAAAGCTGTGGCTGTCATCGAAGGCTGAGCTAATTCAATATCTTGAGGACGGTATGCAGATTCAGTTTTCGACTCAACCATTGAAAGCTGTTCTAAATGCAGCAACCTCGTTTGAAATGCACTGATGGTTTGAACCAAACACAACATCAGCACCAATAATGCACCACCCGCAAGCCACATCCATGTATTGGCATAAGCAAATAATGCAAGCAATGCCGTGCTATAAATCAGTACCCGCTGTATCCCAATTCCAGCAGATTGAGCAAAATAACTGGGAGCAGCTTGCTCCAACTGACATAAACGTTGGTGAATTTCAGAAAGGATGTGCACAATAACAACGGTTAATCCCACTGTGGCAGCAACAATAGTTCCCTGCCATTTAAATGCAATTGCACAAGCCAGCAACACAGTCAAAGCAATTAAAACAATGACAATTCCCTGTTTGTTTTTTTTATACATAGACTTATATCAATAAAACAGTTTGATTGGAGCTATCTTACTTGATCACTAGATAAGCAGCTATTTTTGCATACAAAATACTGCAATTTTTTAAAGCGACGTAGATCGTCATTGCACAACACGGCAACAAGGACAGCGATCACTTTTTCACGTAAAATACCTGCTAACTTATAATTAGGATTTGCGCAATGCCACCTTTTGTCTTGGTTGACGGGTCTTATTTTTTATTTCGTGCTTATCACGCATTACCTCCATTAACGACGTCTACTGGCTTACATACCAATGCAATACGTGGTGCAATTTCAGCAATTCAAAAATTGATGCGTCGTACCCAACCGACGCATATGGCGGTGATTTTTGATACACCAGAACCCACCTTTCGCCATAAATTGTCACCCATCTATAAGGGCGATCGCCCAAGCATGCCAGAAGAATTGTCTCAACAGATTCCTTATTTACATGCATTGATCAAAGCACAAGGGATTCCTTTATATTATCTCGCAGGTGCAGAAGCTGATGATATTATTGGAACTTTGACCAAGCAGGCGCTGAGTGAGGGCCATCATGTTCTGATCTCTACAGGTGACAAAGACATGGCGCAATTGGTCAATGAACATGTCAAACTTGAAGATAGTTTCAAAGAACGTGTCCTTGACGAAGCGGGTGTTTTTGAGAAATTTGGCGTTCATCCGCATCAAATTATTGATTATCTCACCCTCATGGGTGATGCATCAGATGGCATTATGGGCGTTCCAGGTGTGGGTGCAAAAACTGCGGCTAAACTCCTCAATGAATATGGCTCATTGAATAATATTATTGCCAATGTCGATCAGCTTAAAGGCAAAATCAGTCAAAACATTAAAGACAGCTTAGACAACATCAAGGTTGATCACCAACTTGCCAGTATCGTCTGTGATCTTGAATTAAATCTAGATTGGCATGAGCTTAAACTCAGCAATCCAAACATCGAAAGTCTACGTCATCTCTATACAGAACTCGAATTCCGTAACCAATTACAATCTTTAGACCACCCGAATAATCCAAATACCCCCGCTTATCAGCAAACCTCACAAAAAATTGTGAAAGCAGAGCAAAAAGCTGAAACGGTGGTTACCGAAGATCATGCCACACTTTCAAGTCAAGATGATCAACTGGGTACAGCGACCTATCACACGGTGCTTACACAACAAGATTGGGATGCATTGCTACAACGTATGCAACAAGCAGACCATTTTGCAATTGATACTGAAACCACGAATTTAGATTATCGTGTTGCCGAATTGGTTGGCTTCTCAGTCGCGTTTGATGCCAATGATGCATACTATGTACCTGTGGCGCATGACTATGAAGGTGCACCTGAACAACTCAATCGTGATCAAGTTCTCGCGCAAATCAAGCCGATTCTTGAAAATGATCAAGTGAAGAAAATTGGTCATCATCTTAAATACGATGCCCATATCTTCGCCAACCATGGCATTACCATTCAAGGCTGGTACTTCGATACCATGCTGGCATCCTATGTATTGAATGCCGTAGCAACACGTCATGGCATGGATGATGTCGCACGACTTTATCTGAGCCATTTGACCACCACCTTTGAGCAAATTGCAGGCAAAGGTGCAAAACAGAAAAGCTTCAATCAAATTGAACTCGAAGTTGCAGCACATTATGCAGCCGAAGATGCCCATGTCACTTATCGTCTTTACGAGGTTTTATCTGGGAAATTAAAAAGCTCTCCAGAACTCGTAAATATTCTGTATAACATCGAAATGCCAGTTGCACGTGTGTTGACCGCCATGGAAGAAGATGGCATTAAGCTTGATCATCAATTCCTTGATCAACTCAGTGTTGAGTTTTCAAAGACCATACAAACATTGGAAAATCAGGCAACTGAATTGGCAGGAGAAGCGTTTAATGTGTCTTCTCCAAAACAAGTGGGCGAAGTCTTATTTGAAAAACTTGGCATTAAAGGCGGTAAAAAAACCGCAACTGGACAGTTCAGTACCAGTGAAAGTATTTTAGAAAAAATTGAGCATCCGCTGGCTGAAGTTATTTTAGAGCACCGTGGATTGGCAAAACTGAGAAATACCTATACTGACCGTCTTATTGAACAGTCGCATGATACAACACACCGTGTTCATACCAGTTATCACCAAGCCTTAACCACAACAGGTCGCCTATCTTCGACTGATCCAAACCTACAAAATATTCCAATTCGTACGCCAATTGGTCGTCAAATCCGTAAAGCTTTTATTGCACCTGAAGGTCGTGTGCTATTGGCAGCCGATTACTCACAAATTGAACTACGTTTGATGGCACATTTTTCCCAAGACGATGCTTTGATTCATGCATTCCAGCAAGGTCAGGATGTACACCGCCGTACAGCCTCAGAAGTATTGGGTATTGCAATTGAAGATGTCACCAATGACCAACGTCGCCAAGCGAAAGCAGTCAACTTTGGTCTACTGTATGGCATGTCGGAATTTGGTCTTACCCGTCAACTGGGTTTTACACGAGAAGAATCACGTAGCTATATCGCACGTTATTTCCAACGCTATCCAGGTGTATTGGATTATATGGAACGCACGCGTCAGATTGCACGTGAACAAGGTTTTGTTGAAACGATTCTAGGTCGTCGCCTGTATACACCTGATATTTTGGCCAGTAATAAAATGATCAAGCAAGCTGCTGAACGAGCTGCGATTAATGCACCTTTGCAAGGTAGTGCAGCTGATATTATCAAGTTAGCAATGATTGCCGTGGATCAAATGTTGCCAAAAGATCAAGCCAAACTCTTACTACAAGTCCACGATGAATTGGTATTTGAAGCAGATGCGACTATTGCTGATGAAATTTCTACGCAAATCGCTGAAGTCATGCAGTCAGTCTTGAAAATTTCCGTTCCATTTGTGGTTGAAGTTGGGCAAGGACTGAATTGGGACGCAGCGCATTAATCTCTTATTCTGAACAAAAAAAGAGATGCTAGGCATCTCTTTTTTAATAAAAGCAAAAGCTTACAAACCAAAGCTAGACAATTGCTCTCAGCATCGTTTCTGCTACAAATAACACCAAAAATGCGAGAATCGGTGATAAATCAATCATCCCCATACTTGGCATCACTTTACGGAAAGGTGCCAAAATTGGCTCAACCAATTCCTGAATCACCTCCATATAAGGTGATCGAAATTGCGAAAGCATCATGATCCAGCTACAAATAATAAAGGCAAAAATCATATATTTAAGGATCGTTACCAAAGACAATAGCATTTCTTTTACTGTAGAAACAATAAAATACAAGGTACTCCCCGTACCAATGCCTGATAAATGCTTTTCTCCCCACATTTTCAGAAAGTAAAGCAAAATAACCAAAACTAATGCGGCTAAATTAACCCGTCCTTTGCTTACCGTTGGGAAAATACGGCTGAAAACATCTACAATCTTGGTTGCTTTCGTCGTTGAAAGAACCACAGGATTGTAGGGAGTGACTGCCGCCAATTGCATTAAAAAACGGAAAAAGATCAACAAAATTGCAACATTGATCAAAACACCAAAAATTAGCGCAGAACTTGCACCCATAATTGTCTTATCCTACTTAAACTGATTTAGTCTTGTCACTCAACTCTTGCGCAAGCTCGTGGCTACGTTTTTGAGCTGCTGCAAGCGCTGCTTGAATATTTTGTGAAATCTGTGCACGATCAAACACCTCTAATGCTGCTTGAGTTGTGCCATTTGGTGAAGTCACATTTTTACGTAATTCTGCTGGAGAATTTGAACTGGTAATGGCCATTTGTGCCGCACCCAGCGCAGTCTGCAAAGTTAATGCAGTGGCAACTTTTTCATCCAAACCTAAATTTTTACCTGCGCGGATCATGCTTTCCATTAAATAGAAAAAGTAGGCAGGACCTGAACCAGATACTGCAGTTACCGCATCAATTTGCGCTTCATTATCCACCCAAATGGTTAAACCAGTCGCTGCTAAAATTTGACTGGTTAATTCACGATCTTTAGCACCAACAGCCGCAGATGCATAAATACCATGCGCCCCAGTTTGAACCAATGCAGGTGTATTCGGCATCACGCGCACAATACGTTCGCTGCCACCGATTAAATTCGAAATGGTTTGAATTTCAGCGCCCGCAATAATTGAAATCACGAGTTTATCTGACAACAAGCCTTTTAATGGTTGTAAAACCGTTGCTAATACCTGTGGTTTCACCGCCAAAACAACGACATCAGCCTCTTTGACCGCATCAACATTATCCGTCGTGGTTTGAATCCCTTTTTCTTCTAATATTTGACGAATCTGCTCTACTGGGTCAGACACTGTAATGCGTGTGGTCGGTAAGCCACGAGAAAGTAGCCCACCAATCAAGGCTTGCGCCATATTACCGCCACCGATAAAACAGATATTTTGATTCAATGTTGTCGCCATGTCCTACTCGTCATGTGATAAAGACTGATGAAAAATACAGTCAGAAATTAAACTTGGTTGCCAACCGCCCTGTACCAGATACTCAGATTGCGCCAACCAAAAACCTTTTGGGCTAAAAACCCCAAGCATAACATTATCCACGACTAATATTTGAATTGTATGACGGAACCAAGGCAAAATCTGCGCGTCTTGAATAGCTTTTTTCAGCGGCCAATGCCCCACTCGGCCATACAGATGAATTTTCTCACCGCCTTGTCGCTTGATTAATTGCAAATTTTGACCTAGTAGGTTTGGAGAAAGCCCCAAATGCTGAGATTCAATTTTAAATTGCCCTGCCGCAACCTGAATAGATTGCCCCATTAAATAGACTTGAGAAATTTTATCAGGAATCGGGGAAACTTTTTCTGCATACAAAACCTCTTGCGTCAAACGATATAATTTTTTCTGATAACGCGCATAATAATATGGATGCACATGTAAAATCGCTTGGGCATCGGGTTTTGCTGCAATCACTTCTTGTTGTAAGCGCTGCACCATGTCATAACTTGGACGATATTGCGCATTGCCTTTCATCCAAGCTGAAAGCAATTGGCGTTGCCGTGCGAGTGATAATTTATCTAACTCAATTAAATTCAGTTCATCATCCGTTGCGCATTGCTGCCAATCATTTTGCAACACATCATCTAAAATCTCCGCAGCATCTTGCATGAGATAGCAACTACGTGCGACAGCCGATTGCATTTGAGGAAAACGATGTTGTAAGACATCCCACAAGACTTCTCGACACCATGCACGATCATAATGTGTATCCTGATTGCTTGGGTCCGTCACATAGTCAAGACCGATTTGTTGCGACCACTGTTCAATTTTCTCACGACTCAAATCTAAAAATGGCCGCCAAATAGTCATGTCCTGACGAATATCAATTTGCTGCATCGCAGCCAATCCATGGACACCTGCTCCAGAAAACAAGCGTAATAATAGCGTTTCAGCCTGATCTTGTTGATGATGCGCTAAAACCAAAATTTCATTGGGTTGTAAATGTTGTTGATAAGCTTGATAACGAGCTTGACGCGCTTGTTGTTCTAAATTGCCTGTTGCAACGTCTACTTGCTGAATAATGCACGGGATATTTAAAGCATCTGACTGCTGTTGTACAGCACTGCCCCATTCAGCACTCATTGATTGAAGTTGATGATCGACATAAATCGTACGAGTTTTCGTCGGAAAAAGTTCAGACATTAGAAACAGCAACAGCATGGAATCCATGCCGCCGCTACATCCAATTAGGAATTGAGTTTGTTCAGAAAAATGTTCTGTTTGCGCTAGGATGCGATGCCTAAATTGCTGCTGCCAAACTTCATTAAACGTTGATAACGCGCTTCGCATCGTGATTGAGCATCCATTGGTTGCAATTCATCCAAGGCTTGTTTTAACACATCTTTTAGGTCATGCATGACTTTTTCAGGCTGCAAATGTGCCCCCTCACCTTCATCCACAACGTATTCAACAATACCTATCGCTTTTAATTTATCAGCAGTCAAGGCAAGTGCTTCACTCGCTTGAGCAGCCTTATCTGCTGTTTTCCATAAAATCGAAGCACAGCCTTCAGGTGAAATCACCGAATAAATACTGTGTGAAAGCATGATCACACGATCAGCAACACCAATACCCAAAGCACCACCAGAACCGCCTTCACCCAGTACCGTTGCAATCACTGGCACCTTCAAACTGGACAATTGTGCCAAACTGGTTGCAATTGCTTCTGCCTGACCACGCTCTTCAGCACCAACACCTGGATAAGCACCCATGGTATCAACAAAAGTAAACACTGGTAAATTGAAGCGTTCGGCCATATCCAGTAACCGTTGTGACTTTCGATAACCTTCTGGATTACACATCCCAAAGTTATGTTGCAGTTTCTCACGCGTACCACGTCCACGATGTTGACCCACCACCATGACAGGTTGTCCGTCAAAACGAGCCAGACCGCCAATCATCGCGCCATCATCACCAAATAAACGATCACCATGAAGTGCATCAAATTCAGTAAAGATTTCACTCACATAATCGAGGAATTGCGGACGTTCAGGATGTCGCGCAATTTGAACCGTAGTCCAAGCCTTGGACTGAGTCGCTTTATTTTTCATAAGTCGTAAATAATCCCTAACAAGGATGCAAGGTCTGTTGACGCTTCCTATCAGTTATACACAAGTTGTGTTTTAAGTTGAAAGGTCAACAGCTCCTAAGTTAATCAACAAATTTATCTGACAAAATATGTAGGCCAATATTCCAATGCTTAAATTGCACTTGTTCGTCATGCAAATCCGCAACCAGTAACGGCCATTGTTTCGCATCGCCAGAAACACTCAATTGCCATTGTTGATCATTTACCACACTCAGTTCAATGGCAGGAAGCATCTGATCACTACGACTATGATTCAGTAGAACTGCGAGCCGAAGAATCATACAAAGATAAACCAAGTGCTGACTACCCACTTTTAATACATCATTTTTAGTATCTGCACGTAGCTTACGACGATGATGAGAAATCAAGTGTGAAAGATGGTTTTGGTCAATTTGTGAAAAACCGGGAATGTCTGAATGTTGTAATAAATAGGCACCATGACGGTGATAACCACCATGACTAATGGCCAATCCAATTTCATGTAAATAAGCCGCACGACGCAGTAAGTCACTGTCTTCAGTGGTTAAATGTAATGACTGAGCTACGCCATTAAACAAGTGCTGAGCCGTATTTACCACACGCTCTGCTTGTTTTGGGTCAGCATTGTAACGTCCCATCAATGCTTGAACGCTACGATCCCGAATATCTTCATGTTTGAATCGACCAAGCAAATCGTACATCACACCTTCACGTAATGCACCATCCGAATAAGCGAGTTTATCAATGTTTAATACATCAAAAATCGCATATAAAATCGCAAGCCCAGCTGGCAAAACTGCTCGACGATCTTCACGTAAACCGTCGAAATCAATTTCTGAAGTATGCTTAAACTTTAATAAACGATCTTTAAGCTTATATAGGCCATCATGAGTAAGATTTTCTTGTTCGTCACTCAAACCGAGGTTTATTAGGATTTGTCGACAGGCTTTAATGGTTCCACTCGAACCCACCACCGTATCCCAACCTTCCGTTTTATAGGTATTGGCAATACCTGACATTTCTTTACGTGCTGCAACCACAGCCTTATCAAAGGCCTTACTCGAAATCTCACCTTCTGCAAAGAAAGTTTTACTATAAGCGACACAGCCCATCTGCAAAGACTCGGTATAAATCGGCTCAAATTCTTCACCAATAATGAATTCGGTTGAACCACCACCAATATCAATGACTAAGCGTCGCCCACCATTGGCCATACTATGGGAAACCCCGAGGTAAATTAGACGTGCTTCTTCACGACCTGCAATAATTTCAATGGGTTTAGGCAAAATTTCAGCGGCTTTCTGAATAAACTCATGACCATTCTTGGCTTGTCTTAACGCATTGGTTGCAACAATCCTCAAACGATTTGGCGGCACTGAACTCAAACGACCAACAAAACGGGCTAAACAAGCCAAGCCACGCTGTTGAGCAGCTTCTGTTAAATTTTTATTTTCATCTAGCCCAGCAGCTAATTGTACTTTTTCTGACATTGAAGCAACTTTTTTAACTTCACCGTGATCAACACGAGCAATTGCAAGATGGAAACTATTTGATCCCATATCAATTGCAGCAAGTAATTCTTCATCAATCAGAAAATCAGACATTATTCATATAAACCCATGCTCAATTCACGCATTAGAGTAATTCACATGCTTACAATTTTAAAGTCATTTTAAACAATAAAACTCGCGTATTTTCGCTTTTTACATATAAATGATTGTTTAAGTCGATAATCGGTATCGCAAGCAACCATTAGACTTTTCACTTTCTAACTTGAATAATCAGAACAAACCCTTACATTGAATAAAGCGACAATGTAATATTCATTCTGATATTGAATTGATACTTTATTTCTTAAATTTGGAGCAACCCCCATGTCTGCGACTATTGTTAATACATCTGATGAGAACTTCCAAGCAGATGTTTTAGATGCTGAAACTCCCGTACTTGTTGACTTCTGGGCTGGCTGGTGTGCGCCTTGTAAAGCAATTGCACCCGTACTAGAAGACTTGTCAAACGAATATGCTGGAAAAGTAAAAATCGTTAAAGTTGATGTTACTGCATGTGAAGAAACAGCAGTAAAATACAATATCCGTAATATCCCAGCGTTATTGATGTTTAAAAATGGCGAAGTTGTTGATCAACAAGTAGGTGCAGCACCTCGTTCTAAACTTGCAGCATTTATTGACCAAAACATCTAATTAGATTGTATAACAATCAATTTGCGGAAATACGCTATCCATTGATTAGCGTATTCCTCCGTAAAAATTGACAAAGCAGTTGATTTCGTCTATATTTCTCGATCAAGAAGCTTTGAATGGAATCTACTTCATTGCGCTTCTTACACGATACAAAACATAAGATCGCCGCTCGGCAATAACAATTGTTTTCACATTTCTCTCTGAAACAATGAACCAGACTACTGGATCGTGATTGTTTAATACAATTACATCAGTATATATGCGGTCGATTTTTTCTTTCCCAACACAATCCTCCACTTATTCCATTCTGTCTGACCACTTATGAACTTAACTGAACTCAAGAAAAAACCCATTGGCGAACTCATTAAAATTGCGGAGTTTATGGGCCTTGAAGGCATGGCACGTAACCGTAAACAAGATATTATTTTTGCCATTTTAAAACGCCATGCAATGAATGGCGAAGAAATCTTTGGTGATGGCGTTCTAGAAATCCTTTCTGATGGCTTTGGTTTTTTACGATCTGCTGCTGGTTCATATTTAGCAGGGCCAGATGACATTTATGTCAGTCCATCACAAATTCGCCGTTTTAATTTACGTACGGGTGATACCATTACAGGTACGATTCGCCCACCGAAAGAAGGTGAACGTTATTTTGCTTTATTAAAAGTGAATCAAATTAACTATGACACACCAGAAAATTCCCGTAATAAGATTTTATTTGAAAACTTAACCCCATTATTCCCAACCGAACAAATGGTGATGGAACTTGGTAATGGTACAACTGAAGATCTCACCTCTCGTGTTGTCGATCTGGTTGCACCGATTGGTAAAGGTCAGCGTTCAATTATTGTTGCGCCGCCAAAAGCGGGTAAAACAATGCTTTTACAAAACATTGCTCAATCCATCGTCCGTAATAATCCAGAAGTCTTCTTAATTGTTTTATTAATTGATGAACGTCCAGAAGAAGTGACGGAAATGGAACGTACGGTTCGTGGCGAGGTTGTGGCATCAACATTTGATGAAGCCCCTGCTCGACATGTTCAAGTGGCCGAGATGGTTATTGAAAAAGCGAAACGTCTAGTCGAGCATAAAAAGGATGTTGTCATCCTGCTTGACTCGATTACTCGTTTAGCGCGTGCTTATAACACAGTCGTCCCGTCATCAGGCAAAGTGCTGACAGGTGGTCTGGATGCACATGCACTCGAACGTCCAAAACGTTTCTTTGGTGCTGCCCGTAATATCGAAGAAGGTGGTTCATTGACCATTATCTCTACAGCCTTGATTGAAACAGGCAGTAAGATGGATGATGTCATCTACGAAGAGTTTAAAGGTACAGGTAACCAAGAGATTACCCTTGATCGTCGTATCGCAGAAAAACGTGTCTTCCCTGCCATGAACATCAAAAAGTCTGGTACACGTCGTGAAGAGCGCTTAATGGGAGAAGATAACCTTCGTAAAGTTTGGATTTTACGTAAGTTACTTCACCCAATGGACGAACTTGCAGCGATGGAATTCCTACTGGATCGCATGAAAGAAACCAAGACCAATGATGATTTCTTCGACCAAATGAAGCGCAAAGCCGCAAACTAGATCGATGATTCGATGATCACAACAGCCACCTTTATGGTGGCTGTTGTGATTTGGTTGACATGCTTACATAACAGTTACAATCAAGCCCTCACTCCCACAAAAAATATCATCTATTTGATTTTTATATAGATAAAAAAATAATTATTGTTATTTATCTCTAGAATACCGATTTAAAAGCACCCATCCATAGTTATTTTCTATCAAAAAATAACCGATTTTTGTCTATTTTTGTCGTTTTGCTAGACAGAATAGTAGTAATTCATGATTTGCTTTGATAGGATAGCATCTGACTAGTTAGGCTGCTCCCTGCGTTGTTTCCTAAAATTTTTAGGAATAATAAAAGCACAAACAGACTAACTCAGGTTTTTTTTAATCTCACAATTTTATGAGAGTGATGCCATGTTATTCAAAAAATTCGCTGTTATTGCTGCTGTTGCAACTACTTTAGCTTTTGTTGGTTGCTCTAAGAAAGAAGATGCTGCTGCTACTGACGCAACTGCTGCTGCTTCTGAAGCTGTAGCTGCTGCTTCTGAAGCTGCTGTTGCTGCTTCTGAAGCTACTACTGAAGTTGAAGCTGCTGCTGAAGAAGTTGCTGCTGCTGCATCTGAAGTTGCTGTTGAAGCTTCTGCTGCTCAATAATCTAGTTTTAGATTAAAAAAAGAGAACCTTTCGGTTCTCTTTTTTTATGCCTAAAAATATGTCTGACTTTCTTACAACATTTCAGGCTTAAAAAAGCAGATCAATCGATCTGCTCATTTCCAACGCGCTGTCTAAATTTCTGACCCGCTCTGAAAGTGACAACTCGACGAGCAGAAATCGGAATCTCTTCTCCCGTCTTTGGATTACGCCCAGGACGCTCACGCTTATCACGTAACTCAAAATTCCCGAACCCTGAGAGTTTAACTTGTTCACCAGCAATCAATGCCTGGCTAATCTCGTCAAAAAACAACTCGACCATTTGTTTTGCTTCACGGCGATTTAAGCTGGTAAGTTCACTTAAATGGTCCGCCATATCTGCTTTTGTTAATGCTGTCATGAGGCCCTCAATGTCGCTTGATAAGTGTTTTCCAACACTTGAATAATGTTATCCATACCAGATTTGATTTCAGCATCTTCAAGCGTACGCGTTGGGTGTTGCCACAACAATGCAAAAGCTAAAGAGCGCTTGCCTTGTTCAACACCTTGCCCCGTATACACATCGAACAACCATGTAGAGTCAAGTAACTCACCCCCAGTTTGTTCAATCATGCGCTGAATATCTTTCACCACAATCTTATCAGAGATTAAAAGCGCAATATCACGTCTAACCGATGGAAAACGTGATAATTCTGTAAAATTAGATACATAAGATTGCAAAACTGCCTGTTGATCCAATTCAGCGACCCAAGTTGTACCCTGAGTAGCATTGCTACGCAAGAGCTCGTCCTCAAGTGATGGATGTAAACGACCGAGATAACCAATCGACTGTCCATCGACCAAGATTTCAGCTGATTGTCCTGGATGTAACCACGCTCGCTCGGTTCGAACGAACTCAGCCTTTACCCGACCAGCAGCCAAAATTTCTTCAACTTCGCCTTTAAAATCAAAGAAATCCATTGCAGTTGGCTTAGCATGCCAAGATTCAGGCACCTGCGAGCCTACTGCGATAAGCGCTAATGTTGGAATCTGCTTAAGGTCATGAATATTTTTCGCATTTTGATAGTCAAAACGCAAGCCCAACTCAAAAAAACGTACACGATGTTGTTGACGATTCAAGTTATATTGCACACAAGGAATCAAGCTAGACAATAGTGTGCTACGCATTGCCGCCAAATCACTTGAAATTGGATTGGCAAGCATGAGTGGCTGGACATTTGGATTGAGTTGTTTTTCCAATTTTGCATCGGCAAAACTAAAGCTAATCGCTTCTTGATAACCCAAAGTTGCAACAGTTTGACGCAATTGTGCAATATCAAAACCATCTTGATACGTCTTCAACGTCACATCTATTTTTGGCAAACTGATTTGAATATTGTCATAGCCATGAATACGTGCAATCTCTTCAATAAGATCTTGATAAATCACCATATCATAACGATGTGAAGGTGGTGTCACACACCATTGACCTTCAGCTTTAGTCTCTACAACACAGCCAAGCCGTGTTAAAGCATCAGCGATAAACTCACCTGAAATTTCATAACCAAGCAATTGATCGACTTGCGCTTGTTGCAATTCAATTGCTTCACGCTTCGGTAACAATGCAGCTTGTTCAGCGACCGTGATTGGACCAAATTCACCACTAGCAAAGGCTTGAATCAGTTCACAAGCACGATGCATTGCGATCATTGGCAACTCAAAGTCCACACCGCGTTCATAACGCTGTGAGGAATCGGTATGCAAACCAAAACGACGCGCACGGCCTGCAATGGCTAAAGGTGCAAAGAATGCACTTTCGAGGAAAATATCTTGGGTATCATCGGTAACCGATGAATCTAAACCGCCCATGATTCCAGCAATCGCCAAAACTTTTTGATCATCGGCAATGACCATCATGTCATCTTGCAATTCTACGTCTTGATCATTCAACAACGTTAATTTTTCTTGTGGCTGAGCTTGACGCACTTGAATCGAACCTTCGATTTTTGCCAAATCAAAAGCATGCATCGGCTGCCCCAACTCAAGCAACACATAGTTGGTGATATCGACCAAAATACTATGGGTACGAATACCTGAATGTGCCAATGCTTGTTGCATCCACTCAGGTGTTGGCGCTTTCACATTCACATTTTTAACAATACGCCCCAAATAGCGTGGTGTACCTTCAGTCGTAATCGATACTGATTTTTCATCGCTAATGCTTGCAGAAATGGCCTGAATCACTGGTTCATTAACATTCAATTTATTAATGACTGCAATTTCACGAGCAATACCACGAATACTAAAACAGTCACCACGATTTGGTGTGATGCTAATATCAATCACATTGTCATCGAGTTTTAAATATTCACGGATATTCATCCCCACTGGTGCATCAGTAGGCAATTCCAATAAACCATCAATTTTATCTTCTAAATCAATTTCAGAAGCACCACAGAGCATCCCTTGTGATTCCACACCACGCAGTTTACCTTTTTTAATTTTAAAATCGCCTGGCAATACTGCACCAATCGTCGCAACAGGTGCTTTCATTCCTGCGCGTACATTCGGCGCACCACATACGATCTGTAGTGGATCACCTGAACCAATATTCACTGTGGTCACACGTAAGCGATCTGCATCTGGATGTTGCTCAACTGTGAGGACCTCACCAACCACCACCCCTGTAAACGGTTTTGCCACAGGCGCTAATTCGTCAACCTCTAGACCAAGCATGGTCAATTGATCAGAAAGTGTCTCGCTATCAATGGCTGGATTTACCCACGTGCGTAACCAATTTTCACTAATTTTCATTTGTATAAACCTTATTTAATCCTGAAAAAATGTTTAGGCAAACTGGCGTAAAAAACGCACATCATTTTGGTAGAACATACGCAAATCATTAATGCCATAACGCAACATTGCAAAACGCTCTACCCCTAAACCAAAAGCAAAGCCTTTGTATTTATCAGGATCAATCCCTGCGGCACGCAGTACATTTGGGTGCACCATGCCACAACCTAAAACCTCTAACCAACGGCCACGCTCATCCATAATATCCACTTCGGCACTCGGCTCTGTGAACGGGAAATAAGATGGACGGAAACGTACTTTCAAATCTTTTTCGAAGAATTCATTGAGTAGATTAATCAATAAACCTTTTAACTCAGCAAAACTGGTATTTTCAGCAACGTATAAGCCTTCTATCTGATGGAACATCGGAGAGTGAGTTTGATCCGAGTCACAACGGTAGACACGGCCAGGGCACACGATACGAATCGGTGGCTGATTGCTTTCCATGGTACGAATCTGAACACCCGAAGTATGGGTACGAAGTAAATGTGTCGCATCAAAATAGAATGTGTCATGCATGGCACGAGCTGGATGATGCCCCGGAATATTTAAAGCTTCAAAGTTATGATAATCGTCTTCAACTTCAGGGCCATGTGCAACTTGGAAACCCGCTTTAGTAAAGAATTGGCAAATACGCTCTTGCACTTGAGTAACCGGATGGATACTTCCCATACGCTGACCACGACCAGGTAAAGTAATATCGATCGTTTCACTTGCTAATTTTTTTGCAAGTTCAGCTTGCTGTAACGTCTGTTGGCGCTCAGTCAATGCAGCATTGATTGCTTCACGAACAGCGTGGATCGCAGCACCTTGTACTTTTCGCTCTTCAGGATCCATTTTTCCAAGTGCTTTCGACTGTTCTGCAAGCTGGCTTTTCTTCCCTGTAAATTGAACTCGTACTTGATCGAGTGCAGCAAGGTCTTGAGCCGCTGCAATGGCAGCAAGCGCTTCAGTGGTCAGGGCTTCCAGTGACATAGTAACTCTCAAAGCAACAAATGATAGAAATATAATAAAACGCTATAGTTTATCAGCTTTTTATCTATTTTTTGAAGATTAAGCCGATTGAAAAAACATATACCGCAACAATTTGATAAAATCACCAGTACCGCTAAAAAACCAAGAGTAAAAACAATGGCGCTCGATCAAATCTGGAAAGTACAATTGACGCTTGTCACTTATGGCAATGAGTTTTTACAGCAAGACTTAGACTTTAATGATTGGGTTAACCACCCTGTTTTTGCTCAACATCATTTGGTTTTTCGTGATTTAGCCTCGCAACAGCTTTTAGCACAACATTTTCAAGTTTGGTTAGAAGCATTAAAACAACAAGGAGTGGATAAATTAAGTCTCCATAATTCAAATATTTTGCAGGATGAAAGTAATCCCAATGCAAACGTTGAATTGCTCCCCTACGCTCACTTTATTGTCAGTCATCAAAAAAAGAATAAAACAGCATGGATTTGCGGTCATGAACTTGCGGAATGGTACCTTCAAGACTACCCATTTGCAGCGCCTTCGGCACAACAAATTAAGCTCCGACAAGAGATTTTTTGGCGCTATCCTCTCAATGAAAAACTGACGAAAAAAGTTGTTTCAGATTTAAAAACCAATGATTGGCATGAAATAGAAAAGTATATTGAAAGTGAAATTTTTAATCATCAATATGCTGAAGACTTCGCGGAACCTGAGCAACAAGATTTACCTTATTATGGTTATACACTAGATCAAAGTCATACGCAGAGTTCAATGCTGGCTATTATTCCAACCCATTATCAAGCAGACTCAGCCCATCAATTGATGCATCGCATGTCTGCACTAACAGACTTTATTGAGAATCAACGCCGCAATCCATATAGTGCTGAAGGAGACATCATTAGTCCCGAACAGCAAATCGATTTGCGCAAATTTGTCCAAAAAACTGATGATGTATTTGGCAGACTTATCACCAAGATTGCCAATCATTATAAAAATATTGATTTTGAAATGCCGATGGAACCTTATGATCGGACGATGGATGTTCCAATCGCATCAGATCCCACAAATCAGCATAAGGCCAATCATTCCAGCGTAATTAAACTGGTGCTGATCACCGTTGTGATCTGTATTTTGGCTTATTATTTTGGGCTGTAATACTCAGTATAATCCAGCTCATCTTCATCAATATTGATAAAATCTGGTTCAGGTGTTTGCTCAAATTTAAATGCTGTATCAAACCATTGACTTAATTCACTTTTATCCACTACATGACTTTGTTTAGGAATATGCCAAAAGAAATAGAGATATTGAAATATTTGCCTTGTTGAGTTTCTTGCACTAAATCCGTTAGAAATTTTGTATCATTCATATTATTTTTTATTGATTTTATATACTTAAAACTCATCTGCTCAAAATAAAAAAGACCGCTAAAAAGCGGCCTCTTTTGAATCTCTAAGCTTATGCAGCTAATGCACCTTTAGCTTTTTCAGCTAAAGCAGCAAATGCAACTGCATCATGCATAGCGATGTCAGCTAATACACGACGGTCGATGATCACTTGAGCTTTTTTCAAGCCATTAATCATGCGGCTATAAGACAAACCGTTAAGACGAGCACCAGCATTGATACGCGCAATCCATAAAGCACGGAATTGACGTTTCTTCTGACGGCGGTCACGGTAAGCATATTGACCAGCTTTGATTACTGCTTGGAACGCTACGCGATAAACGCGTGAACGAGCACCATAGTAACCTTTAGCGCGAGCAAGAATTTTTTTGTGACGACGATGCGCCACTACACCACGTTTTACACGAGCCATTTATAATCTCCTTAGATGTATGGGCACATACGACGAACTGATGCAACATCACTTACGTGAACCATTACACAGCCGCGCAATTGACGAATACGCTTAGCAGATTTTTTGGTCAAAATGTGGCGTTTGAACGCTTGTTTACGCTTAAAACCGTTAGCAGTCGCTTTAAAGCGTTTAGCTGCACCACGGCGAGTTTTCATCTTAGGCATAACAACCTCTTTTGAACACCTGTTCGGAACGTTTGCACCATTGCAAAAACGACCTGCAGGTAAGGGAGGCAATACTATATAGCATTTTTGATTAAAACTAAAGCAAAAATTATGTGTTGAAGGCTGACCATTCAATATACTTATACAAATTTGATAAAGCCCTCAAGATCCCCCTTAATAACCTTATAGATAGCGAAATCTAGCTAAACAAGCCTAAATACAACGCATACATAAATAGATAACGCCCACCTTTAGCAATCGTCACAATCAGTAAAAATCGTCCAAACTTTTCTTTCATTAACCCTGCAATCAAGGTGATCGGGTCACCAATCACAGGCACCCAACTCAACAGCAATGAATAAAAACCATATTTATGATAAATCTGTTGAGCTTGCTCTAAACGAGGCTGAGAAACTGGAAACCATTTTTATCTTTAAAATGTTCTATTTTTAATCCTAGCCACCAATTCACACACGAACCAAGCACATTACCAATGGTTGCCACAAGGAGTAAATAAAATGGATTTGAAAGGCCTTGAATCAGCAGTGTCATTAAGACTGCTTCTGATTGCAAAGGGAGTAACGTTGCAGCCCCAAAAGCGGATATAAACAATAAGAAATAGGACATCAATTCGAAATTTCACGCAGACTTGGCCAAAGCATACAGGCAATACCCAAACAATATAACGTGAAATTATTGATTCAAAGCTAATTTTTCCCACACCTGCTTCAATTTATCCTGATTTATATCAATTTGAAAAATAGTTTTTATCGTTTCCTCAAAATCACTAAACGTGGATAAAACCTTTTTGTCTGACCTCTCTTTACCATGCACCCTTAATACACGGTCTTTTAAAGTCATTCTGGTATCTGAGTTGGCAGTGAATAGCATCAAATGCTGTGTAAACAATGATTCAGGTGATGTGGAAATATACCAATTTGCGATCACAGCATCGGCTGCGGCAATCTTTTGCTCAGGATGAATCGCATAGACATTGACCCATTCATCATGCAGAAAAACTTGCAACATATATTTCATTTCCGTCAGTAGCGCGTCATCAATGCCACACTCAGTAACATCTACAAATTTAAAAGGCTCTAATGCTGTTGGTTGCATTTCACCAATCGCCTCAAAAGACAAAATTGTTGTCGGTGTCATACCACCAAAGCCGGGATCATATAAAAATAATTGCTGATTAATCCGAACCAGCGTCACCAAATGAGTACGGACGGGAGCTACGGTATGGATACTTTGATAATACACTCGACCTAATACATTATAAGCATCATACCCCAGTTCAGTTAATGCAATCCTAGTCAGGGTACTGTGCTCTAAACAATAGCCTTCTCGATTTTCAAGTAATAACTTCTGAGCGAGTTGATCAGGATCTAATGAAACATCCTCTCCTAAAAAAGAAGAAATATTACCAAAAGGGATATGCTGCACATGCAAGCTTAATAATGTCTTTAAATTATCCTGCGTTGGTACGAAGTCCCCTTCAAAACCAAGTTTATTTAAATAGTAGGCTGAAATGGTTTGCTTCATGACTAGGTAAACTTTTTTGAGATTAAGCTATCGTATAATGATCACACCGATTTTAGTTTAAAAATTACACAACTAATAAAATAATCATTCACACCATGATTAGAACATAGTTCTTGAAATGCCTAATTCTTCATCCGAGCTGTCTTGGATCGAACAACATAAGTCAGGATTGAGAAAAGAAATGGAAAAATAAAAGCCATCCAAAATGCAATATCAGACTTTATAATTTTTTGGAGCACGGATAATTGAATATCCCCATCGGCAACAGCAACCCAATCAATGGATACAGTATGATAAAGATAAGTCTTGAAGATCAAATATAAACTCAAAAAAGCAACTAAAAGTATAAATCCTAAACTACCCATCAGAATAAAGGCGAGGACACCCAAGCCATCTACAGAATATAGCTCTTGTAGCATTCCTGACAGGACTGCTGTAATAAACATCAATCCCATCGCAATCGCCGAATGTTTTAAATAAACATCCCATCTAACGTTTTTATTAAAAACCATCAAACTTTAATCGATAGCGCTTTTTGGATCGCAGGACGAGCGGTTAAACGTTCCATATAATCTTGTACATATGGATAATCTTCAAGTTGAATCCCTTGCCATTCATAACGCAATGCCCAAGGTAAAATCGCCATATCCGCAATCGAGTATTCACCTGCTACAAACGTCTGACCAATCAACTGTTTATTCAAAACGGCATAGAGACGCTTGGTTTCATTGATATAACGATCCGTCGCATAAGGAATACGCTCAGGCGCAAACTTGTTGAAATGATGGTTCTGACCAAGCATTGGGCCAAAGCCACCCATTTGCCACATCAGCCACTGTTCAACTTCAACACGTTCTTGCTCATCATCTGGATAGAATAAACCGGTCTTTCGACCCAAATATTGTAGGATTGCACCCGATTCAAATACAGAAATGGGTCCACCTCGTGGTCCATTCTGATCAACAATCGCAGGAATTTTATTATTCGGAGAAATCCTTAAAAAGTCAGGCTGGAACTGATCATTCTCTAAAATATTGATGGGGAAAATTTGATAGGCAAGCCCCATTTCTTCTAAAGCAATTGTTATTTTATGCCCATTGGGTGTACCCCAATAATATAAGTCAATCATTTATATTATCCTATTCATCGTTATCATGACTGTTTATGGCGTTATAGCATATTTAATCCGTTCTTCGTATTATTCAAATACGAAACAAAACAATAAAGTACATCTTTTCAAATGGGCTGATGAGATGAAAGGAAAACTACTGGTTTGCTAAGTATGCTTTGGCTTTTTCACCCACAAATTGTCGCCCTGCATTTTCGCCATTGATCCATTCTTCAACTGTAAATAAATCGAACAATCCGACTTTAACTAAAGTTGGAATAGCCAGCGCTAACTCCTGTTCAACCTCACCACGTACGCCCGCATTATATAAGCTGATATTGTGCAACATCGTGGCCACAGTCCCCGTTTGAACCCGACTGCCATCTTTTAATCTGACTTGCGGTAACACTTCTCCATCCTGTACCACTTTTTGATTTATTTCAGACAATTCATGTGTACCATTTATTGTAGACATTTGCGCGAACCCTCACGAAAATAGTTTAATTTTCCAGTAAATTTACCATGACTAAACTTTAATATTTGATGATTCTCGTTACAACTCTTAAATATTTTTTGCATAAAAAAGCACCGCTTATTGCGGTGCTTTTTCTATCAAGAAAAAATTACTTTTTCTTTTTCGGGCCAAGCAACATGCCCATTTGACGGCCTTCCATTTTTGGAGCTTGTTCAACAACGCCAAATTCAGCCACATCGCCCTCAATTTTTTGCAATTGAGCTAAACCAAGCTGTTGGTGTGCCATTTCACGGCCACGGAAACGTAAGGTGATTTTCACTTTATTTCCCTCTTCAAGGAAACGTAAAATTGCACGCAATTTCACTTGATAATCACCTACATCCGTCGCAGGACGTAACTTGATTTCTTTCACTTGCACTTGATGCTGTTTTTTCTTCGCATCTTTTTGCTTTTGCTTTAAGTCAAATAAGTGCTTGTTGTAGTCCATGATTTTACAAACAGGAGGTTCTGCATTAGCAACGATCTCAACAAGGTCAAGATGGGCTTCTTCAGCAGCACGCAACGCTTCAGTTAATGAAACGACTCCTTTTTGCTCACCATCTGCAGCAACGAGACGTACTTCTTTCGCACGAATCTCATCGTTAATCGCTGGACGGTTACTTTTAGCACCTTGTTGTTGGTTACGGTCAGGCTGTTTAATCTTTATTACTCCACGATATACCGGCCACGTTCGGCAACGGCAGATTTCACTAAGTCAATAAATGCATCCACTGACATAGTACCTAAATTTTTTCCTGAGCGAGTTCGTACATTGACTGTACCTTCTTCAACTTCTCGATCACCAAGAACCAGAAGATAAGGAATACGCTCTAGGGTACGCTCACGAATCTTAAATCCGATCTTTTCATTTCTCAAGTCAGAAATCGCACGAAGACCATTTCCCTTGAGTTTTGCGACCACTTGTTCACATGCTTCTGCCTGTGAATCAGTAATATTCATGACACACGCTTGAATTGGTGCAAGCCATGGTGGCATGAAACCCGCGTAGTGTTCAATCAGTATACCAATAAAACGTTCGAAACTGCCAAGAATTGCACGATGTAACATGACTGGTTGATCACGTTCATTATCTTCAGTCACGTAAGAAGCATCTAAACGAATCGGCAAGTTGAAATCACATTGGATTGTACCGCATTGCCATACACGACCTAAGCAATCTTTCAATGAAAATTCAATTTTCGGGCCATAAAATGCCCCCTCACCTGGTTGTAAGTCCCAAGCTAGACCAGCATCATCAAGTGCATCTGCCAAAGATTTTTCAGCGATATCCCAAAGTGCATCATCACCCACACGTTTTTCTGGACGTGTTGACAATTTCATTTGTACGTCTTCAAAACCAAAATCTTTATAAACATCTAACGTCAGTTTGATAAAGTCAGCAACTTCCTTGCCGATTTGCTCTTTAGTACAGAAAATATGCGCATCATCTTGCGTAAAGCCACGAACACGCATAATACCGTGTAAAGAACCTGATGGCTCATTACGATGACAAGAACCAAACTCAGCTAGGCGAATTGGTAAATCACGGTAAGATTTCAAACCTTGGTTAAACACTTGAACGTGACATGGACAGTTCATTGGCTTTACCGCATAGTTACGGCTTTCTGAATGCGTCGTAAACATGTTTTCTGCGTAGTTTGCGGCATGTCCAGATTTTTCCCACAGAGTAAAATCTACAATTTGTGGCGTCTTAATTTCTAAGTAACCGTGGTCTTGTTGAACTTTACGCATGTATTGTTCAAGCACTTGATAAATCGTCCAGCCGTTCGGATGCCAGAACACCATACCGGGTGCTTCTTCTTGCATATGGAACAAGTCTAATGCTTTACCAATTTTACGGTGGTCACGCTTTTCAGCTTCTTCAATACGTTTAATATAAGCAGCTAACTGTTTTTTATCTGCCCACGCTGTACCATAAATACGTTGTAGTTGTTCATTCTTCGCATCACCACGCCAGTAAGCACCAGAGATTTTAGTGAGCTTGAATGATTTTAAGAATTTGGTGTTGGGTACGTGTGGACCACGACACATATCCAAATAATCTTGATGGTAGTACAAGCCCATTTCAGTTTCATTCGGCATGTCTGCAATCAAGCGTAATTTGTATTCTTCGCCACGCGCTGTAAATTCAGCAACAACGTCGTCACGTGGTGTCATTTTCTTAATCACGTCATAATCTTGATCGATGAGCTTTTTCATGCGCTCTTCAATCGCAGCCATATCATCCAATGTAAATGGACGTGGCATCCAGATGTCGTAGTAGAAACCTTCTTCGATCACAGGACCGATCACCATTTTCGCTTCAGGGAACAATTGCTTAACAGCATGTCCAACAAGGTGCGCACATGAGTGACGAATAATGTCTAAACCTTCTTCATCTTTCGGTGTAATAATCTGAACTGTTGCATCGTCTGTGATGAGATCACAAGCATCCACCAAGCGATCATTGATACGGCCTGCTACAGTATTTTTTGCAAGACCCGGACCAATGCTTTGAGCTAGTTCCATGACGGAAATCGGATGATCAAACTGTTTCTGATCACCATTTGGCAAAGTAATGATTGGCATAATAAAATCCTTAAGGAGTGATGCCCTCTACGAAGGAGCATATCACCGCGAGATTATGTATTGAGGAGAACCTCAAAAGATAAAAAACGGCGGATAAAAAGTATCGAAGATTTTACACAGGTTTAGGCTAGGATGAAACCTTTGTGTCAGAAAAACCCAAGTTCATTCAAGGTTTCCTCTCAGACTAAAGCCTAAATGATTTAGATTGAACGAAACACTATGTTGATCTAGATAGAAATGAAAAAAACATTCATGGAGCAATACACATGGTCAGTGCATATGATGAGTTACCACAAACACCAGCAAACTTTGTCGCGTTATCTCCGTTACGCTATCTAGAACGTGCTGCTTATATTTATCCAGATCAAGCGGCAATTATTCATGCTGAACGTCATATCACATGGCAACAAACCTACCAGCGCTGCCGTCAATTCGCTCATCAACTCGAAAAATTAGGGATTCAGAAAAATGATACCGTCTCGGTGTTATTACCCAATATCCCTGCCATGCTTGAAGCACATTTTGCTGTACCGATGGCAGGTGCGGTTTTAAATACCTTAAATACTCGCCTTGATGCCAAGACCATTGCCTTTATGTTGGAGCATGCAGAGGCTAAAGTGCTGTTGGTCGATCCTGAATTTCGACAAGTCGCAGTAGAGGCACTCAAACTCGTTCCACAAGACATTATTGTGATTGATGTGTTTGATACTGAATTTGATGGTGAACAAATTGCCATTGGACAATACGAATATGAATCTTGGATCGCCCAAGGTAACCCAGAGTTTGAATGGCATTTACCCCAAGATGAATGGGATGCAATCAGTCTAAACTATACTTCTGGCACCACAGGCAATCCGAAAGGTGTGGTCTATCACCATCGAGGAGCCTATCTCAATGCAGCAAGCAATATTCTAGCTTGCGGAATGAAGCCTCGTGCAGTTTACCTATGGACACTGCCACTATTTCACTGTAATGGTTGGTGTTTTGCATGGTCAATTGCTGCAAGTGGTGGCACCAATATTTGTTTACGTCGTGTAGATCCTGCACTGGTCTTTAAATATATCGCACAGCATAAAGTTGATTATTTCTGTGGCGCACCGATTGTTTTATCCATGCTCATCAATGCACCTCAAGAACAAAAAGTTGTATTTGAACATCATGTTGAGGTGATGGTCGCTGGTGCAGCCCCTCCCGTTGCCGTTATTGAAGGCATGCATCATATCGGCATAAATGTAAATCACGTCTATGGCTTGACTGAAACCTATGGCCCTTCAGCACTGTGCGCAACGCAAGCAGGCTGGAGTGATTTATCTATTCAGGAACAGGCTCAACTTCATTCACGTCAAGGCGTGCCATATCCGTTGCAAGACAGTATGCGTGTACTTGATCCTGAGAGCATGCAACCTGTACCCAATGATGGTCAAACCATGGGAGAAATTATGTTCCGTGGCAATATCGTCATGAAAGGTTATTTGAAAAACCCACAAGCGACTGAAGAGGCATTTAAAGGTGGCTGGTTCCATACCGGTGATTTAGCCGTTTGTCATCCTGACGGCTATGCCAAAATTACCGACCGTTCTAAAGATATTATCATTTCAGGCGGCGAAAATATTTCGTCTTTGGAAGTTGAAGATGTGCTCTATCGCCATCCTGCTGTGCTCACCGCTGCGGTCGTGGCGAAACCTGATGAACGCTGGCAGGAAGTACCATGCGCATTTATTGAACTCAAACAAGGTGCATCCGCGTCAACCGAAGAAATCATTGCGCACTGTCACAAAGAGCTGGCCCGCTTTAAAGTTCCGAAAGATATCGTGATTACTGAAATCCCAAAAACATCAACAGGCAAATTACAGAAATTTATTTTACGTGAGTGGGCAAAACAACGTGCGTCAGGTGAATTTGGACATTAATCCTCAAAAAAAAGAAGTTTCCAAGGAAACTTCTTTTTTAGCTTTAACCTTGATCAGACAATAAAGCAATCTGCTGTACATAATTGACCAGCTTAAGCTTGGAGGCTTCAAGCTCTTCCTCACTCACTTGTCGTTTGATATCACGATGAATACGTAACACATGCTGACGTAAAGTATGACGCTCAGAAGCATTATAAACTTTACTAAATTCATTGATAATCGGGTCACCCTGATCAATCATACGATCAACCCAACGCATCAATTGCATTTGTTTTTTAGCACCTTGCTGCGGTGTTAAATAAGACAAAATCGTGGTTTCATTTTCATTGCGTAATAACTTACCAATTCGTAAAAACTGACGACGTTTTGCTTCATATGAACTAATCGTTTGTACATCAAGCAGCGCATCAATTAAACGCTCATCGACAGGCAGTTTTTGAATCTGTTTTGGATTCAATTGAGCCAGTTGTTCACCCAAAGCGGCCATGCGCTGTACTGCTTTTTTTTGCTCAGTTCTACTCGCACGCCCTTCTAATGACTCAAAATCTTCATCGGTATAACGCTGCTGGGTACGACGTGACACTATTACTCTGCCTCATAAAATTTTGCTGCGAACAGCGTTTGAATTTCTTCCAGTGCCTTTTCTTCATCAGCACCTTCAATGACTAATCTTAATGTGGTGCCCTTACCAGCACCTAGCATCAACAATGACATAATGTTTTTTGCATCAACCAACTTATCGCCCTTACCAATTTGGATAGAAGAACGAAACTTCGTCGTCACTTCAATAAGTTTACCAGATGCGCGTGCGTGTAAGCCGAGTTTATTAATTACATCAATTGTTGTGTCTATCATGACCAGTGCTTCATTTCTCTATGTAAGATTTGGACAGCCCATTTTGCCTCAAGGGCTTGTTTGAGTCTATCCACAATATAAACTGAACGATGCTGCCCACCGGTACATCCCACTGAAATCGTCATATAGTGGCGATGTCCTTCTGCAAATGCAGGCAACCATTTATCTAAAAAAGTATAAATATCTTCAAACATTTCACTGGTTTGTTGACTACTTTCTAAAAAACGACGTACTGGCTCATCCAAGCCAGAAAAACGACGTAATTCTAAATCCCAATGCGGGTTAGGTAAATGACGAACATCAAATACATAATCAGCATCCAATGGAATACCGTGCTTATAACCAAAGGACTGCAAAATAACAATCAAATTATTCGATTGTCCCAGTTTAGACAACAAAATATGCTTTAAATCATGGACACTTTTATCCGTCGTATCAATATGCACAGTAGAGCGGAATTGTATCGGAATCAGTAGCTGTTTTTCTTCCTGTATACATTGCAACAGGCTATTAAAACGATTCGCCAAAGGATGCGGTCTGCGTGATGCACTAAAACGCGCAATCAAACTTTGATCTTGCGTGGTTAAATAAATAATATCCACTGAACCATGTTTTTGTAATTGGTCAAAAACTTGATCGAACTCTTGCATATCGGCACGAGTACTTCGAACATCGACACCCAAAGCCAGTTGTTCCAGATTGTTTTCACGATCTAGTTTTGCCACTATTTCAGGCAACAATGCCAAAGGTAAGTTATCAATACAATAATACCCCAGATCTTCAAGCACTTGTAATGCAGAGGATTTTCCTGAGCCAGATTGTCCTGTGACGATAAGAATACGCTTCATGGCATTTTGCCCTTTTTATTTTCAAGTTCTAAGTTTTAAAATGTATTTGTAAATTATCAATCAACCGTGTTGAACCAAGTTTTGCGGCAATAAATAACACCAAATCTTGGTCAAATTGTTCAATAGGTTGCAAGTTGGTTTGTCGAGCTTCCACATAATCCACAATGAACCCAGCTTGTGTCAATTGAGCAGAGACATTTGCTAACACTTGTGAAAGCACTTGCCCTTCATGCAATTGTTGCTCGGCCTGTTTTAACAATTGATAAATTGTTGGTGCAACCGCACGTTGTTGTTCAGACAAATATCCATTGCGTGAGCTTAATGCCAAGCCATCTTCAGCACGAACGATTGGTACACCCATCACTTCCAACGGCATGTTTAAGTCTTGAACCAATTGACGAATCACCGCCAACTGCTGATAGTCTTTTTCACCAAAGAAGGCATAGTCAGGTTGTACAATATTGAATAACTTGGTGACAACAACCGCGACCCCGTCAAAATGACCTGGACGAGACTGACCACACAAATCATCGGTAATTTGACCAACACTGATATTGGTCAAACGAGGATGCCTGCCATACATTTGCTCGACAGAAGGTGCAAAAATAATATCGCAGCCCACATCGGCCAATAACCGACTATCTTGCTCTAAAGTACGTGGGTAGCTATCAAAATCCTCACCTGCGCCAAACTGGATTGGATTGACAAAAATACTGACCACTACCACATCACAGATCTTTTTCGCAGCACGAACCAAAGTCAAATGACCTTCATGCAAATTGCCCATGGTGGGTACAAAACCAATCATCTTTTTTGCAGTACGCGCGGGTGCAAGTGACGCAGTTAAGCCTTGTATCGTTGTTTCTGTTTTCATGAATCAAAGCTCAACGTGGAAAGTATGTTCTTTTGCTGGGAAAGACTGGTCTTGGACGGCAACATGATACGCTTTAAAGGCATCTAAGATCGCCGTTTCACCCGCCTGCTCTTTCATAAAGTTACGTACAAACCGCGCAACACGCCCAAAGGTTAAACCCAACATATCTTGTGCAACCAAGACTTGACCATCGGTTTCATTCCCCGCACCAATCCCAATCACAGGCGTGTTCGGGAATAATTCAGCAATTTCTTTGCCTAGTTGAGCAGGTACACATTCAAGTAATAAAACAGCAGCACCAGCATCAACTACCGCTTGGCAGTCCGCAATCAATTGATCTGCTGCTTCACGTGTTCTCGCTTGAAGTTTATAACCACCAAAAACATGGACCGATTGTGGCGTTAAGCCTAAGTGGACACAGACAGGAACACCATTACGAGTCAATACCGTAACCAACTCGCTTAACCATGCACCGCCTTCGATCTTGACCATTTGAGCGCCAACCTGCATCACGGTCTTGGCATTTTTCAAACCATCTTCAAGCGTTGCATAACTCATAAATGGCAGATCAGTCATAATCAAAGCATGTGAGTTACCACGGCGTACAGCAGCAGTATGGTAAGCCATATCTTCAACAGTGACAGGAAGTGTAGAGTCTCTGCCTTGAATCGCCATTCCTAGAGAATCACCAATTAAAATCGTATCAATTTCAGCCAATTCCATCGCTTTTGCCATACTTGCATCGTAACAAGTGAGGCAAGAAAACTTGCGTCCTTCGGCTTTAAACTTTCTTAAGTCACTTAGACTAATCATGATGATGTCCTCTACAGGCATTTCCAGAACAAAATAATCTTAAGCGGTTGCCCAAGACTGATTTGCGATTACAGTCAAGTTTGCTTGCTGTACCAGTTCTAAATCTTTTAACGAATGACCATTTAACTGTAAATGAGCATCTAAATCTAATAAAGGGATAACCACAAAATCACGCTCAAGAATACCAATATGAGGCACAGTCAAACGTTCATTGTGAATTTGCTCATGACCATAGATCAGCAAATCCAGATCAAGAGTACGCTCACCCCAACGACGTAAACGTACACGTCCTGCTTCTTGCTCAAATTGTTGTAATTGATCAAGTAAAGCCAAAGGAGTAAGTGTAGTATCCAGTTGAACAACAGCGTTTAAGAAATTGGGTTGGTCTTGAGGTCCCATTGGCGGGCTTTGATAGAGCCGTGAAACGTGTACAGGACCTAAAGTCGCGAGCTTCGCAACAGCTTCGTATAAAATCTGCTGCGAATCCCCTAAATTACTTCCAAGACCAATAAAAGTGCGAATTGTCATTGCGTTGGTCCAAATACCACTTGACTTAAATCACGTTGAACACGCTTTCGCTTTAGAATCGGATGATCCGCATGAATCTGATGCGGATCCAGCGTTGCTTTTTCAATGAAACGACTCGCAGATTCAGATGTTCTCACACGTTCTTTTTTGGCACGGCGATTTCTTGGTTCAGGTTCATTGACTAAAGGCTCTATTTCAGTGACTTTAGCTTCATCCGCATCAGCCGCCTTACGACGGGTTCTACTGCGCTGACGATTGTACTGACGAATTGCCGCTTCTTTTTGATCAACCGACATTTCTTGGTAGTTTTCCCACCAAACACCCATGCCGTCAGTCTGAGTATCACCAGATTTCTCACGAAGTAACAAGAAATCAAATCCAGCTCGGAAGCGTGCATGTCCAGCCAAAGCTTCTATTTGTTGTGGTTTTGGATTCAACAAACGCGTTTGCATTTCCCAAACTTCACGGATAAAGGTTTCAGCAAAGCGTGGAATAATGGTTCGCGTTGCTTGACGCTTTAATACATCAAGCCCAGCTTGAGCACGTGCTTCAGCAGGAACTACACCTTTAGCTAAATAAAACTCACAACGCTCTAAAAATGGTTTCCATAACAATACTGCATAAAAGAATGCAGGATTGATGGTTTTCCCAATTTGAATCCGTTGATCGGTGTTTCGAGCTGCGCGTTCTATAAATGCAGTGATATTCGGTGGAATTTCAGCAAATAACTGCTTCCATACCCCAAAATCAATCAACATTGGTAACACACGGGCTAAGTGCCCCATGGTAAAGAGCTTTTGCGACTCATCATATAAACGATGTGGCGAGACATCACGCAACAACTGCGTCATCTCAGGATTAAATACATCGAGAATAGATTGATCAATTTGAAAATTCAGTTTTGCCGCAAAACGCAATGCGCGCAACATACGCACTGGATCTTCTTCAAAACGCTGTGCAGGTTCACCGAGGAAACGTAATGTACGTGACTTAACATCGTCAACAGCATCGCAAAAATCCAGCACAATGCCTTGACGGGGTTGATAATATAAAGTATTGATTGAGAAATCTCGACGTGCGAAATCCTGCTCAATCGTTCCCCAATTATTATCACGAAGAATCATACCAGATGCACTGGTGACTGCTTTTTTAGGGGGTGCACGGAAAGTCGCAACTTCAATTAACTCGCGACCAGAATAAACATGTGCTAGTTCGAAACGTCGCCCGATAATACGGCAACGTCGACCAAAAACTTCTTTCACTTGAGCTGGTGTCGCATCAGTAACTGCATCGAAATCCTTCGGATTAAGACCTAACATCAAGTCACGAACACCACCACCCACAATATATGCCTCATAGCCAGCTTTCGTCAGGCTATCAATCACATCTAATATGGAGGAAGGAAGTTGAGTTGTGGATAAACCACATTTTGACGCACGCAAAGTTTGCAAAAGACACTGTCTCCTACGTCAGGACGTAAATAACAATTTGTCGCTAATCATAGCTCTAACACACACAAAGGGCAATTTATTCTGTTGAAGATTCAATAGATCGATGCGTTTAATGCGTGATTTCATTCCCAAACCTCTCTAAAGTATCAGTCTTGCTTTATTCTTCTCAAGCAACTTTGGTCCTATTCCTTTTACATTCATCAGTTCATCAACCGTTTTAAAACCACCATTCTTTTGACGATACGCGACAATGGCTTGCGCCTTTTTCTCGCCCACACCATCTAAGGCTTGCAACTGCTGTAGATTCGCTTGATTTAAACTGATTTTATCACCACGAATATTTACAGAAGATGAAACCTGCTTGGAACTTTGTTGATATGCAGGTCGTGATAGATAATAGTGATTGTTCGGCTGATTCGCCAATTGTTGATCACGTGTTTGCTGCTGCGCTTTCCATGTTTGATAGGATTGATCAAACTGCTGTGCGTAAGTGCTCGGCACGCAACCCAACCAAAAAACCAAGCACAAAAAAATATTATGTTTGCTGCTGAGTTGCGGCAAATTCATTGGAGATCCCCTGAAGTTTTAATTGTCGTTTTGCTTGCTCCCATAGTTCGTCCATTTCTGCCAAACTCATTTCTTGCAAGTCTTTCTGTTGTCGTTGTGCTTGTTGTTCAATAAAGGCAAAACGATGTCTAAATTTATGAATCGTTGCCAACAATGCTGTCTCACTCGACAGCCCCAGTTTACGTCCTACATTGATCAAAGAAAATAGACAATCACCAAATTCTTCTTCTATTTCATCGGCTTTTTGATTGTTTATCGCTTGTTGTAACTCTGCCAACTCTTCATCTAATTTTGCATAAGCATCGTCAATTGTTTCAAAGTCAAAACCAAGTTGTGCCGCTTTCTTTTGAATTTCATGTGCCTGTACCAATGCAGGTGCATGCTTGATCTCATCTAAACGCGACTGGGCTTTGCCCTGCTTCTCTTGCTGCTTGATTTGTTTCCATAACTCACTGACTTGTTCTGAACTTAAATCTTGATATTTTTCAGCCTGAAATACATGTGGATGACGGCGAATCAGTTTCTCACTAATGGCATTCACAACATCTTGAAAATTAAATGCACCTTGCTCACTAAACATTTGCGATTGGAACACCACTTGAAGTAACAGATCTCCCAGTTCATTACGGATTTCATCTAAATCACCTACTCGAATCGCAGCTTCGACCTCATAAGCCTCTTCAATGGCATAGCGAGTCAGACTATTGGGTGTTTGCTGTTGATCCCATGGACATTTCTCTCGCAATTGTCGCATGATTTCTAATAACTTTTCCATGATGATCTCCCAACCCAATCCAACCAAATTGTTGCAGCATAAAGCAGCTTATGCGTAATATACACCCACTCAAGAAATATCAATATAAAGGAAAGCCATGCAATATAGCGTTTTTATCAGTGGAGCAGCTCAAGGAATCGGTGCTGAAATCGCTCGCCTTTTCCATCAAAAAGGATTCAAAGTTGGAATCTATGATATCAATGAAGAACAGGCTCAGGATTTAGCAAAAGAACTTGGGGAAAATGCTAAAGCAGGCTATTTAGATGTCAGTCATCAACAGCAATGGCAAATTGCGCTGCAAGAGTTTCAAGACTGGGCAGGTGAACTTAATATTTTAATTAATAATGCTGGGATTTTATATTCTGGTGCATTTGAGCATACTTCGATTCAATCACACCACCGTATCATTGATATTAATGTCAAAGGTGTTTTAAACGGCTGTCATACCGCCTTTCCATATCTCAAAAATGCCCGTTTTGCGCGCGTGATTAATCTATCTTCAGCCTCCGCAATTTATGGCCAAGCGGATTTAGCATCCTATTCTGCCAGCAAGTTTGCAGTGCGTGGTTTAACAGAAGCCCTCGATGTCGAGTGGCAAAAATATAATATTCGTGTATTGGATGTTATGCCTTTGTTTGTTCAAACCAATATGGTTAAAAATATGGATGCAGCAAGCATTCAAAATATGGGCATTGATTTAACTCCAACCGATGTGGCTAAACAGGTATTGAATTTAGCCCTACAAAAAAACCATCTCCTCCTTCCGACGCATACACCTGTAGGCATAAAAACTAAACTACTTTACAAAATATCCAGTATCAGTCCGCAATTTCTAAATCGTCTAAGCAATTTATTATTATCAAAACAGCATTAATGGTTTTAACCACCTTATGATTTTTACTCCTATTTAAGGTGGTTTATTTTAATAATTACAACGCTTAATTTAGTTTAACTTTCACATAAAGCCAAAATTTAAAATAAAATTCAGCCCACCAACCAATCCTGCATAATGTTAAAAAAATGTGAATTATATCAATGAAGTTTTTAAACACAAAATTAAATGATAAAAATCAAATAGATACAAATAAAAAATCAAGAAAAAATAGAACCAATAGAAATAAAATAGAGATTTTTAACCAGGTAGACAGACAATTCTTTAAAAAAGTATTAAAAAATCGTGACATTTAAAAATAAATTAAATAGAATCCACCCGCCAAATACATATTGGCCATTTAACCGAAAACTTTTAAAGTGTTTATAATATGAAAAAACTATTAGTTTTAACTGCTGCTGCAACGCTTTCTTTTTCTACTTTTGCTGCAACTGAGGGTAAACCTTTCTCAACGACTGAATTAAGAGCAATGGACTGTCCAACGCTTTCTGTTGAACAAGCCAATGCAAAACGTGAACTCGCGAGCGCAGAAAAAAATATTGCCAACATTAATGCCAATGCCCAAGCACCTGGCAAAGCGATTAGTAAATGGGCTGGTGTTGCAAGCGGTGCATTAACTGCATTTGGTGGCAACTCAGAAAAGACGGCTAAAGCAAGCCAAATTGCAAATAATATTGCAGGCGAAGAAGACACTTCTGATGCCAACAACCTTTCTGTTCAAGAGGCGATTAAGGCTAAAGCTCAAGCAAATATTGATAACATTACCACTTATCAAAAAAGCAAAAAATGCAAAATCTAATATAGATATTATATTCAGCTACATCTGATGATTAATATTGATAGAGTGCAAGTATAATAAAACCCGCTTAAGCGGGTTTTATTATGCTCGAATAATGTTTAACTTCCTTGAACTAAACGTCTGGCACTGATAATTCCAGGTTGTTGCTCTAGGCGGGCCAATAGACGAGAGAGTTGTGCTAAACCTTTTACTTCAATCAGCAACTTCATATTGGCAATACCATCTGATTCAGAAATTGTATTGACCTGTCGAATATTGATTTGATCAGAAAAAATCACTTGGGTTAAATCTTTCAGTAAACCACGACGATCATAAGCCTCAACCACGATCTGCACACTTTGACCGCGGGTCGGTTGCATTTCCCAATCCGCTTCTACTGCACGCTCAGGCTCTAACCCTGTCATCCGGATATAATCTGTACATGCCACCTTATGAATGCTCACACCACGATTCAAGGTGATATAGCCGCCAATTGACTCACCATGTACAGGCTGACAGCATTGAGCGATGTGCAATTCCACATTATCCAAACCATCAATCAAGATGCCATGTGCAGATAAAGTATGGCTGGCACGCGGATTCAATGCAGGCTTCAAGACCAACTCAGGCTCATCTTGATCCAAATGCATCTGACGGTTCACTTGGTTAATCAGCGCATGCAGACTAATGTCGCCACTGACCAATGCAACTAAAATATCATCACCAGATTTCAGATTAAAATGAGATGAATAATCTTTTAAATCAATACTTTTTGGGTGAATAGCCAGCCGTGCAAGTTCCTTATTAAGCAGCTCTCGACCCACTTCAATATTCTTACTACGATCTTGTTGTCTAAACCAGTGACGTAACTTGTCTCGTGCACGTGAGGTTTTGATATAACCTAACGAATTCACTAACCAATCACGGTTTGGTTCACGATCTTTCTTGGTTAGAATCTCAACCTGTTCACCTGTTTTTAAGGTATAGGTTAATGGCACATAACGCTGATTCACCCGTGCGGCATAGCACTTATTCCCGACCTCAGTATGCACATGGTATGCAAAGTCGAGAACCGTTGAACCGCGCGCTAACTCCTTAATATCACCATCACGGCTAAATACGTAAATCTTTTCAAAATTTTCAAAATCTTGAATCTGATCTATACCATTCGACTCATCATCTTCGCCATGCGGTGTGGTTTCTGTACGCTCTTGATAATGTTCAAGTACTGCACGCAATGAATGCAAGCGATCATTAAAGGAGTGGTCGGTATTTTTCGCACCTTCTTTATAGTTAAAGTGCGAGCAAACCCCGAGTTCGGCCTCTTCGTGCATCTCAAAAGTACGAATTTGCACTTCTAGTGATTTATTCTCGGCAATAACTGCCGTATGCAACGAGCGATAACCATTAGCTTTCGGGTTAGTCACATAGTCATCAAACTGATTGGGAATATGACGCCATAACTGATGCACGATCCCCAAAGCATGGTAACAATCGGGTACGCTTTTCAACAATACACGCACTGCACGAATATCATAGAGCTGATCGAAGCTGAGATTCTTGCTTTTCATTTTTCGATAGATCGAATAAATGTGCTTCACTCGCCCTGTAATTTCAGCCTGAATATCATATACACCCAATTCAGTCCTAAGCTTATCAATCACAAACTGAATGTACTGCTCTCGCTCCAAACGTTTTTCATTCAGTAACGATGCAATTTCTTTATAACGTTCTGGGGCTAAGTAACGAAAGGCAAGGTCTTCCAGCTCCCATTTCAGTTGCGCAATCCCTAAGCGATGTGCCAACGGAGAGTAAATGGTTAAGATTTCACGAGCGACCCGTTCTTGACGCTCTTTACTTGCATTTGCTAACTCACGCAATGCATAAGTACGCTCTGCCAATTTGATTAATACAACACGCACATCTTCTGTCACCGAGATGAGCATCTTGTAAATGCCGTTTAAATGTTCACGCTGGTTATTATTAAAATGATCTTCTAGACGCTTATTTTTCTCAATTAACTCAGACAGTTTACCCATCGCAAGTGTCCCTTTGACGAGACCCAATACTTGCTCACCAAACTCACGCTGAATATCCTCAAGTGTGATCAATCCCTCACGTACACTGCGATATAATACTGCCGCTGACAACGTATCTTCATCTACATGTAAATGCGCTAGAATATCTGCCATACCAATCCCAGTACTAAAGGTATTGGTATGATGATTAACCGTGGTTTCTAACTCTTTTGCTAAGGTAAGCTCTGCAACTTTTTGTAGTTGTTTCAGCTCCGCCCTATCCAAGATATCGCACACTCGATCTAGCCAAGAAACTAGACTACTTTGCGCTTCAGCGGCATGTTCTACAGTCGCTTCCTCAGACAATTCTTGGAATCGCCCAGGTAACTGTTCACGTACTGTGACCATACCATTCTCCTCTGGATATATAACTCATTTTCTAATCGTTTATCTCTTAGATTTTATCAAACTCATTTTTTTCAAATAAGGCAATAGATTCAACATGTTCAGTATGGGTAAACATATCCATCACTGCAGCTTTCCTGAGCCGATAACCATATTGTGCCAATACACCCGCATCCCTTGCCAGTGTTGAAGGATTACATGAAACATAAACGATTCTTTTTGCTCCAAACTTCGGTACATATTGCATTACCTCAAGTGCACCCGATCTAGGAGGATCAATCAATAATGCATCAAATCCTTGTTTTGCCCAAGAATGATGCGAAAAATCTTTTGTTAAATCTTGTGAAAAGAACACGGCATGAGGCAGCTCGTTTGCTTTTGCATTCTCCGTCGCCCGCTGTACCATTTCATCACTTGCTTCAACACCCACCACTTGACCTGTCTCACCCACACAACGTGCTAGAGGGAGGGAAAAGTTACCTAATCCACAAAATAGATCAAGCACCCTTTCTCCTTGCTGTAATTCTAGCAATTCACATGCCAATTGAACCATTTTAGCATTTATAGCGCCATTTACTTGTGTAAAATCCAACGGTGAAAATGCAAAATTGACATCAAAGTCTTCTAAACGGTAATGCAAGCGCATTGGTGCTCGCGGATCATCCACTCGATGTACACTGTCCGCACCTTTGGGTTGCAAGTACAACTGCCATTGTTTATCTAACGCGAATTGACGTAATTGGTTGACATCCGACACATTTAATTCATCTAAGTGACGAATTAACAATGCCACGTCCTGATCCCCCATAGCCAACTCGATATGACCAATCTGTGCTTTAGCACTTAAGTTCTCGAGTAGCTTTCTCAACTCAGGTAATGTTGCGGATAAGGTTTGTTCCAGTACGTTACACTGCTGAATGGCCGTTAAGTGATTACTGTGATGCTCCCGAAAGCCCATCACTAAGCGGTCTTGCTTTGCGATATAACGAACACCAATCCTAGCACGACGTCGATAATCCGTTTTCACCGAGCGGATTGGATCTAGCCACTGTTCGGGTTGTAAGCCCGCAAAATGCTGTAGATGAGACTGCAATACGTTTTGCTTCAGGCGAATCTGCTCATCAGGATGAATATGTTGTAAGCTACAGCCACCACACACCCCATAATGAGGGCAAATCGGCTCAATTCTCTGCTCAGCAGCCTCGCTCTCAAGCGTCAGCATTTCAGCTTCTTCTAAGCGGGTGGTCTGATGGGTAATCCTTGCCTGAACAGTTTCACCGACTAAAGCATTCCGAATAAAAACTTTTTTACCCTGCTTTTCTTTAGGATGATCTGCATGCGTTCCATAATGCGCAATCCCTCGCCCCTCATGCGAAAAAGCTTCGACTTGAAAAGTATAAATGGGATTTTGGGCTGGACGATGTTTCGCTTTCTGTTTCAAAAGATGAACCTAATTTTTTGGCGCAAAAGTATCTGCGGTGAATACAGTATATTGCGATGTTCGCTGCCATACCTGTAAAAAATCTGATTGTTGCGTTTGTGTTTGTAAATATTCAACCGTTGATTGGATCAACTGACCATGATCCTGTTGATTAAGCTGACCTTTTAACAGTAGCCAACGTAAATAAACCAACCAAGTATTTAAAACGTCACCTTCACAATAACTGGTCAATTTTAACCATTGCTCAGTACGGACATACTCAGGCACATGATAGCCAGATTCACCACGCTTTCCTGGAAAGCCGAGCAGACAGGCAATATCATCCAATTTTTGAAAATTACGACCATTAAACATGGCCATCACATCCATCAAATCAACATGGCGATGATGGTAGCGGTTTTGATAATTATTAAAACGTTTCTGCTGATCAATTTCGCCTTGATCAAATAAACTCGGTGCCACAAGTCCATGATACATAGAACGAAATAAGATCACAGGCAGATCAAACTGTGAGCCATTCCAACTGACCAAAGTCGGCTGTTTCTTATCAAAAATAGACAAAAACTTAGTCAACATTTCTGCTTCTGAATTTTGTTCTCGACTAAATGAAAACAGTCGAAAACCCTTTTCATCAATCCACAAACCAGAAATACAGGCAATTTCATGTAAAGGTAAACGCTGAAAATCCACGCCTGACTCTTGACGGCGAATCTTGGTCAGTGCCTGTTCCACATCAGCGTCTGGTAAATCAAGGTGATGAAGATGAGCACCAGCTTTTAAATCGGTCAGTGTTTCAATATCAAAAACTAAAGTCGGAAAACGTAAGCTCATCATTCAATACAATTCAGTTAGGCTTGGTCTTCATCTTGCACTGAAAACAACCCCGTCGACAAGTAACGATCGCCTCGGTCGCAGATAATACAAACAATCACTGCATCTGGCGTTTGTTCTGCAATCTTAATCGAAGCCCAAACAGCGCCACCAGAAGATGTCCCTGCACTAATCCCTTCCTTACGTGCCAATTTACGCATGGTTTTTTCTGCTTCAATCTGTGGAATATCCATAATACGATCCACACGACTCGCATCATAAATCGTTGGTAAGTATTCTTGTGGCCAACGGCGAATCCCAGCAATGCTTGAGCCATCTGCAGGTTGCAAACCAACAATTTGAATCTCAGGGTTTTGTTCTTTTAGATATTTCGACACGCCCATAATCGTGCCTGTGGTCCCCATTGAACTCACAAAATGAGTGATCTTTCCACCGGTCTGCTGCCAGATCTCAGGACCTGTCGTCAGATAATGTGCTTCTGAATTATCAGGATTACCAAACTGATTGAGTACCAAGCCCTTGCCTTCGGCTTGCATTTGTAATGCCAAGTCACGCGCGCCTTCCATGCCTTGTTGCTGCGTCACTTCAATTAACTCAGCACCATATGCCAACATAGCATCTTTACGCTCTTGGCTCATATTGTTCGGCATGATCAGCTTCATTTTATAGCCACGCATGGCTGCGACCATTGCGAGAGCAATGCCCGTGTTGCCGCTGGTTGCTTCAATAAGCGTGTCGCCTGGTTGAATCTGACCACGCTTTTCCGCTTGGATAATCATATTGTATGCAGGACGATCTTTGACAGAACCAGCAGGGTTATTCCCTTCTAATTTTGCTAATACCGTGGCCTGAGTATGACTTGCTAACCGCTGCAAACGCACTAAAGGGGTTTTACCGACATAGTCATCCAGTAAAAATTCATCTGCTAAAAAATCAGTTTGCGTATTCGTCATGATCGACACCGATATCAAGGTGGCGCTATTGTATGAAAAAAACAGAGAGACTGCACCTTTTCGCGCTGCTTTTTATTGGCAGCTCAATGCTCACCCCCATACAAAGCATGCTAAGATATTTTGCAGAACGATAAATCTGCCGCGACTATGTCAAACTTCAACAAAGCCATTTCCAAACGTTTACGGCTCAATCATGCTTATGGGCAACTGATTGCTCTTATTTTTGTTCCGATCGCGATTTTGACGGGTGTAGGAATTATCTGGGTTTTATCAGAAACAACCAATGCCGCCAAACAACAACAAAACGCTGAAGCTTCTGCCATTTTGGCGCGTTACCATCAAAGCTCAAATGAGTTATTTCATCTCATACAAGAGCATCCTGATCAATACGACCGCGCTCAAAACCTGATGCAGAAGATGTTTGATGAAAAAAACCTACAACGCGCAGTACTGATTGACAATAAAGGACAAACTTATTTAACCGTTGGCTACCAAAACAATCGCTTCTGGCCAAACTTCCCCAAAAACGGTCATTTTTTTGGCCCTATTCCGCATAATAACAATAATATTTACGGTGTAAGACTTGATACCATCAATCCCAATTCAGTGTGGTTAATGATTGAGTTGAACAACCACTCACTCGAACTCGCACGCTATAAGATTTTACTCTCACTGGTTGCCACAGGACTCCTAACCCTATTAATTTTATTATTTTGTTTAAATGTTTTTTCTCGGCGTTGGCTCGCACCTTTATACGAGATTCGCATGCAAATGCAACGTCTCAATGCCGATACATTGGATCAGCATATTGTGGTCAACAGCACAGGGGAACTACGTTTATTACAGCGAGATATCGCCAATGTGGTGAAGCGCTTACACTTCAGTTTCTTAGAATTAAAAGAACATACCGAACAAACTGAAGAAGACTTACGCCGCACACTCGACACCTTAGAAGTCCAAAACATTACCTATCGTCAGGCACGCGACCAAGCGATTTCTTCGAATCAATCAAAATCAGTCTTTCTCGCCAATATTAGCCATGAGTTAAGAACACCATTAAATAGTATTGATGGCTTTATTCATTTGTTGTTACGTCAGCAAAACCTGAGTAATGAGCAAAACCTTTATTTACAAACCATTCGAAAATCTTCAGCCCACCTTCTAGCACTGATCAATGATGTTCTTGATTTTTCTAAAATTGATGCTGGTAAGTTAGAACTTGAAACCGCGCCCTTTGATCTTGAGGAAGCCATTTTTGATGTCATGGATATGCTGTCGCCATTGGCCGCACAAAAGCATATCAATATGGCATTTTATTATGCTGATAACATCCCACAACATGTGGTGGGTGATGCATTACGCTTTAAACAGATCCTCACCAACCTCATTTCCAATGCGATTAAATTTACACCTGATGGTGAAATCATCGTTCGCGTGCGCATGGAAGATGATGAGATTGGACAATGTTTATTACATTTTAGCGTTCAAGACAGTGGGATTGGCTTAAGCGGTACAGATCGCAAGCGATTATTTGAATCCTTCTCGCAAGGCGATGCCTCAGTTACACGTCAATTTGGCGGTACGGGGCTGGGCTTAGCCATCTCCAAACAACTGGTGCATTTGATGCGAGGGCAAATCGGGTTTGAAGACAACCAAGAACGTGCACCAACAGAAAAAGGCTCAACCTTCTGGTTTACCGCTTCATTTAAAGTTGATGAGCAAGATGCAATAATCGAACACCCACGCTTTGAGCATTTACAAGTGGTGTCTTATCTTGCACACCCTGCAACAGCTAGCGTACTCCGTTTATATCTTGAAAATTATCATGTTAATCATATAGAGACACAGTCAATTTTAGATTTATTTAGTCGACTCAATCACCTCAATCAACAAGAAAATACTTGGCTCATCGTCGATCACAGTGGCGATACCGAAGCGTTACTCAAAGAAATTCGTCAACGTTATCATGGCAATCTTGCTGTTTACGGCTATCAGATGAGCCTTGATCCAAACATGCTGAATGAGTATCGTGCTCGCCCAATCTACCAACCCCTAAGCCGTCGTGAGCTTATTCAACTGTTAGGCAATCAACCTATTTTTGAACAAGAAGCAGAGGATTTTAATGGTCAAGGCTTACATATCCTAGCTGTGGATGACCATTTACCGAACTTAATCGTATTGGAAGCACTGTTAGGTGAGCTTAATGTCACCACCACCAAAGCACTGAGTGGACAGAAAGCCATTGATATTATTCAAGAGCGTATAGAGCAAAAATCTCCACCCTTCGATCTGGTATTTATGGATATTCAAATGCCTGTTATGTCAGGTATTGATACCACACGTGCGATTCGCTCATTAGAATCAACTTTAGATTCAGGCATGCAACTGCCGATCATTGCCCTGACGGCACATGCATTGGCGGATGAAAAACAAAAACTCCTCAAAGTCGGTATGAACGACTATGTCACCAAACCGATTCAAATGGAGCAAATCATTCAGATACTGACCCAGTGGACCAAGAATAACTTTAGCTCTCAACCCGTAAATAATGAAACGAAACGTCCTGTCGAATCGATTGATCCACAAATTCTAAATTGGCAACAAAGCATTCAACTGGCTGCCAATAAAGAAGATTTAGCCCAAGACTTATTGCGGATGCTAGTCGACAGTTTTGATACCGAACTCACTGAAATGCAACAACTGATTGAGGTTGAAGACTTCCCGCAACTTGAACATGTGCTACATCGCCTTTATGGCGCAACACGCTATGTCGGCACCCCAACCTTACAACGTGTTGCAGGTGAATTTGAACAATTTGTTTCGACGCTGCGTAAAGAGCGTCGCAAAGCAGATGAAGGCTTTACGCGAGAAACCAATCATCGTTTTAATGAGCTCAACTTTGCCATTGAACAAGTCAGACAATCAGCAAATTTAATCTTAAATTTGAATGACAGCTAAGGTGACTGTTGTGTCATGTTTCATCTTAAAAACTCATGCTATGCTGCCGATCATCAAACACAATAAGAGTATGACAAATGGCCGTTTTACGCGTTGAAAAGAACAATGGCATTGCAACGGTTTACCTCAACCGTCCAGATAAACGTAATGCAATGAGTTTTGCATTGTTAAAGGAACTTGTCGCAACCGCCAAAAAAATTGAAAAAGATCGCTCTATCCGTTGTGTCATTTTAACGGGTGAAGCGCAGGTGTTTAGTGCAGGCATTGACTTATCTGACCTAAACAATCCTAAAAACACCGTATTTGCAGCATGGGAACTGATTAAGCCAGGACAAAGTCTCTTTCAAAAAGCGTTTTTAATTTGGCAAAATTTACCGATTCCAGTCATCGCTGCAATTGAAGGCTATTGCTTTGGGGCCGGTATGCAACTTGCGCTCGCTGCTGACATTCGCATTGCCACACCAGATACTCAAATGTCGATTATGGAAAGCCGTTGGGGACTCGTGCCTGATATGGGCTTAACGCGCTCTTTAAAAGGTTTAATTGGGGTGGATTTAGCCAAAGAACTGACCCTAACCGCCCGTATTTTTGATGCTCAATATGCCAAAGAAATCGGCTTGGTCACTCATTTAGACGTAGATCCTTTAGCAAAAGCAAATCACATTGCTCAAGAAATGCTACAACGCTCACCTGATGCAGTCATGGCGGCTAAACGTGTATTAGATGCGATGCAACATCAACCAGAAAAAGCCTTACGTTTAGAAAAGCTGTGGCAACTTAAACTTCTTTTAGGTAAAAACAGCGCCCTTGCACGCAAGAAAGATAAAAATCCTGAAGTTGAGTTTTTACCACGTCAGTATAAGTAAACTGAATTCAACATCAAATCTATCTCTGCGCCATCATCAACTATCGCGGGGCGACATGGATGTCGCCGTTGAGCTGTGGCATCAAGGAAGTGCCATCAGCTCAACAAAGGATTTTTGCCTACTTTTCATCCTTGAAAAGTAGGTCGCCGAAGGCATATCCTGAAATAAGATGAGCACTTGGCAGACTCCGCTACGTACAAAAAACAATACAGGCAATAAACATGAAACTTGGTCAAAGAACACCTATCGCATTCTTAGGCATGGGGTTAATGGGCACCCGCATGGCAGCCCGACTCCTTCAAGCAGGCTACACAGTTGCCGTGTGGAACCGTAGTCCACATGCTTGTGAACCGCTGATTCAGCAAGGTGCAGTCGCGTTAACACTCGATAAAATTGCAGACTATCCAGTGATTTTGACCTGCTTAGCAGATGACAAAGCGATTCAAAGTGTTTTCACCCAAATCCAAACTCACCTACAACCACAACAAATTATCGTTGATTTCTCGAGCTTATCGGTAGCAACAACCCAAGCACTGGCTCAATCTGCTCAACAACAACAAGTCACATGGATTGATTCCCCTGTCTCTGGTGGAACAATAGGCGCTGAACAAGGCACACTGGTGATCTTTGCAGGTGGAGATGCCAAGACAATCGAACAACTCAATCCGATCTATCAAGTCCTATCTCAACGCGTAACACGTATGGGTGACTCAGGAACAGGGCAAGCGACAAAGATTTGCAATCAACTGATCGTTGCAGCCAATAGCACCTTGATTGCTGAAGCTGTTGCTCTTGCTGATCAAGCAGGTGTAGATACCACATTACTTGCACCTGCGCTTGCAGACGGTTTTGCTGATTCTAAACCTTTACAAATACTTGCTCCTCGTATGGCAACGCACACCTTTGAACCTGTGCAGTGGAAAGTCCAAACCCTCTCCAAAGATTTAAACAATGCCTTACAACTCGCACAAAGCTTTAACCTAGAGATACCTGTTGCACAAAAAGCCCTACTACAGTTACAAGCACACCAACAAAATGGCTTTGCTGAGAATGATTTAGCTACTATCATTCAACATATAGAACAATAATTAATGCGTCATGGAGGTTAATATGAGCCATCTTGCAGTCAATTTATCAATGATTTTTACTGAAGTGCCATTGATCGAACGTTTTGCTTTGGCACATGCACATGGTTTTCAGCATGTAGAAATTCAATTCCCCTATGAATTAGAAATTTTTGATATCCAAACCCAACTTGACCAATACAATCTTTCTTTGTGTCTCATTAATGCACCTGCGGGAGATCTGATGCAAGGTGGTAATGGCTTGGCAGGTGTTCCCGGATTAGAAACGACATTTTATCAAGCACTGGAACTTGCTATCAGTTATGCCAATGCATTAAATGTTCCTCGTATTAACATCCTCGCAGGCAAACAACCCTTAGATGCCGATTTACTTCCTTGTTTAAATACACTGGCAAGCAATCTTAAACTCGCGTGTCACATGCTCACAGAACATGATATCGAGCCTGTTTTTGAAATGATCAATGGCACAGATATGCCCCGTTTTTTAATACAAAATATTGCTCAAGCCCAAGAAATGCTTGAGGCGGTGAATCATCCTGCGCTTAAAATGCAATATGATTGCTATCACATGGCGATGATGGGTGAAGATGTTTTGGCGGGTTTACAAGAGAATCTTCATCATATTGGGCATATACAATTTGCGGATTGTCCGAGTCGCCATGAGCCTGATACTGGAAATATTCCTTATAAACAAATCTTTGACTGGTTGTTACAAAGTGATTATCAAGGTTTAATTGCCGCAGAATACAGACCAGAAACACATTCAGATCAATCATTTGCATGGAAAAATAAATATTTTTCCAATGATGTGAACACATAATCTGTTACGGCTAAAATTTGAATTTTTTTGTTAAAAACGGTATATTTGACGATGAGTAATTGTCAGGAAAATATACACCCCATGAATTTAGAACCATCGCCCAGCGCTTCTAATTCTCACGACCTAAAAATCAAAACTTCAAGCACCGATGTACAGGCTTGTTTAAAAGTCGTACATGAAGCCCTTACTGATGTAAAAGCCAAAGATATTTTAGAACTTGATGTCAGTTCTATTAGCAATGTTGCTGATGCAATTGTGATTGCCAGCGGCACTTCAACCCGTCATGTAAAAGCCCTTGCGGATAATGTTGCTGATGAAGCACGTAAAGCAGGTTTTCGCCCAATCGGTGTCGAAGGTGAACGAGACGCTGAATGGATCTTAATTGACCTAGGTTTCGTCGTTGTACATGTCATGTTACCTACTGCTCGTAAATTCTATGACCTTGAAAGTTTATGGCGCGCCCCTGAGTCTGTCGCATAAATTTTAGAAGTCAAAAAAACCTGTCATTTTTATGGCAGGTTTTTTTTATTTGGTCTTAACCATTACCAATTATTTTAATGTCTGTATCAAATTAGACCCAATACATCTTTTTTAAAATCTGACATGCCAAATTGTCAAATCTAACGTATTATAAAAACGCTTTAACACTCAATCTATAAAAAGCCATAACTGGAGTAAACAAAGTGAAGATTCTCATTACTGGTGCAAATACGGGTATTGGTTTTTCCACCGCTGAACAATTAGTTAAGCAAGGACAGCATGTTATCTTGGCTTGTCGCAACCCAGAAAAAGCCCAAGTTGCACAAGACAAACTCCGTGCACTGGATCAAGGACAAGTTGATGTCGTCGCACTTGATTTAAACGACCTCGATTCAACCACTCAAGCAGCAGATGAAATTGCCAATCGCTTTGGCAGTTTAGATGTTTTAATTAACAATGCTGGATTATTTTCAAAGACCAAGCAATTCACACAAAATGGTTTTGAGCAGCAATTTGGTGTGAATTACCTCGGTCATTTCCTGCTGACGCACAAACTTATTCCAGTTTTACAGCAAGCACCCAAAGCTCGAATTATCCATCTCGCCTCCATTGCACACTGGGCTGGATCAATTAAGCCCAACAAATTTCGTGCAGAAGGTTTCTACAACCCTCTGTTTTATTATGGCCAATCTAAACTCGCAAACTTACTATTCAGTAATGCATTAGCTGAACAGATGGCAAGCAGTACCATCACCAACAATGCCCTACACCCAGGTGGTGTCGCTTCTGAAATTTATCGTGATTTACCAAAACCTGTTTATGAAGTGATGAAAATTGGCTTAGTGCCGACCTCTGTTCCAGCCAAACTCATTACTCAAATGGCGATTGGCGATGAATGGGAAAACCGCAATGGAGAATATGTGAGTGCACATATGCCCGACTGGAAATCTTCTCATGCTAAAAACCAGCAACTTGCACGTGATCTTTATGCACAATCAATGGGCCTTATAGAAAAGTATCTTTAATCAAACAAATAGCAATAAAAAAGCCACCCGAAGGTGGCTTTTACAATCCTACCAGGGTCAGATTAGTGACCACCACCATTGATTGCTTTCGTCATATCTTCAACCACTTTCTTCGCATCACCAAAAACCATCATGGTTTTTTCATTGTAGAACAAGTCATTATCTAGACCAGCATAACCTGTTGCCATAGAACGCTTGATCACCATGATTGTACGTGCTTTATGCGCCTCAAGAATCGGCATACCATAAATCGGTGAAGTCGGATCATCTTTCGCCGCAGGGTTAACCACGTCGTTTGCACCAATAACAAGAACAACGTCAGTTGCAGGGAAGTCTGAGTTAATCTCATCCATCTCTAAGATGTCTTCATACGCAACATCTGCTTCAGCTAACAATACGTTCATATGACCAGGCATACGACCAGCAACTGGGTGAATCGCAAAACGAACTTTTACACCTTGTTCTTTTAAGATTTCACACAACTCTTTAACCGCATTCTGCGCACGACCTTGCGCCATACCATAACCCGGTACGATCACAACGCTATCCGCATTTGACATCAAGAAACCAGCATCATCAGCAGAACCAGAACGATAGTTACGTTGTACTTGCTCACCCTTATCAACCGCAACTGCTGCGCCACCCATTGCACCACCAAATAAGACATTGATGATAGAACGGTTCATCGCCTTACACATGATGTAAGAAAGAATCGCACCAGAAGAACCAACCAGTGAACCCGCAACGATCAACATATTGTTTTCAAGTGTGAAACCAATACCTGCTGCTGCCCAACCAGAGAATGAGTTCAGTAACGATACCACAACTGGCATATCACCACCGCCGACTGGCGCAATCCACATCCAACCAAATGCCAAAGCAAATGCAGTCATGATGTAAAATGCAGTCAAGCTATCTGTTGCAAAGTACACGCCACCAAACACCAGCATCGCAATGAACAATGCTGCTTGTAATGGTTTTACCCATGCACCTGAAATAGTTTTTGCCCATTTCTTTGCTGCAAGTTTGCCGTAAGCAAATACAGATGCTGTAAAGGTAATTGCACCAATAAAGCAACCCACGAACAATTCAAAACGATAGGTACTGCTAAACCCAGTAAATGCAGTGTACCCTTCAGCCAACATCGCTTCATTGACAGAAGTCAACTGTGCTGCATCAAACTGACCGAAATGAGCCGCTTTTAATACGGTCGCAATCGCAATCAATACTGCCGCCAAACCCACTAATGAGTGCATCAATGCAACCATTTCAGGCATTTGCGTCATTGGAACTGCGCGCGCTTTGGTAATACCAATCACTGCCCCAGCAACCATTGCTAGACCAATCATCCAAACCACTGGCCCATCAGCAACAAAGAACGTGGTTGCTACAGCGATTGCCATTGCAATCATACCGTAGCGACTACCCGCAATCGCTGTCTTAGGACCTGACAAACCACGTAATGTTAAGATAAAGAGGATCGCACCAACAAGGTAGAACCAATCCGCATAGTCTCGAATAAATTCCATCACACGCCCTCTTTTTTCTTTTGCTTCGGTTTGAACATTTCAAGCATACGCGCTGTTACAGCGAAACCACCAAAAATGTTAATACTTGCAAGGAACACAGCAATTGCACCTAAAATGCTAATCGGGTTGATCGTTTGGAAATGAACAGACCCTTCAACACCAATAAATGGCAAACCAACTGTTTGGATCATTGCCCCAACAACAATAATTGAAGACAATGCGTTCGTTACAGCCATGAGTGGTGTATGTAACGCAGGCGTTACCCCCCAAACAACGTAATAACCTACGAAGATGGCAAGGACGAAAATTGTAATCGTTTCAACCATGAGAACTCTCCTTAACCACGCTTGAGCAGTACTTGACCGCCATGTGTCACGAGTAACGCTTTGTGGATTTCATCTTCTTGATTGATCGCAAAGGCTTTGTCTTTGTCAAACAATGTTTCAAGGAAGTTAAATACGTTACGTGCATACAATGCAGATGCTTCAGTTGCAACTGTGCCTGGAATATTTGGGATACCCAAAATTTTCACACCATTCTCAGTCGTTACTGTTTCGCCTTCTTTAGAACCTTCAACGTTACCACCCGTTTCAACTGCCATATCTAAAATGACAGAACCCGGTTTCATTTTGGCAACAGTTTCAGCTTTGATTAAACGCGGTGCATTACGACCAGGAAGCAATGCGGTTGTGATCACGATATCTGCATTTGATACCGCTTTATCCACAATCGCAGCTTGATCTTTGATGTATTGCTCACCCGGCATCCAGCCATAACCATTCTTGGCAGCATCAGCAGCTTTTTGCTTTTCTTCATCAGACATCGGTACGTCTAACCATTTACCACCTAAAGACTCAACTTGCTCTTTAGCGGTTGGACGTAAATCAGTTGCTTCAACAATGGCACCCAAACGTTTTGCAGTCGCGATAGCTTGAAGACCTGCTACACCAACCCCCATAATCACAACACGTGCAGGTTTTACAGTACCCGCAGCAGTCATTAACATCGGGAACATACGTTGATATTCAGCCGCAGCTAACAATACAGATTTATAACCTGCCAAGTTTGCTTGAGAAGAAAGTACATCCATGTTTTGTGCACGTGAAAGTGTACGTGGAAGTAATTCTAAAGCGAAAGCAGACACTTGCTGAGTAGCAAATTGATCTAACTCTGGATTGCGGTAAGGGTCAAACATTGCGACTACAGTTGTATTCGCCGCAAGTTTTTGAATTTCGCCACCACTCGGGGCACGAACTTTCAAAATAATTTGGCTACCTGTATATGCATCATCCGTAATGGCTGCACCAACTTGTTCATAAGCACTGTCAATGTACGCTGCTTTAACACCAGCACCACGTTCAATAACAACGCTATGACCTGCGTTAATCAACTTCTTCACTGTCTCTGGTGTTGCAGCAACACGACTTTCACCGACGACAGTTTCGGTTGGGATTCCGATCTGCATGAGCGTTCCTCAAGCTAGTTTTTCTTAAGTAAACATCGCGAATCGCAATGTTTCCCCCAGGAGTATTCTTTGTAGAGACTTAGGATTTTAATGGAACTTTTTTAAAATTCCACCCAATATTTATTTAATAAATACCTATATTTTGAACTGATGATTCATATTAATGTTTAAAACTTGTATGATTGGTATGTTTGATTTTTATAATACAAACCTACTTTTCTATACGCATTAAAGATGATATGACATTCTCATCCACATACATCGGTCCATTTCTATACTTTGTATTACATGAGTGATTGAATAGCAAAGCGATATCTATTGAAATAAATCTACATCACAGTCTTCGTCATAGATAAACCTAGTTCAAATGCGTTACATATCAATGGCACTCAAGTTAGGCTTCTACAGATTTAACTGCTTGAATCGGCATCATAAGCATGCGATGAGTTTGGGGGATTGGCTTATTTAAACTTTTATTGTTTTTTTCGGCTACTTTTATCAATCCAAGGACTCAGATGAATTTACTACAATGGACTGAATCAAGACTTCAATCCATTCAGAGCAGAGATGGTGCTTAAATAATAAACACAATTAAAAAAGAAATGTAAAAACGCAGTTTGGCATTTTCTCAAATGATATTTGTTTATTTTTTAGCAGTAAAATTCGATATTTTGCACAAAATTGGTGCGGCTATTAAACAAACTAGCGTAGCTCATCATTTTTTTGACTGAGTAAAAATAAAATTTCCTGAAAATGAGCACCCATCGCCTCTTTTGCCAGACAGTCATCAGGATTTCTTAAAGGACATTGCTCCAAAGACAAGCAGCCACACCCAATACATTGATCCAATTGTTGCCGTAATTGCAATAACATCATAATTTGCTGATCAAGTTGCCCCTGCCATTGCTGTGACATGATTTGCCAATCTTTTTTAGTCGCGATTTGTTGCTTCGGCAAAGTACTGAAGGTGTCCTTAATTTGTTGAAGGCTAATTCCAACTTGTTGCGCTGCTTTAATAATCGCGATTCGTCTTAACATAGCACGTTGATAACGGCGCTGATTGCCCGTCGTTCGAGTACCCCAAATTAATTCTTTTTCTTCATAAAAACGAATCGTGGGAACACTGACCCCGCTACGTTTTGCAAGCTCACCAATCGTGAGCCACGTCTGTGATGCTTCTTGTTCCAAAATATGCTTGACCTCTAGTTAACTTGAGCTTTGATACTAACATAACTCAGTTTTCCGAACGGTGTTTTCGCAATGAATAAAAGCAATACACAAGCATTTAAAATGCTCAATCCTGATGCGTTGTATGACCCAAGTGTCAATGGATACAGCCATGTTGCCGTTGTACAGCCCCATATGCGTATCATTCACATTGCAGGTCAAGGCGGTGAAAATAAAGAGGGTGAACTTTCACAAGATTTTGACCAACAGGTACAACAAGTCTTTTATAATATCCAACATGCTTTAACTTCAGCCCAAGCTCGACTCCAAGATATTGCTGTTCTACGCATTCTCGTTGTCGATCACGATGCTGAGAAACTTCAAAAATTGACTCACATCATGCAGAGTTTGTGGAAAAATCATGTTTTCCCCGTGTGTACGCTTATCCCTGTACCCTGTTTAGCATTACAAGACATGCAAATCGAAATTGAAGCAACAGCATATACCGCATAGACCTGTTATAGAGAGAATTATGTCTGCCCCCCAAGATATTAGTCAAAATAAAGCCCTACTCTGGTTTATGGCTGTGGCATGTGGTTTGTGTGCAGGTGCAAACTATTATAGTCAACCGTTGATTCATTCGATTCAACAATACTTTTCTGTGACGGAAGGTCAAGCAGCCCTCACCGTCACTTTTGCGCAGATTTCTTATGCCTTAGGCTTACTCTTTATTGTGCCTATGGGGGATGTGGTCAATAAAACCAAGTTCATTCCACTGTTGATGTGCTTGTGTGCAGTCGGCTTATTTATTAGTGCTTTTTCGGTGAATTTGCCGATGTTATGGCTTGGAACAGTGCTAGCAGGTTTATTCTCGGTTGCTGCACAAATCCTTATTCCACTCGCAACGATGACGGTACAACCTGAAAAAACAGGCGAAGTGGTTGGCTTTCTGATGAGTGGATTACTCGTCGGGATTCTCCTGTCGACCAGTTTGGCAGGGTTATTTTCCAACTTATTTCACTGGAAAATGATTTATGCAGTCAGTGGTGTATTGATGCTGATTTTGGCTTATGCCTTAAAAAGTCGCTTACCGTATGTGATGCGGATGAAAATGAATTATGGGCAAGTGTTTGCCTCCATGGCACAACTCCTGAAACAAGAAAAACGACTCTTATTACGTGCGCTTTCAGGTGGATTTGCTTTTGCTGCTGTCAGTATTTTGTTTTCTACCATTGCCTTACTTTTGGCTTCGGCACATCACCTGTCTGATCTGTTGATTGGTATGGTTGGATTGGTCGGTATCTTTGGTGCGCTCTCGACACAATATATAGGTAAATATGCAGATCGAGGCTATACCCAACAATTGACATGGATGGGCTGCGGTTTATTTATCGTGAGTTGGGTCTGCTTCTATTATGGTCAGACTTATTTATTCAGTTATATTCTTGGCTTCGCACTGATCCAATTGGCTTTAGCGCTTGTTCATACCAGCAATCAAAGCATTATTTTCCGTTTACGTCCTGATGCCAAATCACGGATCAATGCGATCTATATGACCACCTATTTTATTGGCGGTGCCTGTGGTTCTGCATTAGGAATTTTCTCATGGAATCATGGGGGTTGGAGCATGACCTGTTTGGTTGGTCTAAGTTTAGTTCTGGCATGTATGTTCTTTAGTTTCTTGGACAAGCTGGTTTCATCCAAAACCATTTCACCCTAAACGAAAAATGCCAAGAAGAATCATCTTCTTGGCATTTATATAAGGATAGCGTTTAAAGTCTTAAGTTATTCGCTTCGATCGCAACAATATCCTCTCGCGCCGCAACAAATTCTGGCCGAGGTTTAAGCCCACCTATTGGCTGCTGTAATTGATTGTCGATACTATTATAAACAAAGAAAATATTACTGCGTGGGAATGGAGTGATATTACTGTTTGAACCATGCATCAAATTGCAGTCAAAGAACACCACACTACCCGCAAAACCTGTACACGAGTGTATCCCGCCCATATCGGCTAGATAACGTAATAGGCTACCATCGGGCACGCCATATTCTTGCTTTTTCAGCGACTTTTTATAGTGTTCATCAGGTGTCTCGCCCTGACAAGAAATATAGTGCTGATGCGAACCAGGAATCACCAAAAGTGGCCCATTATGCTCATCATTATCCGTCAATAAAATTGAGCAGCTTAAAGCACGCATTCTCGGCATGCCGTCTTCACTGTGCCAAGTCTCAAAGTCAGAATGCCAAAAAAATTCTTTGCCATGTAAGCCGGGTTTATAATTAATCCGCGACTGATGAATATAGACATCACTTCCCAGCAATGATCGAGCAATGTTTAACACTCGCTCATCGGAGACTAGATTTTTAAATACATCATTCAAACGATGTACGTTAAAAATCGAACGTACTTCTTGGCTTTCACGCTCAATAATTGCTTCAGGGCGTTGCTGTACAGCAAAGTCTTGGCGCATTTGATGCAACTCGCTCAGTAGATGCTGCACTTCTTCAGGACTAAACAGTTGATCAATTTGCAAAAAGCCATTTTTTGTATAATCCTGTTTTTGCTGTTCTGTTGCGCCTTGAACGACGTCTTGTTGATAAACCACAGGATCTGCGCGTGAAATGATTGCAGCCGCATCACTTCTTCGAGTCAGGTAAGGGTTACTCATTTGCACGGTTACGCTTCCTCCTCAGTCTGCTTGATCATCTGTTCTGGCGTTGCATAAACGCCATCCTTGTCATGAACCTCATTACCCACCAAAGCAGGATTGAAGGTACACACCAAAACCAAATCGGTTTTAGCACGCAAGTAATGATTGTCATGCTGGTCCAAGGCATACAGCGTTCCCGGGGTAATTTTATAAACTTCCCCAGACGGAATAAGCTCAATTTCGCCCTCACCTTTGACACAATACACAGCTTCTAAATGGTTCTTATACCAAATATGCGTCTCTGTCCCTGCAAAAATAGTGGTTTCATGCATCGAGAAGCCCATACCGTCTTCGCGTAATAATAAACGGCGACTTGCCCACGTTTCCGTTTGCACATCACGATCAGTATTTAGAATATCCTGTAATTGGCGTACGATCATGAAACCACTCCTTGTACTTTAACTGTCAGTTTTGTTTTCGCTTGTGATAAATGGGCTTGCGTATAGACCTGAACCACATGTTCAATCGCCTGTGTTAACAACGCAATCCCTTGCTCTAGGATCTCAGGTTCAATCGTCAATGGCGGTAGTAATTTCACCACCTCACCACGACTCCCCGAAGTTTCAATCACCAAACCAAGTTGGAACGCTTGTGTTGTTACTTCATCTGCCCAGTCTGGATTTTTAAATGCGATACCTTGCATCAAGCCACGACCACGATGGGTGAGTTCTGCTGCTGGAAATTTCTTTACGATCTCTTGTAATCGAAGGCTCACCAACTCAGACTTCTGCACCAATTCTGTTTGGAAGCTTTGATCCGCCCAAAAGTGCTGAATCGCTTTAGTCGCTGTGACAAAAGCTAAATTATTGCCACGGAATGTGCCATTGTGCTGGCTCGGACGCCAGATATCTAATTCTGGCTTAAAGAGAACCAAAGACATTGGCAAACCAAAGCCTGACAAAGATTTAGACAGCGTCACGATATCTGGTGTGATCTCCGCTTTTTCAAAACTAAAGAAATGACCTGAACGGCCACAACCTGCTTGAATATCATCGACAATCAATAAAATTTTATGCTGTTTACACAAGGCAGAAAGTCGCTTCAGCCAATCAATACTGGCTGAATTTAAGCCGCCTTCGCCTTGTACACACTCAACAATGATTGCGGCTGGCAGATCAATCCCACTGCTGCGATCGGTTAAAAGCTTATTCAGCATCGCAATGGTATCGACATCTTGACCAAAATAGCCCGCATAAGCCGCATGATGGACATTGCCCAGAGCGACACCCGCAGCTTCACGAAACTTCTGATTTCCTGTTAATGCCAAGGCGCCTAAGCTCACCCCATGAAAACCATTGGTAAATGCAATAATATTGTGACGCTTGGTGACATTACGAGCCAACTTAATTGCCGCTTCTACAGCATTGGTTCCTGTTGGCCCCGTAAACTGCAACTTATAATTTAAAGTACGCGGCTTTAAAACATATTGCTCAAATGTCTCTATAAAAGCCTTTTTTGCAGAAGTTGCCATATCCAAGCCATGCACAATGCCGTCTTGCATCAAATAATCAATTGCAGCCTGTTTCAGCACAGGATGATTGTGCCCATAATTCAATGTGCCCGCACCCGCGAGAAAATCAATATAAGATTTATCATTCTCATCCACTAGAACTGCATTTTTTGCAGTTTTGAATATAGTCGGAAAAGAATGGATATAACCTCGAACTTCAGACTCCAATCGACTGAAAATATTCATGAATAACTCCAAATTAATTTAAAAGGAATAAATGTCTTAAATACGGCTCAATCCCAATCCCAAAGACCAATTGTGTATAAGTCTTCTGGCTCATGCTGGGTGTCGAATTGTTCGGGCTGTAAGGGTTGCAAGGCTTGCTTTGATAAAAAGGGGCTGACTTTACAATCAACATCAAAACGAGATGCAAAACTACGGAAAAGATTTTGAGAGGCTTTATTGCTTGGAGAAATTGTTGTTTTTAGACGTTTTAATTGGCGGGATTCTAAGCATTGTTGTTTTACGTTATCAAGGAGCAAGGAACCAATCCCATTTCCTTGTTCACTGGGCGAGACCGCAATTTGCCAAAGGAAGTAAGTATCAGGCTCTTCTGGGCAAATATAACCCGTAACAACACCTGAGATGTCCCCTTTATGATTATAAGCCACAAAGCAAGTATCAGTGTGATGCTCAGCAAGTAGAGCATAAGCATAGAGTGAGTTGAGATCCAAAGATGGACAGGACTGAATCAAAGCGTGTACTTCACGTACATCTTTAGGTTTAAAATTACGAACGCTGCATTGATTCAGCTGATGAATAATTGATTGTTTAGTCAAGCGAATTGACTGTCTTGATAAAGCTTCCACGCTATCTCCTTTTGTATTTCCATACTCGGCATACTCAAGTTATAAGTGTGGTATCAGGATAGTATCTACGCATGTCATTGAATAACAATCACATTGATAATCTGTATTGCCCTATTTTCAACTGGATTTAATTTGGAACTTTTGCCTCAAGTAACTGGGCAAACCGCTCTAATGAAACAATAAGATGTTGTCTCTCATCATTGGTCAAAGCTTGTAAAGCCAGTGAAAAACCTTCAGGTAACGCAGACGGTGATTGATCTAATAATTGTTCGCCTTTAGACGTCAGGCTGACACGTACATGTCGACGGTCTTGCATATCCCTCATACGCAAGACCAAGCCTTTTTCCTCTAGACGATCAATGATTCCAACAACGGTACTTGGACTCACAAAAATTGCTTTGCCAATCGCAGACATACTGCATGGGCCAATTTTTGCAATGGTCATCAGTGCAACGAGTTGCGGTGTTGTGATTTGGTGAAGCTGAGACAACCGTTTGGAGTATAACTCCACACATTGCTCAATCCGCCGAACACTTTGTAAAACACGAACAGCATCATCCATCTCAATCACGCACAAAAAAAGCTAAACACACTATTGTAGTACGTTGTACATGATGTTGTCTGTATTTTAATAAAACATCACCGCGCTATTTCTTTGCGCATCACCTTGACGCCAAGTACATTTATTTCCCGATACCTTGAGTAGAAATCATTATAGGTAGTGAATATTTTTTCTTCAAATCAATTGATATGAAATAGTTTGAATAAGAATGATTTTATTGCGAATCATTTTTTTAAATCATTAAAAATCATAGCATTATAATTTATGTAATTTTGTGTAATTTATGGAAATTGTATAAAGATAAAATAATGAATAAAAAATAAGCATTCGGAACTCACACCATAGTTGTTTTTTTAACCAAACCTTTTTATTTGAGCAACGCCTAAAATGGCTGAGATTCTATATAAAAATTCAGCGGGTCGTAATCATTGCTAAAGGGTGATATTGAGCTTTTTTATTTTTATACTCAGCTATGCCTTCCATCTCTCAATCATAAAGACGCAAAAGCCATGAGACCGCTTCAAATGAAGCGATCTCAGTACCCACATTACGCGGAGTCTACTTCTATGAATCTGTAGATACGCCCATTTTTGGGATTCTCATAGAGTAACTCCATGTTTGGCAGGAGGATCTCACCTTCAATCTCAATATGCTCTATTCGTTTGAATAAAGGCGTTTCTGAATCATTTACCTTTCTAATTAAGGCAACCGCCACATTTTCAACTTCAAATTGGTCCTTCACTTTGATTTTTATATTGTTCACTAGATAACTCCCATTGTAAATTTGAAAAACACACAGCCAAGATCAAGCTAGAATGATGTAATTGCCGAAAAAGCCAATGGCATAGCAAAAAAAGCTAAAATGTAAGCAGCTGTGCGTTGTAAATTACGTTGATTCAACCAAGAGATTTTATTGGAAATTAACATTGTTCCAAAAGCGATCCATAAAAATGCGATTGGTGTAATCAGCGATAGAAAAAGCCCCATATGGATAAAATATTGCTGTGGCACGAGCCAAGCCGTTTGAGGAAAAATAGCTGAAGCAAATAATATAGCTTTAGGGTTTAGTAATGTTGCTACAAATAATGCTTTAGACGTAATAAGCGGTTGGTTTAGGTCAATCTCTTTGGTTGAGGTTATCCATAACTTCACTGCTAAATAAATAATAAAAGCGGCACTAAACAATTTTAATAAAGGCGGTAGCCAAGAAACAAAATGGGAAACTGATTCTAATAAAAAGCCCCATGCTGTGATCGCTATAAGATAACCGAAAACCTCCGATGGAATTAATTTAAGTGAACGTTTAATACCAATTTGGACTCCAGATGAAGCCAATAAAGTATTCGTTGGGCCTGGTGTAAATAAGATCGTAATGATCAAACCAATAAATAAAAAGGACACCATAGGCAGACACCTTTGCTAGATTATGCACGCGGAATATGACAAATAGAAACAAGAGTTGTCGACTAATAGGTTGTAACCAAAAATGTAGAGTTTTAAATTTTACTTTATAAAACAAAAATTTAAACAACATAAAATTTAATCTGAAATTTAATTCAGCAACATAGATATAGTGATCAAAATCACATATTGAGCATTTAATAAGATTTATGTTAGATGAAAATTCATACAACATATTGATTGTTTTATAGAAATTTTGAGTGCTTAAGCAATGCTATTTTCCTTCTCCTTCTGCATTAAACTTGAACTCATTCTGGGTTCAACACCGTGTTTTGGGTACAAAGATTCAAGCGACTCAAATCCGTAACATTTTACAGATGTGTGCGATATAAGTTACCTACAAAGCAAGGCGAATCTTATGCTATATACCAGTCAATTTTTCTGATTGAGCATGAGTAAAGTTCGCCTGCACTTTTTCTAAACTTAGCCAATGAGAGGATTCATCGCTATATTAAAGTCACCTCTATTACATTGCGCTAAAATACTTTTTCCTTAGCCACAAAGATACACTCACCAATGCGATCAGCACAGGTACCTCAACCAATGGACCAATCACCGTGGTAAATGCCACAGGTGATGCCAAGCCAAATGTGGCAATGGCAACCGCAAGTGCGAGTTCAAAATTATTCCCAGCAGCAGTAAAAGAGATCGCAGTGGTTTTAGGATAATCATTCCCCATCCACTTACTCATAAAGAAACTGATAAAGAACATCACCACAAAATAAATCGTCAACGGAATCGCGATACGGATGACATCGAAAGGTAAGCTCACCACATCACTGCCTTTTAGGCTAAACATCGCCACAATCGTAAACAGTAATGCCAGCAAACTTAACGGACTAATCTTAGGCAAAAACCTATTTTGATACCAATCCAAACCTCTTGATTTGACTAAGATCAAACGTGTTAAGAAACCCAATAAAAATGGAATACCTAAATAAACCAAGACAGCATGGGTAATGGTCCAGAAATCGACATCAATCACTTGTCCTGCCACACCGAAATACGGCGGTAAGAAAGTCAGGAATAACCAAGCGTAGCTACTAAAGAACAGAATCTGGAAGATACTATTAAATGCAACCAGTGCAGCAACGTACTGGTTGTCACCACAGGCCAAACCATTCCAAACCAAAACCATCGCAATACAACGCGCTAATCCGATCAGGATAAGACCCGTCATATATTCTGGATAGTTATGCAGAAAAATAATGGCCAATGCAAACATCAACACAGGTGCGATCAACCAGTTTTGTACTAAAGATAAAGTCAGCGTTTTCTTATCTTTAAAAACCTCTGGCAAAGCAGCGTAATCGACTTTTGCCAATGGCGGATACATCATCAAAATTAACCCAATCGCAATCGGGATATTGACGGAATCGACACTCATTTGCTCCAAAGTGACAGAGACCTGCGGGAAAAATACACCTATCGCCACCCCAAACCCCATTGCCAAAAAAATCCATAGGGTGAGGTTACGATCTAAAAAGGACAATCCTGATTTAGCCATCTTCTATCCAATTAATTGATATGTGCGATTTGATTGATTGAGGCAATTATTTCTGGACGAGTCATCTGGGCAATATCTAGGGTAAACAAAGCGTCAAGACGACGATTGATATGATCCACTGTCTCTTGGAATGCCTTTAATTTTTCTTCCTTCGGCAGTTCTAAATGCGAGGGATCGGACAAGCCCCAATGTGCTTTGATTGCCCCTCCAAGATAAAGCGGACAAGCTTCTTGTGCAGCAGAATCACAAACGGTAATCACCACATCAACGTGGTACTGTTCACAATCATCTATGCTTTTACTCCACAAACCATCAATTGAAAGACCTGATTTTTGCAAAGTTTCAATGGTCAATAGATGAACCTGACCTGATGGCTGACTGCCCGCACTATATGCCACCCAACCTTCAGGTGCACGGCTGTTAAACAGCACTTCTGATAAAATACTGCGACAACTATTTCCAGTGCATAAAAAAAGAAATTTCATGATGTTTTACTCACAGTAGCTCTGTGTGGGTAGAGTGGCTAATATTGCAATATTGTCCATTTGCTGTGTGGCCACGATATTTAAAATGTCATGGCACCATTCAGGTAACTGCGGATTAATGCTGTAATAGACCCATTGGCTTTGTCGTCTGTCTTGCAGCAACCCAGATGAACGCAATAAAGCCAAATGTCTTGAAATCTTGGGCTGGCTGAGTTGCAATTTTTCCGTCAGATCACAAACACACAACTCTTTATGCTCCACCACTAAAGTGACAATATTAAGGCGGGTTTCATCTGATAAGCATTTAAAGAAATTGACTTGATCCATATTCATATCCTATTTATTTGAATATGCAGATAACCACATATAATCAGTAATTTTTTTACTTTATACTTTTCCCATTGGCATCGATCACTTGTTCACCATCTTCTTTACTCAAAGCACCCTTCTGCGGTAATGGCAATATCTCTAAGACAGTTTCAGAAGGGCGACTAAGGCGAGTACCTAAATCTGTCACGACAAATGGGCGGTTGATCAAAATGGGATGCTCAAGCATAAAGTTGATGAGCTGTTCATCCGTCCAACCCTCACGTTCCAGTGCCAAGTCACGATAAGGATCAACATTTTTACGAATCGCTTCTTTGACCGTTAGGCCCGCATCATCGATTAATTTAGTCAGTTCACTGCGTGTCGGTGGTGTCACAAGATACTCAATAACAGTCGGTTCAATTCCAGTATTTCGAATCAATGCCAAGGTGTTTCTTGAAGTTCCACACGCTGGATTGTGAAAAATCTTCACATCTAATGAAGCTTTCATTTGAATGAACTCTCGTTTGAATATTCCTATATCCTTATATACGAATTAGCACATATTAACAATATGTACGGATTTTATTTTTATGATAATATGCACACCCTTGCTGATTAGATCATTTAGTAAGGTGATTTACACTTCACTTTTTCCTGCGACCACACCCCAATTTATCCAAATAGCTATTTATTATGACATCTGCTTCGACTTGATGAGTGCTTTGCGTGTTGTCTCATAAAATATCTAGTGTTTGTCGTGGAATTGACAAAATAACTGCAAAGGGTTTGGTTATAAAGACGGATTGATGTGGCCAAATTGTTGCTTGTTCCGAATGTAAATAGGCTATTTAACACTGAACCAAAGGTATGATTTTTAATGACGCTGAACCAAACCATTGAAACAATTTCAAACCCACGAATCAGTGTTGCCCCAATGATGGATTGGATGAATTAATAAAAATATTAATTAAATTACAACAACTTAAAACAAGATAAATAAACCTTGGTGTAAAATTGGTGTAGTGTTACAAATATTGCTAATAATTATTAGAGTTCTAGTTTGTGGAGTAAAAATGAATACAGAAGCTTTCCAACAATCAGAAAAAGATGACCTAATTGGACTTGAAGAACAAAATGAAATCTCATGTTTAATCCGAAGATTTGCCACAGAACAATTCGGATATTCAAGAATGAGGATTTCATCTCCAGAATTAATTAGAAAAATGCCTCAACCAAGAGTAAATATTGCATTGAATAAAAGTTTAATTGATCTTTATCTACGGTTCGGAAAATATGCCTATGCCGTCCATAAAGATAAGAAATATATTGTTGTGGCTCGTATTGGATTTAGGAAAAACAAAAATGGTTATGGAACTGCTTTACTGAAGGAGCTCTGCCTTTTTGGTGAAAAATTGGGATATGAATATTTAGAAATAGAATGTCCAAATCAGGATTGCCAAGCTTTTATGAAGAAATTAGGCTTTAAAGATGAGTTCTATCTTCCAATTAATCAATTAAAAAGGTCTATTCAAGAATATGAGCTTTTGAGACAGGAAAAAGTCCGTCTCACATTAGCGTAATTTTAACAGATTCATAAATTGTTTTATCTCTTGCGGACAACTCAATACCTACATATCTCAATAAATTAGGTAGCGATGATCGTTGGATCGAAAAACAGCTATCACATACTGATAGAGATAAAACAAGGGCGACCTATAACCATGCTAAATGGTTGAGAAAAAGACGAGCTATGCGGTAATCCCCCCAGAAAATAAAGCTTCATTATGATAAAAATGATTACATAATGAAGCCTCACCATTTATTTTTGTCTAAGAATATTTAAATTATTAATTGCGTTCAGATGTCCTTGCTTAGCTGCTTTTTCATACCAATATTCAGCTTGCATTTTATCTTTTTTTACATATACACCTTGCTCAAAGAAAACCCCTAAATTATATTGGGCTTCAGGATTACCTAGTTCAGCAGATTTTTCAGAAAAAACAAATGCTTTTTCATAGTTTTCTTGATCCAAGTACATTTTTGACAAACCTTCATATGCCCGTGAAGGATTATCTTGGACTCCTAATAAATACCAACTCTCTGCTTTTTCAAAATCTGGTGATCGACCAAAATCCTTAATTCTATATAATTCTGCTAAGTTCAATTTAGCATCTTTGTTACCATACTTATTTGCTTCTAAAAAATATTCCTCAGCCTTCTGAAAATCCTTATCTTTTCCTAAACCAACAAAGTAAATCATGCCTAAAGAGTTTATAGCTTCATGGTTATTGGATTTTTCGGCCTTTTCAAACCAATAGTAGGCTTTATCATAATTAGGCTTGATATTATCTAATCCATTTAGATAGACCCATCCCATTAGATTCTCTTTTTCATCTAAAGATAGATCTTTTAAATTCAAAATTTCACACTGCTTACTGCTACTTCCTGCTAATTTACACTCTTCCTCGAGCGTAGGGAACTTGTCCTGTTTATTCAAATTTGTACAAGCAATTAAGCTACATATAACAATGCTTATAGCGGAAATAAACAGAACTTTATTTTTGAGCATTATTATACTATCTCTTATAAATTACAGAAAATTATTTGAATACTTACTGTTTTATCTTTTCTTTAGCACTTGAGATGCCTTGCTCATATGCTTTATTAAAGTAAAATTGAGATAAACTTTCATTTAACTTATTATAATCTGGAGATGAATATATGACCCCTAAGTTATAAGATGCTTGTCCTTTACTCATTTTACTAGCTAATTCAAAATACTTAATAGCTCGATCCACATCTTTAGTGATACCATTACTATTTATCAAATTAATACCCAAATTTAAAGCAGCCTCAGCATTATTTAATGATGCAGATTTTTCCCAGTAATTATTACAAATTTTATAGTCTTGTTTAACAACCACACCTTCGCAATATATCAACCCTAACTCAAATAGTGAAAGAGCATCATTTTTTTCGGCTGCACTTTTTAAATAATTTAACCCTTCTTCAATATTTCCTTCTTCAATATAAATAGAGCCTATAGAGCCCATTGCATCAACATCATTCAACTTAGCAGCTTTAAGATAATATTTTTTTGCATTTTCTATACTTTTTTGAACTCCAGTTCCAGTGTAGTACTTAAAACCAGTATTATACATAGCGGAGACATTTCCATTATCTGCCGATTTTTTTGTCCACTCAAATGATTTTTTAGCATCATAAGTTCCACTCAGCGCTTTAAAATAAATATCAGCCAATATTAGTTGAGCATCACTATTACCCTCTTTTGCCAAATTTTCATAAATAGGTTCGAGTCTTTTATAATATTCTTTCTTTTCATCAGAGTTTGATGGCGCAGCTTCTGCTTGTGATCTTAACTGCTCAGCTTGTTCAAATGTCATATTTAAATCAGATGATGTATTTGAAGCATTACAAGCAGTAATACATATACTTACAGCGAGACTCACCAATAATTTCTTTTTCAGCATTCTTATGCAATCTCTTAAAATTTAATTTTGAATGACTATTATCTCTCAAAACACTTATTTGATAACTAAACAAGTCATTTAACTAACCTCATCGTATCTCTCATTAGGTTAGACCATTAGCATATTTATTAACAGGCTAGAAAAGCCCCAAGCTATATAGAATACGCTTCATAGGGGCAAAGTCAGTTTGAGTAAATAGACCAAACTACTTATCACTCTCCATAAGAAGTTTTATATCATCTGGTATTGATGCATCTGGTATTTCATTATTCTTTATTTGCCGTAAATAATTTTTAGCAATTTCTTCATTATTACTTGCAGCAAGTGTTAGCCACTTTTCCGCTTTTACCAAATCTTGAGTTACTCCATTAGTTCCAAAAAAATAGGCTGTGCCTAAATTCAGCTGAGCAAGCGAGTATCCTTTAGATGCAGCTAACTCCGACCAATAAATGAATTTCTCTCCACTTTTTGGTATACCATCACCAAATGCATATAATCCAGCCAATTCATTTTGGGCAATTACATCCCCACTTTCAGCAGATACTTCTAAAAATTTTAAATAGTTTTGGTTATCGCCAGCTTCAGAATATTTCTTTGCTTTTTGATAGGAGTTTTTTTCACTTGATTCAATTTTCTCTGCATCAGGAATCTTGTGCGTTGATGTACCATTACTACAACCACTTACCAGCAATAAGGTTAAAAAAATAGAATAAGAAAACTTCATTTACAGACTCCAAAAAATTAAAAACTTGACGGAAACCATTGAGAACTCGGAGGTACGTTTAAATAAACAGGGTTTTCTTTTTGATATCTCTCGCCAAGCTCCTGTAATCTTTTCATTTCTTCATCCCTTCTTTTCTTACACTCACCTTCGCATTTCGCCTCAACTCTACAGTCTTTAAAGTAGCGCAACGATAAAAATTAATCTGTCCTAAATTAACTCGATTTTTACAGCGATCATTACGCCACACAGAATCTTTATGAACCGAATAAGGTTTGCTTTGATATTCACCATAATCAGGTGGTGTTTCAATCAGTCGATAAAACTTTTTTATCTTGCTTGTTAATGCAACAAAGCTATCCGGTTCATAGAGATAGTGCTTGGTTTTCTGTATTTAAATCTTCACTTCCTAATCTATTTTAATTTTTCTTACTATCGATTTATTACTTTTCAATTAATAGCCTATTATAGTTTTCAGCTGCTCCTAAAAAACCATTATCATAAGCTGTCTTATACCAATATAAAGCTCTTTCCTTATTTTTATTAATTCCACCTTCTCCTTTTTCATACATCCATCCTAAATTATTCTGAGCTAATGAATCATTTTTAGAGGCCGCCTTCTCGAAATATTTAAATGCTTTTATAAAATCTTTTCTCACAAGATCACCATCATAAAACTGTACACCCAACTCTGTAATTGAGGGTGTAAAATCATTTCTTGCAGAAAACTCTAAGCTTTCCAACATCTTTTCAGGATTATTTTCTTTTTTATATATTAAACCCAACTGATATGCAGCTAAACTATCTCCAAGATTCTGTGCCGAAAGCAACCATTTCTTAGAATCTTCTAGTGCACCTGCTATATAATACAAATATCCCAAAGAATAATGTGCAGGTGAGAAGCAATACCTAGCAGATTTTTTCAAATGATTTTCAGCTTTTTTTAAATCTATTAACTTTCTTTTACCATCTAAAAAGCTTACACCTAAAATATATTCCTTATAAAATCCATCAGGTAACTTATAAATTAAATCATCAACTTTTTTAAAATCCCCTTGAATACTTGAAATATTTATATCAAAATTATAATTTTTAATTTGATCAGAATATTCAATTTTTTCACATGCATAAGTAGTTTCCACCATTAAAAAACAACTTATAAGACTATATAAAATTGACTTCATAATAACCAACACTCCAAATACTCAAGCAAAGAAACAAACCAACAAGCCAATACACTAAAATAATTAGCTTAGTAATTTTCTGGTTATTATTTTTCTTTCTAAAAACAATATCTCTCATTACTCCGTTAAAGCCATTACTCTTTGAAAAAAAATTCCACACATCACTTGCTAAGTTATTGAAAATATAATACCTATACAGCAAATATATCATCAATATAAATGTGAATATAAATAAAAAAACCACAACCCATCTTAAATAAAACAATATTTCCATATATTTAAAACCTTGGGAAATTAAAAGGCTGGGCTGGAATAATTGGCATTTTTTCTGGTGGAATAGTATATATTGGTTGTTCTGGCATATAATCTGAGGTGTTCTGCCATCCATCAGTGACTCCTATACCAGCTCCTGCACCACTTCCACCTTTTATAACACCATAAAATGTCTTACCAGACCATGAATAACCACCGCAAATTTGACCAAACCAATTTGCACCAATTCCTCCGCAAGCCTCTATATATCTACCATCAGGTTTATTCCCAACACTAAGTATATCTCGTGTTGTACTTGCAGAAACACCTAAACCTAAAGTTCGTCCTGTAGAATGCACAGCACGCCCCCCACCTGCATAAGTTGTACTATGTGTGATACCTAGCCCTAGTGCAGCACTAGCGTTAGCACTTGTTCCATTCAATGCTCTATCAGTTGCTTGAACCAATGGAGTCCGATCTTTCATCCTTGGATCTCCTTTTAATCCAGGAATTGTAATATCAGGAGAAAGCCCATATGGATCGGTTGAATAATTCGGATCACTTACATAAGCAGAAGTATTCATTCCCCCATTTAACCCAATCGGGTCTTTACTCACATATCTTGCACTATGTGGCTCATAATATCGGTAACGGTTATAGTGCAATCCTGTTTCTTGATCGTAATATTGACCTTG
>NZ_JAKZGL010000017.1 GCF_022549355.1 Acinetobacter sp. NIPH 2699
TCCCTTCCCGAACTCAGAAGTGAAACCTCTTCGCGCTGATGGTAGTGTGGCACTTGCCATGTGAGAGTAAGTCATCGCCAGCTTTTAATTCTAAACACCCCAGTCTCGAGAGAGGTTGGGGTGTTTCTTTATTGTATGTGGTTTAAAATCATAGAACTTTAGAAGCTCATAACGTTGCTGAGATCACCAATTATATTTTAATATCGGATTTGAATGCCTAAAAAATCATGTCATGGGCATAATCTTGATTCGGTAAAGAATGGCTTGAATAGCGTTTCTTAAATTTTGTTTGATGATTGAATTTTACTTACTCGCTATTTTTATATAAATAAGTGCCAATAGATCCTAATATGATAAGTCTACTTGCATCAACTTTAGGTCAAGAATTTGAACTCATCAATATATTTTCTATTTTTGGGATACTTGGATAAAGATTGTAAATGTAGTTCTCTTTTTACTTTAAAATATTGATTGGATTCACTTTAATAGTTTTTACTTAAAGATAAAGTATATTTACATAAAACAGATATTATGGTTACATTAAGCATATTTTTTATAATTAAAAAATCTTACCCTATTGCGGGTTTTGATTGGGGGCATAAAGGAATGATGATGAATAAAAAACAACTTACACTTAGGTTGTCAGCAATTACTATTTCGATCTTACTTGCAAGCTGTGGTGGCGGTGGAAGTAAAGGGTACTATAATAATGATAGTGGTTCTAATCCTGGTAATGGAAATGGCGGTGGTAGCGTAGAAACACCTTTATCAGAAGTGAATATAAGTGTTCTTCAACTCCTTAATACAAATGGTGATCCTACACAAGTCATTACTGTAAATGGTGCGATTGCTAAAGTAAGGGTAACCAATGCTAAAGGTGAAGGTATTAGTGGTGCTTTAGTGACATTCTCAGGCGATGGTATTACTTTTGGAACATCAAATGCTTCTGTTTTAACTAATGCTGATGGTGAAGCGAGTATTGCTGTACAGCCTACTGATGCGAATGCAACAGGTGCATATCAAATTTCAGCTATAGCAAATTATCAAGATGGAATTGCCAGTACAGCCCCTTACAATTTCCAGTTACAGGCAGCGAATATTGATTTAGTGGGTATGGTATTAACGACTTCGTCTTTAGAGTCTGGAGCATCAACTAATGTCACACTTAAAACGCAGGATAAAGATACCAGTGTTAATCAAAATAACGTCACGGTTAATTTTACTGCTAGTTGCGGTACGTTTGAACCTGCAACAGTTGTATCTTCAAATCAAGGTGATGTAACAACTTCTTATACTGCAATTGGTACAAATGGTCGGTTGTGTGAAGATGCACATACGATTACAGCAACGATTGGTAATACAGGTGTTACTCGAACACTTCCAGTGACAATTGCAGCAGTCAAACCAAATTCGATTGTTTATACTTCTGGTGATGTAACGCTGTTAGGAATTGAAAGCAGTGGTTCAGCATCATCAGGACAGATTGAGTTTACACTTTATGCAAATGGTGTTGTGGCAGCAGATAAAGAGGTTAACATTGAGCTAATTGATGCACCAGAAGATTTAAGTTTTGTTTCTTTAGGAAATCGTGATAAGAAAACAGTAAAAAGCAATTCTTCTGGTAAGGTATTTGTAAATCTTTATCCAGGCAATAAACCAGGTCCCGTAGAAATTAGAGCAACTTTGGCATCTGATACAAATATTACGGCATTATCTAAAGGTGTTGCGGTTGCGACAGGACGAGTCACTCAAAGTGGTTTAAGTTTATCTGTATCTAAGAACTCATTGCAAAATAGAATAGATGGTGATGAAGCAACCATTACGGCTAGAATGGTAGACCGTAATGGTAACCCTGTACCTAATGGCACGGTAATTAGTTTCGTTACCGAAGGTGGTAGTATTACACCAAATTGTGCATCATCTAATGGTTCGTGTTCTGTGACTTTAACAACACAAGATCCTCGTCCCTTAGATAATCGTGTAACAGTTTTGGCTTATGTCGAGGGTGATAAGTCTTATATTGATAAAAATGGTAACAATGTCTATGATGAAGGTATTGATGAGCTTGTCAGTAATATTGGTGATTTCTTCTTAGATAAGAATGAAAATAATACATATGATGCAAATGATGGCGAATATATTTATAGACGTAATGCAGGTACAGCAGCTTGTGCCGCATCAACTTTTAAACAGCCAAATATTGCAGGTACATGTAATACTAAATTAGGTGCTACCCTTCGTGAGCAATTAGTTTTTGCTTTTGCAGAGAATACACCAACGTTTACTAATGAGAAAGCAAGTGGAAACTTATTATCTTTTAATATGTATGGAAATAGCCAGTTAAGTGTTCCAATGCCATCAGGTACAACTATTAGCGTGACAGCAGAAGACAATACAGAGAATAGTAAGTCTTGTTCAGCAGAGTTAATGACAGGTAGTTCACCTGTGGCTAGTGTATTTAATTTTTTAACCTCATCAACATTTAGAGGAAATAGCCAAACGTATTATGGTTATCGTCTTAAAGATTGTTTTGTAGGGGATGAATTCAAAATATCTGTATCTGCACCTGATGGTAAGGTTTCGACTATTTTTGTTGATTACCAATAATAAATTAAACCTATTATAAAAACAGTGCTACGGCACTGTTTTTTATATATTAATTACCGATTAATCATCTAACAAATCCATTTGCTTAGCCAATTGATATAAATTATTTGAACGATTTCCTGTACGACAAAACATTAAGATTGGTTTTGGAAGTTCATTGTAGTGGTTTGCAAAAGTGCGAACATCAAGCTCTGTAATTTGACCTGCAACTACGGGTTGATAAACATAATCTAGCCCTGCATTACGTGCAGCTTCTTCAATTTGAGCACTACTTGGTTGTTCAGGGCCACCTTCCATATCTGGGCGATTATTAATAATCGATTTGAAACCTTTCTCAACCACTTGTTCGACATGCTCTGGTCCGATTTGACCTGCAAAACCAATATTCTCTGACATCTTGTCACTCCAAAAACAAACAAAACATTTTATGCTCTATCATAGCATTAAGCTTAATGTTGAGTTTAAATGTCTATAGTAAATAAACGATGAACCTAAAAAAGATAACGTAATGGAGCGCGCATGCACACCTACACCGTTGAGCCGTTGTATGTTCCAAGTGGTGATGAAACGATCGCTGCAGATTTTTATCTTCCTAAGGCAAATATTAAACCCGCTGTTATTTTGATGGCGCATGGCTTTGCAGGATTACGTCAATTTAAATTGATTCAGTATGCGCAACGTTTTGCTCAAGCTGGCTATGCCGTTATTCTATTTGACTATCGTTATTGGGGTGGAAGCACAGGAAAACCGCGTGAATTGGTTTCATTAAGTGCTCAGTTAGATGATTGGAAAACAATGATTCAGCATGCATCTAACTGCAAATTAATTGATAGTCGACGCATTGTTCTTTGGGGAACATCACTCAGTGGTGGTTATGCACTGAGTTTGGCGAGTGATCTCAAGAATATTCAAGCTGTGATGGTGCAGGTACCGTATGTCGATGGTGCGGAGACGGCCAAGCATTATCCACTACAACGCTATCCTGAGGCTTTAAAGCGCTCTAGTCAGGACTATATGGGCTCAAAGATGGGGTTAGTGCCTAAAACGTTGCCTGTTGTTGATCAATATAGCCTGTGTTTTTTACCAACTTCAGATAGTTATTATGGTTATTATTCGATTGTAAATCCTGATTATTACTGGAGTGGCGAGGTGCCTGCCCGGGTATTTTTCAATTTAATGCGTTATCGTCCTATTCAGTTCGTACGTAAGATTAATATCCCAGTTTTATTTATCGCAGCAAAGCATGATACATTGATTCCGCTTCAGTCCAGTCGTGAGGCTGCAACCAATATTGCTCCTTTTGTGAGCTACCATGAGTGGGATATGAAGCATTTTGATGTTTATCATGGATCTTGGTTTGAAAAAGCAGTCACAACCCAATTAGAATTTTTACATCAACATATTGGAGTGATGTAAATGATGATCGTCTGTGCATCCTGTGGTGCAAAAAATCGTGTACCTGAAGAAAAATTAGCTGTTCATCCCAATTGTGGCCAGTGTCATCAGGCATTGTTGCCTCAAGTACCTATTGAATTAAATGAACAAAATTTTAGTCACTTTATCAGCAATACTGATTTACCCGTTTTAATTGATCTATGGGCGGAGTGGTGTGGACCTTGTAAAATGATGGCACCACATTTCGCCCAAGTTGCTAAACATAACCCGTATGTGATTTTTGCTAAGATTGATACTGAAGCAAATCCTCGTTTAAGTGCTGCATTTAATGTTCGGAGTATTCCGACGCTGGTCTTAATGAATAAAACTACGGAGTTAGCAAGAATTAGCGGTGCATTGCGTACGCCTGAGTTACAGCAATGGTTAGATCAACAATTACAGCAACATTAAGAGAATGAACATGACGGAACACGTGAATCATCCAGAAGGCATTTTATCACTGCAAAATATTGCGATGCCAGCGGATACCAACTGGAGTGGTGATGTTTTCGGGGGCTGGATCGTGTCCCAAATGGATTTAGCTGGTGCGATTCATGTTGAGCGTTTTAGTAAAGGTCGTTGTGCGACGATTGCAATTAATCAGATGACTTTTCTTGTTCCCGTAAAAGTGGGCAATGTCATTAGTTGCTATACCAAAATTCTGAAAGTAGGCAATAGCTCGGTACAGGTACAAATTGAGGTGTGGAATAGTCACGATGATTCTCGTGAGCCAGTGCGGATTACCGAAGGGGTATTTACTTTTGTTGCTGTTGATGTGAATGGCAATAAACGTGTGATCTCTGATGAGATTAAACAAGCATTTATCGCAACTGCATAAAGTCAAACAGCATTATTGTTATAGTTAATCATTCTTATACAATATTTTTATTTGGAATATAGAGACGATGGCTGAAGAACTTGTTTTACAGCAGGGTCATAAAGTTGAGCAATACCAAAGTTTAATTCCACAGATTCAAGCGATTGTTGATGGTGAATCTGATGTGATCGCCAATCTCGCTAATATTTGTGCTGCATTAAAACAGCAATTTGATTGGCTATGGATTGGTTTTTATCTGGTGAAAGACAAGGAGTTGGTGTTAGGACCATTTCAAGGCCCGATCGCCTGCACGCGTATTGCAAAAGGTCGTGGTGTGTGTGGAACAGCATGGCAACAACAGCAAGTGATGATTGTGCCAGATGTGGATCAATTTCCAGGGCATATTGCCTGTAGTTCTGCTTCAAAGTCTGAAATTGTATTGCCGATCATTAAACAGGGTGAATGCATAGGGGTTTTGGATATTGATAGTGATGCGCTTAATCAATTTGATGAGATTGATACGGAATATCTCAAGCAACTCATTACCATTATTGAAAAATTTGTGTAGCGAATATTGAAATAAAGAAAGCCCAAATCAATTTGGGCTTTCTTTTTCATCATTCAAAAAACTATTTTTTACGTTTTGGCAACCAAGCCCAAAGCATTTGGCATTGGATTGGTTCATTTCCTGCATCATCAATGACGGTGACTGGAATCAATAACTCGCCTTTTTCATTCTCAGCAATAAACTTTTGTTGATCAGCTGATAATGTTGCAGTCGCTGTTAAGCCACCCTGAGCAACTTTTAAATAATCGACATGTAATGATTTGATCAGCAAAATGCGACTATCTGGTACATGTAGACCTGTTAAAAAGCCCGTTGCCGTTTCAGCCAATAATGCCATTGCTGCTGCATGAACACCTTTAATATGATTTTGCATATTACGTTGGTTTTCAATACGAACAGTCACATGATCTTTATCCACTTCTAAATAGCGAATATTTGCTGTTCCCACCATTGGAACAACACGACCAAAAGCTTTGCTCCATAATGTGCTACGGATGCCTTTAGGAAACTTAGACGTGGTTTTAACCAGCGTATAAAGACGGTTATCTTTTGCCATAGTGAACCTATTGCTTAGTCTTTGAAATTGTTAAATTGGAGTGGTAGACCAAATTGTTGTTCACGTAAAAAGTTCATGACTTGTTGCAAAGTATCGCGCTTTTTATCTGTGACACGGATTTTGTCTCCTTGGATAGAAGATTGCGCTTTGATGCCACTTTCTTTAATGGCTTTATTAATTTTTTTTGCGGTATCTGAGTCAAGTCCATCTTTCAGCTTGATAACTTGAACCACATTTTTACCAGAAGCAGTGGCTTTTTGAGGATCTAATGCTTGTACGTCAACCTTGCGTTTATAGAAATGGTTTTCGAGCATGCTATACACTTGTTCGCACTGGAAATCACTTTCAGTTGAGATTTTGATTTCCTTATTTTTTTCATTTAGCTCAATAGAAACATCCTGTCCACGAAAGTCAAAACGTGTCGCAATCTCTTTTTGAGTGTTTTGTACAGCATGATTGACTTCAAATAACTCTAATTCAGAAACAATATCAAAAGAAGGCATAGTTAGACCTTTACAAAGGGAAAGAATATTTGAGATGCTAAGGGGGTTTTCTTCATTTGCCAAGTGTTGTTTACATCAAAGGAGTGCACAATGATCCGTAAACAAGAAATAACAACTTTTGAGTTCCCTGAGGGCGCAGTCATTTGGGATGTCCGAGATACCAAAGCGTATACAGAGGCTCATGTCAAAGGGGCGATTAATTGTCCAATTGCTGAAATAACTGCGGATAGTTTGACTCAAGTTGCAGCGGATCAGCCGATTTATATTTTATGTGGTGGTGGTAGTAAAGCGCCACGAGCAGCAGAACTGCTAGACGGTTTAGATGGTTCTCGTGAGTATGTAGTATTAATGGGGGGCACACGTGCAGCGCGTGATGCCGGCTTACCTTTAGAGCAAGGTGCTTAAATCCCGTAAAAATTTGCCAAAATACGGAGGTATTTTGGCAAATTCAAAGAATCAAACTATATATCAATTATTTAAAATCATACTTTAGCCGAATAATACGGCTTTTTTGCTTTTACTTTCTTTTGGAAACGTTGCGGATTGAGTTTATCCAATAAATGTTGTGGAATTGGGCAAAGTTCGCCTAAAACCAATGCAGCCAAAACTTCACTGCACAGTGGTGCAAACAAGAAACCTTTAGAACCTAAACCTGCAAAGGTATAGATCTCATTATTATTTTGTATTTTTCCGACTAAAGGAAAATAATCCAGACTTTGAGCACGTACAGATGCACGGCCTTGCCATGTATCAACTGATGCAAGCTGCTGTGCATATTCAGGAAAGACACTGTGGATAAGTTCGTAGTTATGCACATGGTCGTCGGGCAGAACGTTTGAATCATCTCGATTTGGATAAAATGATGCGCCCAAGAGCAACTGTGACGCATTCAATTGCATGCAATAACCACCATAACTATAGGCTTGATCAAGGGGTAATGGTTGATTGCTATTCTCTAACCAACTCACTTGCCCACGAATTGGTTTTAATACAGGGTACTTTTCAAAGAGTTCAGCACTTTGTTTGGCACAACATACAATCACATGATCAGCCGTTGTGATCAGGTTTTGATCTTGCCATAGCTCTGTTTGGGCAGTTGCTGGTTTCAAGGCTGAGATTTTTGCAATTTTTAATTCGATATTGGGATGCTGCAAAATTTCATCACGGAGTTGATGGGGCGAAACCGCACCTGCTTGCTGTAAGGTTAAACTGGAAAATGCTGTTTGGGGAATAACAATAACCTCATGTGAAGCATGCGCAGATAAGACCGTTTCAGGATATTGCTCGGCCAGTCCCAGTAATTCTTCTGGATTCTTCAATGCAATTTGTTGAACCTGAATTGGTCTAAATGCTTTGAAACGTGGATAAAAATTCAAAGCATGTTGCCAGCTCAACGTCATCAAGTGTTCATGCGCTTGCTCAATTGGGCATAGTTTTGGATTCAGCAGGGCCAGAGGATTGCCAGATGCGCCCGAGAGTGGCTCATTTTGCTCATAGATCGTGACTTTATGGCCGCGTTGAGCAAATGCCCATGCGCTACTTAAACCAGCGATTCCTGCGCCAATGATGGCGATTTTCCGCTGTGTGATTGTTGCTTTTGATGCAGACTGTGGTGTTGCAACATTTTCTTCCGCATTTAGTACGGGTATATCAGTTTGTGACGCAACATCAAGCCAAATAGCTTTTAGCATTTCTCGTTTATGACCAAAACCACGTGGACGGCTGATGTGTATACCATGCTGTTTGAGTCCACGCTTCAGTACGCCCGCAACGCTAAATGAGGCGAAGGTGGTTCCTACGTCAGATAAACGGACAATATGATTGAGTACATTTTCTTGCCACATGTCTGGATTGCATGAGGGAGCGAAACCATCCAGAAACCATGCATTGACGGCTTGGGTTTTAGCAATACTTGGGAAAATGTCCTGAGCGTCGCCTAACCATAAATCAATGCTAAAGCGTTCTTCTGGGAAACAGAGACGATGACAACCTGCAATAGGCAATGGATATTGCTCAATTAGCTTCTCGGCCAGCGGTTGTAGCTCTGTCCAAACATTGAGGGCACGGATGAGATCAGCTTTGCTGAGAGGGAATTTTTCGACACTGATGGCATGTAAATGGCTGTGATTCTCTGGGCGAATTTGTCGCCAAAGTTGCCATAACGCTAAAATATTGAGCCCTGTACCAAAGCCTGTTTCACCCACGCAAAAGTATTGATAATCGTTGAGTTGGGAGAGACGCTCGCTTAGATCATTGCCATTTAAAAAGACATGGCGTGTTTCTAATAAGCCATTATCTTTGGAAAAGTAGACATCGCCGAATTGTTTAGAAATGGGAACTTCAATACCGTCGATGAGTTCCCAGTCTAGTGCTGCTGTTTGTAGTTTAGATGACTCAGACATAAATAAATGTGTTGTGGTTTACCACTGGCGACGACGTTTAGTATAAACATAACTCGCGATAAAAAAGCCAAGAATGACACCGACCGCAATGGTCATCGCACCGTAGAGGAACATTTGCGCACTACGTTCGCTTTGCAAAACTTGGACTTGCACGGTTAAATTGTCATTTTTTAACTGTAATTCTTGGTTTTGAGTCAGTGCTTCAAGATTGGCATGTTCAAGTTGTTTTAAACGACTGGCTTGATCTTGAATGAGAGCTTTGTTTTTTGCTTCTTGTTGCTGTTTGGCTTTGGCAATTTGTTCTGCTGTCAATGGCTTGGTTACTGCGCTTGTGGTAGTTTGAACCGCTGATGATTCAACAGCCCAAACACTAGAAGTGAGTAAACATAGAGCAAATAAGCTTTGGAATGCAATACGCATGGTTTACCCTTTTGGAAACGCTTTATTAAAAGGTTTTACATCAATCTTGGCGTAAATCCCTTCTTTTAAAAAAGGTTCTTCTTCAATCCACGCATCAAGTGTTTCACGACTATCAAATTCAACAATGATGGTGCTGCCAATAAAGCCTGCTTGTAAGTCATCAGGGTCTTTGGGATGCGCGCCAGCAGTAATTAAACGTCCTTCATCATCCAATTTTTGTAGTCGAGCTACATGTTGTGGACGAGTTGCTAGACGTTTCTCCAACGTACCTTCACGATCAGTACAAGTCAGTACAAAATAGGGCATAGCAGTTGCTCAATGATTTAAAATCTAGTCAGTGGTTTTAAAATGTTTTCGTAAGCAAAATAGTATAACAGCAAGGTAACTGAGCGACACGATAATATCGCCAAAAGCGGTAAATTCTCCCCAGTATTTTCCTTGTAAGAACATAAAACCAAAGAAGAAATGCAAAGCAGCTAACAAAAAGAACTGACCACACCACGCCCAGTTCAAGCGCATCCAACCTTTTTGACTTAACTCTAATACTGAACCGAGAATTTTTTGAATAATGGGCATACGTTCTTTGTTGAACAATGGCGTAACCAAAAAGCCGATACCGATACCGACATTGATAATGACTGCTTTCATTTTGATATAAGTGACATCACTGAAAACCAATGTGATTCCACCAAAAATGACCGACATAACCACGATAAACCATTGCATCTTTTCCAGTTTAAATTTTTGGAAAATGAACAGACAGCCGTAAACGACCAGTGTGGAAATGAGTAAGGCGCAGGTTGCAACAAGAATATGATTCTGATCGGTATTTCCAGCACTACCCACTAACTCTAATAATGGGTGATGACTATCTTTTGGATCGGTGGTTTTATAAAAATAAAAGAAGATAATAATCGGAAGATAGTCGAGCAACGCTTTCATGTTACAGTACGGCAATGAAATAGGTCAGATAGCATAATACAAACCATGTTCGGTGTCGATTTACATACCCATAGTCTAATTTCAGATGGTACTTTGTCTCCAGAACAATTGGTGCAGGCTGCCGTAGATGTAAAAGTTCATACCTTGGCTTTAACTGATCATGACACCATGGATGGGTTAGCTCGCGCTCGAAAGTATGCTCAAGATCATGATATTCAGATTGTTTCTGGTGTGGAAGTCTCTAGTCAATGGTCGAGAGAGAATACCAAAAAGAGTTATGGTGTCCATATTGTTGCGCTGAATATGCAAGACGCAACACCTATACAAATCATGCTTGAGAAGCAGAAAAAAATACGTGCTGAGCGAGCAAAGGCGATCTGTAGCTTATTAGAGAAATGTATAGGTTTTGATATTTATCCCGATGTGATTGCAAAAGTAGATGGGCAGGCGGATCGAGTGACACGAACGCATATTGCAAAAACACTGGTAGAAAAAAATATTGTCAGTCGTCCACAGCAAGCATTTGACCGCTTTTTAAAAGAAGGGAAAAAAGCTTTTGTAAAATTTGATGGTGTGGGCTTAAAAGAAACCATTGAGGTGATTCATGCCAGTCAAGGCTTTGCTGTTTTGGCACATCCGACACGGTATGATTTATCTGCGACCAATATTCGTTACTTGATTGAATTATTTGCGACCTTGGGTGGCGATGCGGTTGAATTACCCGCGAGTAGTGAGCCACTTTCTACGCGGCAAATGGTGGATCGAATGATTCAGCAGTTTGATCTGGCTGTTTCCATTGGCAGTGATTTTCATGGTGAAAATATGCCTTGGATTAAGCTTGGGCAAACGCCGCGAGTGCATGAAGGGCAGCGAGGCGTTTGGGAAAGTTTTAAATTACAATAAATTATGATCATGTGCCTGAATCGGTGGTGGTGTCGGACGACCGAGTGTACCGAGTAATTCAATTTCAATATTTCGAACCATGGCATCGAGTGGTAGATCATTACTTTGTGTGCCAAAAGGCTCTTCAATTTCGCTGCTCAATGCATCTAAACCCAAAAAGGTATAAGCCAAGATTCCAACCAGAAGTGGTGTCACTAGACCCAATAATGAACCTAAGCTAAAGGGCAACATCACACAGAAGAAATACACGGTACGATTCAATAATACTGAATAAGCAAAAGGAATCGGGGTATTGGCAATACGATCACAGCCTGTTTGCATTTCACTTAATGCGACAACATGCTGATTCATTTGCGTATAAATAATATCTGAGATCTCACCTTCTTTGAGTGCTTGTAAAAGCTCCCATTGAATTAGGCTCAGTGTGTATTGTGGCGCATTATGTTGTTGGTAGAGCTGCGTGAGTGCTTGTTGGCTTAAGCCGCTGGTTTCAGTCAACTCCGTTGGATTGGCAGTTTGGTGGCGTAAGCGATCTCGCAGCACATTCGCAAATACAATCACGTTTTGAATGACGCGTTCACGTCGTGCTTGGGTGAGGACGCGACAATCTCGATCAAAATGTCGAGCTGTGGCAATCAGAACACCCCATAGTTTGCGTGCTTCCCACCAACGTTCATAACAGGCGCTGTTCTTAAAGCCTAAGAAAATGGAAAGAACAACACCGATCAGCGTAAAGCCAACCAAAGGAATCTCTGGAAAACGAAATAACTGCACATATTCAACACCGCCAATAATGGCAGAGATGAGCATAACGAATCCGAGTGAAGGTAAAATTTTGGGTAAAATCGTCCCACGCCATGAAAATAAAACTTTAAAAATACTTGGCTGGTCACGAACAATCATGTTATTGGGATCATTAATTTTATCTGTTGATGTTCACGTTTGCTTTAACCTTTGTCAAGACGAGATTGTGTGATTTTAATAGGGTTGAGTAGTTGTTGTTCAGAAAATGAAAAATAGCCATCTGCTGAAATAATAAAGTGATCAATCAAGTTGATTTCAAGCAATTTACAGGCTTGTTTGAGTTGTTGCGTGAGGTAAATATCCTCTTGAGACGGTTGCGCGACGCCATTGGGATGATTGTGAGCAACCACGATTTGGCAGGCTTGTTGTTGTAATGCATAACGTAAGGTTTGATTCAGTGAAACACTACATGTGTGATGCGAGCCAAAAAATAGTTTTTTAAAATGCAACTTTCTTAATTCAGCATCTAAACACAATACGGCAAACACTTCTTGTTTTTCACCTTGCAGTTCATAACGTAAATAATCGAGTACGAGGTTTGAGTTGTCTAAACAGAGTCGTTGTTGATGAAAATGGTTATTTAGATAACGCCGTCCAAGCTCTTTTACTGCCATGAGTTGTGCATATTTGGTTGAGGCAATGCCATTAAATTGTGACAAGTCTTCAAGTGAGGCATCAAAAATTGGGTTTAAGCCACCAAAATGTTGTATCAAAATACGAGAAAGTTCGACCGCAGAATGTTGCTTCGAGCCTGAGCGTAAAAAGATTGCAAGCAGTTCTGCATCGGATAAACTTTGTGCCCCTTGAAGTAATAAACGTTCTCTTGGTCGTTCTTGTTCTGGCCATGCTTTGATGGACTGTTTAATCGATTGATTCATTGTTGAGTTCACTTTGATTTTATTGTGTTTATGACTTTTTTAAAAACCCATCACTTGGGTCTGATCGTATTTAATGCTATTGTGAGCGCCACTGCAACAGTAAGGTATCCTGTTTGTGAGCTTCGATCTAAGTGTTATTCCCCACAAAAACATTATATTAGCGGTCACGGGTGGCATTGCAGCCTATAAAAGTGCCATTTTAGTACGTCGTTTAAAAGACTTTGGTTTTGATGTCCGCGTGGTCATGACACATGGCGCACAAGCTTTTATTACGCCTTTGACCTTCCAAGCACTTTCTGGAAATCCAGTGCATACTGAATTATTAAATCCAGAGGCTGAAGCAGGTATGGGACATATTGAGTTGGCTCGTTGGGCTGATTTGATTTTAGTTGCGCCCGCAAGCTGTGACAGCATTGCAAAATTTGCCCATGGTTTGGCTGATGACTTGCTCAGTACCTTGTATTTAGCGACTAAAGCACCTGTTTGGGTTGCACCCGCAATGAATCAGCAAATGTGGGCTGCAAAAGCGACACAGCGTAATCTACAAACTCTGGTTGAAGATGGCGTGCATGTGATTATGCCTGATGCAGGTGAACAAGCATGTGGTGATGTTGGTTTGGGGCGTATGCCTGAGCCAGAAGATTTAGCTCGTCAAGTAGCAGCTTACTTCCATAAAGCACAGCGTGCGATTGCAGAGAAGTTTGGTTTACTGGCTGGTAAGCGAGTTACTGTTACAGCAGGCCCAACTCGTGAAGCAATTGATCCCGTTCGTTATATTTCAAATCACAGTACAGGTAAAATGGGCTTTGCTCTCGCAGCAGCATGTTACGCGGCAGGGGCAAAAGTCACCTTGGTTGCTGGTCCTGTGAGTTTAGATACACCCAATGGTGTACAACGGATTAATGTCAGCTCTGCCACGCAAATGTTAGATGTCAGTATGAATCAACTGAAAGAGGGCTGTGATATCTTTATTGCCACCGCTGCGGTTGCGGACTATCGTGTGGCGCAAGTGGCGGAACATAAGATTAAAAAAGCAGGGGATGAACTTGCAGTTGCTTTAGTCAAAAACCCTGATATTGTGGCGACCATTGCGCAACAACAACAACGTCCATTTATGGTGGGTTTTGCGGCAGAAACACAAAATGTTGAAGAATATGCCGCAGGTAAGCTGGTTGCGAAAAAACTGGATATGATTGCCTGTAATGATGTGTCACGTCCAGATATTGGTTTTGCTTCTGATGAAAATGCTATGACCGTATTCTTTGCCCAGTCTTACCACATGAAAAAGCGTGAGTTAGAAAAAGCATCTAAGCAGGAAATTTCTCAGCAGTTGGTTGAATCGATTGCCGATGCATTACGTCGCCGTTTGTAAACAAACATAAGAGGGTGTATTTTACACCCCCTTATTTTTTGTATCTAGAAAGATAAAGCCAAGATATACCCCCAAAAATCGCAGTGAAAATACAGCTATAAAAAATGAGAGAATAGGGAATAAGATGGAGTAATGGATTCTTCAAAATCCACGGATAAAAGAAATAAACATCGTGATGCATAAAAGCATCTAATAAAATATGACTAAAACTACCGATATATGCACTCATTGCTGCTGTTTTCCATGAAATTTTCCAATCTCTATATTTTAGAATAGATCTTAGTATCCATTGGCTTATCGGTTTACCGATGAGTAATGCCATGCCTCCAATCAGGGTTGCTCCTAATAGGTTGTGCGTGTAGATGTGTAGATATTGCCAGCCATAAATTAGACCAAGTAAGGGCTCAATATCCATTAAGATCTGTGTGCCACCAAAAATCATAAAGCTAAAGCGCTGTTGTGCTACCGCTTTACAGCAAGCACCAACGCCTAAGTGTAATGGTGTAAAGGGCATTATTATTCTCTCTTGTTTTGCTATAGCTGTGTGAGTATATGACATCATAAGGGAGTGTGGATATGTATAAATAGCATCTTTCGGATTTTCTTCTTACTGCAAGCTTGTTAATGTGGAGAAATAGCAACAAGAGGGCAGACAGATGCAACAGCAACGGAATTATGATCGTATTGCTCAAGCGATTGCCTATATACAGCAAAACTTCCAGCAACAGCCGCAACTTGATGAAGTCGCGGCTCATATTCATCTAAGCCCAGCCCATTTTCAGCGTTTATTCAGTGAATGGGTGGGGACCAGTCCGAAAAAGTTTCTGCAATATATCAGTGTGGAATATGCCAAAAATATTTTAAAGCAACAGGGCAGTATCTTTGATGCAACTTTTGCAACAGGACTTTCCAGCACCAGTCGGTTGCATGATCTCTTTATTCAAATCGAAGGTATGACACCAGCCGAATATAAACATGGTGGGCAGAACCTAAGCATCCATTATCAGTTTGCAGAGACACTTTTTGGTGAGGTGCTGATCGCCTCAACGAATAAAGGGATTTGTGCGCTCACCTTTGTACAACATCAAGCCGATGCGCTAGAACAATTAAAATCTCAATTTCCCCAAGCCATTTTTAAACAGCAAGCTGATCAGTTTCAGCAAAGTGCTTTAGTTCTTTTTCAAAAAGATCAGCGTCGATTGGCTGATATTAAATTGCATTTGAAAGGCACAGACTTCCAATTGAAAGTTTGGCAAAGTTTGCTCAAAATCCCAATGGGGCAACTTTCCACTTATGGCGCATTGGCCCAAGCCATTGAACATCCCAAAGCAGCGCGAGCAGTTGGCACAGCAATTGGCAATAATCCTGTGGCTTTTTTGATTCCTTGTCACCGGGTGATTCAGTCCACTGGAGCGTTTGGTGGCTATGAATGGGGAGCAACCCGAAAAATGGCAATGATTGGTTGGGAGGGAGTACAAACGTATGCAACTGTTTAATAACGAAGCTGATCCCAGCCATAACCATTTACCTTATGATGGCACAGTACAGTATTATGGAAAAGTCGTTGAAGGTTTGAGTGCGGATGATTATTTTGAGAAGCTGCTGCACAACATCGCATGGCAAAATGATCAGACCATCATTTTTGGTCGGCAGATCACCACCAAAAGAAAAGTAGCGTGGTACGGCGATCAAGCGTTTGAATATACTTATTCCAATATCAACAAATATGCTTTGCCTTGGACATCTGAGCTGATTGAACTAAAAGCATTAGTCGAACAATTAACAGGTGAAACATTCAATTCTTGTCTACTCAATCTTTATCATACAGGTGAGGAGGGAATGGCGTGGCACAGTGATGCGGAAACAGATCTTAAAAAAGAAGGTGCGATTGCATCGTTAAGCTTTGGTGCGGAACGAAAGTTCGCTTTTAAACATAAGCAGACTAAGGAAAAAGTAGAATTGTATTTAGAGCATGGTAGTCTGTTGGTTATGAAAGATACCACTCAACATTATTGGTGGCATCGTTTGCCGCCGACCAAAAAAGTGAGTACGGCACGAGTCAATCTGACCTTTAGAACAATTATTAACTAACATTAAAAAAAGGACTGAAAAATCAGTCCTTTTTTATATCGAAGCAATCGTTATAACGATTATGCTTGACCTTGTGCAGCACCTTCAGTTTGTAGGCGTTGCATATTCGCTTCAAACTCAGCATCAAAGTTGATTGGCGTAAGTAGCAATTGTGGGAAGCTACCTTTCGTCACTAAATCATTCACTGATTCACGTAAGAACGGGAATAGGATATTTGGGCAGTAAGCACCTAAGATGTATGGAAGACGATCTTCTTCTACACCATCAATCAAGAAGATACCTGATTGAGTAATATCAACGATGAACGCAGTTTCATTTTCGTTATTTGCTTGAACCACAACTTTTAAAGACACTTCATAGTGTGTTGGATCAATTTTTTCTGCGGCAGAAGATAAGTTGATATTCAGTTCTGGTTGCCATTGTTTGGTGAAGACGTGTGCACCAGGAACTTCAAATGAAATATCTTTTGTGTAAATACGTTCTAACGCGAGTTGTGGTTGAACTTGTTCTTCGCTCATCGTTTTTCCTTAAATTATGGAACTGTTGTTAATTAAGCCAATAATGGATCGAGTTTTCCTTCACGCTCTAAGGCATAAAGTTGATCAAAACCGCCAATAAACTGGTCGTTGATAAAAATTTGAGGCACTGTACGGTGATTGGTACGTTGCATTAACTCAATACGAACCTCAGGTGCTTCATTAGAAAGATTAATTTCTTTATAAGCCACACCTTTACGCTCAAGCAATTGTTTGGCGCGTACGCAATATGGGCAAGAAAGCGTTGAATAAATAGTGACATTGGATGTCATTTCATCTCTCCTTAAGCTTTGGTTTTACTTTTGACTAAAGGTAAGCCTTGAGCTTTCCAGTTGCTAATGCCGCCGTCTAAGCGGTAGCTGTCAGCATGACCCACTTTTTGCAATGCAGTGCCAGCCACTTGTCCTAAGTTACATATAAAGACCAATGGACGGTCACTTGCTTTGAGTTCATCAAGGTGGCTTGTGATCTGGCTATATGAAATGTTACGGCTGCCACTGATGTGGCCTTCACGGAAATCTTTCGCATCACGTAAGTCGATCAAGATCGCATTTTTCGCTTTGACCAAAATACCGAGAGATTGAGGTGAAATTTTACGACCATTGCGTTGTCCTTCTAAAACAAAGAACAATACGATGAGTACCGCAAGCGTACCAAATAAGAAGGGGTGATTCCCCATAAACTCAAACCAACGTTCCACAAGTCACCTAAAGTTAAAATCAAAACTGCCACTGAGTATAACTTATCTGTATGGTGATCAAAAACTTTAGTTCAAGGGCTCATTTGAATTTATGCTAATTTTTTTGCTGTGCTTCTTGAATCTCATCCAACAGGCGTAAATAACTGTCTAAACGACGCGGTAAAATTTCCCCTGCAACAACTGCTTGTTTCAAAGCACAATTTTTCTCATGGGTATGGGTGCAATTACGGAACTGGCAAAGTCCTAAATGTGCCTCAATCTCAGGAAATCCTGTACGTACTTTTTCTAAGCTTAAATGCCACAGCCCAAACTCACGAATTCCCGGTGAGTCGATCAATGCGCCGTTTGTTCCAAATTTAATCAAACGGGTGGAAGTGGTGGTATGTTGTCCCAGCGCTGAGTTTTCAGAAATGATATTGGTTTTTTGCGCAGCGTCAGGAACGATGGTATTAATCAGTGAGCTTTTGCCGACACCTGACTGCCCAACGAAAGCGACTGTTTCATTGTCTATGCGAGCTGAAAGCGCAGATAGATCACCGTATGAGTGGCAGATAAGGGTTTCATAGCCCAAAGTCTCATATTCACTTAACAGGGTCAGAATCGGATCATTTTCTTTGAGTAAGTCGGATTTGTTTAGCACCAATAAGGCGGGAATATTGGCATCGGCACAAGCCACCAGATAGCGATCAATCAGTGTTGGCGCGGGTTCTGGTAGCGGTGAAAATACAATGACAATCAAGCTGATATTGGCAGCAACAGGTTTTACTTTGTGATAACGATCTGGACGTGTCAATAGTGACTGTCTTGGATAGATCGCCGTGATAATACCAAGCCCCGTATTGGGATCCGCTTGCCACTTTACACGATCACCTGTGACCAATAATTCGAGGTTGGTACGAGTATGGCAGCGCCACACACTATCCAGTTCAATCGATTTCCAAAATGGTGCAGGCTCACCTGCGTTCACTTGTGGGGATTCTGGGTGCTGTTCAGGCACAGATAAAGCTTGTACTTCGAGTTGACGACCATAATGTTGAACAACCAATCCATCAAGGTCTTGCGACGTATCAATGTCGTCTTGACGCGATTTGTGTTGTTTTTCAATACGACGTTGCTGCTGGTCAGTTAAACGACGCTTACGAATTAAAGCCATTCATATCCCAAAAATCCACATGTATAAGACCGCAAAAATAGCATGAAGTGATGAGAGAGTTACAGTCAAGTTCGCATTAATTTGCTACTATTGATGTTTTTCACACCTATTAGAAATATTATCCATGAGCAGCACCCCTGATACACGATTAATCTGGATTGACCTCGAAATGACGGGTTTAGATACGGATAATGACCAGATTATTGAAATTGCAACAATTATTACAGATGATCATTTAAATATTTTGGCTGAAGGCCCTGTGTTAGCGATCCATCAATCAGATCGCTTGCTCAACGCAATGGATGAGTGGAATACCAAACAACATGGTCAATCAGGGCTGATTGAGCGTGTCCGTCGCAGTAAACTGACTGCTGAGGATGCGGAACAGCAAACCTTAGAATTTTTAATGAAATGGGTCAATGCAAAGACTTCACCGATGTGTGGCAATTCTATTTGCCAAGATCGCCGTTTCCTACACCGTTTAATGCCAGAGTTGGAACAATTTTTCCATTATCGTAATTTAGATGTCTCTTCAGTGAAAGAACTGGCTAAACGCTGGAGACCTGAAATTATGAGCGGTCTAAAGAAAAATGCCTCGCATTTAGCGATGGATGATATTCGTGATTCGATTGCAGAATTGAAATATTATCGTGAATACTTTTTTATTATGAATAAATAAGTTTTCTCGAAGAATTTAAATAAAGAGGCGAAAGCCTCTTTTTTATCGAACGTAAAAAAATATTTGGGGGCGGTGCTAAAATCGCTTAAACTCACATTTTATTTTCGTTAACTATAAAAAGAGAGCAGACATGCAAAGCGATAATCCTATTTTGACCCGAGTTGAAACCTATAGTGATTTGGCCGAGCCGATGACCATCCAAGGGGCTATTCAGAAATCAGTCCTGTTAACTGTGATCGCAGCAACGCTTGGTATCGGACTATTTTTATATTGTGCCTTCACTGCTAATTTTTCAATTGCTTATGCCGCAACCATCGTGGGTATTGTAGGCAGCCTTATTCTTGGATTGCTCACAACTTTTAAACCGAATACTGCACCTGTATTGGCGATTCCCTTTGCTTTATTTGAAGGCGCATTTTTAGGTGGTGTTTCTTTTATTTTCCAAGTGAAATTTCCAGGTGTACCGTTACAAGCATTACTGGCGACATTTGTCACCACATTGGTGTTATTTGCCTTGTATAAGTTCCAATTGATTCGTGCAACTGAGAAGTTTAAAGCAGTTGTGATTTCAGCTTCGATTGCGATTGCTTTGGTTTTTGTGGTGCAGATCTTTTTAAGTTTGGCATTGGGTTCTAGCATTCCTTATCTGTTTGAAAGTAATTGGTTAGGCATCGGTTTTGCGGCTTTTGTCGCGGTGATTGCATCGTTGAACCTGATCTTGGATTTTGATTTGATTGAACGTGCCACGGCGCAGGGCGCACCTAAAACATTTGAGTGGGTGTGTGGTATTGCATTGTTAGCCACTTTGGTTTGGATGTATTACTCATTTATGCGTTTATTGAGCCTGATCCAAAAGTAATGAACATGTATTAAGTCAGTAAAAACACCAAACGCCTTCAATTGAGGGCGTTTTTTTATGCAAGATTGTAAAAAAGATGCATTATGCAATTTCGGAAAATGCTGAATATTGGCATTATGGGTGAAAATTTTTCGAGTGAGAATAAGATGTCACAAGGACTTTTAACTGGTAAGCGTTTTCTAATCGCAGGTGTTGCAAGTAAGTTGTCGATTGCTTACGGCATTGCAGCGGCTTTACACCGTGAAGGTGCAGAGCTGGCGTTTACTTATCCAAATGATAAGCTGAAAAAACGTGTTGATGATTTTGCCGCACAATTTGGTTCAGACTTGGTTTTCCCTTGTGATGTTGCTGTTGACGCAGAAATTGACAACACCTTTGTTGAGTTAGCAAAACATTGGGATGGTTTGGATGGTGTAGTGCATTCAATTGGTTTCGCACCTGCACATACATTAGATGGTGATTTTACCGACGTGACCGACCGTGACGGTTTTAAAATTGCACATGACATCAGTGCTTATAGCTTTGTTGCGATGGCTCGTGCAGCGAAGCCATTATTACAAGTGCGCCAAGGTTGCTTATTGACCTTGACTTATCAAGGTTCTGAGCGTGTGATGCCAAACTACAACGTGATGGGTATGGCGAAAGCATCTTTAGAAGCAGGTGTTCGTTATCTAGCATCTAGCTTGGGTGCTGATGGTATTCGTGTGAATGCGATTTCAGCAGGTCCAATCCGTACTTTGGCGGCGTCTGGTATTAAGTCTTTCCGTAAAATGCTTGATGCGAATGAAAAGATTGCACCTTTAAAACGTAATGTGACCATCGAAGAAGTGGGTAATGCTGCATTATTCCTTTGTTCACCGTGGGCTTCGGGCATTACAGGTGAAATCATGTATGTCGATGGTGGTTTTAATACCGTGGGTATGAGCCAATCAATGATGGATGATGAATAATTAGATTGATCTAAATCATATGATAAAGCCGCTTTAATAGCGGCTTTTTTTTAGAAGGTAGAGGATTTCTAAAGAATATAATGCCTGTGTCTAGGCCAAGGTAAATGGCAAATCTCTTGGTGTAAGCAAAAAATAGTGACAGTTTCGAAAGGTAATTCGTATGTGCTTTTATGCCTCATGTAACTACCGCCGACCTTGAAGATCCGTTAACGCTTGATCTAAAGAACTAATAGCTTGAACAATAGTATCGACAGCGGCACGATCAAATTCACCAGTTCTCTGAGAATCATGAGTTCCACTATTTAAGTATCCCCACTCTATTGAACTTCCAGATACACCCAATAATGAATCGAGAGCTCCAATAGCGGTGGTAACCGCAGCAGTTTGATTTTGATTTCGTCTTAAGGCAGACCGAATCTTATTGCACTTATTATTTAACTCCCACGGCGAACGAGGCCCACTAAGTTTGAGCTCAATGCGCCCATCTCCTTGCCGTCCCATCCACGTCCATAGTCTATCAGTTAAGCTTTCTATCGCTGCTCTTGAGTAATAAAGGGCTTCTCGTTTATCTTGATTAGCAAAAGCCTGCTGAGACCTAAGAACATAATTCTTTGTGGGGGGATTTGTATCAATGCGCAAATGATGTTCCCCTTGATGTGGCAAGAATTTATACAGAGTTATATCATTTGCACGTGCTGAACCCAACTCTTGCTGAATTCTATGAAGAAATTCTTCGGCATGAGAAGTCAAAATCACCTGTTTCCTATCTAATAATCCATCTTCAAAAAATGTTCTCCAAATCCCATTTCTATGATCATCATCAATAGCGTTAACAACATCATCAAAGATAACTATGGAGCAGTCTTCCTCAATATTTTTTGCAAGTAATATTGCCAAGCCAAGACACTTAATATGTCCCTCACTGAGCAGGGTGAGCGCATCGAAACGAATACCTAATTGTTCTTGAAATTCGAGCTCAATTTTTCCATTTTCAGCAAGAGGTAACCAAAGATTGTGTAATAGGTCTACTGGTAAGTCATCTCTATTAAATGAGTTGTATAAGTCTCGTGCTCTTTGTCCTAATCCCTGAAGCAATTGCGATGGTAGATTGCGAAGATATAATTGGATTTCTTGTAAGAAACCATCATATGCTCTCTTAATCCTGGTATGGAACTCTACTACTTGTGCCTCAGTCGCCACTAGTTCAATTAGTTCTCGATTAGCTTCATCAAAGCTTGTAACAGTATTTCTTGCTTCAGTTAATTGATTTTCCGTTGTTTGTCGCATTAAATTTGCACGTTCTATCTCAGTGCGATACCCATCTAGTCTAGCTCTTTCTTCAACAAATTGTTGTCTTTGAGCTAAAACTTGCCGAGCTTCAATATCTGATCTTTCGATGTTTGCACTGAGATTTAGTAATTCATTCCAATATTTATGGTTATCATCTACCCAAACTTGAAGCCATTGACCAACTGAAGAGGGGGGCAATACTGGTAGTTCTTTCTCTTGGAGTTTTAGAGGACAAACAATGGCTGCCGCGTTAATTGTATTGACCATCAATTGATGTAGATTACGCATTTCGTCATTCAATGCATCTCTTTCGTCTGTTGCCCGTTCTTGCAGATTAGCTAGTTCACTAAGTTGCGCTAGACCAGCATAAGCGACTTCATACGGATTTTTAGCTACAGACTGAAGATCCGTACCGCACGCTGGACAGTGATTCGGCTTCAATGAAGATAGCTGGAGAACTGATTGATAAAGCTGTTTATATGAAACTTCACCAGAGCGGCGAGTCAACTCAGCGGTTATAGTATTCAACGTATTACTGATTGTGAATACTCGATTAAAAACTGCCGTTAGTTGTTCTGAAGTTAGTCCGTAGATTACAGGTGGAGATGCATCGAGAATAGATTGCACATATGAAAGGCGTCCTTGCTGCTCCTGATTCCCAAGCAACCAATTCGTTATAGTTTCATAGTTGCATCCAGACTGAATTCTTTCCGCAATTAAGCCTTCATTAATATTGATTTGTGTAAGTCGTAGAGGGTATTCTTGAATAATTTGTTCAGCACTTGCCAAAGCTTGCCTTCTTGTAGCAAGTTCGTTTGCTCGCTGGCCATTAAGGTTTAAATTTTCATCAAGCGATGGGTTGAAACCTCTTACAAATTCTGAAAATTGATCTATCCCGAATAACGTAGCAATTAATTGTCTTTGATCGCTTGGCGTTCTTGATGCAATTCGAGCGAAGTCATCCAACCTATTTTTCTCAATAAAACAGAACCTATACTTCTCCTCATTTGGCTCTAAATTAACTGGAGGATTATTATCATTTACTGTTGATATAACAGGATCAACATATTGCCCCAGTCTTGCGTTTCTACAGTAAGTGTTATGATTGATCCGCTTAACCTGAGCTTCACTTATCGATCCTAACAATGCTGTTTCTAGAGCTTCGCAAAAACTACTTTTACCTGTTCCGTTAGCTCCATATACAAGTGTTATTGGTTTGCTAAGATCAAACACTTCCTGATTTGTAAATCCCCTAAATGGGCCAACGGCTAATTGATGTAAACGGCCAACATTTTGGCCATTTACATCCAAATTATTAAATTCTGGAAGTTCTGTAGAAACTTCTAATATTTGATTTATTGCTAGAGGGGCCAGTCGAGATGATCGTGCCCTACGAGCAGCACCAACCTGTGCTAAATCATCTAGATTCAAATATATTAAATTTGCCATTCGACGAATATCTTCATCTACAGGCTTTTGTACTAGTGACTCTAAAAACCTTTGATATTCAGCGATAATGCTGGCCATGCTACTTCCTTATATTTTGATTATTAAATTTTTAATGTCGATGTTGTTAAGGCACATAACTACAACTATACGATATAGCGTCCACACAATCGAAATATCGCATAACTAATTAGATTTTCTATCTTATTAATCAGCATATGCAACAGCAATATTTACGTCAACACAAAAGCTATGGACAACATCACTTTATAAAGTTTGAACTTATATTTAATTCGACGATGAGCGATATATTGAAAATATATCAATAAGTATAATTAACCATTTGTCATCCCATACTTTATATGATAATTAATGCTGGTTTTTTGTTTAATCGAAAATTTTAAATAAAGTGTCGATAAAAATATTATTTTTTAACGCTTCGGGGAAGGTCGTCATAACGTGAAGAAAATTGTAATTGTATTGGGCTTAGCGATGCTACTTTCGCTACAAGGTTGTGCAGCGGTTATGGCAAGTAACCAACCTCATAAAAAGAACTTGACCGTTTTAGAGGTCGGAAAACATCGTAATCACGTGATTTCTGAACTTGGTGCTCCTGTGGTATCAGAAACACTCAATGGTGAACGCAAAGAAATTTATACTTTCCAGCAAGGCTATTCAAAAGCAGCACGAATCAGCCGTACCATGTGGCATACTACTGCGGATATTGCCACGATTGGTTTATGGGAAATTATTGGTTCACCAACGGAGATCTATTTTAGTGGTCAGCAACTCTCATATGAAGTTGTGTTTGATGCACAAGATAATGTGAAATCCGCTCAGTTGATTCAGACCAATGTTAATGTGGATGATAAAGAAGGATTAAAACAATAGTCTGGAACGACTATTGTTTGATCGGGCTTCCACCTAGCGCTTGCATTAACGTGACATAGGCATTGTATTGATTCTGCTTGGTTTCAACTAAGTTGAGTCGTGCATTGCGGGTGGTTGCTTGAGCATCGAGTACGTTTTTTAAAGCGATTGCCCCATTGCGATATCGCACTTCAGTTAAATGTTCAGTTTTTTCTGCCAGCTCTACATTTCGTTGTTGAAGTTGAACTTGTTGATCTAACTGCGTTCGATTCGACAACGCATTTTCGACATCTGCAAAGGCTTGATACAGGCCTTGACGATATTGAGTAATGGCTTTTTCATATTCAAGATCACTAATCGCAATATCTTTCTTCATATCATTATATTGAAGGAAGGGTAGACTTAAACTTGCACCCAAGGCTAAAGCTGGATTTTGCAGAAGTTGAGTCAAAGAGGTACTCGAAGCACCCACACTGCTTGTCAGATTAATCGATGGATAATAACTTGCTTTGGTGGCATCTTTATTGGCAAGGGTTTTACGTAAACGTAATTCTGAAGCTTGTAGATCTGGACGACGAGATAAGATTTCCGCAGGCAAACCCACTCCGATATTAGGCAAAGCATTCCGTGGTAGTTGAGCAGGTTCTTGAATATTCAATTGTTGTACAGGTTGATGCAGCAGTACCGCAATCGCTGTACGCGCTTCCACACGTTGTTGCTCAATTTGGCTGAGGCTGGCTTTTTGGCTTTGTACCGATTGTTCCGCTTGAGTTAAATCCAGACCTGAGACAGCACCTGCTTTATATTGTGATTGTACCAGAGCATAGATTTTCTGAGTGGAGGCTAAGTTTTGTTGAACCGTTTGATAGCGCTCATTCAGATAGCCAAGTTGCCAGTATAACTTTGCTGTTGTACCAACAAGACTTTGTGCCGTAGCCTGTAAGTCTTGTTCACTGGCTTGCGCTTCCCAACGACTGGCTTCAGTTTGATTTGCCAATTTTCCAAATAAATCTAACTCATAGCTCACACCCAAACTGGTTGATAGACCGCGATCACTGCCATCACCTGAGCGTAGGTCATAGCTATAACCTGTAGACACACTGGAGCTGGTACGCAGTCCTTGTCTGTTTTCTGCCAATCCCGCTTGTAAACGGGCTTGTTTTAAGGTGATACCCGCAACGATAAGATCACTGTTTTTAGCCAAAACCTGATCAACCAGTTGGTTGAGTTGAGCATCATTAAACAGTGTCCACCATTGATCGGTCAGATTCACATTTTGATTTTTTTGGGCATCGTATTGGAACTGTTGTGGTACTTGTACAGTGGGTGCGTTATAAGGGGTTTTGACGATAGCGGAACAGCCAGAGAATGAACTGGTTACTAAAATCGCGAGTCCTAATTTTTTGAAATGAAAAGACATATTTAAATTCCTTATTCTCTCGCTAAAGCGGCAACTGGATCGAGTTGAGCTGCATTTCGTGCAGGCAAGAAGCCAAAAACGATACCAATGAGACTTGAGCAGACAAAGGCTGCGACGATTGACGTGGTTGAGTAACTCATTTCAATAATGCCTTTGGCGAAATGCCCAATGATTTGTCCAATGCCCAAAGAGAGCAGTACACCGAGTACGCCGCCCAGTAAGCAGACCAAAATCGCTTCAATCAGGAATTGTTGCAAAATATCACTTTGTCGAGCACCGACCGCCATACGAACCCCGATTTCTTGGGTACGTTCAGTCACAGAAACCAACATGATATTCATCACGCCAATACCACCCACCACCAATGAAATGACGGCAATGGCTGAAATCAATAAGGTCATGGTGGCGGTGGTTTGCTGAATCGTTTCACGAATACTGTCAGAGTTTTGAGTGAAGACATCCTGAGCACCATGACGCTGTTCAAGCAGGGTCAGAATGGCATTTTCAGCGGCTGTACTTGGATATTCATCTTTAATTCGCACGATGATGCTACGAACATTGGATTGCCCTAACATACGACTCATCACAGTGGAGTAAGGGAGGTAAACATTGAGGCTGTCTGAATTTCCCATGAAACCTTGTTGAGCATCAATCACGCCAATAATTCGACTTGGTACGCTACCGAGGAGAATCACTTGCCCAACGGGGCTAGTACCATCAGCAAAAAAAGTTTTCTCGGTATTGGTATCAATCACCACGTCCTGTGCACGTTGGGTGACACCTTCTTTGTCAAAAGGCTGGCCTGATTTAAAGGTCATACCTCGCACATAGAAAAAGTCTTCACTGACACCATTGACCGTTGCAGAGGCTTCGGTATCTTTGAAACGTAGTGTCACGCTGGTATTGGCAGAAGGGCTGACCCCATCGACATAAGGTTGTTCGGCCAGTGCATCTGCATCGGCAGGTACAAGGGTTTTAACTTGTGAGGCTCTGGAGGTATCACCAAACCCCCGTCCTTGATAAACGGTGATGGTGTTGGTGCCGAGACTGCTAATATTTTCCAGAATTTGCTTTTGTGAACCATTCCCCAGCGCAACAACGGATACCACGGATGCGATCCCGATGATAATGCCCAGCATGGTCAAAAAAGTACGCATACGATGTGCATTCATGGCCAAAAGTGCCATACGGAATGCTTCACCTAGACGATCAAAGAAAGATCGCCAAGCGGAGGTTTTCTTTTGTGGGGCACGTTGTAAGGGGTGATGCTCTAAATCAGGATCCGTATTTTCAGGTGTGTTGGCACGATCTGAAATAATATTACCGTCACTAATTTCAATAATTCGTGTCGCATTTTTAGCGACATTCAGATCATGGGTGACCAGAATAATGGTATGACCTTTGGCATTCAGTTCACGTAAAATACGCATCACCTCAACACCGCTATTCTTATCCAATGCACCTGTGGGTTCATCTGCCAAGATGACATCACCGCCGTTCATCAAGGCGCGAGCAATCGAAACACGTTGTTGTTGTCCGCCTGAAAGCTGGCTCGGTCGGTGATCTAGGCGTTCTTCGAGTCCAAGTTCTGATAGCAATTCAGCCGAACGTTGTTGACGTAAATGACTATCTACACCTGCGTAAATGGCTGGAACTTCTACATTCCCTGACGCACTGAGATCACCCAGCAAATGATAGCGTTGGAAAATAAAACCAAAGTATTCGCGACGTAGTTGTGCCAGTTCATCGGGTTCGAGCTGACGCGTTTCGCGGCCACTCACCAGATAACTTCCTGAGCTCGGCTTATCTAAACATCCTAAAATGTTCATTAAGGTTGATTTGCCTGAACCTGACTGACCAACGATCGCGACCAATTCACCTGCATAAATTTTTAAATTAATGCCTTTGAGGATTTGTACCGTACCTTCACCTGCGGGAAATTCACGCGTGAGATCGGTGACCTCAAGTAGAGGCTGAGCTGAATGTATTTGATCTTGAGTCATATTACATTCTCATCGCACGTTGATTACTACGTTTCGCTGCTTCATTTGAACTATCCGTTGCATCCGCAATCACTACTTGATCACCTTGTTTGAGGCCTTTGATGACTTCTGCTGTGACACGATTATTAAGACCAATTAACACCGGTTGTGGCTGGATCGTACCATCTGCTTGCAGCACACGAATCATGCTGGTTGATGCTTTGCCTTGAGTAATCAATGTTTGTTCATCTGTGGTCAAATCTAGGCGTTTAGGCTGTTGCGATCTTGGAGCATCCGTTGTTTCGATTTTATCTGTTGTGCGCTCTTTTCGATTTGAACGGTTACTGGTTTGTAAGGCAGCGGCAGGGACGGTGAGTACATTTTTTGCCTCAGCCAAAACAATATAAACCTGCGCTGTCATATCAATACGTAATTTGCCATCTTCATTTGGCACATCAAAGAGCGCGTTGTAGTACACAGCAGTGCTAGAAGAAGAATTGGTGCTGGTGTTTTCGGTATTAATTGAATTTGGTGCAGGTTCGACTTGGCGCAATTTAGCGTAATGTTTTTTCTCACTGTTGCCTAAAGTGGTGAAATAAACCGTTTGACCTTTTTCAACTCGCATCACATCTGCTTCAGAAATCTGTGCTTTAACCGTCATGGTGTCTAGTGTTGCCAGTTTCACAATGGTTGGCGCAGTTTGATTGGCATTCACGGTTTGACCTTCTTCGGTCACAATCGCTACAATCGTACCATCCATTGGCGCGACAATTTGGGTATAACCCAAGTCTTCTTTCGTTGTTGCAAGGGTTAAACGCGATTGTTCAATCTGTGCATTGATGGCTGCAATTTGTGCTTGAGCCGTTTTGTAACTTGCCAATGCAGATTCAAGTTCTGCACGAGAAGTCGCATCCTGACTGAACATGGTTTGTTGACGTTTGTATTCTGCATCCACTTTCGTAAGATTGGCTTGTTGAACTGCCAATTGTGCTTGTTGATTTTTAATACTGGCTTCTGCGGTTTTTAATTCATTTTCTTGGCGAACTGAGTCGATTTGAGCAATGAGTTGTCCTTGCTTAACTTGATCACCAAGTTGCACATACATCTTTTTAACTTGACCAGAGACCTGTGCGCCGACACTGACCATTTTGGTGGCTTCCAATACACCTGTTGCCAAAACTGAACTTTCAAGATCGCCACGACTTACTTCAGCGGTGATGTATTGAGGTGTCGTTGCTTTCGGCTTTAATATCAGCCAACTGAGTAGGGCAATCACCAAAATGCTAACCACTATGATGATTATTTTTACAGGTTTAACTTTTTTAGAAATCATTTTTGGCATGGCACAAGCGCGTAATTAAAAATTTTATTCAGTATAAAAGTGAAATAAGGATAAAGCGTGAATATTTTTAATCTAAAATGAGCATTACGCTCCATATTTCTTGTTTTTATCGTGTGCTTTGCATGAGTTTACGAAGATTGAGTAAATAAAGTTGTACCACAAAGTTTGCTAATTGCTTGCAACATTAAGTGATCGGTATTCTCTTTGGACATGCCTTTAATGGCAGCGTCTATTTGCAATAATAAATCAGGCCATGTGAGGAATTGTTGCGGATTTAGGCGGCGCAAAGCCTGTTGATATTGCGAAACTTTGGTTTTCCAGATACCAAGTTGCAAAGCATTCTGAGGTTGCTCAAACAGTTGCATCAATAGACGCATTTCTTTACTCAGCGTCCATAAAATCAGGCTATCAGGCTCACCTGCTGCAAGTAGATACTGATAAATTTTAACAGATTGCGCTAAATTTCCTGCCAGTAAGGCATCGCTTAAATCATAAGTGCTATAGCGAGACTGATCCTGCAAACAAGCATATAGTTGTTCGGTCTGAATATGTTGGATATCAGGGTAGGTATCTGCAACACGCATCAAGCTATTTTTAGCAGCCAATAGATTGTGTTCATGATGCTGCATCAGCCATTGCCATGCGGCTTGATCCAACTGAATACCGAGTTTTTCTGCTTCAATCGTTAAAATACGTTGTCGATCTTGAGGATAAGTGGCGGTGAGTGGAACGACCACACCATTGGCTTCGACCACTTGGAAAAATGCAGATTTGAGATTGCCACTGTCTTGTTTCGGTAAAACAATCAGCAATAAATTATGCTCATTGTGTTGTATATAACTTTTAAGTTGCTTTAAGCCGTTGGCATCAGGTTTGATATTGCCATGAACTTCGATTGCCAATTGCTGAGAAAATAACGACAAACTATTCAGGGCATTAAAGACATTTTTCCAATCGTTGACACTGCTAATGTCGTAACGCTGGCGTTCAACTTCTTGTTGTTGCCAGCTTTTACGAAATGTGTCGAGCAGATTTTGCTCAAGTAAAGGCTCTTGACCATGAATGATCCATGCACCGCGAGCATCTTTGACTCTTTTTAACGCTTGAACATAATCCAGTTTCATAGATACAAATTATGGTTGAGCTTTGGGTAAGCGATTTGCTGCGATTTGACGTGTCACTTGCTGAGCCACATCATCAATGACAATACGGTTCAGATAGGCTTCTTGTTGGTTATCCGTGTTGACTGTTGCCACATCGTATTGGTAAGTGCGAGACGCTGTTAATGTGCGTGGTTCAGTCACTTTATTGCCTTGACGGTCTTCAATCTGAAAGGTCACCGTCAATCGAAGCAATACCTCGGTCAATTTTCCGTTGAGTAATTGGCGGCGAGGGGTGTAATCCAAAATACGAAGTACATAAGCATCATTTGAATTGCTTAGTTGTACACCTGTTGCACTGAGATAAATGCTGAGTCGGTTTTCAAGCTCATCGGTATTGTCTGGCAATACTAACGTTAATTTATTGTAGACCAGTGGTGTCGCTGCTGGATTGTTGCCTTTTAAGTGAAAGCCACAGCCGACTAAGCCTGCACTTAGACCTAAAGTTAAAACAATAGTAGCTAAACGTTGCGCTAAGTGCATATCCATTCCTCATAGAGACAATGAGGGCGTATACAATACGCCCCTATAGTTTAAACGACTAAATTCACCAATTTATTCGGTACAACAATTTCTTTCTTGGTCGGGCCAGTTAAGAATTGTTGAATTTCTGGTAATGCTTTTGCCTGAGCCAATAAATCATCTTTAGAGATATCGACAGCGACGTCTAACTTAGCACGAAGTTTACCATTCACTTGTACAACAATCGTTTGCGTATTACGTGTTAACGCAGACTCATCCACTTGCGGGAATTCAACTGCCGTTAATTCCACACCAAACTGAGTTAACAATGTTTGACTCAAGTGCGGTGCAAATGGCGCAAGCAAGGTGAGCAATGTCGTGATTGCTTCGCGAGCAACGGCAACATCATTGTCATCTTTTACTTCAAACTTATTGCTGGCGTTGAGTAATTCCATCAATGCTGCAATCGCAGTATTAAATGCATGACGACGTTCGATGTCATCACCCACTTTCTGGATGGTTTCATGGGTTTTACGACGTAAGTCTTGTGCATCTTTCGACAAGTTCGCAGTATCGATTGCAGTGGTTTGATTGCCTTTTTCCAAGAAGCTGGTCGTTAAACGCCATACTCGTTTCAAGAAGCGATTTGAACCTTCCACACCTGCATCAGACCATTCTAATGATTGATCTGGTGGTGCAGCGAACATCATAAACACACGTGCAGTATCTGCGCCGTATTGATCAATAATCGCTTGTGGATCGATCCCGTTGTTTTTCGACTTGGACATTTTTTCTTGTCCGCCGATTACAACTTCCTGACCATCACCTGAATATTTTGCTGAAAGAATACGACCTTTTTCGTCACGCTCTAATTCGATATCCGCAGGGTTGTACCACGTTTTTTTGCCATTCTCAGCTTCACGATAGAAGGTATCTGCCAAGACCATGCCTTGCGTTAACAAGTTGGTAAATGGTTCATTGCCTTGTACCACACCTTCGTCACGCATCAATTTATGGAAGAAACGTGCGTAAAGTAAGTGCAGGATCGCGTGTTCTACACCACCGATATATTGATTCACAGGAAGCCAGTTTTGTGCAGCCTCAGGTTTCACCATACCGCCAGTAAAGTCTGGAGACGCATAACGTGCATAGTACCAAGATGATTCTACAAAGGTGTCTAAGGTGTCGGTTTCACGACGTGCATCGCCACCACAGCTCGGGCATTTGGTTTCATAGAACTCGGGCATCTTGTTCAATGGGTTGCCAGAACCATCTGGAACCACATCTGTTGGTAAGACCACTGGAAGTTGATCTTCTGGAACAGGAACTTGACCACAGGTGTTGCAGTTGACCATTGGAATTGGACAACCCCAATAACGCTGACGAGAGACCCCCCAGTCGCGTAAACGGAATTGAACTTTAGCGTTTGCTAAGCCCTGCGGTTCTAATTTTGCAAGGAATGCATCAAAAGCCGCTTGGATGTCTAAACCGTCAAACTCGTCAGAATTAACCAATTTGCCTTCTTTAGAGCCGTACCATTCTTGCCATTCAGCAGCTGAGTATTCAGCATCGTCAGCGCCTTTAGCATCGATGACTTGTTTGATTGCAAGATTGAATTTATTGGCAAATTCGAAATCACGTTCGTCATGTGCAGGAACCGCCATCACGGCACCAGAGCCGTAAGACATTAATACGTAGTTGGCAATCCACACTGGCAATTCTTCACCAGTTACTGGATGCTTAACAAATAAGCCTGTTGCCATGCCTTTCTTTTCAGCAGTGGCTAAATCTGCTTCTGCAACTGAACCCATACGGCATTCTTCAATAAAGGCAGCAAGTTCTGGGTTACTTTCAGCAGCTTTAAGCGCCATTGGGTGTTCAGCAGCAACGGCCACATAGGTTGCACCCATGAGGGTATCTGCACGTGTGGTATAAACGGTTAAGCTATCTGCATAAAGGTCAGTATTTGCAGAAGGGAAAGTGATTTCCATCCCTGTTGAACGACCAATCCAGTTACGTTGCATGGTCAAGACTTGTTGAGGCCAGCCATCTTTTAAAGTATCTAAATCATCTAATAATTCTTGTGCATAGTCGGTGATGCGGAAATAGTACATTGGAATATCGCGTTTTTCGACCAATGCACCTGAACGCCAGCCACGACCATTTTCAACTTGTTCATTGGCTAAAACAGTCTGGTCGACAGGATCCCAGTTCACCGTTGAAAGCTTACGATAGATCAAGCCTTTCTTATAAAGCTGAACGAATAACCATTGTTCCCAGTGGTAATACTCTGGGGTACAGGTGGCAAATTCACGATCCCAGTCCACCGACAAGCCCAGTTTCTTTAACTGGTCACGCATATAGGCGATATTTTCAAAGGTCCATTGTGCTGGTGCGACTTGATGTGCAATCGCTGCATTTTCGGCAGGTAAACCAAACGCATCCCAACCCATCGGTTGTAAAACAGTTTCACCTTTTAAACGGTAAAAACGGCTAATCACATCGCCAATGGTATAGTTGCGCACATGGCCCATATGCAGTTTGCCACTTGGGTAGGGGAACATCGATAGGATATAGCGATGTTTACCCTCTACAGTGTCTGCAACTTTAAAAACTTTGCGATTGTCCCAGTCTTGTTGAACTTGAGGCTCAATGGCACTTGCTTGATATTCGGCGTCAATGTGAGAAGTCGTCATAGGGATATGCGATACAACAAAATAAGTGGAAAATAATTGCTGCACAGCATAGCGCAAAACTGGATGAAATGTCAGTGATTCGATGAGGATTTTATCATCAAAGCGACGCTATCAAGCGAACACCTTGATGATCGCTCTGCCATCATTATGAATCATTAGATTAACGCTCAGATGCTGTCGAAGCTGTAGATGCACTTGGTGTTACAGCTTCTTCTGTCACTGCTTCTGTGTGGTGCGGTGCATTTTGTGCTTCTTTGGTTGTGTCCTGTGTTTTTGTAGAGGGGCTGTGGGTATGATGGGTGGCATAAGTTGCCACTTTATCCAACCGTTTTGTACCTTTTGGTGGTGGCGTAGTAGTGTAATGGGTGGAGCCGTTCGCATCGACCCATTTATAATATTGTTGCGCCTGAGATTGACTCGTACAAAGTAATAATACGGTTGCTGAAACTGCATATGAGATTGTTTTAAAAAGAGATGCTTTCATTTTTTCTCCCCAAGAGAATGCTATCTATATTCGATCAACAGGTATAAATCAAAAAATCACAATGCCTAGTATTGTATAAAAAGAAAATCATTTTTGGACAAATGGACATTTAAAATGACCAAATTATTCTGTGAACTTTGAATAAAAAAACAACAGCCAAGAAATATTATATAAAAACTGTTGCTTTATTCTTGACTTTGTTTAAGAAAGCTACAAAAATGCTTGCTTTAGTTTTATATGCGCTTATTTGATCACCCTTCGAATAAATGTCATGGCTTGCAATGGACATTCTTTCTAGCCGAGAGAATGATTTTTTGAAATATGTTTATCCCAACATATTTTGATTCGAGATGTAAAAACAGCTTATACAGCTGATGAGTCAGAAAATTTTTCCTATTGCAGCAAAAACGAGTAGAATACGCACACATACAAAAAGTGCATAAGTTAATGAATGAAACACAATTTATGCCTCCCATAAATTGTGTAAACATAGGGTGAATCACGTTGGAACTTTTATCTGGTGGTGAAATGCTCGTTCGTGCCCTCGCGGACGAAGGCGTAGAGCATGTTTTTGGTTATCCAGGCGGCGCAGTTTTACATATCTATGACGCGCTATTTCAACAAGACAAAATCAATCATTACCTTGTACGTCATGAGCAAGCTGCTGGTCATATGGCAGATGCTTATTCACGTGTAACAGGGAAAACAGGGGTTGTTCTTGTTACTTCTGGTCCAGGTGCAACAAATACTGTAACGCCAATTGCAACTGCATACATGGACTCAATCCCAATGGTGATTTTGTCTGGTCAGGTTGCGAGTCATTTAATTGGTGAAGATGCCTTTCAGGAAACAGATATGGTTGGGATTTCTCGCCCAATCGTAAAACACAGTTTCCAAGTGCGTCATGCCAGCGAAATTCCTGCCATTATTAAAAAAGCATTTTATATCGCATCTTCTGGCCGTCCAGGTCCAGTTGTTATTGATATTCCTAAAGATGCAACCAATCCAGCAGAAAAATTTGCTTACGAATATCCTGAAAAAGTGAAGATGCGTTCTTATCAACCGCCATCTCGTGGTCACTCAGGTCAGATTCGTAAAGCAATTGATGAGCTGATTACTGCGAAACGCCCAATGATCTATACAGGTGGTGGTGTTGTTCAAGGTAATGCTTCTGGATTGTTGACGGAACTTGCACATTTATTGGGTTATCCAGTCACCAATACCTTGATGGGTCTAGGTGCTTTCCCAGGAAATGATCCACAGTTTGTGGGCATGTTGGGGATGCATGGAACCTATGAAGCCAATATGGCGATGCACAATGCAGATGTGATTTTAGCGATTGGTGCGCGTTTCGATGACCGTGTAACCAACAACCCAGCTAAATTCTGTCTCAATGCCAAAGTAATTCACATTGATGTAGATCCAGCAACCATTTCAAAAACCATTATGGCACACATCCCGATTGTGGGTGCGGTAGAGCCTGTGCTGCAAGAAATGTTGGCACAACTCAAACAAATGAATGTTTCTAAGCCAAACCCTGAAGCGATTGCAGCATGGTGGTCTCAGATTAATGAGTGGCGTAAAGTTCATGGTTTACGTTATGAAGCAGGTCAAAATGGTGTAATGAAACCTCAGCAAGTGGTTGAGGCATTAGATCGTGTGACCAATGGTGAAGCCATCATTACTTCGGACGTAGGTCAGCATCAGATGTTTGGTGCAAACTACTATAAATACAAACGTCCACGTCAATGGATCAACTCAGGTGGCTTAGGCACCATGGGGGTTGGTTTGCCGTATGCGATGGCTGCGAAGCTTGCATTCCCAGATCAACAAGTGGTTTGTATTACGGGTGAAGCGTCGATTCAGATGTGTATCCAAGAATTATCGACATGTAAGCAATATGGCTTAAATGTGAAAATTCTTTGCTTAAATAACCAAGCTTTGGGCATGGTGAAGCAGTGGCAGGATATGAATTATGAAGGACGTCATTCAAGTTCTTATGTCGATTCGTTGCCTGATTTCGCTAAGTTAATGGAAGCTTATGGTCATGTCGGTATTCAAATCGATCATGCCGATGAGTTGGAATCTAAACTTGCTGAAGCGATGGCGATTAATGATAAATGTGTATTCATTAATGTCATGGTGGATCGTACAGAACATGTTTATCCAATGCTGATTGCAGGTCAATCGATGCAGGATATGTGGTTAGGAAAAGGGGAGCGTACTGAATGAGACATATTATTTCTGTACTCGTTGAAAACGAAGCTGGTGCGCTTTCTCGTTTAGTGGGATTGTTTTCTCAACGTAACTACAACATTGAGACTTTAAATGTTGCACCGACTGAAGATGAAACCTTATCTCGTCTCACCTTAACCACGTATGGTGATGATCATAAGATCGAACAAATCACCAAACAGTTGAACAAATTGGTTGAAGTCGTGAAAGTGGTTGACCTGTCTGAAGGTGCACACATTGAACGTGAATTGATGTTGATCAAGGTAAAAGCGCTAGGAGCGGCTCGTGCGGAAATTAAACGTACTGCTGATATCTTCCGTGCTCAAATCGTTGATGTAACCCCAACGACTTATACCATCCAGATCGCAGGGACCACGGACAAGATTGATGGGTTTATTGATGCACTCGCAGAAAATACCATTCTTGAAGTGGTACGTTCAGGTGTATCGGGCATTGCTCGTGGTGAAAAAGTTTTAACAATTTAGGAAATAAAATTTCCCTAACCCCCTTTAAGAAAAGAGGAGGGTTAGTGGGATTCAAAAAGCATTTTAGCGGAGAAAACAGATGCAAATTTTTTACGATAAAGACTGTGACTTATCAATCATCCAAGGCAAGAAAGTTGCAATCATTGGTTATGGTTCACAAGGTCATGCTCATGCACTTAACTTGAAAGAATCTGGCGTAGATGTCACTGTCGGTTTACGTGCAGGTTCTACTTCTTGGAAAAAAGCTGAAAATTCAGGTCTTAAAGTATCTGAAGTACCAGCCGCTGTTGCTCAAGCTGATTTAGTTATGATCTTGACTCCAGATGAATTCCAATCACAACTTTATCGTGATGTGATCGAACCAAATATCAAAGAAGGTGCGACTTTAGCATTTGCTCATGGTTTCTCTATTCTTTATAACCAAGTTGTTCCACGTAAAGACTTAGACGTGATTATGGTTGCTCCAAAAGCACCTGGTCATACTGTACGTTCAGAATATCAACGTGGTTCAGGTGTTCCTGACTTGATCGCAATTCATCAAGATGCTTCTGGTAATGCACGTAACGTAGCACTTTCTTACGCTTCAGGTGTAGGTGGTGGTCGTACTGGTATCATCGAAACTTCATTCAAAGAAGAAACTGAAACTGATTTATTCGGTGAGCAAGCAGTTCTTTGTGGTGGTGCGGTTGAATTGGTGAAAATGGGCTTCGAAACTTTGGTTGAAGCTGGTTATGCACCAGAAATGGCGTATTTCGAATGCTTACACGAACTGAAGTTAATCGTTGACTTGATGTTTGAAGGCGGTATCGCGGACATGAACTATTCAGTATCAAACAATGCTGAATACGGTGAATATGTAACGGGTACTGAAGTAATCAATGAACAGTCTCGTGAAGCAATGCGTAATGCTTTGAAGCGTATTCAGTCTGGTGAATATGCAAAAATGTTCATCCAAGAAGGTGCGTTAAACTATCCGTCTATGACTGCTCGCCGTCGTCAAAATGCTGCGCATGGTATCGAAGTGACAGGTAATAAATTACGTGCGATGATGCCTTGGATTCAAGCGAATAAGATTGTTGATAAAGAGAAGAACTAAGTTTTAGTTTAATCTTGAAAAACCCTTGTTTTGACACAAGGGTTTTTTATTTGCGGTTGATAACAGAGTTATAACAATATAAATAAAAAATAGGCTTAATATTGTTCATGTTTTAATCGATTTAAGCATGTTTTTAATAGTTTGATTGAAACAATGTAGTTGCATACATTGGGGGTGTCTGCACGATTCACAGCATTAAAATAGTAATAACTGAAATTTAAAAAAATCGAGTAAAAGATAAATTAGTCTTTGGATAAAAATGGAATGGGGAAAACTCTATTTTCTATAGTAATAAACTGTATTTTAGGTTTTTATTCTATTGATTTATAAAGTGAAAAAGACTTGACCTTATGCTGGATGATGTTATTGTTAAGAAAAGTTTATGAAGATAAACTTCATATTTCTTTGAGTGTGAAGGATCGTTCTGATTTTGAGCAATTTGCTCAATAAATAAAAAAAAGTACTGAATAATCATGGAAGTCCTTTATGGTACACGTTGATTACGATAGCACATTGGTCATCGTTTCCATTTTGGTTGCAGTAGTGATATGTTACGCTGCGGTTTCAATGGAAGAACTCGTTTTTAAAGCTGCTTATAAAAAGTTTGAAAAAAGCATTTTAGTAACGAGTGGTCTGATCTTAGGCCTAGCGATATGGTCGATGCATTTTGTGGGGATGCTGGCTAGCCATTTGCCAGAAGGGTATCATTTTGATGTCGGTTTGACGCTTCTCTCTTATCTGATTGGAGCGGTTGCCTCTATTTTTGCGGTATGGTTGACTTCGCGTCAAACATTACCTCTTGCTCGTTTGATTCTAGGCGCTGTTTTTATGGGGCTTGGGATATCTGGCATGCATTACACGGGGATGATGGCGCTCACTGTTGAATATCATCAGATGTATTATGATCCATTGCTTGTGATCTGCTCTATCTTGATCGCAATTAGTGGCTCTGGCTTAAGTTTCTTTTTTATTTTTAAATATAAGGCTGCGGCGAATTATAGAATTACTTTAAAAGTGATTGTTGCGGTTCTAATGGCGCTTAGTATCGTTGGCATGCACTATATAGGCATGGCTGCAACTTACTTTAATGAGAGCTTGGTAAAAGTTGTTCCCCCTGCACAAACTGAACAAAGCGTTTTATTATTCACGATTATTTTCATTACCAGTTTGGTTTTTGTCGCAGGTTTTGCGGTTGCTCTATTGGAAGCCCGTTTAGAGCAACGAAATCAACAACTCAAATTAATCAATAAACAACTTGCGACACAGTCTTTGCATGACGCATTAACGAAATTGCCAAATCGTTTGTATTTAACGGATTATGCTGAGGTTGTTTTTACTCATCATCGGTTACGTGAACAGAAAGTGGCTTTTTTATATATTGATTTAGACCGCTTTAAATCCGTCAATGATGCTTTTGGTCATCATGTGGGTGATCAGTTGCTTATTCAAATGGCCAATCGTTTGCATAATCAACTTGAGGCAAATCAAAGATTATTCCGTATCGGTGGTGATGAGTTTGTCTTGATTTCGGAAAACACAGACAGCAATGGCGCGATGCAACTTGCAGAAAGTATTTTGTACTTCATTCAAGAAACCTACTTGATTGCGGGCAAAGATATTAATATTTCTGCGAGTCTTGGAATTGCAATGTATCCTGAGCATGGAAGCAATGTGCAAGATCTACTGATTAATGCTGATATTGCCATGCTGATGTCTAAAGATCAGGGACGTAATACCTATACGATATTTCATGCGATGACTGACCAAAAAGATGTGCGTAGTCAGTCAAAATTGATCAATGATTTGTATAAAGCGGTTGATGAACAGCAGTTCATTTTATTTTATCAGCCTAAATTTACAGCGAATTATGAAGTGTGTGGTGTTGAGGCACTTATTCGTTGGAATCACCCAAGCTTAGGTCTGTTAACGCCCCATATGTTTATTGATGGTGCGGAGAAAACAGGTTTAATCATTCCAATGGGGTATTGGGCGCTGGAACAAGCCTGTCAACAAATTCAGAAATGGGAACAAGAGAATAGTCCTTTTTATCCAATTGCAGTCAATCTATCGGCACTACAATTTGAAAATAAAAAATTATTCAGTGTCTTGGAACAGCTCATCGAACAATACAATATTCAACCCCAGCATCTAATTTTAGAAATTACTGAGTCAACCGCAATGCATCATATTGATTCGAGCATTCGGACCTTGGAGCGTTTACGTAAGCTGGGTATCCGTATTGCAATCGATGATTTTGGTACAGGTTATTCAAGCTTCTTATATTTAAAAGATTTACCTGTAGATGAGCTTAAAATAGATCGTGGTTTTATCATCGACCTACAACCTAACTCTAAAGAAGAAGCCATTTTAGAAAGTATTATTCATCTTGCTGCGAAACTCGGTTTGACGGTAACGGCAGAAGGTGTAGAAACCCAACAGCAAGCCGATATTTTAACCAAGCTGGGCTGCCATCAGTTACAAGGCTATTTATTGGGAACGCCTGTTAATATTGAAAGTTTGGTATTGCACCGCCAGCAAAACTTTGCTTAGGGTCTCGAGATTGAATAGTGGCAAGATTGAACTCTTTAAAAAGAATAACAATCTTGCCGATATATACGAATGATTAAAGAGAGCGTTGAGCCAACCAATCAGTCACAACAGGCCAAACGGTTTGAGGGGCTTGATTGCCTGAGACGAGACCCATGTGTCCACCTGCGACGATTTTAAACTGTTTATCTGTACTGCTGATGAGATCCATTAAGGGACGTATCGCTTCAGTGGTGACGATGATATCGGTGTTACCACCGACAGCGAGTACGGAGCAGTCGATATCTTTTAAGTTTGCAGTTTGCTCGCCAAACTTAACCAAACCCGTCGATAGTTCATTATCAATCCAAAAGCGTAAAATAATATCTCGCATCACACCGCCGGGATAAGCCAGCATGTTATCGACAAAAGAACTTGAGGTTGCATGGTTAATCACAAATTGGCGATCATTCAGGTTTCTGACCAATTCCCAATAATTTTTAAAGTTACCGATCGGGTCGGTGAGTTTAAAACCAAGGGTGTTCTGCCAACCATGGATGTGAAAGATATGGCTTGGAATTTGTTTAATACGAAAATTGGTGTTGTTGCGAATCCATTGAGCAGGAATGGTCAAACGTTGGTACAGCTTGCCCATATAGCCAGATTGATGTGTGTTAATCGGTGATGCCAAAATGACCATATTTTTAATATCTTGATCTTTAAATAACGCTGTATAGCACAGTGAAAGGGCGCCACCTAAACTCCAGCCATAAAGTGACAGTTGTTGCTGTCCGCTATGTTCTCGGATTTTTGCTATAAAGTCGGGCATAAACGTTTTAACGTAAGTACCTAAATTGTATTTGGCTTGGCGTAAGCTCGGTGTACCCCAATCGATGAGGTAAAGCTCGAAGCCTTGTGACTGAAAATAACGAACCAAACTGCGCGAAGGAAATAAATCGTAAATCAGCATATTTGCAGCTAAAGGCGGCACAATAACCAATGGAATTCGGTGTTTTTGCGCTGCGCCTGCGTCTGCTGCGTAATAACGTAAGCTAATGATTTCACGTTGATAAACAACTTCAAATGGTGTTTTACCTGATAAGGCAAGTTGATGTCCGCGTAACAAGCGATCTGCTGCATTGGAGAAAATATGGCGCGTTTGCTGACCAGTGTGACTATTCAGCAGTTTTTGAGCAGTTGGCGAATTAAGTAAATTACGTCTAACTTTTGGCAATTGAGTCATTGGAACTTAGAACTCTAAGGTTGCTATTCAGTAGCCGCATATTAAAAGAAAAATGAAATCAGCTCAGTGACTCATCTGCTTAACTTATCCCCCAAAATGATCAATTTGGGGTATTCATCAAGGAGATTTTCGCAAAAGGCTGCTATTTCGTGACTATTATTTAGCGAAGCATCAGTGAAATGGTCAGCGTATCCATTCTGCTCATTTTTATTGAATTGGAGTAAATCTTCTCCATTTTAAGACAAAGCTTTACTCCAGCTCTTTCTAAAAAAATAGTTTTATTCGAACTTCTCTCGTACCCAACCATAAGCGGCTGCAAAAGGTAAAGCGGTTCTTGCCAAATATGGCACATGCCATAAACCGCCGTGATTGGCATTTTCCATAATCAGTTCAAGTGGATGCTCTAATGGTTTATCAGGATTGGTTGCACTCTCTGGATTATTTAAATCATGCACCCAAAGTGCGGCCATAATCGCATTGGTGGTTTCAGGGCTAAATGTTTCGACTTTAAACAAATCAGCACCAGAGAAAGCTGCTTTAAGGATTGGGTTTTTCACAACAGAATGAGTGGTTGTAGAGGGTGCAATATTAATCACGGTCTTTTGACCACGCGCACGTGTGGAAATTGCAAACCATTGTTGTAGTCGTTTTGCGAGTGCGTAGTTTGGTCCTTGCTCAATCACCATACAATCAGAAATACCATATTGCTGACCATTGTCTGACCTGATTAACTGTTCGATATTGGGTTTAAAAAAGTTAGCCAAAGAGATACCGTGAATGGATTTGGTCAGTAGTTTTTCAAACATTGGGCGTTGTTTGATGTTCTGTTGGATTGATTGCACAACAGATTTTGGAATAGCGTAAATATCGGTTGGGGTCAGCATAAACATGATACTGCTGTCCGCTTTTAGACGACTGACTTGCTCCATGATGCTAATCATGGCGATGGAAACACGAACATGTTTTTCACCATCTAAATAAGCAATCCCCGCCAAATCTAAAGTTTCAGTAAAGGTGTTCAACCAATTGGCAATTTCAGGTGTTTGGGTGAGTAAGTTCGCGCCGAGTTGTTGCTCATTCTTCACCGTTGTGATTTGTGGGGCGATTAAGGTTGCATTGCCTTGTTTGACTGTATTGGTAATTTTTTCCCATATTGCTGGATTGGGTAAATCAATCGCAACAATATTGGCACGCCATTTTGCCAGCCAACTCAGCGGACCGGCTTCAGAAGCCGCACCGAATAGCACCATGGTACGTTTAGACAAATCAAACCATTCAGGATGTTCATTGAGTAGACGTAAGGCTTTAGCATGACTGGGTTCAATGACTTGTTGTTGCTCCCAAAGATCAATTTGCTGTAATAAAGCTGCACCTTGTAATTTCGTACCATTATAGGGAATAGACCAAGCTTCGATGTTTGGACTGCCTGTGCCTTTTAGGACGAAGTTTTCAAAAGGTTGCTCTTTAATATTCGCCATTGCATTGTTTAAAGTGTCACGTTTTTCAGCTCGATTGAAGTTAAATAATGCTTTGGCTGTATCTAATCCTTGCTGTGCAATACGTGCAGGATGATCTACTGACTCAATCCCCGTTTTGACCAATTCTTGAAAGTAAACAGGATAATTTTTTCTCCAGTTTTTTTCGGCAGCCAGTTTAGATACATAAGGTGAGTCAACACTTTGCAGCGCTGACCTTAGAATTTGCTTTGCGGTATATGTGGTGCTAGGTGTTTTTTTACCTGACTGTATCGGGAATTGTATGCCAGCTGGATTAGATTGTATTTTTTTGCTCAATTGATTGCTCCATTATCTTCAAAATTAATTCAAAACTTCATTTATCATCTGTCACATCTTAGTCACTCCATGCAGTAAAGATGATGGCAAAAAGTGTACTAATCACGCCTAATCTTTATTCGATTGATATTGGACGTAATTTAGTCAGAGAATAAACATGAAAAAATGAGATTAATTCCAAATATCGTTTCAGTTTTTTCTAAGTATTTAACCCAGATAAAATAAGATTTAGGATCTAACTGATTATTTTTAAAGAATAAATCTAAAGATAAAAATACAGCATAGCGTAAATAGGACATTTGACTGCTGATTTGGGGCATTGAATGTCATTTGGCTAGAAATTAAATGTAAAACGCCAAATGAAAAATCATTTGGCGTTCAAGTCTGTGATAAAGCAACTTGCTTTAGTGATTTAGATAATGTTCTAAGACTCGAGTTGATATTCATTGATTACTTCAAGTGCAGCCCGAAATGCTTCCTGAGTTGCGGGTGCGCCACAATAGGGGAGACTATGCAGTAGGACTTCCTGAATTTCTTCAACACTCGCACCGTTATTCAATGCACCACGAATATGACCTTTAAGCTCAGTCGGGCTTTTCAGTGCGGTTAAAAATGCAATGGTAATGAGTGAACGGTATTTGCGTGGCAATACACCTTCACGTTGCCAAGTTGAACCCCAAGCATGTTCATTAATCCAGTCCTGTAATGGCTGAGTGAAGGGCACCGTATTGTCCTGTGCGCGTTTCACAAAGGATTCGCCCATGACTTCAGTACGAACTTTTAACCCATTTTCAAAATCTTGTTGTGACATATTTTTTCTCTTATATAAGGATGAGAACAAAATTGGATGTGTCCATCGACATTTCCTTATGGTAACCAAATCATGGTAGAAGCTAAAGTCTTTGATTTTGACGTGATGTTTTAAAGTTAGAGGTGAGGTGATACATTAAAAAGCGTGATTAAGTGGAGGGTACTTAAACGTACATTAGAAAATAGAATTTAGGCTCTTATCATCAGAGTGACCTTAATTGTGGATAACTCAAGACCTATCAACAATCGATAAAACATGCTCTATAAATCTGCTACAATTGCGCCAATTTCAAATTCTTTCGAACCTCATTTGTTAATACTTTTGTTAGTGCTTACAAATGGACGGACAAAATTGTAGATTTTTCTCATGTTTAAAGATGAATTAGCGGCACAAGTTGCCCAACGACGCACATTTGCGATCATTTCCCACCCCGATGCGGGTAAAACCACCATGACAGAAAAACTGCTGTTATGGGGTAAAGCGATTCAAGTCGCAGGTATGGTAAAAAGCCGTAAGTCTGATCGCGCAGCAACGTCGGATTGGATGGAAATGGAAAAAGAACGTGGTATCTCGATTACTACCTCTGTGATGCAATTCCCTTATAAAAAGCACACCATTAATCTTCTCGATACACCAGGACATGAAGATTTCTCTGAAGATACCTATCGTACTTTGACTGCCGTTGACTCTGCGTTGATGGTCATCGATGGTGCAAAAGGGGTCGAAGATCGAACCATTAAATTGATGGAAGTGTGTCGTATGCGTGACACACCGATCATTTCGTTCGTGAACAAAATGGACCGTGAAATTCGTGAACCGTTAGAGCTACTCGATGAGATTGAAAATGTCCTGAAGATTCGCTGCGTACCGATCACATGGCCGTTAGGTATGGGGCGTGATTTTGCTGGTGTCTACAATCTGCTAGAAAATAAACTGTATGTCTACAAGGCAGGTTTTGGTTCAACCATTACTGATATCGAAGTGCGTGATGGATATGACTATCCTGATATTCGTGAAAAAGTGGGCGATTTAGCTTGGGCATCTTTTGAAGAGTCACTTGAATTGGTCCAGATGGCAAATGAACCATTAGACCGCGAGTTATTCTTACAAGGTAAACAGACCCCTGTTTTATTTGGAACCGCATTGGGCAACTTTGCTGTTGATCATGTCCTTGATGCATTTATCAACTGGGCACCAGAACCAAAAGCACATCCAACACAAGAACGTGTTGTTGATGCCAATGAAAGTGGCTTCACTGGCTTTGTATTTAAAATCCAAGCCAATATGGACCCGAAGCATCGTGACCGTATTGCCTTTATGCGTATTTGCTCGGGTAAATATGAAAAGGGTTTGAAAATGAATCATGTGCGTATCGGTAAAGACGTGCGTATTAGTGATGCATTGACGTTCCTTGCAGGTGAGCGTGAGCAACTGGAAGAGGCTTGGCCAGGTGACATCATTGGTTTACACAATCATGGCACCATTCAAATCGGGGATACCTTTACCAGCGGTGAGAATCTTCATTTCACTGGAATCCCTCACTTTGCGCCTGAAATGTTCCGCCGTGTTCGTTTACGCGATCCACTCAAATCGAAGCAATTACAGAAAGGCTTGAAAGAGTTGTCTGAAGAAGGTGCGACACAGGTCTTTATGCCACAAATGAGTAACGACCTGATTGTTGGTGCAGTGGGGGTGTTACAGTTTGATGTGGTTGCTTACCGTCTGAAAGAAGAATATAAAGTAGACTGTATTTATGAGCCAGTGAGTGTTCACACTGTTCGTTGGGTTCATTGTGATGATGAAAAAATCTTCAATGAATTTAAGAAAAAGGCGCATGATCAGTTGTCAGTGGATGGTGGTGGTCACTTAACTTACCTTGCCCCAAGCCGTGTCAATTTGCAGTTGATGCAAGAACGTTGGCCTGATATTCAGTTCAGCAATACGCGAGAACACTAATTGATAGGATAAGGGTGAATGATAGATTATATGGGAGTCTTACTGAGTTCTCATCAGATTTTAGGATAACCTGCGGTTCGCCCTACTTTTGTTTCGGCAAAAGTAGGCAAAACCATTGTCATCCACAAAACCTGTTCACTTCTTTCATTCATTTGAATCTTTCGCAGAAACATTATCTTGTTTAAATCACGCAGGTTGTGGATGACGTTTCTGCGTATCCAATATTTGTTTGAGTTTTAATAATCAAGAATTGAAGAAAAATAAAGGATGATGATATGAACGCTTTAAAACCCATTCTCAGTATAACTTTAATGATTGGAATGATGGCTTTAACGGCATGTGATTATCCGAAAAACAATGAATCTGATTCAGCAGAGTCGACTGAGTCGAAAACAGCAAAGACTGAAAAAGCAGAGATTCTTCCGTACTTAAATATCCAAGAAAGCAAAGCAAAATATGCTTTGCCTTTTTGTGAAAAGAAAAACTGTATAGATGTTGATATCCAAACCATTAAAACCCAAGATGCGTGGCTGAATACGTGGATTGAGAGAAACCAATCCATGGTTATTCAACAGCAAATAGAATTAAAACAAAGTATGACCTTACAACAAGCCATAAATGCTTACGTGAAAAAGTCTGATGAATGGCAGGATAAGTATTCGGAAAATAAAGCCTATGCATTGCACCTGAATACGCGAATGGCATCACAACGCAATCAGTATGTGTTGTTACAAGTGGGCGTGGATACCAAACAAGAAGATATCGAGGTCAAAGATCGTTATTATTTCTTTGTCGCAGATCGTAAACGACAAAAGCACTTAACGGTGTTAGATGTGATTCAAAAAAACCAGCAAAGTGCTATGCATGATGTGATTCAAGTCCATTATCAGAAATGGGTCGAACAGCAGTCTATCGAAGTGAAAAAGCAAGTGCCAAAGACCTTATACTGGGGGCAAGCAGATTGGTTCTTTGATGGCGAAGGAATTGGATTGCATTATCGTGCCAATGAAATCAGTAAAGATGCGCCACAACTGGCGATTTATTTCACAGCAGAACAAACTCAACAGATGTTACAGCCCGATATTTATCAACAAATGTTCTAACTTGAGTAAGATACGTATAGAAATTGCATGTGCTTATAGCAGATTTTCATGAAGTCAGATAGCATTTTAAAAAGCTTGTATACGAATAATGGTGATAGGTTCTAGATGAAAAATTTTTATAAATACAGTGTTCTTGCTTGTGCAATTTTACTTGCGGCATGCCAACCGAAATCAGAGCCAAAAGAATCACAAGATCAGCCACAAGACCCAGCGACGATACAGCAGCAAACAGAATCTATATTGCGTGGTGAAACTGTAAAAGTGGCGCTCACTTTACCCGAATGTAAGGGCAATACTTGCCCTGATTTTGTGGTTGAGCGTTTAAAGAGTAACTTTGTCTTTATTGATCAATTTCTGGATGAGGAAATCCTAGATCAACTCAGCAAAATGTTGGATGTTGTGGATGCAGATAAAGCAGTATCTACGGTACAAGCCGCTGAGCAAAAGTCGAATTTAGAGGTACAAGTACAGCAATATGCCAATGCTTTTATTAAAATTGATGAGGAGTTAAAAGCCCTGAGTATTAGTCATCAGATTAGTTTGTTGGTTAAACCAAAGATATTACAAACAGAAGGTATGTTAGCGACGGTGGTACTCAATAGTAGTAGTTATATGGGGGGCGCGCACGGTTCGACTTCACAACGTTACTATAATTTCGATTTGGTCAATCAAAAGAATATTCACTTAAATGATTTACTGTTACCAAAACAGCAAGCGACTTTAAAAAAACTGACACATGAAGCATTTAAGGCATGGATCGTCGACTCTAAACTTGCCAATAATCCTGAAGAATATGAGCAAGCTTGGCCATTTGAAATGACGGATAATTTCTTGTTAGGCGAAAATGGTTTAATCCTACAATATAGCGAATATGAAATTGGTCCTTATGTGGTCGGTTTACCGCGCTTGGTGATTCCATTTGATCAATTACAAGGGGTTTTAAAGCCTGAATATTTGCCCAAAGTCGATGCGCCAGCAGCTTCGACAGTTGTTGCAGACACTAAAAGCAAGACCTAATGCCATTATTTGATACCCATACCCATTTTGATGTTGCCGATTTTGATCATGATCGGCAGCAGTTGGCTGTACAAGCCAAACAAGTGGGGGTAGAGGCTTTGGTTCTGATCGGATTTGTTGCATCTCGCTTTGATGAACTCATTCAGACCCATCAACAATTACAACATTGGGAAAATGTCCCTCAATCTTATCTCGCACCTGGTTTACATCCTTTTTATATCGAGCAACATCAGCTAGAACATTTACATCAGTTGGAACAGGTTTTAAAGCAGCATCATTGTGTTGCTGTGGGCGAGATTGGTTTAGATACTTTTTTAAAAGCACATAAACAGCCAGAATTATTTGCTAAACAACAGCATTATTTTATTGCGCAATTGGAACTCGCAACACAATATCAAAAACCAGTGTTATTACATATTCGCAAAGCCCACGCAGAAACCCTTGCGATCTTAAAAGCGCAAAAATTCAAATTGGGTGGCATCGCACATGCGTTTAGTGGTGGCGTTGAAGAAGCGAAGGCATGGGTTAAACTTGGGTTTAAAATTGGTGTAACGGGACAAATCACCAATCCAAATGCGAAGAAATTACATCAAGTGGTACAAGCGATTGGGGTTGAAAATCTGGTGATAGAAACAGATTGTCCTGATATGACGCCTTTATGTTGTCAGACATCAACTGAGCATCGAACCCGTAATACCCCTGTGAATTTACCTTATGTCTTAGATGGTTTGGCACAAGCACTTCAGTTGCCTCAAACGCAGCTTGCCGCGCAATTGTGGCACAACTCTTCTGAGGCGTTACATCTCAGATAGTGCCTATCTCTAATAGAATAATAATCATGTAATTTTAAATAAGATAACTAAAAGGGAACACAGCATTTCCCAAACTGGCTTACATTAAATAAAGAACTTGATAATAAACGAATGAAATCGCCAAACTGGGAGGATTGTCCTATGGCCAGATATAGCAAAATCAATAGTTTTAATGCATTACAAACACTTACTGTCGATTCAAAACAATATCAATTTTTTAGCTTGAAACGTGCAGCACAGACACTTGGCAATATTGAGCATCTACCTAAATCCTTAAAGGTTTTATTAGAGAATTTATTGCGCTTTGAAGACCAAAAAAGTGTAAAAGTTGAACATATTCAAGCCTTAGTGGATTGGCAAAAAACACGTAGCTCCGATCAAGAAATTCAATACCGACCAGCACGAGTGTTGATGCAAGATTTTACGGGTGTACCCGCTGTGGTTGATCTAGCAGCCATGCGTGCAGCAATGGCAAAAGCAGGCGGTGATCCAAATCGAATTAACCCATTATCACCTGTTGATTTGGTGATTGATCACTCGGTCATGGTTGATCATTTTGCCAATCAAAATGCATTTGCTGTAAACGTGAGAATTGAAATGGAACGCAATGGCGAGCGTTATCAATTCTTACGTTGGGGACAATCTGCATTTGATAATTTTAGTGTGGTTCCACCGGGTACAGGTATTTGTCACCAAGTCAATTTGGAATATTTGGCTCAAGCGGTTTGGCTGGGTGAAGAGGATGGTCAAGATTTTGCTTTCCCAGATACCTTGGTCGGGACAGATTCACATACCACTATGATTAATGGACTTGGGGTGTTGGGTTGGGGTGTCGGCGGGATTGAGGCAGAAGCCGCAATGCTAGGACAACCTGTTTCAATGTTGATTCCTGAAGTGATTGGTTTCAAATTGACAGGTAAACTGAATGAGGGCATTACCGCAACAGATTTGGTGCTCACTATTACCCAAATGCTACGTCAAAAAGGTGTGGTCGGTAAGTTTGTCGAATTCTATGGTGATGGTTTAGCCGATTTACCACTCGCTGACCGTGCCACGATTGCCAATATGGCACCTGAATACGGTGCAACCTGTGGTTTTTTCCCAATTGATGAAGTCACACTGGCATATTTGATACTGACAGGTCGCCAACAAGAACGCATAGATTTGGTTGAGGCGTACAGTAAAGAGCAAGGTCTATGGCGAAATGCTGGAGATGAGCCAGTATTTACCGATACATTGAGTCTTGATATGGGTACGGTTCAAGCAAGCATGGCTGGTCCTAAGCGTCCACAAGATCGTGTGTTACTGGCAGATGTACCGAAAACCTTTCATGCACTCATGGAGCTGACATTAAAACCAGCCCAAGAGATGAAAGAACAATTGGAAAATGAAGGAGGTGGCGGCACAGCCGTTGCAGCTCATCAAGCCAATCTTCCACATGAGAGTCCATCCTGTACCATTGATGGGCAAATATATCCTTTAAACCATGGCGATGTGGTGATATCAGCAATCACGTCATGTACCAATACCTCTAATCCAAGTGTCATGTTAGCCGCAGGTTTATTGGCGAAAAAGGCGATTGAGAAAGGCTTACAACGCAAACCTTGGGTCAAAAGTTCGCTTGCACCAGGTTCAAAAGTGGTGACCGATTATTTGGCTGCGGCAGGACTAACACCATATCTCGATCAGCTTGGTTATAACCTTGTGGGATATGGCTGTACCACCTGTATTGGTAATTCTGGTCCTTTGCCCGATCCTGTTGAAGAGGCGATTCAATGCCATGATTTGAATGTTGCCTCGGTACTTTCAGGCAATCGTAATTTTGAAGGTCGCGTACATCCATTGGTGAAAACCAACTGGTTGGCTTCACCACCACTGGTGGTTGCGTATGGTCTGCTTGGTAATATTCGTACTGATTTAACCACACAGCCGATTGGTACTGGAAAAGATGGGCAAGATGTTTATCTAAAAGACATTTGGCCAAGTCAGGCAGAAATTGATCAAGCATTACAACAAGTCACCACTGCGATGTTCCATAAAGAATACGCAGCCGTATTTGATGGCGATGCTACATGGCAAGCGATTCAGATTCCGCAAAGCCAAACTTATGCATGGCAGGATGACTCTACTTATATTCGCCATCCACCTTTCTTCGAGGGGATTGAGCAACCGCCTCAAGCAATCACCAATATTGAACAGGCACGTATTTTAGCAGTGCTGGGTGATTCGGTAACAACAGACCATATTTCTCCAGCGGGGAATATCAAAAAAGACAGTCCAGCAGGTCGTTATTTACAGGAACAAGGGGTAGATCCGAATGACTTTAACTCCTATGGTTCCCGTCGTGGTAATCACGAGGTAATGATGCGAGGCACCTTTGCCAATATTCGAATTAAGAATGAAATGTTAGATGGTGAAGAAGGGGGTTATACCATCCATATTCCGAGTGGTGAAAAACAGTCGATTTATGATGCCTCTATGCGTTATCAACAGGATCAAACACCGCTGATTATTATTGCTGGTAAAGAATATGGCACAGGTTCTTCACGTGATTGGGCCGCCAAAGGCACCAATTTGTTGGGTATAAAAGCAGTGATTGCAGAAAGTTTTGAACGGATTCATCGTTCTAACCTTGTTGGGATGGGCGTATTAGCACTTCAGTTTATTGACGGGAAAACACGTCAGTCTTTAAATCTTACTGGTCGAGAGATTCTTTCAATTTCTGGGCTGTCTGATGAGATTCAACCACATCAGGCTTTAGAGGTGAGTGTGATTCGAGAAGATGGAAGCCAAGATTCATTTAAAGTGTTGTGTCGAATAGATACCTTAAATGAAGTGGAATACTTTAAAGCAGGGGGAATTCTGCATTATGTATTACGCAACTTGATTGCATCGTGAGTAAGAAAGAAGCCCTGTAACTTACAGGGCTTTATTCAATCTAAGTCAGGATTCAGGTAAAATAAGCATGATTTTACCGATGTTAGATGTGACACATGACTGATCTCCAAAATGATGAATATGACCGCCGTTTTGCTGGCGTGGCTAAGATTTATGGAGAGAGCACATTCACGCATTATGAAAAAAGTCACGTCATGGTGATCGGGATTGGTGGGGTTGGGAGTTGGGCTGTTGAAGCGCTGGCCCGTACTGGCATTGGTGAACTCACGCTCGTCGATATGGATGTGATTGCCGCATCCAATATTAACCGTCAACTTCCAGCAATAAGCTCTACACTCGGACAAGAAAAAATTGAAGTGATGGCAGAGCGTTGTCGTCAAATCAATCCAAGAATCAAAGTCAATGTCATAGATGATTACTTAACACCTGAAAATGTTCAGGACATTCTAAATCCTGTTCCTGACATCATTTTAGACTGTATTGATGATGTCAAAGCCAAGCTAGCGCTGATGTTGCATTGTCGTTTTAACAAGATTTCATTGATTGTATCTGGTGGTGCGGGTGGCAAGCTTGATCCGCTCAAAATTCGAGTCGCAGATTTGTCTAAAACTGAACAAGACCCAATGTTGGCAAAATTACGCGCACAACTTAGATCAAAAGGTATCTGTAAAAAACCAAAAGAAAAGTTCGGGATTAGCTGTGTTTATTCAATCGATAATCCATTTTCAAGTGTGGAGCTTTGCGCTACGTCAGAAAACGCCACTTCTTTTAATCCAAGCGCAGGCTTGCGTTGTGGTGGGTATGGGTCAGCAGTCGTTGTGACTTCTAGTTTTGCGATGGTTGCTGTGGCGGAAGTGTTGAAAAAGCTAGATTTAAAGAAGGGCTGATTATTCCAGCCCCTGTCTTCGATTAGATGTAGTTTGAACCTAAACGGTAGTAACTATAAGTCACATTTTTATCTTTATAAATATCATGGCTGCGTTGCTTAAAGTCTGAAATCCACTGTGTGCCAGAGAAACCAGCAATATGCCCATAACGGTGTTTCTGTGTGCGGTGAATAATATAAATATCACCCTTTTGCGGTTGATCAAAAGCTGGAGTGATTTTCTTATAACCAATTTCTTGTAAAGTTTTGCCCCAATCTGAGGCTGCAACAGGATGATTGACGATTTTTGCGCCCGCAGACTGTAAAGCAATCCTGACGAACTTCGCACATTGCGATGAACTACGATAAGACGCTCTACGTGTTAACTTTTGTGCAAAGGCCATGACATCGACTGAAGGATGTTTTGGTACATCTTTGGTCGTCACAATCATTTGATGAGGTGGGGTGTGAACCATGCTGTGATCAACTGAGGGTGCATCATAAATCATCTTTAAACTCTATCGCATTTCTAAATAACCGAATGAATGCCAGACTCTTGGCGAAAGACATGGTAAGCGAAAAAAGATATAAAAACCTCTTTGTAATGTAATAATGTATCATTTGTGCTGGCTTGGGGATAACTTAGCGTAAATCGTCTAACAATTATTTTATTAATTATCAAAAATTTAGCGAGTGTTAACTTTTGATAAATTGATTTGTAATATTATATTTCAAAATCGTGCATTAAATGATCTTTTGGGGGCGAAAAAAACAAGAAATCGTTGGTTTTTTAAGGTTCAAGTGGTTGTTTTATATTTGAATAATTTTTATCTTGGGAAGTGGGATAACTTTCCTCATTCATTAGAAAAATTAACAAGTGATTCACTTATGTGCATATTCATGGTGAACGTTTGAATTCTAAAGCTCTGATTTGACCTTATTCAACTTTGTGTGGAGTCAAATGAAAATATCACAAGATACTGTTATTAAATAACTTTAAATACTCAAAAGGATGAGCTTCATGCATCATCCTTTGAGTCTAAACAGGATGGCTTTAGTGTTGCTGTTCTCGGATATAGTCCTCGGTGCGTTGCATCGCTGTTTGGATATTTTGAATTGCACTTTCAATATCATTGATGGTTTTTGCATTGCCACCACTGAGTGCTTGGCGCCATTTGCGAGCACCCGGTAAATTTTGAAACAAACCGAGAATGTGGCGTGTGATAATGGAGAGCGGCGCACCTTCAGCAACGCGTTGATGAATATACGGCATCATCTGTTGCATGATGTCAAAACGGTTAGGTGCTTCTAAATTCCATAATTGGCCCATTTCAGCCAATAAATAAGGGTTGTGATAGGCCTCACGACCAATCATGACACCATCGACATGCTGTAAGTGTTGTTGTGTTTCTTCAAGGGTTTTGATGCCACCATTTATTTCAATGGTCAGGTGTGGGCGTTCTTGTTTCAGGCGGTAGACATCTTCGTAGCGTAACGGTGGCACTTCACGATTCTCTTTCGGTGATAAGCCCTGCAAAATGGCAATCCGTGCATGTACGATAAAATGGGTGCAGCCTGTTGCAGCCACGGTATCGACAAAATGCAGCATTTCTTCATAAGAGTGCATATCATCGATGCCGATACGATGTTTTACTGTCACGGGAATAGATACTGCCTGTTGCATGCTGTGAATACATTCAGCAACGAGGTTTGGCTCAGCCATTAAGCATGCACCAATTTTATTGTTTTGAACACGATCACTTGGGCAGCCGACATTTAGGTTGACTTCATCATAACCCCAGTCCTCAGCCATTTTGGTACAGGTGGCTAACTCTTGTGGATTGGAACCACCAAGCTGTAGCACGATCGGATGTTCTTGTTTGTTAAAATCTAAATGACGATTTGCTCCGCCATAAATGATGGCACCTGTGGTCACCATTTCGGTATATAGCACTACATTGGGATTAAATAAACGTGCGAAAAAACGGTAATCTTTGGTTGTCCAATCCATCATCGGAGCTACACTGATTCTTGGGTTACTAATGGTTTCAAGGTTTTTGTTAATAGTCATTTAAAATCATACCTTTAAATCGAGTATTTGAATCTGCGTAAACGCATGGTAACACCTGTGAATGTGGGTTTTGCTGTTTGCATTTACACCAAATTTTACACCATAATGAGAAAAATAGTTCATGGTGTAAATTATGGGGTCGGTTACAGTTAGAAAAGGTGCAGATGGTAATGTGAATTACCGTGCTGCTATCCGTATCAATCGAAAGGGATATCCTGTCTATTCTGAAAGCAAAACGTTCCATTCAAAGAAAATGGCGGAGAACTGGCTTAAGAAAAGAGAAGTTGAGATTCAAGAAAATCCAGACATTTTGTTAGGCAAAGAACAACTTATAGACCTAACCTTGGCAGATGCCATTGATAAATATTTGGAAGAAGTTGGGAGCGAGTACGGAAGGACGAAACGCTATTCTCTACACTTAATTAAGAAATTTCCGATAGCGCGCAATATTATCACAAAAATAAAATCAGTACATTTAGCTGATCATGTTGCTTTAAGAAAGGCAGGTGTTCCTCATCTTGATTTAGAACCAATTGCAGCAAGTACACAACAGCATGAGTTACTACATATTCGTGGTGTATTGTCTCATGCCGCTGTCATGTGGGATATAAATATTGATTTAAATAGTTTTGATAAAGCTACAGCGCAACTGAGAAAAACACGTCAAATATCCTCTAGTAATAAACGAGATAGGCTGCCATCCAATGAAGAGTTAATAGCTTTAACTAAGTATTTTGTTGAACGATGGAAGCTCAACAAATATGGGACGAAGTATCCAATGCATTTAGTGATTTGGTTTGCGATTTTTTCTTGTAGGCGTGAAGCAGAATTAACTCGATTAAGTTTATTTGATTATGATCAGCATCATTCATTTTGGAAAGTCCATGATTTGAAGAATCCAAATGGTTCGAAAGGAAATCATAAAACTTTCGAAGTCTTGGAACCTTGTAAAATGATTATTGATCGATTAATGGATCGTGAGGTTCGTAGTAGAATGTTGAAATTAGGTCATGATGAAAATTTACTTTTGCCATTAAATCCTAAAAGCTTAGGTAAGGAGTTCAGAGAAGCTTGCAAGATGCTAGGGATTGAGGATTTGCGCTTTCACGATCTAAGACATGAAGGGTGTACTAGACTTGCAGAACAAAGTTTTATGATTCCAGAGATTCAGAAAGTAAGCCTGCATGATTCTTGGAGCAGTCTGCAAAGATACGTGTCAGTCAAGGCTCGAAGGAATGTCATGCAGTTGGAGGAGGTGCTACGCCTCATTGATGAAACGTAGCAAAATCTTTGGAAGCTTGTGAATACTGTTTATCTAAAACATCAGCAAAGTCATTAAGGTGCACCAAAAATGGTGCACGCTTACTTTTATCTATTTTGAACACTGAGAAAGGAAACTCACAATTATTAGCCTTCCTGAGTGCTTCAGCCTTACTTAAATGAGGGTAGTAGTCATTGACTATCGTCATCAAGTCGATTGCCATAGTGCGATATTTCATAAACAGGTAATCCGCTGTATTAAGCTGGAATGCACCCATTTAAAACCACCTCTCTATTAAGCTTCATTTATCAGATACAAAACACTAAACGTCGAATCAGTGCTACCAATTCTGTACAAGCTATCAGTACCGACAAGGTAAATTTTTAGCTGCATAATCTGCTCTTTGAACGTGCGACTCTTCTTGTGAAAAAGATTGCTCGCCATATACCTATTCAATAGAGATGTATCATAAAAGAGCTGGTAGTTATGTACTTGTTCAAAATCCAGTTTAATTCTTTCAAAAAAGCCTAGATTATTGAGTGATACAGGGTCATCTATGAAATCACGACGTAGTAAGATGATGAAACGTAGTCTTACTTGGTTATTCAAGATCGGCTCTTTTTTCAAGAAGATTGCAAGTAGCTGTTGATCTTCAAAACTATTCATAAATTCACTGCTGACTGCTTCAATCGCCCTATTTAACTGGGGCGAACCAATTTGGGTTGTATCCGTGGTAATCACGAACTCATGACTCGTAAAACCGTTGGCTGCTTTCGTAACCACCTTAAACGTATCAGTGAACTTTTGAACACTAGCTTTCAATGTAGCCTCCCATTCTTGGTTTGCTGCATTGTAGTGATGCGTTTGTAACTGATCTTGAAATGCATAAACAAAGCTAATCAGTCTATTTGGATCAATGCCAAAATCAGAATTGGGGGGAGTAAGTCCATATTGATTAGCCATTTGTCCGCACAAAAATAATTTTGGGTTGAGCGTCAATGAAGGCATCTGACCATTACACCAAGGCGAAGATGGTAAGCAACGTAATGTATTAACCAGTGTCCCGAAAACCTCATGCACCTTTGGGTGGGGGTAAGCATTTGCTTGACCTGCATTAGGGATTCGTAGCTTGGATATTTCCTCTGTTACCTGATGGAAATCACATGGGCTAGGGTGTGGATGAGCCAGTTTACCCGTAGCTGACATATATCCCGCTTGCAATGACGGAAAGTTGTTTTTGGTCAATATCAACATATTATTGCTCCCCACCATTTTTATTTACAGAAGACGCTTGGTCTAGTGACTGTGAACCCTTACGAGGTCGCCCAGCATTGCTAAGTTTTTTAGGCTTCTGACTTCTATGCATTGATTTGTAGTCAGTTGAGTCTAAAGCTTTGAATATGAATGTTTGATCTGCTTTACACAGATATTGTAGACATTCATCTAAAACCATACGTTTTTCACTATCGAGGTAGTTAATCATACCTATACCTAATCTTTTATATTTATGTTTTGCTATATGGCAGTCGTATGTACAGCCAGCACCATCTGTGAGCTTTTCCCAATACTTTGTAATCTCGTTTGCGTAGTAACCGTCTTTCTGACATTCATTGCCATTTAGAATGAATATCCCGTGTGCATGGAACCCTTTTTTTATCCCATGTTCAAACTTCAGAATATATGCAAAAATTTTCTTCAGTTTTGAATTATTCCGACGGTTCTTTACGAACTTGTTTAAAAGTTCTTTTAGCAAGTTGAGTTTATCTAAAGAGTGAAATTCATGTTTAAGATCATGTGCCTGATCTTGGCTATTCAATACCTCATCTGGGATTTTAAACCCAAAATCGATACGTAGAATTAACAGCTTTGACGACTTTTCAAAGCAATCTTTTATCAATTCACGACATGAACTTAAATTAGATTTACTATTTTGGGTGCGTGTTTGAATAGCTTCCTTTACTTCCTTGCTATTCATACACTCACGTATCAGTTGAAAAAAACGATTTAGTAGGTCAACTCTCGTTTGCATGTACATCAGGCTTTGAGGCCGATATTCAAACAATCCTAAGATACTAACGCAACTTAATTGGTCTAATGCCTTTTGGAAGCAGGAAATCTCTTCACAGACCTTAAAGTCTTCATATAGCTTAGGATAGACTGATGTGATTTCATCAAATATAGGAATAAAAGGACGAAACCAATCAGGATAAGAGAGCAGCCCATTAAAGCCATCAACTGACGTAATGCTAGCTGTTAACTCGTTTTGCTAAACAGCACTCCCTTACAAATGATGCTATGTTTAGCATCATTTTTATTCGATACTCCCTATACAAGATCGTCTCATTCATTGCTGATGAGGGGGTAAGTTGATAGGTCGAATCACTGATTAAAGGATAGATTGTAGTCTCAGGTAATCTCTTGAAACTGAATTTATTCCCTTTAGGTTTACGTTTCATCTTATTCCCCCATTAACATAATTGGAGATAGAACAGGCTTCTGACTAGCAACTGTAGTACATGTAAATATATCTCTTACTTTGTTGTAAGGTGTTGTAAACAAAAGTAATATTATCCTAAATAGAATGGGACTAGAATTGTCAGAAAAACACCTTTCAACTAGGATGTTTTTAGATGAATCGTGTGATGTTTTTATGTACATAGTTACTCCAAATGTGAGTGGCTTTTAGTTTCCAAAACTTGTAATAGGAAACAGCAGTTTTAACTCTCGGAATTTCTAAGCACAGATAAAATCAGCTCATAACAAAAACTATCTTGCCAAGCTCTATTCCGATTAAGCCACACTTTACAGAGGTTTCTAATAGACTTCTTGTTTATAAGTTTTTATGGTCTAAAAACAAATTTCCATATAAAACAATAGTTTATTTTTTTTGGTGAGTTTTTAAGAGAGAACCCAATTCGGAAGATTTTTTTGCTCATTTATGGTATGAGAAATTAGTTTATTTTTGGGCTAATTCCTCATTTTTTTCTTTTATTGTTTGGATCTTTTTTGATTATTATACTTTCTTTTATTTGTGGGGCCTCATCTAACCACTTTGTTAATGTTTCTGTACTATAGCTAGTTTTATAAAAAAAATTGAAAGGTTTATTCTGTGTAGAATTACCTTTTGTTGAAATTCTGCTAAGGTAGCTTTCTTGCTCTTTGATTAAACAATCAAGTGTTTCTATTACGTTTAATATGGTATTGCTCTTCTCACTTAGCTTTGACCACTTTTTGCTAGGTTTTTTTAGCCAAGATTTTTCGTTAAGTGTTGCTTCGGCTCTTTTTTTCATATTTTTAAAATGTTGAATGTATTTTGTTCTTCCCTTAATAATCATTTTTTCTCTTTTTTTATTACGATTGTCCTTTCGCTCGTTTTGATAGATAAATTTTTCATCGTCTTTCGAGTTTAGAATTTCGATACGATCTTTGAGATTTAAAAATTTGATACGATCTCTAGGGTTCCGAATTCTTCTGCAACCTTTAACGTCTGGTGACTCTGCGAAATAATAATCCAATAATTTTTTACCTTCTTTTGCTGCCGCATTCTTAGAAGCCCATGTTGGTTTCATTTTTGAGCGCTTTTTAAGCAGTCGTAAAAATAATATAGCGCATCTCTGTTGTAGTGTAGTTTTTATATGTTGCCTTATGAGAGTTTCGATGTCTTTAGAGTGTTGTTCAGGGTTATGAGATATCTCCATATATGAATAAAGTTTAGGTGTTACAAGATGATATAACTGGGTATGGATAGGTTTAGGGTAAGGGCGGACTCGACCTGTATATAGTCTATTTAGCTGCATAATCTCAGACAAAACGGTGAAATGATTTTTAATCGATAGAGCTTCTTCTAGTTTAGATTGGGCTGCTTCAATTTCACCTTGATGTAGATCTTTGCGTATTGCATGACATAAGTTGAAAATATCGCATAACCAAAATTCTTATAAGCAGTATGGATTTTTTTCAAATTCAATTTTTAGGTAGACGTAATCAATAGTATTAGGATGAATAGACTCATGCGTTTCTTCATATTCTATTCGTCCATTTTCATGGACAATCTTTTTTTTGTTAGTTACCCGTGTAGTAACTACGTGCGAAATATAACGGTGAAGGACCATTTTTTCTAAAGCATCGACTTGATGTTGAATTTTAAAATACTCAGAAGGGTCTGACGCTGGTTCTGTAAATATTACATTCTTGTAAGTCATATGCTCTTTATTAAATAGGATGTATTCGACTAAGTTGATTATAACAACCTTGAGTTTGGCAACGCAAAACAGACGTTGAATCTTGTGTAAGTTACCACCTTTATCTTTTTAAAACAAATATTTGATGATGGTTTTTGTCTGACTGGTTTGGATGACTTTTATCGTATTTTTTTGACCCATTTTTATCAGTTATAAATTGAGATGTATGTGAATGAGTATAATAAAAAATCTTAAAAAATAAAATGAAAGCTCTTTCCTTTACCTGCTTGACGGCAGGTAGAGGGGAGATTATCCTTTCCGTGCTGGCCTACATTGCCAGTCGGTTTTGACAGACCGTTCATCTAGCGTATCAGGTTCATATTCTTTCTGAGTATATGACTTGTGCGAAACCTTCTCGTCCCCCTTTGCGGTAGAACGGGAGGGGGACGCGTTCGCGCGTGCTGGTACTAGATGATCAGTCTGTCAACCCTCTTTCGTTCTGCCACCATCAATTGACAGTGATTTGGTAGAACTTCTATTACATCTAGGAGTCCGCCATGCGTACTAATTTCACTTTCTTTATTCAGTTCCCTGATCTTGATAAGCATTTGCTTTTCTGTTTAGACCGCCGCTAAGGCATCCCTGTGTCTAATAAAAAGTTAAAAACAATTTCTTAAAAAAATAGCGCTTATTTAAATGGGGGGACTATCCCTATGTATACCTATCGTTTTTTGATGGCATGCGTGTTGTGTCCATGTGTGCTTGTTGCCTGCTCATCTGGGTCTGAACCTGAGCAAGAAGCGGCGGTTGCAGCGAAGCCAAAACCATCTGCCAATACCAGCCAACGTCTACAACAACCGATACAACGCCCTGTGATTATAGATGCTGCTGGCGTCGCAACATTAACACCTGTGGCGGAGGGTGAGTCGGTCGGTGGGGTTGATATTCTAAGTGATTATCTATCTGAACCGAATGAAGTACGGGCAGCGTTACGAAAAAGCATACCGCTTAAACCTAACCAAATATTGGTCTTTGGCACCCATCATTCTAAACCCCAATATCTATTGTCAGAATTTGCTGAGAATGATCTCTTTGCCGCAGCCAATGATTTGATTATCAACCGCGTGAGAAGTTTAAAGACCGTAGAACCGCTCAGCAAAGACACCTATGAAACCACAGCCCAATACCAACAACGAGTGGCACAGCGAGAACTACGCTTACAAGCCCTGACATCCAAGATGCAAGTTGACTTAGAGCAACTGGAAGCAGCACTGAATATGTTGGCGCACACCCTGACAATCAGCACCTCAGAATACCCAGGTCAATATGATGAGTTTCGCTATGATGCAGATCATCAAGCCTTAGCTTTGACAGCCTCTTATAAGAATGAACTCTCAGGTCATAGAAAGCATTACGCAGTCAGTCAATTCAGTTTTGCCGTGTCGATTACCCCGAATGATGCGAAGGAGATACATAGAGCCATCGAATCAAGTGGTTGGTTGGGACAAGCAAACCTAGGATTGGTCTTTAACTATAACAATCAACAATTGACCTTAGATCGAATCATCTTGGCACCTTCCAATGATCTCATTTATCACTTCCAGCCTGATGTGGTCACGGTAAAGGAGTTTGAAACAGAGTATGGAGAGTTGATCGAAGGAACCATGCAACAACATCGTTTCTCTTTACATCAAGCTTTTCCTTTCAAATTTGGATTAAGTAGCTACTCCAAAGTCAAGCAAGCATTCACATCTCCTGAACCCAACCTTGAGCTTTCAGAACCTGAAGAAGGAGTTTACTGATGCTACCTAAATTAGTTGTGATGGGATTTGGACTACTGTTGCTGAGTATGCAGGGGTGTGGACTGATCGGTGGTGGCAAAGCACCGACTGCTGATGAAATTCTGACTCTAATGCATGAAGAAGATGCTGATGTGGTACAGGTCAATCTGAAAGCCTGCCAACGTTCCAATCCCTATGAAGGTGAAGCTGGTGCAAGACCGAAACACGATATCTACCGCTGTCAAATTAAAGTGGAACGCTTTGAAAAAGCCTATAACCAAAACTTTATGACAGAACAAGAGATTTACTTACGACATGACAGCTACTCCGTGAACGGTTGGCAGATTTTTTAAAAATTAAATGAGAAAGACTGATGAAAAAAACAAACATCCTGATGGTCATCGCAATGGGGCTATTACTGAGCGCCTGTTCTAGAGGGGCTGAATCCGAATTTAAACGAGACTGCCGTAAAGGAATCGGTGACCGCAGTATCTGTAGTTGTGCCTATAAAAAACTTGAAGAGGTTTATGGAAAAAAGCGCTTGAACGAGATGTACAAGAAACAATTACCGCCAAGTGATTACTACGAGACAAACATTGCCGCACTGCAACATTGTGCGATCAAAAAGCGATTTGGATAGAGGGATACCATGAGCTATACCTCATTTCAAGACTGTATGCAGAACTCGATGTGGTTTAAACAACTGATACACGATCCACAGGTTTATCTTGCACCGCATATTCCAGAGCAGAAGCTACAAGGCGCTGCAAGCTATCTTCCTGTCTCTGTTGTTTTATCCGATGTATTGATGTTGATCGATGATACGGTCTTTGGCAGTGCCAAAGCAGGATTATGTCTGACCGAGAGAGGCATCTATACCAAAGAATCTTTTGAAGACAGCAACATGTTTTTATTTGAATACATTAAAACCATTAATGTCAGCGGTGGATTCTTTGGCTACGGTTTGGATGTTAATGGCAATCGGATCATGCGTTTCACCCAGATCAATAAAGAAACTGCACACCACTTAAATTTGGGTTTGCGTGAATTACTCAATACCCGACAGGCTAGAAGCCAAAGCCAACAAAAACAGCAATCTCAGTCCACATCACTGTCACCCGCCATGACTGGGGTGATTGATGTGATGGTATTCTTTGCCTTATACAGAACCTCAGTCTGTCAACCTGAAAGTCGCCAATATCTTGCTGAACAGTTCCAACGTTTTCCTCAACCTGCAAAACAATATCTTGAGCAGCAATTACTGAGCGGTATATGTAAGCCATGGACCAAAATTTGGCAGAGTGTCATCAGTTGGGGAACCAACATGCCTTACACGGCAAAGGCAGAACTGATGGTACAGGCATTTCATTTGATGGCGATGAACGCATATCCCCTCGAAGAAATGATGAACTTTCTCTATCAGTTGGGAGATGCTTTAGGGCTGACGCGTCAGCAAATCGATGAGCTATTAAGGGAAGTGTTCACTTCAGACAACCAACAAAACAATGATCATCCTGAGCCTGAATCGCACAGTGGCATGAGTATCCAGCACGCTTGTCAACTCTTGGAAATCGACCAACAGCAACTCAGCCTAGATCGCGTACAGCACGCCTACCGAAAAAAGATGGCAGAGTTTCATCCTGACAAGTACCAGCAATTACCGCCCTCGGTACGCCAGCTCATTGAACAACAGGCGATGCAACTGAATCAGGCAAGAGACTATCTCAAAGACTATTTAGGGGTGTGTTAATACGCATCTTATCGCGATTTGAGTGTGGACGTTTTTAAGAATAAACAAATTTCAAATACATATTACCGCTATGAAGCAGCATCTCCACTTCAACCATCACTTTGTTGGGGATGCACCGATAAAGCGAAACCAAGATAGGAAATATAACCGTGAATAAATTCAAAATAATGATGATAGCCTCATTCCTTTCAATCCCGTTGCTGATCTCAGGATGCAGTAGTGGTCTTGATCCAAATCGATTTGAGGTGAATCTCGCAGAAGAAAATAACCCAAGCTTTATGGGAAGGGGATTTGGTTTGATTGATAACGTGTTAACGATTCGTTCAATTGATTCAGCGCCGATCTCTGTGACCAAAGTGGATGTAAATAATGGACGTTGTAGTTATACCAAGCAATTTGACAGAGAGATTAAATTCCCGCAGCACTTTCAGATCGGACAATCGTTACGCTTATATCTCAAGTGTCCGTTTAATTCGGTGGTCAAAGTTGATATTGAAACCGACCAAGGTGCAGCCAGCTATAGCTTTAAATAACACTCTAATCCGCTAAAAAACACAACAACTGACATAAAAGCCATGCCCAATTAGGGCATGGCTTTTTTATGCCGACAACATTCATATCCCACCACAGGAGCAGATGCATGGCTACCCTACGTTGTCCTTACTGCAATTCCGAACAGGTGGTTTTTACTGAACAGCAGACCAACAACTTTCAGTATTTTGAAAGAATCATCGACACATTCTCTCCCCTAAGCTTTGCCTCACTGGGCTTCAAACTCGCCAAAGCTGCTGCAATTCCACCTTATATCGGCGGACTGATTGGTGTGCTGGTTGGGGGAACACTGATCTTGGTCAGTCAACACTATTTCTATCGCTACTACCGTGGCGCGCAACATTATCGCTGTTTGCACTGTCAATGCGACTTTGCTGTGGCGAACTAAATTTTTTAAATCACTGTTTTTACTTTTTACCTTTATAGAGGAATTAAACGCATGGCACATTTAATCGAAAACATGGCTTATGTTGGACAAACCCCTTGGCATGGACTTGGCAATCAACTGACCCCAAATCAACCGATTGAAGTCTGGGCGAAACAAGCAGGCATGGATTGGCGGATTGAATCTTCAGATGTTAATTACATGGCTGAGAACCATAAACAACAAAACTTGATCTTACCTTATCAAGAACAACGGGTCTTATACCGATCTGATACCCACGCACCGTTATCGGTGGTCAGTCAACGCTTTCAGGAAGTACAACCAATGGAAATCTTGGAGTTCTATCGTGATCTCACTGAACAATCGGGTTTTGAACTGGAAACCGCAGGGGTGCTGAAAGGGGGTAAGAAATTCTGGGCATTGGCTAGAACAGGACAGAGTGCAGCCCTCAAAGGCAAGGATGTCAGTAATGGCTACATTTTATTAGCAACCGCTTGTGATGGAACATTGGCAACGACAGCTCAATTCACCAGTATCCGCGTGGTATGTAATAACACTCTCGCTATTGCACTGAAAGGACAACAAGGCAGTGCAGGTGTGGTTAAGGTTCCACATAGCACCAAGTTCGATGCAAACAAAGTTAAACAACAGTTGGGTATCTCAGTGCGTGCATGGGATGAGCACATGTATGAAATGAAACAACTGAGTCAACGCAAAGTCACGCAACAAGAAGCCGCAGCTTATTTCGATGCAGTGTTCAACAATCCCAACCTCAGCAGTGCTGAACAGGATGATCGACTGATTCAATTCTACCGAAACTCGGCAATGCCCAAAGCCATTCCAGCCAGCAACCTTCGAGGTGACAATAAAACTGAACCCAATGGACGTGCCATGTCTAAAGTGATGACCCTATTTAACGGACATGGAAGAGGGGCAGAACTCAGCTCAGCCAAAGATACGGCGTATGGTCTACTGTGTTCGATCACGGAATTTGTAGATCATGAACGTCGTGCCATGAGTACCGATCATCGACTCGATTCAGCTTGGTTTGGGGCAGGGGCATCGATTAAACAACGAGGATTAGAACAGGCACTGAGAATGGTAGTGTAACACTTAGCCCTAAAGGTTGAATTTCAGATTCATTTAAGCTCAGTCGATTAGCCTAAGCAGTACCCACAAGCAGTTCTCAAGAACACCTTTCGCCACATCCCTCAGATGTGGCTTTTTTTATGCCTGAAATTCAGTTTTCACACTTCAATATCTCAATAAAAATAGGAATAGCCCTAATGAACAGTAATAGCCAAATACAGCACAGCTTAAACAACCCGCCTTTACAGCCTTATTCACCCAATCTGAATCCATCAACCGCTACCCAAACAGTCGAAGTGGGGACCCGGAGTAAACGTAGGCCCAAGAAGACGGCTCGCTTGCCTTCAGCCAAACGCTTTGCCAATACTAAACAGATGAGCTATCAACAATGGCAAGAACTCAGAAAACAGGGCATTGGCAGTAGTGATGCAGCAACCGCCTGTGGACTGAATCCCTATATGTCGATGCTAGAGTTGTGGATGATTAAAACAGGTCAGATGCAACAAGGTATTGACGATGAAAGTGCTGGCTATGCACCTTTATATTGGGGCAAGCAGCTTGAGCCGTTGGTGGCTGAATACTACAGCTTGCATACCAATCATAAAGTCCGTCGCGTCAATGCTATCCTGCAACATCCAGACGAAGACAAACAGTTTATGTTGGCGAATCTTGATTATGCCGTGGTCGGCAATGATGAGGTGCAAATATTAGAGTGTAAAAGTGTCGGTGAATACGGCGCAAAGTTGTGGCGAGATGGCGTGCCGTTGTATGTACTGTGCCAAGTGCAACATCAACTGGCGGTGACAGGAAAACAAGCTGCACATATCTGTGCTTTGATCTGTGGGCATGAAACCAAAATCTTTAAAGTGACCCGCAATGAAACGGTGATCCAGCACATCATCAATGCCGAACGTCACTTCTGGCAATGTGTTGAAACAGGTATTCCACCAAGTGTGGATGCTTCAGAATCCGCAGCCAAAGCTTTAAAACAACTCTACCCTGAACATATTCCACTGTCAGTTGAAGATCTCACCCAAAATGAGCAGGCCAATTATTTATTTAATCAGCTATTAGAGGAGAGACACAAAGTTGAACAACACCAGCAATACTTCGATGAACTGAAGCATCAACTGCAAATGATGATGAAGGATGCTGAACGTGCGGTGTTTATCGGCGGCTCAGTGACGTGGAAGAAGGCACAGGACTCGATCAGCCTCAACAGCAAGGCATTGCTGAAACAACATCCTGAATATTTACAGCAATTCCCACAAAGCAAAGTCGGGACACGGCGCTTTCAGATTTATCCGAATGGTGGATAACTCAGAAGTAATCCACAGTTCATTTCAACACAGCACACAACCCATCTGATCCCAGACCTGAATAGGACTGGGATTTTTTCATGCAGCAAATTTAATTCAATCCATTACATCTATATAAAGGACATCACCATGATTAAAGGTCTCGCAATTACCCCACCCATCTTAGGACGTATCAGCATTGGTAAGATGGTTGAAAAGAATGGCAAACGACTCCCTGAAAAAGATGACCAATTTACTATTACCAGCCAAATCCAAGGGAAAGAAGGTTGGGTGAAACACCCACTAGATGACCAATTACGTGCCAAATCACCGAACCAAAAACTCAGAAGCATTCCAGTTCGGATGATCTTTAATGATCCCGAACTGAACCTACGAGCAGAGTACACCTTGTTTGATCGACAAACGGGGCGAGTGATTTGTACAGGCAATGGAGAAAGCTGTCAGCGACTTGGACAAAATGGCATAGAACAACATCCATGTCCATCCCCTGATCTCTGTCCATTGGCACAAGGTGGACTATGTAAACCCTACGGCAGACTTTACGTCAATTTAGATGAATCGGATGAGTTTGGCACCTTTATTTTTAGAACCACAGGCTTTAATAGCATTCGAACTTTGGCTGCACGATTACGTTATTACCATGCAACTTCAGGTGACTTACTTTCTTGCCTGCCGTTGCAACTCACTTTGCGAGGAAAGAGCACCACGCAAAGCTATCGTACGCCAATCTATTACGTGGACTTAACCTTACGTGACGGCGTGAATTTGAATGACGCGATTAGCTCAGCTAAGCAGATCGATGAACAGAGCAAAGCAGCAGGGTTTTATCAAGAGGCATTGGATCACGTGGCAAGGCAGGGCTATGGCAACGCCAAATTTGAAGTGGGAGGGGAAGAGGGATTGGATATTGTGGAAGAGTTTTATACGGATGAATTCAACTCACAGCAACCTCAACAGACGCATGAGCTGACAAATGCTCAGGATATTCAGAAAGGGTTACAACAATCGGTACAGGCTTTGAATTAAATATTCTAAAAAAGAGCATTTTATGCTCTTTTCAATCGTATTACTGGACAGAGCATATTGGTTGTTTTTAACATAACTTTATAAATTTAGTGATATTCCAATAAATTAATACGAGGGAAAAATGGATCATATTGTTCAAATCATTACTTTAGTTGTTTCAATACTTACAATTGCGACTGCTTTGTTTAGTATCAGGAAATTCTTTCTAGAAAACTCAATTAACCAAAGGAAGCAACTCCGTGAGGATTTTGATGGACTTTTACTTGCTTTGGAAAACACGTCTAAAGATGATAGCAATAGGGACAATATACTGGACTTAGCTGAAACAAAGAAATATCAGCTCATCGTTGGGATTCCAAAAATTGATCGAGGAAAAGCGCAATACCTTTTAAAGCAAAAAGATAAGACTGGTAAGATAGATCAATACAAGCGTGGTTCATCATTGGTTGAATTTTCGAAGGTCGAAGATAAATTCAACTTTGTTGATGGGTTTAAAGTTGGATGGATTCGAGCGATCAAAAAATGGGGAAGCTTGTCCTTATATGGGATCTTTTTTCTACTCGCAGCTTCCCCTGTGTTTTTTTGGAATTTGTTCGATCCAGATTTAGAAATATACAATCGCATCGTCTCACAAAATTCAGTTGAAGGTTTTTGGGCTATATTGATTACTTCGATACTGATGTTTCTATTCCTTGCTTTTACATCCTTAAACTACTCTACCAAAATACATTTTGCTGAGAAGTTGGTTGAAAATAAGATTGATAAAAAGGCTTTAAAGTTAGGGGTGAAGCAGAAAGTTAAGAGCATCGTGATGCGGAGAAGAGATAAGGGATGATTTTGATTTTGTTAAATTGGATTTAATAAGAGTAAAGCCATCTGTTTTGCAAAGTTGACATGAATGTCCTCTGCAACAAAAAAAGTATGTCCATACATTATTTTTTTTGTGTATTGGGTGGTCTTGCCTGTCAAAGAATCAATGTAAGTAAATTCTTCGGTAGAGCGTTGGGTGTTTAATCCCCAAAGTGGACCGCCAATGCATTTGGTTTGATGGGTATCTGTCATATCTTCCAATGGATAACTTACATTACGGCTATTTTTTTTTGATATAGAATACACATCGTATTTAATATTGAAAGCACAATGTTGGAAAGGTCTTGGATGAGAGTTATAACAGGAACAAATTATTGGCGATTACTTTCAATCATTTTGATGTTCATTATTTTCTTGGGATTGTATTATTTTTTCATTGTTTATCCTAAAGATACAGAAAAAGCCCGTTTGGAAATTGCCGAGGAAATTCTTATGGCATCTTCTTGGCAAGATTTGTCATATAAACATGATTTGTATAAAGCGATGCTAAAACAGGACGTACCACTAAATACGATTAATGATGAAATTTACTTTAATGATCTGAATATGCTCAGAGTACTCTATCAAAGTGGAGATGGAGAAAAATTAATAGATACACTGAATAGATATTTTAGGTATTCAATTTATGAAGCCAAAAGTGTTCGCGGGCTTTGTCTGCAAATGCAGTTTCTCCAACGATATAAAGACAAAATTGAACGTGAAGGATATCGAACTGAAAGATTAGCACGTTGGCAAAATTTCAATGCGCAAAATTGGGAAACGGTGTCTCCTTGGTTACAAGAGAAAGATGCATTTAATCAATTCTTTAAATCAAAAAATATGCAAACGGATTGTTCTTTTTAAGCTTAAGCCAATAAAATAGGGCCGCCTTGCATACATATACAGTATTTGATAAAACAGCTATCAATCACAGATACAAGCTTTATAAATCATTATGGCTAAAAATTACACACTTTACCCAATAAAAATAATTAAGGATTGGCACGGTGAGGATTGGAATGTTTATGAAGAAAAACGTTTAGCTAATGGATTGATGTTATATAAAGGTCGGCTGAATGAGCAGGTATATGGAAATAATACGGGGCATATACTTACACCTGAATTTGCAGATTACATCAAACAAAACCGTAGTGCGAAAATTCTCTATTTGGCAGAGCAATTGGAATGTTCTAAATCTGTTCTAATGCGTTTTAAGCGAGAGCTAGGCATTCAGAGAGAAATGCATATACCTGATTATGAATGGGTCTACGCTCATCAAAATGAGTTATTTGTTGAAAGCTTTGAAACATTATTTGAAAAATATGGGTTGACTAAAAAACAAGTACAAGGATATGTGGTACATCTTAGAAAATGTAAAGGCATTTCACGGACCCATAGACGTCGGGCATTACAAAAAGTTATAGAACGAGAAAAAATGTTTTTACAACATAAAGATGAGATTTTATATTGCAACACAATTGTTGAACTCGCTGAAAGATTCAATGTAGATATCAGCATTGCACGCGACATCCATTTACGGATGTGTGCGGAAAATCAGTTGCCGATTACAGGCATCCAACAAGCACAGCGGAGAAAAGAGAAGAAACAATGGCTATTGGACAATAAAGATTTACTTTTAAATTCAGAGCAAACGGATAAAAGTCTTGCTATGCAGTTAAATATGACTTTGTCTCAATTACAGAAAACAAAAGCTTATGTCAGAAAAGAACTCGGTATTATTGTTGAGAAGAAAGTACCAGATTATGGCTGGGTGAAACAACACCAATTTGAGCTAGAAAATTTAAAACAAAAGGAAATCCAAGAGCTTTTTCAAATTACAAAAGGGCAAGTGGCTTATCGTCGTAATTTACTCAAAAAGTTGAAACAACAAAAGACATAAATCGTCACAACAAATAGACGGGACGGTCTGGGCATAAACAGGCTTTTTGCTGTAAAATGCTTTCACGTTTAAAAAAACTCAATAAGAAGCAATGTTCAAGACTATTTATGCTGCATTAGAACAACTAGGCTTAACCGCACAAAAACGTGCGATTCATATTCAATTTTCCAATCCTGCTTTAGCCAATCAGGTGTTTTTACAGCGTATTGAAGGTACGCATCGTCTGAATGGCGGGGTTGCCGCAGAACTCATCTGCCTATCAACGGACGCAACCATTCCCTTAAAGCAGTTTATTGGTTGCCAAACGGCAGTCGACTCTGTTACAGATACGGGAACTCTATTTAGAACCACTGGTATTATCACTGAAGCCGTACAAGGGCAATCTGACGGTAGTCTCACGCTGTATAAACTCAAACTACAAGACCCTACTGCACTGTGGCACAAACGCCGTAACAGCCGCGTGTTCATAAATAAAACCGTGGCGGACATTATTCAGGTTTTGTTCAAGGAATGGCAACAACGCAGTCCCTTATTCGCATCAAGTCTCACTCTCGATTTAAGTGGTTTGAGCCAAGATTATGATGTCCGACCCTTTGTGATGCAAGCCAATGAAAGCGACTATAATTTCATTACACGACTGCTCAGAAGCGAAGGCATCAACTGGCTGATCGACGAAGCCCAACTCAACGTTGCCAACAGCAACAGTCCAAACCAAGCCCAAAAACTTCGTTTGATCGATGACAACAACCAATACCAAGCCTTAAATCGAAGAACGATTCGCTACCATCGCAGCAGTGCCACCGAACAATACGACAGCATGACCAGCCTCATTGCGGAACGTTCTCTACAACCCACCGCAGTGCATATCCAACGTTGGCAAGCTGATGCCTTAGAACAAGAAGATGGTGCAGGCAGCGTCCAAAGCAAACATCGGCATAGCGAACAACACGACAATGCCAGCTTGGGACTCGAAGATGCATGGCACTTCACCCCAGCATGGATGCAAGACCTCAATGGCGAAGATGGCGCAACCGCATCAGGCAACAACCAAATTGAAAAACTCAACCAAAACCTCAGCCACTACCACGATGCCCAAGCCAAACAATTTATCGCCAGTACTACCGTACGCGATAGCCAAGTGGGCTACTGGTTTAAACTGAACGAACACCCAGAGATTGATCAACACAGCGGATCAGACCAAGAATTTCTGATCATCAAAAAAGATTGGTTTAATCAGAACAACCTACCCAAAGACTTAAACCAACAAATCCAAAGCTTGATCGATCAAAGCCAATGGCAGCAAGACCACAAGCACACAAACAAGAGCGAAGAACGCCAAGCCAACCAACTGACGCTACAACGTCGCAGCATCAAAACCGTACCCGAATACCAACCCCTACAACACCGTCCAGCAGCCCATCCACAACGCGCCAAAGTGGTTGGACCATCAGGTGAAGAAATCCATGTCGATGAATGGGGCAGAATTAAAGTCCGCTTCTTATTCACTCGAAATGACGACCACCAACACGATGGTGGCGCAGGCAGTAACGACAACGACACCGATTCAGCATGGGTGGATGTACTGACGCCTTGGGCAGGTGAAGGCTACGGCGCACGCTTCCTGCCACGCATTGGTGAAATCGTGGTGATCGACTTCTTTGACGGCAACATCGACCGACCTTATGTCACAGGACGACTGCACGAAGCACAACGCAGTCCGACCAAATTTGATGACCAAGGACAACTGCCAGATACCAAAAAACTGGCAGGGATCAAATCCAAAGAATACCAAGGCACAGGTTACAACCAACTCCGCTTTGACGACACCACTGGACAGATCAGCGCGCAACTACAAAGCAGCCATGCAGCCAGCCAACTCAATCTTGGCAAACTCAGCCATCCCAAATCAGAAGCAGAAAGCGAAGACCGAGGCGAAGGCTTTGAACTACGCACAGACCAATGGGGCGCGATTCGAGCAGGCGAAGGCTTACTGATCACCACCCATGCACAACAACAAGCACAAGGTGAACACCTCGAAGCGCAAACAGCCAAACAACAGCTGGAAGGCAACCAGAACAACGCCAAAGCCCTAAGTGAAGTAGCCAAGAACCAACAAACGGATGAACTCGAAGCTTTAGAACAACTCAAAGCATTTGCAGAAGACATCCAACAGGATATTGCCAAATTTAACAAAGCCTTATTACTACTCAGTTCCCCAAATGGCATTGGACTCAGTACAGCAGAAGACATACACCTTTCTGCAGATGGACAACTAAACCAATTTGCAGGCGATAGCATTAACCTGACCACGCAAAAGAATTTGATCGCCCAAGCCAGTCAAAAGATCAGTTTATTTGCAGCACAAGCTGGGATTAAACAAGTTGCAGCAAAAGGTAAGTTTGAGATACAGGCACAAGATGATGCTGCTGACTTTATTGCCCGTAAAGATATACAAATCATTTCAACGGAAGATGCCATCTATATCACCAGTCCGAAAGAGATTGTTATTACGGCAGGCAGTTCTCAGATCAAGATTAATGGTTCTGGCGTATTTCCGACCACGGGTGGCAAGTTCGAGGTGAAAGCGGGGCAGCATTTGTTTGCTGCGGGAGCGAGTGCAAGTGCTAATGTTCCTCAGTTACCGAAAGCCAAACCAATGAAAGGGGCATTGGAATTATTGAGAAGCTATGGCGGCGAAAACTTCTTTAAGCAAAATAGTTATAAAGTAATTGATTCATTAGGTAAGCAAATTACAGGCAAGCTTGATGGAAGTGGTTTTGCTCAAGTGACAGGCATTGCACCTGGTCCAGCGAAAGTGATTTTTGATAAAGATGACAGTAGTGCATGGATGCAAAGTAGTGATTTTAGCCGCGATTATACATGGGCTGAGCCTGTTTCTGGTGTTGCAGGATTGATGAAAAATGCTTTGGGTTCATTGGGTCAAAATACTATGTCAAAGTTAAAAGATAGTCTTCTTTCACTGGACAAAAATAGTTTAAAAGACCTTGGAAAAAACACAGTCAATAATTTAGTTGACCAAACTGTGGGGCAAATCAAAAACCAAGTGACAGATACAGCTTTTAGTGCGATTTCGAATCAACTTAATTTAAATGTATCCCCAGATCAAATCAGAAGCCTTGGGCAGGTTATGAAAAACCCAAACCAATCTGTTGAAATGATTAAGGCGCAGGGAATGGATTTTTTTAACGATCAAGCCTCAGCAAAACTCACTCAATTCACTAAAGTTGATTCTCCGATTCAATATGGTGTTATGGATACATTTACAAAGCTTAAAAAGTAGATCAGATGAAAAGAAATACTGAGTTTAAGTCAAAGTATTGATGTAATTTAATGAATTAAAGGTTTTATATTAATGACTACTGAAAAGACACAACAGGTAGAAACAACAAAACAACCCGCTGTTGAACTCGCAGTATTTAACTTAGAAAGTACTCGGGATGTCACTGATTTACAGGTGATCGCACATCAAATCGAACTGTATTTACAGGTCTGTGGCAATACCTCGCTAGAACAAGTCAAAAGCAATGCTAATGTCCCTACAGTTGCTAATATTTTTGCATTAACAGGTAGTGTCTTAGATTTACTTTTGTATGCAACAACACCGAAGACTGGCGATGCTGATATGCAGCGTGGTGCTTTACTCGGCGCAAATTTAATCGGATTGTTTCCTGAACCGAATAATGAAGCTCATGCTCGTATGGCGTTACGACCAATGTTTGGTGTAATGGCAGAATGTTTATACCCTGAAAATGGGAAAATTAAAGAAGCTGATATTAAGCGTTTAGGTTTACATCTTAATGCAATGGTTGCAGGGGATTTAGAAGTATTTTTAAAAGAAACCCAAGCAAAGTTAAGTGGACTACTGACCCAAGCTGCAACTTTGGGTGCAAGTATTTTGCAGAGTATAGCAACCCCAACTGCAGCTATTAATGCAGGTGTTGCAGCTCCAATAGGTGCTTCGGCAGAGAAACGGGACCCCAAGCTTAAATTTAGCAATTGGGCAGTACCATTAATTGATCTGATCGGAACACCGAGCCAAGCAAACCTGACACCGAAGATTGAGCCGAATATTAAAAGTCGTTTAAAGCAAGAAGCAAATCAAGCGATCACCACACTTGCACAAGTATTACAACAACAAGCAAATCCCAGCCAAAAATATACTTTGGCATGGTTAATACAAGAAACATTGAAAGCAATAAAAGCGTTAGAAAATAAAGGTAGCGCTAGTGTGCCGGTGAATCAAACGGGGGCATATGAACGGCATACCAAAGGGGATACTTTAGAGTTCGTGAGTTTACAAGCCGATGCTTTAAATGCTCCGCCATGTGAGGGCAAAGGGTCAGATACTGGGCAAAGTATTAGCTATTCAATTGGTGCTGAACGAGTGCAGCATGCAGATTTTTATTTACCTAAAATTGGTTTTTCCTTTATTCGACAATACAGCTCACAAATGGGTGAGTTTGATCGAAGCATGATTGGCGCACGTTGGATGATGCCATTTTCCAACATGATTCAACCCAATGCTCAAGG
>NZ_JAKZGL010000018.1 GCF_022549355.1 Acinetobacter sp. NIPH 2699
AGCTATAATCTCGTTGAGTGCGCTTAACTCGTTGTTCTCTTTCGTGTTCCATAAAATAAGTCTCTTAATGTGTAAACTTATTTCAGGACAGGACAGTTGCTGTACTCTAAAAAGGATGTCGTTAGGCATCCTTTTTTTATTTGACAATTTGTATTGTCACAAATAGTATGGAAGTAATTTATATAACACAGATAACTGAAATGGAAATAAAAACAATTGCATTACCGACACGTCAAATCGAAGTAGAAGTGTATGCACCAGCACAGACTTCGGAAAAACAACCTGCAATCTTATTACTACATGAATTATTTGGCATACTCGATGTATATCGAGAAGATGCTCAAGACTTGGCAGATCGTGGTTATCTGGTTTATGTACCCAACTTATTTAGTGGTGGTGCAGTAAAATACTGTATTCGGGCGATGGTCAGTAAAGCAAGCCGTGTGAATGCTGCGGATAGTGAGGTTAACCAAGAAATTCATGTACTCTTAGATGCGTTAAAAACTGATCCAAGATCAAATGGTCGTTTAGGCATGTTAGGGCAGTGTTTAACCGGTGGCTATGTCATTCAGATGGCGAAACGGGATGATATGCTTGCACCTGTTGTTTATCACCATTCATTAGGGGTGCAGGGGGCTGGTGTTCCGAAAAAAGAATCTTTAGATGAGATTCGAATTTTGCAAGGGCATTGGTCTACGGTTGATCCATTTTGTCCTGCGGCGAAACGGAATAAATTAATTCAGCAACTCGGCGATCGTGTAGAAGCTTATACTTATAATATGCCGCATGGTTTCCGCAGCGTGAGTCGTGGATTGCCTGATGCCAAAGTGGTGTGGCAGCGTACAGTTGAGTTTTTTGACCGTGAATTAAAACAAAATGTAATATGAATTATTGCATCAACAGTTTATTATTTATCAGTATTTATCTTTCATATAGAAATAAAAAAGCGAGGGGAAAATGTCTCATAAATATGAATATGCTGGTTTTTGGATACGCGTAGGTGCAGCCATTCTGGATACGATCATTATTATTGTTGCTTTGATTCCATTCACCATGATTTTTGGTGGTGGTAGCACAACTGTATCATCAGATGGTCTTTCTTCATTCCAATTAATGTCAACATTTGATTGGATTTGGCAAATCGTGACAGCAGCTTTTTATATATTTTGCTGGGTTAAATTTGCAGGAACACCAGGAAAACGTTTATTGCGTTTAAAGGTGTTGGATGAGAAAACTGGTGAACATGTATCTGTTGGGCAAGGTATTATTCGTTATATCGGTTATTTCCCAGCAACCTTAGTGTTATTTATTGGTTTAATCTGGGTGGCCTTTGATCCTAAAAAGCAAGGCTGGCATGACAAAATGGCAAAAACAGTCGTTGTCAGAGAGCTGTAGTTTTGATTGTATTCCGATGAAAGTGAAGAAGAGTCATCATTTATGGTGGCTTTTTTTATTTTAGTACACTGAAAATAAATGAAACAGGAAGCATTGTCTCATAAATGATATATAAGTCTTTTATTGTTTCACATAGAATAAAATCGAATAAATAACAATGAGAACAGTATGAGTTCAGAGGCTGATTCAATAAGTTTAATTGCTCCAGTGGTTTTGTTGGCTGCGGCAGTGATTGCTGTGCCTATTTTTAAGCGAATTGGACTAGGTTCAGTATTAGGTTATCTAATTGCTGGCCTGATCATTGGGCCATTTGGTTTTGCATTTTTTCATGAATCGACATCCATCTTGCATATTGCTGAATTGGGCATTGTGATGTACCTATTCGTGATTGGTCTAGAAATGCAACCCTCACATTTATGGAGTCTTAGACGAGAAATCTTTGGTTTAGGTACCTTACAGATTGTAGTCAGTGCCTTAGCATTAACAGGTGTAGGCATTCTATTTGGATTTACATGGCAAGTTGCTTTTATTGCCGCAGCAGGTTTTGTGCTGACCTCAACCGCCATTGTGATGCAACTCCTTGGTGAGCGTGGTGACATTGCTCAACCACGAGGACAGAAGGTAGTTTCAATATTATTATTTGAAGACCTGCTTATCGTTCCATTATTGGCCGTCATTGCATTTATGGCACCCAATCATGTGGTGGAAACGACTTCAGCACGTATGGAAACCATTGGTATAGGTCTGATTGCGATAGCGGGTCTTATCGCAGCAGGGTATTGGTTGCTCAATCCGTTATTTAGATTATTGGCAGCGGCTAAAGCACGCGAAGTCATGACTGCCGCAGCACTTTTGGTGGTATTGGGTGCGGCATTGTTGATGCAAGTCAGTGGCTTATCGATGGCGATGGGTGCTTTTCTAGCAGGTGTACTGTTATCAGAGTCGACTTTTCGACATCAAATTGAGGCGGATATTGAGCCGTTTCGTGGGTTGTTACTGGGGCTCTTTTTCCTCGGTGTTGGGATGTCGCTAGATTTATCCGTAGTCGCACAGAATTGGCAGCTCATTATTAGTGGCGTTTTAGCCATGATGTTTGTCAAAGCATTGATGATTTATATTGTCGCTCGTGTCACTAAAAGTTCTCATACGGATGCTTTGGATCGTGCCTTACTCATGGCACAAGGGGGGGAGTTTGCATTTGTACTCTTTGCTGCCGCAGTCAGTGCTCAAGTAATTGATAATACAATCAAGTCAAATCTTACCGCAATCGTGGTACTTTCAATGGTACTCACACCTCTTTTTGGTATTATTTTTAAGCGATTTACAGAGGAAAAAGATACGATTTCTCTAGAAAACGTCAATATTGCGGAAGGTCTAAGTGGTCGTGTTTTAATGATTGGATTTGGCCGTTTTGGCCAGGTAGCCAGTCAATTATTATTGGCCAGAGGTGTTGATGTCACCATTATTGATAATGACATTGACATGATTCAAAACGCAGAGAAATTTGGTTTCAAAATCTATTATGGTGATGGCGCACGGTTAGATATTTTACATGCTTCTGGGGCTGAAAATGCCCAAGCCATCGTGGTTTGTGTCGATAATAAGGCAACAACCAATAAAATCGTCGAATTGGTAGGACATGAATTTCCACTGTCGAAACTACTGGTGAGATCTTATGACCGCGAACACTCGCTTTATTTGGTTAAGCACAAAGTCGATCACATCGTACGTGAAACCTTTGAATCGGCTATCAAGTTTGGCGGCGTGATTTTAAAAGAGTTAGGTGTCGATCAGGATGAAGTTAAACGGATTACTGATGAAATTCGTGATCGTGATGATGAGCGTTTTGAAACTGAAATTGCTGCGGATGATGTTTATGCGGGTGTCGGTTTACAGTACACGCATACACATCCACGACCTACAGAACCGCTGATTCGACCTAAGCAGGCTGGACGAATTTTAAATGATAACGAAGCACTAAAGGATTTAGAGGATAAATAGAGTTCAGTGCTTTTTGAAATGTAGTGAATAAGCCTTAGTTTGACTAAGGCTTATTTTTAAATCTAAATAATATTAAGACAACAATACCCAGAATAAGCCCCCAAAATGCAGAGCCTATTCCCCAAAACTGCACACCAGAAGCACTACATAAAAAGGTCAATAGGGCAGCTTCGCGTTCCTCAACATTTGAAAAAGCGACCGCAATGTTATGGCTAATGGTCGCAAATAATGCAATACCCGCAAGTGCCACAATAAAGATTTGTGGAAATGACATGAGTAGACTGACTAAGGTCGCCGCGAAAAGCCCCATGAAAATATAGAATAAACCACAACTGATCCCTGCAATATAGCGTTTGCTTGGATCAGGATGAACTTGATCGTCTAAACTTACGGCTGCACTAATCGCTGCCAAATTTACCGAAAAACAGCCAAAAGGTGCAAAAATAGTATGTGCAACACCAGTCCAACCAACCAGTTGATTGACATGAGGTTGATAGCCATAACTTTTGATCATCGCAATACCAGGTAAGTTTTGTGAGGTCATATTAATCACAAATAAAGGTAGAGCTAAACCCAGTAAAGCAGACCATGAAAATGCAGGTTGCATCCATACGGGCTGAGTTAAAGACCATGTAATGGGCTGGAGTTGAAAATCAATAAACAGCGGACAAATCGCAGCACCTAAAATCACAGTCAATACGATGCTATAGCGTGGAAATAGGCGCTTGGAGACAAGGTAAATCACCAACATGCTTAAGATAAAGCCGAGATGGCTTTCTAGACCACTAAAGATTTGAATCCCGAATTTGAGTAGAATTCCTGCCAGCATGGCACAGGTGAGACTGGCTGGAATATGCGCCAATAGCCTTTGAAAAACCCCTGAAAATCCAACGATTGCAATCGCAATACCACAGATGACAAATGCGCCAATGGCCTGATAAAGATCATAATGCCCAGTAGAAGCAATAATCAGTGCGATACCCGGGGTCGACCATGCCGTTGCTACAGGATATTTATATTTCCATGAGAGGATTAAGCCTGATAAGCCGATTGCTAGCCCGAGTGCCCAAAACCATGAGCTGATTTGTGCTGTGTTCGCACCTAAAGATTGGGCACCTTGAATGACCAGAACAGCCGAAACACTAATACCAATCAAAAAGGTAATAAAACCAGCAAATACTGCGGGGATTGAAAAATCTTGAATGAGGCGTTGCATTATATGCATCTATACGTGATTAAAATTTGTTGAAAAGTATATCGTTAATATGCCTTGAATCGTAGTTCTAAGATGATTGAATAAATTGATTAGTCGATCAAAATTTTTATTAAGATAGAGTTGAAGTCGCCAGTCTTAAGCCAAAACCAAAGAACAGAATCCCAACAAGGCAAATGCCACTCGCTGCAAGTTTATAATTGTGTTTGAAAAAACCAGCCAATTTTATACCTGAAAAAATCAAAGCAGTTAAATAGCTGAAGCTCACGATTTGTAAAATGATCGCTAAAAGCAAGAAACTTAATGCTGGATAAGCATAACTTGGTTCAACAAATTGTACGAAGAATGAGAGGAAAAATAAAATTGCTTTTGGATTTAACAAACTGATACTGAGCGCAGTACGATAAGGGTGAACCTTATCTAATTGTGGTAAATCAGCCATTTCTGCACGACGGGGTGGTCGATTCCAAGTCTGATAAGCGCCTTGCAGTAGCTTAAAGCCTAAATAAGCGAGGTAGCAGGCACCAGTTAATTTTAGAATGACAAACAGAATCGGAAAGGCTTTGAGTAATGAGGCTGCACCTAATACGGTACAAATAATTAAAATAAAATCACCTGTAAAAACGCCACCTGCCGCGGCATATCCTGTACGGACACCGTAGCGTGAAGCCACTGACATGACATAGATCGAGTTAGGGCCAGGTAATAATATGATTAAGATTGTACCAATAATATAAGTGGGTAAATCTATGATACCGAACACGATAAACTCATTAAAAAAACCGATTTTCGCTAATATAACAAAAATCGGTTTTTTTAGGTGAAAAATAGATTAATTATGGGGTGATTTCAGCGTCGATACCAAAAGATTGACGCAGTAACAAACTCAATTGATTTCGCGCTTTAATAAAGCCATCAATACCACCTTGGAGGAGTTGAAATGCCATTAAATCGTGTTCGAGTTCGGCTTTAAAACTTTCTTTGGTTTGAGCTGAACGTTCGATTGTTTCAGCTTGTTGAGCTGAAGTCGTTGATAATTGAGCTTCAACAAGCTGTTGATCTTGTTCTAATTGATTTAATAAATTCGGAGCAATGGTCAACAAATCACAACCTGCCAAACCAAGTACTTGGGCTGTACTGCGGAAACTCGCCCCCATGACTTGAGTTGAGATATCTTGTTGTTTGTAGTAATTATAAATTTTCTTAACTGATAAGACACCCGGATCTTTTTCAATGGGGTAGTGTTCAACAGCTTCGGCTTTTTTATACCAATCTAAGATTCGCCCAACGAAAGGTGAGATTAGGGTCACTTTTGCATCTGCACAGGCTTGTGCTTGATGTAAACCAAACAATAACGTGAGGTTACATGGAATCCCTTCAGCTTCTAAAACCTTAGCTGCTTGAATCCCTTCCCACGTAGACGCAATTTTAATCAAGATGCGTGATTGTTGAATACCATAATCTTGATAGAGTTTGGACAGTTCACGTGCTTTGGCAATCGTTGCTTCCGTATCATAAGAAAGCAAGGCATCAACTTCAGTCGAAACACGACCATCAATCAGTTTTAAAATTTCAACGCCAAATTTGACTGTTAAGATATCAATGGTACGTTCAACTAACTCATCACCTTGATAACCCTCTTGTTTTGCTTGTGCATAAGCATCTTCAATCAGTTGTCTACTGTCAGGTTGTTCAGCTGCTGCTGTAATCAGTGATGGATTTGTTGTTGCATCTAATGGGCGAAATTTTTCAATTGCTTCTAGATCACTACTATCTGCGACAACAGTCGTTAAATTCTTTAATTGGTTTAATGCGGTTTGAGTCATTGATATAACGTTCTTTCTTAAACAATATTATGGGTGACTTCATTTATAACACAATCTACAGGAAAGCAAAGCATCGCTTTTTTTAGAGAAATGTTTAGAATTTATTGAAGCTTCCTATTTCATTTGTTGACGTTGATTTCGAATGTACTCAATCAGAAAACGTGCGGCAGCGCCTAATTCGCTTTCACGACTCCAGACAAGATCAACGTAATATTCAAATTTTGGGCTAAAATCATATAAGTTTAAGATTTTTAGCTTCTTCTTTAATTCTGGGTTTTCGTTGAACATTTCTAAGGGAAGAACGCCCCAACCAAGATTCCGGACGATCATCATACAAGCTGAATGATGGTTATCAGTACGCCAATAATCTTTGGAAAAGAGGAGTTCTGGCTTGATGTTTTTGTCACGACTCGCAACAACGATTTGGCGTGTTTGCACCATTTGTTCGAACGACACTTTTTCAAGTTGAGCTAAAGGATGACTTTCAGCAATCACAGGCACCAAAGCTTCTCTTTTTAATTCAACAAACTGTTCACGACTATCCAAATGTTCTCGTTCAAACATCAAGGCCAATTGTGCAGATTGGTCGAGTAACATTTGCAGTGCATCTTCTTGAGGTGCGGAAACGATATTAATCGCAAGGCTAGGGAACTGCTGCTCAAGCAGGGTAATATAATCCGTCCAATTGGTATGTAATAGTTCTGAGACCACGACGATATTTAAAGTGGATTCTAGTCCTGTACTTAAGGCAAAGGCATGCTGTTTCCATTGATTCATTTCAATTAAAAGCTGTTGTGTTTTTTCGTAGAGGACGATTGCTTCTGCTGTTGGAGTTGGCTCACGTCCAATACGATCAAATAGGTTAAGGTCGAGGTCTATTTCCAAATTCGCAATCGACATGCTTACTGCAGAAGGCACTTTGCCTAACTTACGGGCAGCGGCGGAAAATGAACCTGTTTCGATCACGGTTTGAAACATGTGTAGTTGTTCTTGATTTATATTCATTTGTCAAAGCTGCTCATCTATCAAAAAAACTGAAAGAACCTGATTGGATCAATCAACATTATAAAAATAAAATGACTCATATCCAAACAATAGAGTGTTTTAAAAATGTTGATTTCCAAAAGAAGACTCATTCATGCGATTGTCTATGAAGTGATTTTATTGGTCATCATCGCAATTGCGTTAAGTTTTATTTTTAGCATGCCGTTAGAAGTCACGGGTGTTTTAGGTACGATTATGGCCGTGATTTCCGTGATTTGGAATATGATTTTTAACCATTATTTTGAGAAGGTGGAATATAAACACCAGTGGGAAAGAACCATTCCAGTACGTATTTTACATGCGATTGGCTTTGAGGGCGGTTTGATGCTCGCAACCATTCCAATTATTGCTTATATGATGCATATGAGTTTCATTGATGCATTAATTTTAGATTTTGGTTTAACCATGTGTATCTTGGTTTATACCTTTATCTTCCAGTGGTGTTATGACTCAGTAGAAGGTCGTTTCTTCCCAAATGCAAAGTTAGTATCGTAATTTGATTGATAAAGCATTCTTTGGACTGGGTCTAAAGAATGCTTTTTTGTATCTAAATAAAAGACATTTATAAGATTAATTCAATATCATCATGGTCGATGGCCAAGCGTTTGGCCTTCTTTGCAAAAGTTATTCTCGATTAGAAAATTATGCAAAGCTTATCTTATAAAAATATTTTTATTTATCACATGAAAAAGTTAATTTATTTGGAATGTGAATACACATCACAACATTGAATGTAATAACGTTTTAATTTTTGGAATTTTTCTTGAACTGGCTGTATATCCATAGTGTTGCTCCGCAATTTTTCTCTGCTTTGCTGACTACGCTGAAGATTTCGATCATCAGCATTATTCTGGCAATCTTGCTGGGTCTGGTCTGTAGTGTCCTTATTACTTATCGAGTTCGTATACTTGATAAAGTTGCAAAAATATATATTGAAATATCACGTAATACGCCGCTGTTGATTCAACTCTTTTTCCTATATTACGGTTTACCGAAAATCGGGATCAAAATTGATGGATTTACGTGTGGTGTCATCGGGCTGACCTTTCTGGGAGGCAGCTATATGGCCGAAGCCTTTAGAGCAGGATTGCAATCGGTTGCCAAAGGGCAAATTGATTCTGCACAAAGTATTGGACTCAAGCCTTATCAGATTTTTCAGTATGTGATTTTTCCTCAGGCACTTGCCGTGTCTATTCCTGCTATCGGTGCAAACTGTCTTTTTCTGATCAAGGAAAGTTCGGTGGTGAGTGCGATAGCCGTGGTTGAACTGTTGTTTGTGACCAAAGACCTAATTGGGATGGACTATAAGACCACAGAAGCCCTGTTTTTATTGATCATGTCTTATTTAATTATTTTATTGCCAGTGTCCATCTTGATCAGTTATTTGGAATACAGAAGTCGTCGGGTGAGCCATGGGGTTTGAATATTTATTTCAGCCAAGCCATCTCGAACGTTTGATGTATGGTTTGTGGGTGACCGCCCAGATCGCTTTTATTTCCGTATTTTTTTCAGCGATTTTTGGCACGCTTTTAGGTGTCATCATGACTTCTAAAAATCTACTGATCAGAAGTCTGTGTAAGCTGTATTTAGAAGCGATTCGGATTATTCCAATCTTGGTTTTGCTGTTTGTCTTCTACTTCGGTTTTGCCACTTGGTTTAACTGGCAATTTTCTGCTGTTTCAGTGTGCATTTTAGTGTTTGTATTATGGGGAACAGCCGAAATGGGGGATCTGGTTCGAGCTGCGATTAGCTCCATTGATCAGCATCAACGGGATGCTGCTTATGCACTGGGCTTAAGTCATGTACAGGCACTAGGCTATGTGATTTTTCCTCAAAGTTTAAAACGGGTCACGCCTGGAGCGATCAACCTGTTTACCCGAATGATCAAAACCAGTTCTCTAGCGGTATTGATCGGCGTGGTTGAAGTGATCAAAGTTGGGCAGCAAATTATTGAAAATTCTTTGTTGACGGTACCAACGGCTTCATTGTCGATCTATGGCTTTATTTTTATTTTGTATTTTTTGATCTGTTATCCCTTGTCTCGGTTGGCAGCACATCTGGAAAAAGCTTGGGAGTCATCATGACCTTGTTATCTATACAACAATTACAGAAATCATTTGCACAAAGTCATATTTTACAAGGTATTGATCTCGACGTAGAACAAGGTGAAGTGGTGGTGATTTTAGGGCCATCAGGTTGTGGTAAGAGCACTCTGTTACGGTGTATCAATGGGCTTGAACCTATACAAGGCGGAGAAATTTCTCTGGCTGGCTCTGGTGTGTTGGGTAAAGATTTACCTTGGGTGGATGTGCGTCAGAAGATCGGCATGGTCTTTCAGAACTATGAGCTCTTTGGGCATATGAACGTAATCGACAATATTCTGTTGGGTCCTTTAAAAGTACAGAAGCGACAACGTGCAGAGGCTGAACAGGTCGCAGATGCACTACTCAAACGGGTTGGGCTGTATGAACGCAAGCTGGATTATCCAAGACAGTTATCTGGTGGTCAAAAACAGCGTATTGCGATTGTTCGGTCACTGGTCATGCAACCTGAAGTGATTTTGCTGGACGAAATTACTGCGGCGCTTGACCCGGAAATGGTTCGGGAGGTTCTGGATGTGGTGCTGAAATTGGCCAATGAAGGCATGACCATGTTGATCGTGACGCATGAGATGTCTTTTGCGCGCAAGGTGGCTGATCGCATTATTTTTATGGACAAAGGCAAGATTGTTGAACAGGCACCACCACAGCAATTTTTTGAGCAGCCGCAAACAGAGCGAGCAAAGGCTTTTTTAAATATTTTGGCATATTGAACGATTTAATAATGAATATGAGAACATATATGAGCAGAGTACAATCATTCAAAACTTTCAGCAGTATTCTTTTGTTGGCTGCCTTATTCAGTGCATGTAGTAAAGCACCACAAACAGAAACGACTCAGGCGGATCATTCACTGGATCAAATCAAGAATCAGGATGTGTTAATAGTCGCAGTTTTTGCAGATAATCCACCATTTGGCTATGTCGATAGCCGTGGGGAACATCAAGGTTTTGATATCGAGCTGGCAAAACAGGTGACCAAGGATCTGTTGGGTGATGAAAACAAAGTACAGTTTGTGATCACTGAGGCAGCCAATCGGGTCGAATTCTTGAAATCCAATAAAGTTGATGTGGTTTTTGCCAGTTTTTCTGTCACACCAGAACGTCAGGAAGTGGTGGATTTTGCTGAGCCTTATTTAAAAGCCGCATTGGGAATTGTTTCACCTAAAAAGACAGCCATCACAGCAGTGGAACAGTTACAAGGGAAAACCTTGATCGTTAATAAAGGTTCAAGCTCAGATATATTTTTCACGAAAAATTATCCAAAAGTTAAGTTGCTTAAGTTTGAGCAAAATACTGATGCCTTTAATGCCCTTAAGGATGGTCGTGGTGATGCTATTTCGCAGGATAGTACTTATGCATTGGCTTGGGTTGCAAAAAATCCAGAATATGTGGCAGGTATCCAGCAGATTGGCAATGAAGATTTCATTGCTCCTGCGGTTAGAAAAGGTAATACCCAGTTATTGAATTGGCTGAATACCGAAATTACACAATTAAGAAATACGGGGGAGGTACAAAAAATCTACGACCAAACCCTTAAACCTGTTTATGGCGAAAGTGTAGATGCCAACGTTTTTTTAAATGTGGCTCAATCATAATTTCTCACTATTCTCAATACACAACTTAAAACATAAACCTAATCAGAGGTAGAATAATGACCAGTTTAAGCTTTAAAAATCTAAAATATTTGTTTGCAGCATCATTAATCGGTATCAGCTTATCTGCATGCGATAAAAATAATCAGCATCCAACCGAACAGGATCAGCAAGTATCGAGTATTGAGCAAATTAAGAAAAATGGTGTAGTTCGGATTGGTGTGTTTAGTGATAAACCACCATTTGGTTATTTGGATGAACAAGGGAAAAATCAGGGATTTGACGTTGAAATTGCTAAACATGTCGCCAAGGATCTGCTGGGAGACGAAAATAAAGTCGAGTTTGTTTTGACGGAAGCCGCGAATCGTGTGGAATACTTAAAAGCCAATAAAGTCGATATTATTTTTGCCAACTTTACGGTTACACCAGAACGTCAAGAAGTCGTGGATTTTGCTAGCCCATATTTAAAGGTTGCCTTGGGCGTGGTATCTCCTAAAGGTCAGGTAATTACCGATATTGCCCAGCTAAAAGATAAAACCTTGTTGGTTAATAAGGGGACAACTGCGGATGCATTCTTCAGTAAACAACATCCAGAGATTAAACTGCAAAAGTATGAGCAAAATACCGAAACTTTTGATGCTTTGAGAGATGGTCGTGGCGTAGCACTTGCACACGATAATCTACTGGTCTTGGCTTGGGCTAAAGAAAATCCGAATTATACGGTGGGTATTACCAGTCTAGGACAACAGGACTTGATTGCACCCGCGGTGAAAAAAGGCAATCAGGAACTTTTAGATTGGCTCAATCAAGATCTTGAAAAACTGGCAAAAGAAGGTGTCATTCATCAAGCCTATGAGAAAACTTTAAAACCAGTGTATGGCGATGCGATTGCCGCACAAGATCTGATCATTGAATAACAGCATATTAATTTGATTTAAAAAGCGGCACTAATAAGATGCCGCTTTTTAAATGTTACTTTCATACTGAAAACTTGGTACTGTCATAAAGAAAGTGGTTTATATCATGGAGTTTTTAAATTTGGATATATATATTCACTAGACCACTTTCATCATTATTTAGCCTCTTTGTCTTCCTCCCATCGGAAGAATGAGGAACGATTGAAGTTCCGCAAGGGGATCTATGAAAGACGTCTACTTAGATTTGATCAAAATGGCAAACAGAAAAATAATCTTAGGTCAAAGCAATAAGATCAAAATGGGTTATATATGGACAGTATTGAGAATAGGAAAAAAGTACGATGAATTTAAAAGGAAAAACAATTGTACTTACTGGTGCATCTGGTGGGATAGGTGAACAGGCTGCAATTCAACTGGCTTTATTAGGTGCAAATATTTGTTTGATTGCTCGTCGTGCAGACGAATTAGAGCGTGTACAGAATATTATCCACGGACAAGGTGGTAATGCATGGATTTATCCTGTTGATATTACCTTGGATGAAGACGCGAAACAGTGTATTGAACAAATCTTAAGTGAACATGTAAAAGTTGATGTATTAATTAACAATGCTGCTCGTTCTATACGTCGTCCTATTACTCAAGCATTGGATCGGTTACATGATTATGAGCGGACCATGCAAATTAATTATTTTGCAGCATTACGTTTGACATTAGGCTTCTTACCACACTTTCTCGCAAATGGTCGTGGACATATTATCAATATATCAACGATGTCTACTCAAGTACCCATTCCCTTGTTTTCAGCATATTTAGCCAGTAAATCTGCATTGGAATCCTTTTCTCGATCACTCAGCATGGAGTTAGGCGATCAAGGAATTGACGTGAGTATTGTATATTTTCCAATGGTACGAACCCCGATGTCATCTAAAACCACTATCTATAAACATATGCGTATGCTGGATACCTCTACGGCAGCGAGTTGGATCGTCAAGGCTGTACAGCAAAAATCATATCGTATAACGAGTACCAGTGGTGCAATTGCAAATGCTTTGCTTAATACAGCACCTGCTACTGTCATGAATTTAACTCGACCGTTATTTCGCTTGATGGATCGTCGGCTAGAAAAAAAGTTAAAAGATAAATCCAGCTAACCTTTTGTTAACGTATAAAGAAAGAGCTAATTCATTGTAAATGGATAAGTAAGTTGATTGGATTGCTTGTGTCAATAACTTAGATAATAGCGAGTTTATAAGGCGTCTATCTTATTTCTACTGCTGTTTTTTTACTTTCTAGATTCATATCCACATAAAAAACAACATGCTAAACTAGGCTACTTGTCTTTCAAATTGCATGATTTTCTCTATGTTTCAGCAAGAAATCTCTCAATTAAACTTACAACAACTCAAAGCAGGCGAAAAACGCTGGATTGGTTCCTTACTAGGATCATCAGCCGCACTATTATTTAAAGAAATTGCCACGCAAAGTTCAAACCTATATGTGATTGTGACGAGGAATAATCAGCACCTTGCACAGTTAGAAAGTGAACTCGAATTTTATGGTATCAAACCAGTAATTTTCCCAGACTGGGAAATTTTACCTTATGACCGATTGTCCCCACACCAAGATATTGTTTCAGAACGCTTGGCTATTTTATCCAACATGCCACAAAAAGGCATTTTACTTGTTTCAGCCAGCACCTTAGCGCAACGAGTTGCACCTTATTCATGGGTCGTCGGTGAACACTTTGATATCAAAGTGGGACAAAAGCTAGATTTAGAGGTGCAGAAAAAGCAACTGGTTCAGGCTGGCTACCGTTTAGTTGATACCGTCTATGATCATGGTGAGTTTGCTGTTCGCGGCAGCATTATGGATATTTTTGCATCTGGGCAAGAACAACCGATCCGAATAGATCTATTTGATGATGAAATAGAAAGCCTAAAATTCTTTGATCCCGAAACGCAACGAACCACAGAATCCTTAAAAAACTTTACAGTTTTACCTGCAAAAGAATTTCCGCTAAAAGAAGGGCGCTCTACCTTTAGAGATCGTTATGCAGAAAGTTTTCCGACCGCCAATCCGAAGAAAAATCCCATTTATCAAGATGTATTAGAAGGGATTGCGACGCCTGGATTGGAGTTCTACTTACCATTGTTTTTTGATAAAAAGACAATGGAAGCACAAAGCACGCTAACGATGTACTTACCAAAGAATTGCATTGTCATTACAAATAATGAAGTTGAAGATGAATTAATCAACTTTTGGAAAGAAGTCGTACGTCGTTACGAAGATCGCCGTCACAATATCGATCAACCGATTCTTCCACCTGAAGAATTATTTTTAACGCCAAACCATGTGTTGCAGGCGTTAAATCAACTTCCACGAATTATTGCATCTGCTGACGCTTTTGAAAACAAAGCTGGTGTACTGAATTTAACGGCTGAGCCACCGACTAAACTTGCAGTTGAGCCAAAAAAAGAGCAGCCTTTTGAAGCGGTCAAACGTTATGTGGATCGAAGCAATCACCCTGTTTTATTGGTGGCTGAAAGTGCGGGTCGTCGTGAAACCTTAAAAGATGCATTACGTTCAGCTTTGGGTGAAATTACGACAGTAGAAAGTTTTGCTCAATTCCAAAAAGAAAAATTACGTGTTGCGATTACCAATGCACCTTTAGATCGTGGGTTATTGTTAACTGATCAACTCTCCGTTATTTCAGAAAATCAGTTGTATGAACATCGTGTCATGCAACGCCGTCGAAAGCGTCAACAAGAAGTTTCTGAAGAGTTCTTAGTCCGTAGTTTAACTGAGTTAAATATTGGCGCGCCTGTGGTTCATATTGATCATGGTGTGGGACGTTATGCTGGTTTGGTTACACTGGAAATTGATCAACAAGATTATGAGTTCTTACAACTTGATTATGCGGATAGTGCAAAAATATATGTACCTGTCACTAACTTACATTTAATCAGTCGTTATAGCGGTGGTGATCCTGATCTTGCGCCTTTACATAAAATTGGTACGGATACGTGGAGCAAAGCCAAACGCAAAGCTTTAGAACAAATTCATGATGTTGCTGCTGAGTTGTTGCATATTCAGGCACGTCGTCAAGCTAAACCTGGCTTTGCTTTTGAGCTTGATCAAATGGCATATATGCAATTTTCCAGTGGTTTTGCTTATGAAGAAACGCTGGACCAAGCCAACGCCATTGATGCCACATTACATGATATGCAATTGGCTAAGCCGATGGATCGTTTAGTCTGTGGTGATGTCGGTTTTGGTAAAACCGAAGTTGCGATGCGAGCAGCTTTTGTCGCAGTGCAAAATGGTAAACAAGTCGCTGTACTTGTGCCGACGACATTATTGGCACAACAGCATTTTGAATCATTTAAAGATCGCTTTGCTGATACCGCCGTTAGAATTGAGGTTTTATCTCGTTTTGGCAGTAATAAAACACATTTAAAAATCATCGAAGATTTAGCAGATGGTAAAGTCGATATCGTGGTGGGAACGCATAAGATCCTACAAGAAAATATCCAATTTAATCATTTAGGTTTAATGATTGTAGATGAAGAACACCGCTTTGGGGTTCGAGACAAAGAGCGGATCAAAGCTTTACGTGCCGATGTCGATATGTTGACCTTAACCGCAACACCGATTCCGCGGACATTGAACATGGCATTTTCTGGCATGCGTGATCTGTCGATTATTGCTACGCCTCCTGCACGTCGTTTAGCGGTAAAAACCTTTGTGCAAGAACATACCGATGACTCAATCAAAGAAGCCATTTTGCGTGAGTTATTGCGTGGTGGGCAGGTATATCTTCTACACAATGAAGTGGAAAGCATTGAGCGAGCGGCTGAAACGATTCGTACTTTAGTCCCTGAAGCACGTGTCGCAGTTGCACATGGGCAAATGCGCGAACGTGAACTCGAACAAGTGATGCAGCAGTTCTATCACAAAGAATATAATGTTTTGGTGTGCTCGACGATTATCGAAACAGGGATTGATGTCCCAAATGCCAATACTATTATTATTGAGCGTGCTGATAAGTTAGGTTTAGCGCAGCTCCACCAATTACGTGGGCGTGTTGGTCGTTCGCATCATCAGGCTTATGCATACTTATTGGTACCTTCGCTGAAGCACTTAAAAGGGGATGCCGAAAAGCGTTTAGATGCGATTCAGCGTGCTTCAACTTTAGGTGCTGGCTTTATGCTGGCGACAGAGGATTTGGAAATCCGTGGTGCGGGTGAGCTGTTAGGTGAGCAGCAAAGTGGTTCTATGCATGCCATTGGTTATAGCTTGTATATGGAAATGCTTGAAAAGGCGACCAAAGCGATTCAAAAAGGAAAAACACCAAACTTTGATGCGCCATTGTCATTGACTGCTGAGATTAATCTTCATATGCCAGCACTCATTCCAGACGATTATTTGGGTGATGTACATCAGCGTTTACTGTTCTATAAGCGTATTAGTAATACCGATACGCAGGAAAAGTTGGACAATATCCGCATGGAATTGATCGACCGTTTTGGTATTCCACCACAATCAGTTAAGCAACTCTTTAGCGTTCATCAAATCCGCTTGAAAGCTGAACAACTTGGGATGACCAAAGTTGATATCAATAGCAATGGGGGCTATGTTGAATTTTCACCTGATACCCCAGTACAAGCGGTCAGCATTATTCAATTGATGCAGAAAAATCCAACTTATTATCGAATGGAGGGTGGTCAACGCTTGAAAATTATGGTGCAGCTTGCTGAATATGATAAGCGTATTCAATTCATTATTGATTTATTGAATAAATTATTAAGTGAAATGAATGACTAGAAAAAAACCATGATTTGTTGGTTAATTGAGCAAGTTGGTTTTTTTACAAGCTAACGACTTTCTTTGATTAAAGCCTTATGTAATAAATGAGGAAAATCATTGTTATTTGTAATCAAATAGCATACTTAGAATATTCACATCAGAACTGATGTGATAGTATTGATCATCATTATTCTGCATCATTTATAAAGATATGTTTAGTTTGCATCCCCAACTTGCTCAAGATACATTTTTTGTAGGCGATTTCCCGCTTTCAACATGTCGTTTAATGAATGATATGCAATTTCCTTGGTTGATCCTTGTGCCACGTGTGCCAGGGGTTACAGAGCTGTATGAACTCAGCCAAGCAGATCAGGAACAGTTTTTGCGTGAATCAAGCTGGTTATCCAGCCAACTTGCGCGTGTATTCCGTGCGGATAAAATGAATGTTGCTGCTTTAGGGAATGTTGTACCTCAATTGCATTTTCATCATGTCGTGCGCTATCAAAACGATGTGGCGTGGCCTAAACCAGTATGGGGAACACCTGCTGTTCCTTATAGTAATGATGTGTTGGCACATATGCGCCAAACATTAATGCTTGCATTGCGTGGTCAAGGTGATATGCCATTCGATTGGCGTATGGACTGATCTAAAAATAGAAGAAGAATAGTATTCTATAATAAGAAAGGAGGATAGAGTGCCGCTAGATAGGTTGATTGATAAAGAACCTAGACAGTTCGCTTACTTCCATCGTTTGATGGGATATTCGATTCTGTCACTCATTTTGGTAATTTATACATTTACCTCATCGAGTGCTAACTATCAACTTTATATCCTCCCTTTATTATTGATTTATTTTTTATTTTGTCCTCGACTCGAAAAATGGCTGCAATATAAATACGATAAAAAAACTGAAAAAAATGTTTTTTTCGCCAATGAGGCGATCATTGTTGCCATCGTTCTTGCTGCACTGCATCTAAGTTTAGTTCCAACCTTTGTTATTATTTTTGCCTTATTATATGTTGGATTGAACAATAGAATTTCTTTACCGATTGCCTGTCTGATCGGACTTATTGGCGTTATTACGTTTTATTTTAGTACTTTTTTTATTTTTGGCGCTGAGCAGTATTTTGAACCGACTAACCCTGAACTGACCGTGGTCAGTTTGTTGGGTCTAATGGTCTTTATTGTGATTGGTAATTATTACCAGCATCGTCGATTGAGTATCTTGGGGCAGCAACGCCAGCATTACCATAATCAAATGACACGTTATATTGCCTTTGCAAATCAGCTTAGTCGCTATGCGCCACTACAACTGTGGCAATCGATCATGCGTGGTGAAGCTGAAGCAAAAATTGAATATAAACGTAAAAAACTCACCATTTTTTTCTCTGATATCCAAGGTTTTACCGAGCTTTCAGAAACGCTTATTCCAGATGATTTGGCTTTTTTACTCAATGATTATCTAAGCCATATGACTGAAATTGCCAAACAGTATGAAGCGACTGTAGATAAGTTTATGGGCGATGCCATTCTTATTTTCTTTGGTGATCCAAACTCGCAAGGTACCGAACAAGATGCAAAATCTTGTGTGGAAATGGCGATTGCGATGCGTCAACAAATGAAATTGTTACGTGAGCGCTGGAAGAAAATGGGCTATCCCGCACTGCATATACGCATGGGAATAAGTACAGGTTATTGTCACGTAGGTAATTATGGTGCATCGCATCGTATGGCTTATACCATTGTTGGTCGTGATGTGAATTTGGCATCACGATTACAATCTGCCGCAGAAGTAGACGAGATTTTAATTGCAGATGACACACATCAACTCATCAAAAGTGAATTTTTATGTGTGCCTAAAGTGCCTATTTATTTAAAAGGAATTCAAGGCCCTGTTAAAACTTGGCAAGTGATGGAGAAATTCACTGGCAAGAAATCTGATACGCAAAAATGGTTTGATTATGATTATAAGGGCTTTCATTTGGTCTTGAACCTAGAAGAAGTCCAAAACTACGAATATCCTGAGTTGGTCGAGATTTTAGAAACAATGATTGAGCGTATTCAGACGCATCAAAAAATTACCAATGCGCAGGGTGTTCCGAAACTCACATTGGATGATGAAGTTAAACAATAAACGCTGAGTGATCATATTTTATTTTCAGCATAAAAAAATCCTCTTTTAAAAGATTAAAAGAGGATTTTTTAAATCATGAAACGATTAGCTTAATGATTTTCAGAAGCATGATTGATGGTGTATTTAGGAATCTCAATTTCCAGATCTTCATCAACAATGGCCACTTGGCATGATAGGCGAGAGTCAGGCTCTAAACCCCAAGCACGGTCAAGTAAATCAGCTTCGATATCATTCATTTCTTCAAGGCTGTCAAATCCTTTACGAACAACGACGTGGCATGTGGTACATGCCGCAGACATGTCACAAGCATGTTCAATTTTAATGCCTTGCTTGAGCAAGCTTTGGCATAAATTGGCATTATGTTCGACTTCAAATTCAGCACCTTCAGGACAAATTTGGGCGTGAGGGAGCACTTTAATACGTGGCATATTGATCACCTATACCGTTAGTTTGAGTTTGACCAATCTTCAAGTTTTGTACCCTTTAAGGCATGGTCAATATGTCGGTTCATACGAAGTGCAGCAAATGCATCACTATGAATTTTAAGTTGTTGAACAGCTTTTTCTATTGCTTCAAGCTCATTGGTTTCAAGACGAACTTTTAAGGCTTCGGCAGCTAGGATTAAATCACGAGCTTGTTGCTGAGTTAATAAGTCCGTATCTGCTTTTAAAGCTTGTTCCAAAGCTTCCAGCTCACGCTGTGCTTCAACTTTGGTTTCTTGCAAATGACGGAGTTGTTTATCTTCCTCGGCATGTTGGAAACCTTCTATCAGTAAGCGTTCGGTATCTGTTGATGACAAGCCATAAGATGGTTTGATATCAATTTTAGCTTGAACGCCAGAAGTATTTTCTTTAGCAGAAACAGTGAGAAGTCCATCTGCATCGACTTGGAAAGTCACCTCAATACGGGCTTGTCCAGCAGTCATTGGTGGAATACCATGTAAAACAAAACGGCCTAATGAACGACAGTGTTCGACTAAATCACGCTCGCCTTGTACAACATGAATCAACATTGCTGTCTGACCATCTTGATAGGTCGTGAATTCTTGGCGACGTGCAACAGGAATAGCGGTGTTACGTGAGATTAAGCGTTCAACTAGACCACCCATGGTTTCTAAGCCAAGAGAAAGTGGGGTGACATCGAGTAATAGCGAACCATCCTGACTATTTCCAATCAGTTGATTGGCTGTAATCGATGCGCCAATTGCAACGACTTCATCTGGATTTATCGTGCACAATGGTTCACGTTCAAACAATTCAGCTACCGCTTTTTTTACAGCATAAGAGCGCGTTGAGCCACCGACTAAAACCACGTTTTCAATATCAGCTAATTTAAGTTTTGCATCACGTAAAACACGTTTACATACGCTTATGGTTTTATCGAGTGCCACTTGAATGATGGATTCAAACGTCGTGCGGTCTAAAGTCAGACGGTCATCTAATAGTTTTAATTCAGCAGATTCGTGGTCTGTTAAATATTCTTTTGCTTGGCGAGCGGCAACAATGAAAACAGCATATTCTTCATCGTTTAGTGTCTCAATGCTGAGTTGTTTCTTTGCCCATTTTACGATGAGACGATCTAGGTCATCACCGCCAAGAGCAGTGTGGCCACCAGTGGCTAAAACCTCAAATACACCTTGGGAAAAACGCAAGATAGATACGTCAAAAGTACCGCCACCTAAATCGTAAATAACATAGTTACGATCAGTGCTTAGATTGGTTTCTTGGTCAAGACCGTAAGCAACCGCAGCAGCAGTTGGTTCGTTTAACAAACGTAAAACATTTAAGCCTGCCAGTTGGGCTGCATCACGTGTCGCTTGACGTTGTGCTTCATCGAAATAAGCAGGAACAGTAATGACAGCACCATTCACTGGATTGTTGAAGCTTGCTTCCGCACGTTCTTTAAGTTGTTTTAAAATTTCAGCAGAAATTTCCACAGGGGTTTTGCGACCTGCTGGTGTTTCAAAAGCTGGCATTTCATTTTCAGCACCAACAAGTGTATATGGGTGCTGGAATTTAATATCTGATTGTGAACGACCCATAAATCGTTTAACTGAAACGATCGTATTTTTTGGATCGGTCATCATAAAGGGTTTGGCTTCATAACCAAAGGTTGTTGTATCCTTTGCATAATGAACAATAGAGGGGAGTAAGACTCTATTTTTTTCATCTTGTAGAACTTTCGGTTTTCCCGATAGCACTGTCGCCACTAAAGAGTGGGTTGTCCCTAAGTCAATGCCAATCGCAATACGGTGTTGATGCGGGGCAGTAGATTGACCAGGTTCAGCAATTTGCAAAAGTGCCATGCGTGAGTTATCCCTTGAAAATAATCGGTTAAAGCGGACTAAAAATCATCGTCTAAATCGAAGCTATCTTCTGCATCGAACATGCGATCTTCAGCTTTATCAATATCATTCATAACACGTTGGAAGAAACGCAGCTTACGTACGGTATCGCGTGCTTCAGCCCAGTCTTCCTCTGTATAATCGATTTTAAACTCACGCACTAAACTATCAATCCACTGTTGCACATCTACTTTTAATGTATGGAGTTGATCTGTCGATGTTGCTTCATCGAGTTGCTCACGCATTTCCAGTGCAGATTGTAAGAACTCAAAATCATTGATAGATTGATCAAGATGATGATCCTGCTTTTTTAAGGCAAGCAAATACGCAGCGCGGCTATCAACGTGTGATAAAACTTTATACGCTTGATTGATGTCGCTTGACTTGATCAAAGCTTGATCTTTATCACTGGTCTTATCTGGGTGATATTGCTGTTGCAAACTTAAAAACTGTTTTTTTAAAGCTGCTAAATCTATATCGAGTGCTTCGGGTAATAAGAACAACTCAAAATGATTCATGGGAGATGAATTCCGCTATTGTTAAATACGTTAAAACAGTGCGGACACACTGTTTTGACGAAAAGAAAGGAGCGTGTGCTTAAACAGTAAATGATTCACCGCAGCCACATTCACCTTTTTGATTTGGGTTGCTAAATTCAAAGCCTTCATTTAAGCCATTTTTCACATAGTCCATTTCTAAACCATCGAGATAAACTAAGCTTTTAGGATCAACAAAAACTTTAACACCAGATTGTTCAAAAATTTGATCATGTGCGTCTATGTCATCAACAAATTCGAGCACATAAGCCAAGCCAGAACAACCTGAAGTTTTCACACCAACACGAATGCCTTCACCTTTACCTCGATTTTGGAGGTAATTGCTGATATGAGTCGCAGCATTTTCAGTTAAATGGATCATGAAAACTCCAATGTTTGATCGGTCATCAATTAAGCTTTAACTTTTTTGCCGCGATAATCTTCAATCGCAGCTTTAATCGCATCTTCAGCCAATACAGAACAGTGTACTTTTACTGGTGGAAGTGCTAGCTCAGTTGCAATATCAATATTCTTGATCGCTTGTGCTTGATCAAGCGTTTTGCCTTTTAGCCACTCGGTGACCAAAGAGCTTGATGCAATTGCAGAACCGCAACCATAAGTTTTAAAACGTGCTTCTTCAATTACGCCATTGTCGTCGACTTGAATTTGTAAGCGCATAACGTCACCACATGCAGGTGCACCGACCATACCTGTGCCTACGTTTTCTGCATTCTTGTCTAAAACACCAACATTACGAGGGTTTTCGTAATGATCAATTACTTTTTCGCTATAAGCCATGTTGCTTCTCCAAAACTCGGGGTCAGCCTAATATTAATATGAGGGTGAAAATACGTTTTTCAATTGAAAGTTCAATGAATTAGTGTTCAGCCCACTCAACTGTCGAAAGGTCAATACCTTCTTTATACATATCCCAAAGCGGAGAAAGTTCACGCAATTTCTCAACAGCGGCTTTGGTAATGGTTAGCACGTGGTCAATATCTGCTTCAGTCGTGTATTTACCAAAACTAAAGCGGATTGAGCTATGTGCTAACTCATCAGATAGACCTAAAGCTCGTAAAACGTATGACGGCTCTAAGGTTGCAGATGTACATGCAGAACCACTTGAAACTGCTGCATCTTTTAGTGCCATCATGAGTGATTCGCCTTCAACAAAGTTGAAGCTGACGTTTAAGTAATTTGCAACGCTTTGAGTTTGATGGCCATTTAAGAAGACTTGTTCAAGGTCTTGTAAACCATTCCATAACTTGTCACGGAGCTGACGAATACGCGTTTGTTCTGCTTGTAGATTTTTGCCAGCAATTTCAAAAGCCTCGCCCATACCTACAATTTGATGCGTCGCTAAAGTACCAGAACGCATACCACGTTCATGACCGCCACCGTGCATTTGTGCTTTTAAGCGAACACGTGGACTGCGGCGAACGAAGAGCGCGCCAATCCCTTTGGGACCATAAATTTTGTGTGCAGAGAAACTCATCAAATCGATTTTCATGGTTGAAAGATCAATTTCAACTTTACCAGCAGCTTGAGCCGCATCCACATGAAAGAATGTTTTGTTTGCACGCGTCAATTCACCGATTGCAGTAACATCTGTTACTGTGCCGATCTCATTATTGACCATCATCAATGAGACCAGAATCGTATCAGGACGTAGTGCAGCTTGAACCATTTCAGGGGTAATTAAACCTGTACGTGGTTCAGGCTCTAAATAAGTAATTTCGAAACCTTGTTCTTCAAGTTCACGGCAAGGATCTAACACAGCTTTGTGTTCGATTTTACTTGTGATGATGTGTTTGCCTCTTGAAGCGTAGAACTGAGCAATACCTTTTAGGGCTAAGTTGTCAGATTCAGTTGCACCAGAAGTCCAAACGATTTCGCGTGGATCAGCCTTGATTAAATTTGCAACTTGCTCACGAGCATATTCCGCTTTTTCTTCAGATTGCCAACCATAAGCATGCGAACGTGAGGCAGGGTTACCGAAAGACCCTTCGAAGGTTAAGCATTCCATCATACGTTCCGCAACTTCAGGAAGCACGGGAGTGGTTGCTGCGTAATCAAGATAAATTGGACGTTTCATGTCAAATACCTGTAACCGATAGAAGGGCTGAATCTAAACTTACTGAATTTTGACGGACTGCAACGGTTTGAACGTTGTCACGTGCGACTAGATCGGCAAGGGTGATTTTTGCAAGATAATCGGCAATATGGTGGGAGAGTTCTTGCCATAAGTCATGCGTTAAACACATTGCACCATTTTGGCAGTTGCCTTTATGGTCACAACGCGTTGCATCGACAGTTTCATTTACAGCTTCAATAATTGCTAGTACTGTGATTTCACTTGCACGACGCGCAAGATGATATCCGCCATTTGCACCACGAACGCTTGAAACTAAGCCGTGTCGTTTGAGTTTTGCGAATAACTGTTCTAGATAAGCGACTGAGATGGATTGACGATTTGCTATTTCAGCAAGCGTGATCGTTTGTTCAGTTGGCTGCAAAGCTAAATCAAGTAGAGCAGTCACTGCGTAACGACCGCGAGTAGTAAGGCGCATGATTCGATACACATGGTTAGACTAGATGTCTAAATTTTATGAATTCCGACTAAAATAGTCAAGTTTTTTAATTGCCATTATGCAAGTGAAAAGTAAAATATCAGAGAATTATTGTATCCACGCATTATAAACAAAAAAAGCAATAAAAATAAAGCTCAATACCGCAAAGCTGATATTGATCAAACGCTGACGTTTTTGTAGACGAAGAATGCGATTTTGGTGTTGCTTAACTTCAACGAGCAAGCTGTTGATTTCGGAACGTTGTTGATCAATTTTTTCTAGAAGTGGGGCGATCCGATGCTGCGATGCAATTGTGTCGGCATCATCACCAAACGCATTAAACCACTGTTTCCAGTTTACCAATATGCTAGATAAGGTAAAATGAGGAACCAAGTCGATGAATTGCTCAGCGAGCGTTGAATCTCCTAAAATACGCATATTGCTAATGCTACGTTGATTATTGAATACAAAGATTTTGACGAGATCGATCAGTGTACTGTTAATTTCTAAATCTATTTTTCGATCGAGTGCTTTCATATCAAATAACAACCCTTTTTCTGTGAATTGAATATAAAAGTCAAAGAAAGGGATGTAGCTGTTAATACGAATCGTAACTTTTTGATCAATTAAATTTTTTGCTTGCAAACGCAGCGCAGCATCATGTGTGAGGATGAAAGAGGAAAAAGTTTCTAAAACAATGATGACAATGTTTAGCAACAAATGGGGGTGTTTATGTCTTTGTTGCGTATCACTCATAAGTCTCTTTATCCTTACCTATTTAATCTAAAAAAACAAAGCCTGTAAAACTTGAGTATCCTTACTCAACTGTTAAAAACAATTTACATGACTATATTGCTTTGTAGAACAGTTTTTTAAAACGATCAAGTCCTAATTTTGATATTATAAAAACATTTTTATGGTTAAATACGACATGTTGTTTGTAAAGTGCTTAGGAGCAATGGTTCATGGATAAGGCAAATAGAGAGAATGTGAGTGAAGATGCGGAGGCAGGAACTAAGCTAAAATCAAAGAGTTCTAAGAAATCCGCGCTTGATTTTAAAAAATACACACAACAAATTTGGCTAGCAGGTTTAGGAGCATTTTCTCGAGCAGAGGAAGAAGGGAATAAATTATTCGACTCGTTAGTCAAAGTGGGCGAAGAGTTAGAATCAAAGACAGTTGATTTTGCTGATAACACAGTTGGGAAGGTGACTGAGAAAGCCAAAGAATCTGTCACGGATACTAAAGATAAGGTTGAAAAGATTTTAGATAGTGGCGTGAACCACTCTTTAAATCGAATTGGTTTGGTTACACCGAAGGATCTTCAGCATATTGAGCAGTTGTTGGTGCAACTTCATATTAAGGTCGATGCTTTAATCGAAGAAAATGATCAACTTAAGGCTAAATTGAATAAAAAGTAAAAAATTTGCTAGCAACTCGTCCGTTTATGTCGTATTTCGGTATTTATTTTAATTAAAAGGTCTTTCTAGTATTGCGTTCTCCCCTAAAGCATTGCTATAAAGGCTGCATGGCCTTTTAAACTATAGCCTTGGATCTTAACAAACGATATTAAGAGGATATTTTTTATCATGAATAAATCAGAATTAATTGATGCGATTGCTGAAAAAGGGGGAGTGTCTAAGTCGGATGCCGGTAAAGCACTTGACGCGACAATTGCATCAATCACTGAAGCACTTAAAAAAGGTGATACGGTTACTTTAGTCGGTTTTGGTACTTTTAGCGTAAAAGAACGTGCTGCACGTACTGGTCGTAATCCTAAAACTGGTGAAGAGCTTCAAATCAAAGCAAGCAAAGTACCTAGCTTTAAAGCTGGTAAGGGTTTAAAAGATTCGGTTGCGTAATCTTTCTAAATCAATAAACGCACCATTTCGGGTGCGTTTTTTATTTATCGAATGAAAAAACTAATTTGATCCTCATTCGGCATTCATTCACTTTGGTTTTTCAGTTAAAATTGCCCCGAAATAAAATATTGGAATACTTATGGAATCATTTCGTACAGTCATTAAGGGTTGGCTTGGCAAAGTCCTATTATTTTTGTTTTTGACCCCTTTAGCACTTGTAGGTATTGAAGGATATTTTAGTGGTGGCAATAAAGTCGATGTTGCCAAATCGGTAAATGGTCAGGATATTTCTAATAAAGAATTAGAAAATGCAATCAAGAACTATAAAGACCAATACTTATCATTGGTTCAAGGTGATGAATCGCTGCTCAATCTGCCTGTTATTCAGGAAAAAGCCTTAGATGCACTTGTTGCACGTAGTTTATTGTCGCAGCAAGCAGATAAGTTAGGAATCTCCTTAAGTGATGTGCAGCTTGAGCAAATGTTGGCTCAACAGCCGGGTTTTCAAGAAAATGGCAAGTTTTCTCAACAATTATATGAAAACTATTTACGCTCTGCGGGTATGACCAATCAGGGCTTGATCGCGAGTCTGCGCCAAGATCATGCATTGAAAATGATTTCTTCAACGCTAGTAGAATATGCATTGGTCAGTCAGTCCGATTTGCAGCAATTGGCTAATCTGCAAACGGAGCAGCGCACGCTACATTTAGCAAGTATCAAATTAGATGACTACAAAAAAGGAATAACAGCCACTAATCAAGAAATCACTGATTACTACAACAAGCATAAAAATGAATTTAAGCAAGTTGCAAGTGTCGATGTTGATTATGTGGTTTTAAGCCCAGCTTTATTACCTCAAGCAAATCTGGCAGTAACCGAAGCTAATTTACAACAGGCTTATGCAGCATTTGTGGAAAAACAACAAAAAGATGTAAAGCGTGAAGTTAAGCACATCTTGATCACAACAGATGAACGTGATGATGTGGCTGCTCAAAAGCTTGCCAATGATGTCTATGCCAAAATTCAAGCAGGGATGACATTTGCTCAAGCAGCAGCGCAATTCTCTGACGACCCTACCTCAAAAACACAAGGTGGTTTGGTTGAGTCTTATGCACCTGGCGCTTTCTCTGCTGATTTTGACAGTGCGGTAAATGCGCTAAAGAATGGTCAAGTTTCAAAACCAGTGAAAACTCAGTATGGTTATCATATTATTGAGACAAACACACCAGAAGCAAACATTCCATCATTCGAGTCTGAAAAAACACGTTTAACCGCAGAAGTTGAAAAGACCAAAGTTGCTAATTCATTTAGTGATACGGTGAATAACTTAAATGAAATGGTTGTAGGCGGGGACTCCTTGGATGTGGTTGCACAAGAGATTAAAGCGGCACGTATTGAATCTGCACATACAGTGACTTTAGCAACACAAAATCCAGTGTTAAGCGATCTAAGTGTCAAAGCAAAATTGTTTAGTGATGATGTAAAAAATGGTGATCGTAATGCATCATCCAATATTCAATTGGCGAATGGTGATACGGTTTGGATTAAAGTTCGTGATTATCATCCAGCAGGGACTAAACCTTTGTCCCAAGTTACAGCTGATGTAAAAGCCAAAGTAATTGAAGATAAGGCTTATAAAGCAGCACAAGCGAAAGTTGCGAAAACCTTAGCGGATTTCAAGACTCAACCCGCTGCTAACGTCGTTGCTCAATCAAATGTTGCTTTTGAGAATGCAGGTACTTTTGCACGCTCTCAAGGTTTGAAACGTGCGATTGAACGTGCCGCATTTAGTCTTGCAGCACCGAGCAAAGATGGGATGTGGTCTGCAACAACGACGAAGTTACCAAATGAGTTGGTGATCGTTGCGGTTTCAAAAGTAGATAGCAGTGTAGCAAGTGGTTTGCCAGCAGAGGAGTTGAAGGAGTTAAAACAGCTTTATCAGCAGTTCCGTGGGCAACAAATTCTGGAAGACTATACTGAATATTTAAGATCACAAGCAGAAATCAAATAAGTTTGATTGAAGCAAAAAAGCCAGTTTTCTTAAAACTGGCTTTTTTTATGCAGAGTTGAAAATTATTTCTTCTGAATAAATTTTGCTTCCTCTGATTGAGGGTATTGGGTCAGCAATTTGGTTTTGTACTGATTTGCTTGGGCTGTATTCTTATCTACTTCATTTGCGATGCTGTAAAGTTGATATAAGGCACGTGAGGCTCTAGCCGAGTTTGGGTAATTATTGGCGACCGTACTATAGTTTTGTTTAGCAGCGCTATAGTCGGCTGGAGTAATTGCCAAATAAAATTCTGCAAGCCAAAAATATGCATTACCGATATAAATGCCGTTTGGATGATTCTTAATGAAATTCTGCATAGGTTGAATCGCTTGTTTCGCGCCACCTTGTTTATATGCATCCAATGCAACTGTATAAGCTGCTTTCTCTAACTCAAGTTGATTGTTCGCATTGATATTGGCGGCTGCTGCACTTGGTTGAGGCTGTGCTTCAACGGGTGTTGGCGCAATCGTATTTGAAACGGGTTGTGAGGCATCAATTGGTTCGTCGGCATGTTCTTCAGGTGGATCGATTTTCTGAGAAAGTAATTCTAAGCGTTGGTCTAAGTCGGTATAGCGATTTGTGAGTTCTTTTTTTAGTTGTTCAATTGCGTTGTCATGCTCTTCAAGCTGACCGCGTAATTTACGAACTTCTTCTTCGAGTCTTTGATTTTTTTGAATGAGATCCCAATTTAAGTTTGAGCCTACATTTACGGTATTGCCATTATTGGCAGTCTGTTGGCTTAATGCTCGAGATTCAATTGGGACATTGGCATATAAATGTGCACTGCTGAGTAAGGCAACAAAAAGTACAGAATGCTTTTTTAGCATGAAGATTTATCCATAAAGTTGAAAAATAAAGCTGTGAAATGTTAACAGACCCTACACACAGCATATATACGTTCTGATTAAGTCATTAAAACAGCAACTCGTTTAAATGCAATAAGCATTTACAATCTTCAAGCATTTTTGGTGGGAATTGGTTTATTGTTGTTCAATGTTTGTACATCTTTTTAAAATGCATCGAGAGTAAGATTGTAATTGATGAGGAATTAGACGGTTGAGCTAAAAACTCACTAAAAAACAGAGACAAGTCTTGCAACTCAAATAAAAATCTCTATACTTTGTCTTGCAATGGTAGCCCTGCTGGTAGCTTCGCAATTGTACTCTACAAACCCCGCCAGGACCGGAAGGTAGCAACGGTAGTAGAATTATGATGTGCCGAAGTCATGCTGGTGGGGTTGCCACCATTTTTTATTTCCAATTATTCTTCATCGCTCGTTCGAGCAATTGCTTTTAAAATCACATCCATATCAAAACCTCGATACTGTAAAAACCGAATTTGCTTTGCCTTGATTTTTGGATCTTTAGCAATATCTTGCCCAAATTTTTTGATCTTCAGTTGATAGGCTTGCTCAAGCCAGTTAACTTCTTTTAGTTCATCTATAATCAGTTCAGCATCAAGTTGTTTGCTTTTTAAGGTCTGTTTGATGCGTTGTAAGCCTTTTCCTTTTCGAATTTGGCTTGCAAGCGTGAGTTCAGCGACCCGTTGATCACTCTGATAGTTTTGCTGTGCCAATTCTGCAACTAAATCATTAACTTCTTCAGGGTTGGCTGCATATCGGTTGAGTCGCTCAATCAGCTCTGCTTGTGAATAATCACATCGAGTCAGTAGAGCGAAGGCATACGAGCGTAGTCTTTGCCCTGTGAGTGTTTTGGGCTTGTCAGATTTATGGGTGTTAAACATTCTTTCCTCTGAAATAAAAACGCCCCGAAGGGCGTTTTGGTTTAGCTTTCTAACAAATCAGGTTCTTTTTCATCTTCAGTTTGCACTGCTTCATTATTCTTGGTTAAAAGCAGTTCACGAATCAGCTTTTCAATTTCTTGAGCGATAAGCGGATTCTCTTCAAAATGACGAATCACGTTATTTTTACCTTGGCCAATCTTGTTGCCTTTGTATGAATACCATGCGCCTGCTTTTTGAACAAGTTCTTGTTGAACGGCAAGATCAACCAGTTCACCCAACTGGTTGGTGCCTTTACCATACATGATTTGGAAAACTGCTTCTTTAAAAGGCGGTGCCATTTTGTTTTTAACAACTTTAACTCTGGTTTCGTTACCCGTGATTTCATCGCCTTCTTTAACTGCACCGATACGACGAATATCTAAGCGGATAGAAGCATAGAATTTAAGTGCGTTACCACCTGTTGTGGTTTCGGGACTACCAAACATGACACCAATCTTCATACGAATTTGGTTAATGAAGATCACCATACAGTTCGAGCGTTTTGCATTACCTGTGATTTTACGCAATGCCTGACTCATCAAACGTGCTTGCAAGCCCATGTGTGAGTCACCCATTTCACCTTCAATTTCGGCTTTAGGTGTAAGGGCAGCAACCGAATCGACAACGATCATGTCAATCGCACCAGAGCGAACTAACATATCTGCAATTTCTAAGGCTTGTTCACCATTGTCTGGTTGAGAAACCAATAGGTTATCAATATCTACGCCTAGTTTACGTGCATATTGAGGATCTAAGGCATGCTCAGCATCGATAAAAGCACAGGTACCGCCAGTCTTTTGACATTGTGCGATTGCTTGCAATGTCATGGTGGTTTTACCTGATGATTCTGGGCCGTAAATCTCGATGATACGACCTTTAGGTAATCCGCCAATTCCTAATGCGATATCTAATGTTAAAGAACCTGTAGAAACAGCCTCAACTGCCAGTACAGTGTTATCGCCTAAGCGCATTACTGTATTTTTACCGAATTGTTTCTCAATCTGGCTTAATGCAGCTTGTAGCGCTTTGCTTTTATTATCATCCATCTCAAAACCTCAAAACTTTATCTTCTTAACGACTAACCCAAGTGGATGTATTGAATCTCAACTTGTTGGGACTTGGGTATAGTGGCAGATTCTCGTTGTTTATTCTACATCGTATCTGTGTCTGTGCGACACGAGATGACGTACCCATAATTAGAAATTTTTACTCATCATGGAATGTCCATGATTGCGTATTTTCCTGTTTAAAACGATTGATATCACGACGATCTTTCTTACTTGGTCGATGATCAGGTCGGGCTAGATTATGCAATTTTCGCTGTGATGCTTGCAACTCTCGACGCTCGATACTTTCAGTTGTTTCTTCATAAAGTTGTTGAGCCATTGGCGCACCGCCGCGCACGGCAGAAAGGGCTTTTACCAGCACGGTTTTTTTCTCAAAACCTTGTTGAATGGTGAGTTGCATTCCAACACGCACATCTCTTGATACTTTGACGCGTTCATTGTTGTGATGTACTTTGCCGCCTTCTATGGCAGCTTTAGCAATTGAGCGTGTTTTAAAAAAACGTGCTGCCCAAAGCCATTTATCAATTCGCATGGCTTCCATGCTTGCTGGTTCATGCTGTTTTGGCATCTATTACCTGTGAGTTTTCAAGATAATCAAAGAGTTCAGTTAAATGATCAAGTGCAGGATAAGCAAGTTCTGTGGTATTTCTTGAGGGCTTAGCACTTGATGGTTGTAAAATGCTAAATAGACGTGAAATACCAAAGTTTTCAGCACCGTTGAGCACAGCCACTGTATCATCTACAAACACAGCTTGGGCTGGGTCGAATGGATGTAACTGCTGGAGTGCTTGCCAAAATTCAATATCTTCTTTGGCGTAGCCTAGTTCTTCACTACTGATCATCAATTCAAAATATGGGCTAAGTTCGACATTTTCAAGTTTGAGTTGTAGTCCAGCCCGATCAGCATTGGTCAATAGCCAACAACGATAACCTTGTGTGGTTAATTGTTCGAGTAGTTCATGGCAGCCAATACGCGCTTGGATTTTATCTCGATGCTCATGTTGTAGTTGCAGCACATCAACACCGACTTTAGCCGTCCAGTACGCCGAAGAATACCAAGATAGTGTATGCTTATGTTGTTGGTAGAATTGAAATAGTGTCTGTTGACTTTGCTCAAGATTGCATTGATGCACTTGAGCATGGCGCTCAGGCAAACAATGATTCCAGATAAAATCATCAAAAGCTAAATCAAGTAATGTGCCATCCATGTCAAACATGATAATTGGCTGCTGTAACTCTGAATATGACATAAGGTTGATCTATGTTTATTAAAACGCTTGCCCCACAAGATCACATCATCTTGCAACTTGTTCCAATCATGGCGCAGGCTAGTCAAATATTACTGGAAGAATATCAAAATTATTGTGCAGGTGGTGAGTTTAATATTCAGGAAAAAAGTGATGATTCTCCTGTGACCCAAGCAGATTTAAAAGTAAATCATTTCTTATTGAAGCATTTAGCTGAAATTACACCAGATTTACCTGTTTTATCAGAGGAAAGTGATTATTCAGCACGACAAGCATGGCCGCGTTGCTGGATGCTTGACCCATTAGATGGAACCAAAGAGTTTATTCATGAGCGTGATGAATTTACCATCAATCTCAGTTTAATTGAGGATCATCAGACGACATTTGCCATTATTGCTGTGCCATGTGAGCAAGTGATGTACATTGGTTATCGCTCACAACTCCCTTATAAATACAGTTTTAGTCGTCAAGAATGGTTCCAATATCAGATTGAAGCACACGATAATGAAGCACCCATCCAAGTGGGGCTGAGCCATAATAGTAAAAACCCTAAATATAAAAACTTTATTGAACCGATTTTGCAGGAGCATGAAGTGATTCGTCGTGAAGCGGGCAGTGCATATAAGTTTTGTATGATGCTAGAGGGCGAAATTGATATTTATCCACGTTTTCATCCAACTTCAGAATGGGATACCAGTTCAGGACAAGCCTTTTTGGAAAGTATTGGTGGTGGTTTAATGACCTTGGCGGGAAAACCATTTCAATACAATCAGCGTGCAACCGTATTGAATGGCGGTTTTATCGCATTTAGAGATCAGGATTGCAAAAATATTGCTTATGATGCGTTGAGTCATTCAGGCATTTTAGATTGAGAGTTATTTCGCTCATGCTATAGTGGGGTAAATTTCAGCTCTGATTTTAAATATGGCCCTGCATTTATTACCGAAAAGCATGTTTGAGGCGATTGATTTGCTGCCTGATGCTTCAACGCCTGTGACTTTATTTACACGTCATTCTTTGCGTGAGTTGGTCAATGGAAAAGGTTTGGCAGGTTATGATTTGCAGTTGACTGAGCAGGGGCGTGATCTGGCGTATGCATGGGGACAATATTTAATTCAAAATACAGATCGGGCCATACAACATTGTATTTCCAGTCCGATTCAGCGTTGTATTGATACTGCCGCATTGATGATCGAGGGTGCGGATGATGTGCATAAAGCAATCAATACCCATACCATTGAAATTGTAGAACAGCGTTTGTTGGTTGAACCGGGAAGTTTTGTTTTAGATATTCAACAGGCAGCTCCATTTTTCCATAAACAAGGAGCCTTGGGCTTTATTAATAGTTTTGTCAATAATGCCTTACCAGGCATGAAGCATCCAATCACGGGTGTGTTTGACGTCTTAGAATTACTTTACCATACCCATCCAAGGAAACATTTGGGTTTAAGCTTGGCGGTCAGTCATGACACAATCCTTGCGGCAATCGTTGCTGTGATTTCAGGTAAAACTCAAATTGAACAAACAGACTGGCCTGAGATGATGGAGGGTTTATTTGTGTGGTTTGAAGGTGAGGACTTTGCGAGCAGCAAATTGAAATGGATTTGGCGTGGAAAGGAAGACGAGTTGATCATTGAGCATTTTCAAAATAAATAAAATTTCATGTTGGTTGATAAAGCATAATTCATATTTTTGATAAATTTCTCATAGAAATTTTTATCTCCTTTTTTAATTTTAAAATTAATTACCTAGCGATCAATTTAAGCTGATAATATAAGTAAATATATGATTTTATTTAACTAAATATTTAACAAAATTTATCGTTAACGATAATTCATTGTATTTTAATTGGGGAAATGTGATGCAATTACGACTTAAATATTTAACAGCTTGTCTGCTTCCAGCTCTGTTGTGTGCTTGTGGTGGTGGGAGTGGGGGAGCAGAAAGTACGGGTGGCGGCGACAACGCTATTCCGCCTATATTAAATAATTATCCAGAACCCACTCAGGATCTGATTGATGAGTCAATTCTGGGTTTCTATGACTATGACAAATTGGGTCAAACGCGGTTACTACGAAATGATCTAAATGGTGGTTTCGCGGCAATGATTCAGTTTGCACAGAATCATGTGGTCAATCCTAACAACAATGAAAAAGCTTCAATGCCAAGGCTGACCAGTGAAAAGGATGCCTTATTGTTGGTCACTCCATTAGTAGAAATGGGGGATATTCAGGCTTTGGATGCCGAAATTTATCATGAAAATAAACTTTTAAGGACGATTCGCTTAATCGAACCATCGCAAATCGCTGCATCAGATCAATCTAATTCTGATGGACGTCCAGCCGTGAGTTATTCAAAACGGGCATGGAGTGCGGCTTTAAAATGGGATGAGATTCGAGCAGGTTTGCATATTCGGATTATTGATCCCTTAAATAATCGTAATGGTGACTTAACAGCAGACAATATTGATTTAGCGGCACCGGCTGAATTGATCGTGCAAAACATCCGCTTGGGTCTGCTGACTGATCCACCAAAATCGAATGGTCATTATATGTTGTTAGCGCCTGAAAAGGCTGGAACGGATTATTTCCAAACCATCCCGGCTGCTCGTATGATCGTAACGAAATACGAGGACCTTAAACTAGATAAAGTCATGGTGGCAAGTGGTGTTATTTATGATGTTGCCAGCGCTACAACGGGTGATGTCTATAGCGGTGATATGCGTGAAAACACAGCGAAATCGACTTTTGGTGTGGGTATTAATTTAGCGAATTGGGGAATCACCAGTGCATCGATGGCAAGTCAGGAGCAGCCACAACTCACCCAAAGCGTGATTGCACATCATGCACGAGGTAAATATAGCAATGGTGATGTGACCCATGGTTTAAGTGGGGGCAATGGTATGTTGACCTTAATTGATTCTGTGGGTAATGAGTTTAGTCATGAAATTGGGCATCATTTTGGCTTAGGACATTATCCCGGTTCGGTAGGCGAGAATATGTTTTGGGCAGCCCATCACGCCGATAGTGGTTGGGGGTATATTGCCTTTAGAAATAAAATGCGTAGTAATTTAAATTGGACCACAACCAATCTTGGCGATGGCAATAATGGTGTAGCAAATTTTCTAAACAAATATGCTTATGGCTGGGATGCCATGTCTGGTGGGGCAACGACAAGCAGTATTTCTAAGTATACGCATTATACTGGCTATAGCACTTATACAAAAATTCAACCTGCATTGGATCGTTATGTTTGGGATGTGAACTCTCCAACGGGTTATAAAAAATGGAATTCAACCACTCGAGTTATGGAGGTTGTTCAACCTAAAGTGCCATCCTCAAATCATGTTTGGTACAACAGTATCGATGGAAACTATTTAAAACCACGATTGTTTAGTGTGCCTGTTTATACGATTCTAGGTGGTTATGATCCAGTCAATCAGGTTGGCTTGATTTATCCTGCTGCAAAAGGCAACTGGGGTAATGTGTTTAATTTACCTCAAGTTGATCCGAATCATACGACAGCGAATTGCTGGCTCAATGTTCAGTTCGCTAAAGGGACCCAAAATATTGCATTAGCGCCGCAACGAGTGAATGCGGACAGTCATGCCAATAAATTCCATATCAATCTTGCACAAAGTGATGCCCCAGAAAAAGTAAATTTATATTGTAAAAAAGCCAATCAAGCTGCTGTTTTACTTTCAACGGTAACGATCGCTGCAAAAGATACAGTTGCTTTGCCACCTTATGTCGAAATTGGTAAAGAGAAGGGTTATTCGGCACTCAGCGCAATTGAACTACCACAATTAGAGCAGGCATTACTCGAAAATAAAGGGAAAGCTGTAGCGAGCTTATCTCCAGAATCAAAGTTACTTTTTGATTCATATCGATCATTTAAAGATCAACTGTCAGTGGAAGCCCAAAATGAAATGTCCCGATATATCCAACAGCAGGCGATTTTACATCGTTTAAATCGCTGGATGAATCATTACCATGAGGAGCTAACGACTCCGAAGACTGATGCTGTAAGTGCATTGAATACATTTATTGAGACGCTTGGACTGAAAAGCGACTTTAATCTGAATTCGGCTGTTGTTTTGATGAATCGAACGCATTGTCTTAAAGCTGAACCGCTAGAAAATGGCAAATTAAATGCATATATCAGTGGTTCAAGTGGGTGTGTAGGTGATGATTCTGAGAAGTGGATGTATGATGCTTTGGGTAAAATTCATAATAAAAAATATGTTGATCAATGTTTAACAACCACATCGGGTAATGTGATCAATCTTATGCCCTGTTCTTATGATTCGAGTACTCAAGTTTGGTCGGTGGACTTATCATCACAAGCGATTAAACAAGCAAATCAATGTTTCGATTTGGAAGGCGGTTATTTGACAAATAATCGTGCACGATTAATTCGCTACGCTTGTACAGGTGGAGCCAATCAAAAGTGGACGATTCCTGACGTCAATCATAGTTTAATGCTTGCAGGGTTATCCGCTAACAATTTAGCACAAATGACAAGGTTATCGGTCAATCCTTAATGTCTTTGGGGAAGAGATAGTAATTGATTGATATATGGTTCTTTATCAATATTGCGATTGCTTTTAGTGATAAATAAAAGATTAGGCCTATTGAAATTTCAATGGGCCTTGCTTATAAAAACAAAGAATTTACTTTTAAAAATAGTTTTTATTCGTCATTATATAAAAATAAAAAGAGAAATTAGACACATAACTGGATAAAAATATGTCATTAAACACTATTTATTTGTGGGAGCCTGAAATTTTCACAGGTAAAGTTCCCTCAGAAGATCACTCATATCAAGTGGCATGTGAATTACATCAACAATATAGCCATATTCCTAGCCATGGCAAAACACTGCGGGCATGGCTTTCACTGTTTGCTGATAAAATTTGTGATCCTCAAAATCAATCTTTTTTCCCAGAACAAACCCAGCAATGGATTCAGAGTGTTAAAGAAGAGTTTTCGCAAAATGTTTGTGCCATTATTCAGTTAAATGCTTTAGCGCAAGATGCACAAAATGATGCAATATACCGCGTGTTTTATGAGGCGGTGCGTGAAACTGGGGTTGGCTTTTATGAGCCAAATTATAATGTATGGGCAATTGGTGAATTGCAATCACCAGAAAATGCAGTTGAACAAATGCTGCAACCTTATCTATTAGAACCATTAGAAATCCAACAAATAAAGCAGCTCGATGCTCAACCGATATTGGCTTGGGAAGATGGCTATTTTCAAGCACCGAAAACGATGCCGCAAGCTGAACAACTCATTAGTCAGTGGTTTGAACAACAAGCTTATACAAAGAACTTACAACTCGATGTTTTTAATATCGCACATGACTTTATTTCTAATTGGGGAAATATAGGTCGTCCCGAACTGGCATTAGATACAGGCTATCGTTGTTTCCTATTAACGCAAAAGCAAGCTGGTATTTTTTATCAGTTGAAAATGGTGTTAAGAAAGCTGACGGTTAGCCCAATGTTATCCTTTGCGATGGATTTTACGGACTATTTTATCCCTCAGCATCTACAAGAGCAGTTGCCTGAACGTTTAATTTTCCGTTTACGCTCTATGGATATTTATCAACGCTCAACATCGAATAAGCGTTCTGATGTGTGTTTTAACTTGATGGGGCGATGGGACAGTGAAGCAGATATTCAGGATTTTTTTAGCAATCTAAATGAGTATATCAATTTTATCTTTTTCCATTTGGGGCAAGGGCGATTAGAAGCACTACAAGCGTGGGCTTATGGTGATATGCCGCCAGATATGATGATTGATTTAGATTTCCGCTTTGAGCTGATGATGATTGCTTTGAGTCAAGATGCAACGCAATTAGAGCTGTGTTATCAGAACCATAAAGCAATACTCACAAAGAATAAAGCCCGTGCGCATGACTTGGGTTTATTGGAAGACAGTTATAAGTTCTGTCAAAAGCTGATGAAGATGGTAAAAGATGAGGGGACTGGTCTACCGCCTTATGTGAAAAATTAATGACAATAAAAAAGCCCGAAAACGGGCTTTTTTACATGCATCAAATTAGTTAGCCAAAGCTTTAACTTGTGCGTTTAAGCGGCTCTTATGACGAGCTGCTTTATTTTTGTGGATGATGCCTTTATCAGCCATACGGTCGATTACAGGAACAGCGATTTTGTAAGCTTCTGAAGCAACAGTATAGTCACCCGCAGCGATTGCATTTACTGTACGCTTGATGTAAGTACGAACCATAGAACGCAAGCTTGCGTTGTGTTTGCGTGCTTTAACGTTTTGACGAGCACGTTTTTTAGCTTGAGCAGAGTTTGCCACTCGTGCACTCCTTAAAAATAAGTTGGTCTGGGCGGGCTGAAGTTAAAACCAAATAATTGGCAACATTCACCAGCCCGTAAACAAGTGGCATATTTTGAGGAAACTACGCCCCGAAGTCAAGCCTTGTAATGTTTTTAAGTGCATTTAACAGATGATAATCTCGCAAGAAAACGTTACATTAATCTAAATGATGAATTGGAAGAACTATAAATGAGCATCGGTGATAAAAAAGCAATCGTAATTGGTGCAACTGGCTTGGTTGGTCAGGCCTTGGTCCATGAATTACAGCAGTCAGATGACTTTCATTCTATTACTGTGGTTGTGCGTAAAAAATCAAATATATTAGAGCCTTATAGTAAAGTTACCCAACTCATTGTAGAAGATTTACTTTTACTCAATGATGAAGATGTCAATGCTTATACACATGCATTTAGTTGTTTGGGCAGCACCATAAAACAAGCTGGATCAAAACAAGAATTTTATGCAATAGATTACGAAATTAACGCTCATTTTGCTGATTTAATTCAGGATAAAAATATTCATCTTTTAGTGGTGAGCGCCTTAGGAGCGAATGCTAATTCACCAGTTTTCTATAATAAAGTTAAAGGTGAGCTAGAAAACTACTTAAAAAGTTTATCGATTTACAAGTTATCTATTTTTCAACCTTCGCTTTTAATTGGTAAACGCAGTGAAATGCGTTTTCTAGAGGATATGGCCCAAACTTTATTTAAATTGGTTGAAAAAAAATGGACTAAACCGTTTAAATTTAAGCCTGTAACAGCCGAGCAATTGGCGCATACTATGCTGGTTTCAGCTCTAACCCAAACAGCGGCTTTTAAGCTGTACGATAATTTGAGTATACAACAAACCCAATAATGGAGAACTTCGGTGACAACAGCAGCTTTTGTAACGTGTGATTTGTTAGATGATAATCCTGAAAAAGACTTGCAAGTGGTAACGCCATCGTTAGATGGTAAGTTTTTTAAAAGTTATGGTGCGCGTAAAACTTTTGGCGGTCAAATTGTTACCGTCAAGTGCTTTGAAGATAATTCTCGGGTAAAAGAGCTTTTGGCTACAGACGGTACTGGCAAAGTACTGGTGGTTGATGGTGGTGCTTCGATGCGTTGTGCATTGATGGGGGACTTAATTGCTGAGTCCGCTGTTAAGAACCATTGGAATGGTGTGGTGATTTACGGCTGTGTACGTGATGTGGATGCAATTGCAGCGCTTGATTTGGGTGTGCATGCATTGGCTGCAATTCCGCAAAAAAGTAACCGTAAGGGCATAGGTGAAGTTGATGTTGCACTGTATTTTGGTGGTGTGACGATCAATTCTAGTGATTATATCTATGCAGATAATAATGGAATCGTGATCGCAAAAGAAAAACTGGTCGACTTCTAAAAGGATCACGCTATGCTGAATATGGTGAATCATCAATTTAAGGTTTTACAATCCGTTGTTGCCACTCTGATTGAGGGTGGGCGAGGTGTGATGGGAACACCACAACCGAAGCAGCCAACAAAAGCATTAAAGCTCTATGAGTTTGAGGGTTCACCATTTTGCCGTCGTGTTCGTGAAGTGATTACCTTATTAAATCTGGATGTGGAAATTTATCCATGTCCTAAAGGTGGTCAAAAATATCGTCAGATCGTAAAAGAGAAAGGTGGGAAAAGACAGTTTCCATTTTTGATTGATGAAAATACCGGTGATCAACTGTATGAGTCACAACAGATCATTCATCATCTTTTCAAACATTATGGAAAAACTGGGCAAACGCCAAAGAAATTTAGTCATTATCCTAAGCTTCCTTATGTGTCAACCTTAGCGACGGTTGTCAATGCAGTGCGTGGTGTTTGGATTAATAAACAAATTATTGATCGTCCTGCACCTGAGCAATTGTTGGCGTTATGGAGCTTTGAGGCGAGTCCTTATACACGTTTGGTTCGTGAAGTCTTAACGGAGTTAGAGCTGCCTTATATTTTGCATAATGTGCCTAAAGAGCGCTGGCAAGACATGGGACCAGCAGTGTTACGTTTAAAACCAGGACAATATATTCCATTGCCGAATGGCAAGCGTGAAAAAATTGTTGAAATCATGGGGCGGGATATCCAAGTGCCATATTTGGTTGATCCAAATACAGGTGTGAAGATGTTTGAGTCGGCGAAGATTGTTAAGTATCTGAAAAAGCAATATGGTTCATAAATCAATAGATTAAATGGTTTCAGGAAAGCATCTTTTAAGGTGCTTTTTTATTGATATTAAGATTCTCAGTATTGTCTAAATTGAAAGATAGTTTGCAAAAACAGGTGTAGAAATTCAAAAGAAATATCATAAAAAAGGGCTAAATCTAAAAGATTTAACCCTTTTTAAAGTGTTAGAAATTATTTTTCAATAATCGCTGTTACACCTTGACCACCAGCAGCACAGATCGAAACTAAAACACGACCTGAACCTTTTTGGTTAAGTAACTTCGCAGCAGTTGCAATGATACGACCGCCTGTTGCAGCAAATGGGTGACCAGCCGCTAAAGAAGAACCTTTAACGTTAAGTTTGCTCTTATCAATTGAACCTAAAGGTGCATCTAGACCTAAACGTTCTTTACAGAATTTCTCATCTTCCCAAGCTTTCAAAGTAGAAAGAACTTGTGATGCAAAAGCTTCATGGATTTCATAGTAATCGAAATCTTGAAGTTTAAGACCAGCACGCTCAAGCATACGTGGTACTGCATAAGCAGGTGCCATCAATAAGCCTTCTTTCTTACCTACGAAATCTACCGCAGCAGTTTCAGAGAAGGTTAAGTAAGCAAGTACTTCGTGACCATTCGCTTTAGCCCATTCTTCAGACGCTAAAAGTACGCAAGAAGCACCATCAGTAAGAGGTGTAGAGTTACCCGCTGTCATTGTTGCAGCTTCGCCTTTACCAAATACTGGTTTTAATTTTGCTAGTTTTTCAGCAGTAGAATCAGCACGTAAGTTATTGTCACGGCTTAAACCCATAAATGGTGTGATTAAGTCATCGAAGAAACCTTCTTCATATGCTTTTGCCATTTTTTGATGAGACGCAGCAGCAAGTTCATCCTGTGCTTCACGAGCAATATTCCACTCTAATGCTGTGATTGCAGCATGATCGCCCATTGCAAGACCTGTACGTGGCTCACCATTTTTAGGTGCATCCATTAAATCTTTCAGGTTGATTTTAGACAATGCTTTTAAACGATCTTTACCTGTTTTAGCGATGTTGAGTTCAAGTAATGCTTTGCGTAAACCATCACCGAATGCGATAGGTGCATCAGACGTTGTATCTACACCACCTGCGATACCGACTTCGATTTGACCTAGTGCAATTTTGTTTGCGACAAGGAATGCAGCTTGTAAACCAGTACCACATGCTTGTTGAATATCAAAAGCAGGCGTTTCTGGTGCAAGTTGAGTATTTAACACACACTCACGGGTCATGTTAAAGTCACGGCTGTGCTTTAATACTGCACCAGCAACGACTTCGCCTAAACGTTGACCTTGTAGGTTGAAACGTTCAACCAAACCATTTAATGCAGCTGTTAGCATATCCATATTAGACGCTTTAAAATAAGCACCATTTGAGCGAGCAAATGGAATACGATTACCGCCAATAATGGCTACACGACGGACAGTGTTTTGGCTCATGGTTTTATCCTGTTGAACAGAAGGTTTGGTTGTCTTAGCGGGTGCTGCTTTTGCAGTTGTAGATGAAGCAGTGCTTTTAGTCGTACGGCTTGTAGAACGAACACGAGTCGTTTTAGTTGTCGTACTTGCTGCTTTAGGAGTTGTGCCAGCACTCTTACTCTTGGTAGGAGTTGCTTTTGATGTATTTGACACAGTCTCTTGAGCAGAATTCTCGACTGCTGGATTTTCTTGAGTTGTTTTGCTCATAAGGCTTTTCCAAGCATAATTGCGATATTCTTGGTATAACAATAGCATATTTACGATATTGCGGTATTGACTAGAATGACGCTTTAGACCACATTCAGGTCAAGACATCGGAACATGAACTCAAGTATGATTTGTTGTGAGTCAATCAGACATTGATTTCATGTTATTTCACTAACATGATGCATGTGTTTGTAAAAAATTCATTTGTATGAGAGATAATAACCATGACTGATCAATACCAAGCATTTACGCAATCACCTTTGGGTAAATTTGTTGTAAAAAATCTAGGTTTACCATCACCAGTTTCGTTAGATCGTTTTGAAAGCGCTCAACCTGTTGTGAATGGTGCAGTTTTGCTTGGCGCAGCACCTTCAAGCACAATTTCTGGCGCAATTGCTCAAGTGCTTAGCAATATCCATGCGGATAGCTATGTGGGTAATAATGTTGAATTACAACAAACTGCTGCAAAAGTAGGGTTAAATCTTCGTCCTCTTAATGCAGATGATAAAGAATCTAAATTTAAAGCAGTTGTCTTTGATGCTTCTGGTATTCAAGATTCTGAACAACTTAAAGAGTTGTATAACTTCTTTAATCCAATCGCACGTCAAATTTCAAGCTCGGGTCGCGTGATTGTCATTGGTACGACTCCTGAAACTGCTAAAACAGTGAAACAGGCGATTGCACAACGTGCGCTTGAAGGTTTCGTCAAGTCAGCAGGTAAAGAGTTTAAAAAAGGTATTACTGCTCAAGTGGTTTATGTCGATCAAGGCGCTGAAGCAAATCTTGAATCAACTTTACGTTTCTTAATTTCTCCACGTTCTGCTTATGTATCTGGTCAAGTGATCCGTATTTCTAAAGCGGATGTTGTTGATTTAGATTGGGCGAAGCCACTTGCTGGTAAAACTGCATTGGTGACTGGCGCGAGCCGTGGTATCGGTGAAGCAATTGCGCATGTACTTGCTCGTGATGGCGCTCATGTCATTTGTTTAGATGTTCCACAACAGCAAGCTGATCTTGAGCGTGTTGCTGGTGAAATCGGTGGTTCCGTATTGGCAATCGATATTACTGCTGCAGATGCTGGTGAGAAAATCAAAACTGCGGCGGCTAAACTAGGTGGTTTAGATACGATTGTTCATAACGCAGGGATTACCCGCGACAAAACTTTGGCAAACATGAAGCCAGAGCTGTGGGATCTCGTAATCAACATTAACTTGTCTGCAATTGAACGCGTTAACGATTACTTACTATCAAATGATGGTTTAAATGCAAATGGTCGTATCGTTTGTGTATCATCAATCAGTGGTATTGCGGGTAACTTGGGTCAAACCAACTATGCTGTTTCTAAAGCAGGTGTGATTGGCTTAGTTAAATTTACCGCGCCAACATTAAAGAACGGTATTACCATTAATGCTGTTGCGCCAGGTTTTATTGAAACTCAGATGACTGCTGCGATTCCTTTTGCGATTCGTGAAGCTGGTCGCCGTATGAACTCGATGAACCAAGGTGGTTTACCTGTAGATGTTGCTGAAGCAATTGCTTGGTATGCGTCTACGGGTTCAACAGGTGTGACTGGTAACGTTGTTCGTGTATGTGGTCAAAGCTTGTTAGGTGCGTAAGCATTAGGGTTTTGAAGAGGGGTGCTTGTGCATCCCTTTTTTATAAAAAATATTGAAAGGTTTCTTATGAATACACGCCATTTTAGTCAATTACCAAAACCTTATTTAGCTTATCCAAAAGTCATTCAAGGTTTAATTTTCAAAAAGCCAAAAGGCGAAAAAGTATTGCCACAAGTTGAGTATGTGGTGGATACACTTAAAATTGATACAAAACACTTAGAAAGCTACAACGAAATCTGTGGTTTTAAAAATGATGGTTTCGTACCTGCCATCTATTTAGCTGTTTTGTCTCAAAGTTTGCAAATGCACATGATGACCAGTGAAGCATTTCCATTTGCGATTTTAGGTTTGGTGCATATCCGTAATCAAATTAAGCAAACACGCAACATTGGTGTAAATGAGCAAATTACTTTGTCATGTAAATTTGGTGAACTCCAGCCACATGATAAGGGTTTACAGTTTGACTTTATCACCACGGCTAAGGTGGGTGGTGAAGTGGTGATGGAAAGCTTAACCACTTATCTATCTCGCCAAAAAACTGAGAAAAAAGCGGTTGAGAAAGCCAAAGAGAATCAAGCACCTGATTATCAAGTTCAAGGCGAGTGGGATATCTCTGAGAATACAGGTCGCCGTTATGCAAAGATTTCAGGAGATTTTAACCTGATTCATATTCATGCAGTAACAGCAAAGGCTTTTGGTTTCAAACAAGCGATTGCTCATGGGATGTGGAGCAAGGCGAAAGCGTTGGCAAGCATTGAACTTCCAGAGGCTTATGAAGCTGATGTTTGGTTCAAATTACCAATGTACTTGCCTTCAAAAGTTGAGTTTTTGACTGCTGCTGAAGCGAAGCAAACTGAGTTCTTGATTCGTAATCTGAAGTCTAAAAAGCCACATGTTGCAGGTGCTATAAAAGCACTTTAATACGAAATTGTATTTTGAGTTATCCCTTTTGTCCGCAAGAGGGATATTCTAAAAACATAAATATTATAAGGATATGTGCATTGATGAAAGAAATTTTATTTGCTGATACGCATCATTATCATGGCAATGTGGATGAACGGTTTATTGACCTAGCAAAACAATTTAGCCGTTTGCAAGATGCTCGAAGTCACTTAGGCGGCGCTGCTTTAGTCGTCTATTTCCAAGGGCAAAAAGTTGTCGATATTTTTACAGGTAAAAAATCTCACGAAGAAGATTGGCAATCCGATACCTTGTCGATGTGTTATTCAACAGGTAAGGGTGTTTTGGCAACACTTGCACATATTTTGGTGAGTGAAGGCTTACTTGATTACGATACACCGATTGCACAGTATTGGCCTGAATTTGCTCAAAATGGTAAGGCCAATATGACCTTGCGTCATGTCTTATCCCATCAAAGCGGTTTGTTTGATATCCGCAATATGATTGATGAAGCGAAAGAAATGCTGGATTGGTCGCATATGTTAAATGTTGTTGCAGTAGCAACGCCACGTTTTACAGCAGGTCAAGGTTTTGCATATCAACCACTGACTTATGGCTGGATCGTCGGTGGGATATTGGAAAAAGCGGCAAAACAACCTCTAAGCTGGTTAATGGAACGTTATTTAGTTCAGCCTTTGGCGTTGGATGGTGCGTATTTTGGCGTGCCAGAACAGGAATTAACTCGTGTAGCTCGTCTTTTAGAAAGGCCAAAAGTTCCTACGTCACCGAAACCATCAACGAAAAAACATGATCAACCTCGTAAAGCCTCTTGGTCTGAAAAATTATTACGACTCTCTGGACAAAATCCTCAAGATTTCCAAGATGCGATGATTCCTAAGGGCATGCGTGGTTTTAGTTTTTTTAGTGATGTCGGTTTACAAGCAGCGATTCCAGCTGCAAATGGGGTGTTTACGGCAGACAGTCTTGCGAAAGTGTATGCCATGCTTGCCAATAAAGGGCTGTGGAATGGACAACAGTTAATTCGTTCAGAGGTGTTCGAGCAGCTTAGTACCGTTCAAAGCAAGGCTCGTGATCGGGTAATGCCCATTCCAATGCATTGGCGTTTAGGTTATCACCGTATTTTGACCTTAGGTAAAGCAACTAAGCATGGTTTTGGGCATATCGGTTTTAATGGTTCAGGCGCTTGGTGTGATCCTGATCGTGAACTTAGTTTTGCATATACGCATAATTTTAATATCACATCAGCAACAGGGGATTATCGTTTGTGGGGATTAAGCCAAGAAGCCCTACGCTGTGCAGATGCGGCTCTGACTGGTCGAAAAGGGTGGTTTTAAACCACCTTTTTGCAAATAAGTTGAACTTTAATAATGTTTAGAAAATCATGGTTTGAATGCTAAATTTAGTTGAAGCTTGATAAGGTAATTAAAATTATTAATAGTCAGTTGCTGGTATTTAAAGTTAAGTAATTAAAGACTACTATTATTTATAAAAACTAAACAATAGCGGTCTTTTTGTGCCCAATCACTCATTTATTGCCAGAATTTAGCAGTAGTGTTAAGTAAGGTCTAAATTGATTGCTCAATCGGTGTTATTGCACGTAAATTTGAGCTGAGGAACATATATCTATACAATTGTGATAAAAATAAATTAATGATATTTAATGAATATTTAAAAAATTAAAGCTTGATGATGGTGCTTCATTTTGTTAAAGTTTTCTGTGTAAAAAATACACAAAAAAGGATCTATAAATGAAATTTGGGCTCAAAGCGATTTGTTTGGCTGGCGTACTGGTCACTTCAGCTGTATATGCTTCAACGACATTATCTCCAAATCAAATTAACAATAGTGGCAGTATTCCAAATGGCCATGCTGATTTGAAATTTATTTTATCGAATGGAAATTGGGTAAAAAATATATACTTGCCAAATACTGCCAATCACCAAGACAAGATCACCATTCAATCGAGTGCGGGCTGGAACAGTTATTTAGATACGTCCAATACAAATTTGCCGATTGAAGTACTTGAAATTCAAAGTGGTGATACTTTCCAGTTTGTATATGATGCAAACCTGAAAAAATGGGTGACTCAGCTTGAGGCTGTTAGTCCAACCAATGGTGCGCAATTTGAAGAAATTGCACTGAATAATACGAAATTGCAGCATATTCTACTTGCTGATGGTAAGTGGGCGAAAACGATCGCGCTACCATCAAATGTTAATGATGGTACTTTGGTTCAAATCACGTCTACTGCTGCGTACCCATCAGCAATTTCTAAAGATAATTTACTGTTCCCAAGTAGCTTCAACCTTAACAAGGGAAGTGAATATTGGTTGAAATACAATGCTCAATTACAGAAATGGATACCTGAGTTTATTAAACCTGTAAAAATTAATGTAAAAGATATTGGGGCAAGTTTAAGTGCGGTGACTACCCCCGTGACAGAAATTAACTTTGCGGATGCAAATTGGGTTTCAAACTTTAGCTTACCAACGACTGCGAATGATCGTGACCGTATTTGGATAAAATCAACTGCGACTTGGTCAGCCAAAATTAATAATACCAACACGAATAGTAGTGCAACGTTGAGCCTTAAAACAGGTGATCAATACGAATTTATGTTTGTAAGTGATAAAGGTCATTGGGTCTTGATGTCTGCACCAACCAAGACGATTGATGCAAATAGTAATATTGCTTCCGTTCTGCCAAATATGACTGAACCTACACTAAAAGTAAAAATCTCGAATAATAATTGGAAACAAACGATCAACTTACCTACAGGCGCACAGGTCGGTGATAAAGTCATCTTATCGTCAACAGCGGATACAGATAGTTTTATTCTGGCTGCGAATGGTTTATCGACGACGATAAAGAAGGATGAAAATCGTCGTTTTATCTTCACCAGTCAAGGCTGGGCTATCGATAGTTATACCATTGATATGTTATTCGTCAACAGTCCTGAAGTATCTTCAATCATTGGAGAAAGCGCCGCAAAACTTCGTCTCATCGAAGGATTAAATTTAACCAATATTACGGCTGAAAACTCATCTGCTAAGTTTTATTTAAGACAAACTGGATACATAACTTATAAGATGCCAGCAGCAACCTTATTGGATGCAATCTATGTTGGTCGTTCTGATACAACCGTGCAAAGTGAACGAAAACGAGTTTTAGCGGATGGTGTGTATTATCAGGGTAATGAGCCTGGCGCTGGTGGTTGTGGTTGGGCTTGGATTAATGCAAGTGCTTATAATATGATTGGTGCGAATGATATTGCTGGATGTTCGGTTGCAGCTATGCGTCATGAGGTAGGACATAATTTGGGTATATATCACAATGATTCTACCAATATTGGTTCAGGTTTTGCTCATCCGTTAGGAAGTACGGCATTGGGTGGTAACAATCTGAATTTTTATTCTAGTCCTTATCTGTATAATCCTAAATATGGTGTGCGTTTAGGTGAAGAAGGTAAAAAGGATGCAGTCAGCGTGATTAATACGACGGCAGTCCGAATTTCACAATACAATTAAGTGATTTTTAGAACATGAAACATTCAAAAATTATTTTTCTACTTGTGGTCACGTTCATCGTGACCGCAGGTTTAATTTTCTTCTTAAAGCCAGATCATGTTGCTGCATCAACACAAGATGATGCCTCAACAAAAATAAAGTCATCAACTCCAGAGCTTTCAATTTTTCCGAGAGAAAACTTAAATCTTTCTAAATCGGCATTGGAAATAGCCGCAAAAGAAACGGTTTTGTTTCATGAAATTCAAGATAACGATTTGAAAGTGAGCAGTGCATTACCATTGTCAAAAAGTGGCAAAGGAATGGCGGTTCGTTATAACCAAAACATTATTGAAACCAAAAATATCGGAGATATTGTCAAGTTTCAAATGCTTGAGTATGGGTTAAATCGTAGTGGTGAAATTGTTGAAATTGAAAAAGTAGATGATGATATTTTTCGCTGGCATGGGCGTTTCCAACAAGGAAGTCCTGAGCGAAATTTCTTTACCATTACTCAAAGTCAAAAAGATCAGTATACGATTATTCAGATTTATAGCGATAAAGGAAACTATACCGCTGAAATCAAAAACGGTCAGGGTCTTGTGCAGCGTATGGATGAAGGCGTTGAGGATCATGAGTTGCATGATCATGAACACTAAGGTCTGGCATTTAACTCAGCACGGAGTATGACTTCGGTATGACGTTTGAAATCTGCTTCATTTAGACCATTGAGCCCTAGTTTATAAATCCCTTCGAGTCCACACACAAATGCAATCAATCGCCAAGCAATGTCTTGGCTGTTTGATTCAAATTGAAACTCACCATGCGTTTTGCCTTCATCAATCATTTTAACAATAGACCTATGCCAATCCTGCATCGCAATGTTGTAGGCATTTTTTATTTCTTGATCTTGATCAATTAAAACTTCAGCTTCATTCCAAAGGCGTAGGTAGGGTTGAATCTGTTCTATGTTTTCACACCCCAATAATAAGGACAGGCGTTGTAAGGAATTTACGGTATTGACTTGGCTTTCAATTTCATCGAGTTGTTGCATGAGTTTGATAAAAGCTTCAGCTTTTAAATGTGAATTTGACGAAAAGTGATGATGAACTTGTCCAGTAGACGTTTGTGCCTCAGTTGCAATACGTCGTACAGTCATTGCTGAAAATCCTTCATTTAAAGCAACGTGCATCGCTGCTTGCAAAATCATTTCACGACGTTGTTCTCGATTTAAATAAGCCATTTTTTCCAAACCTGATGAGCTATGTCACAAACAGCAACAAACTAACTTAAATTTTAAAATTGGACAAGTGTTCAATTTTGATTATAATAGCAGCATCTTGAACATCTGTCCAAATTTAGAGGCATTTATGTCACGCAAGTGGTTAATTCTTGCAATCGTTGTATTGATCTATCTCCCTGTTTCGATTGATGCAACCGTTTTACATGTTGCGACCCCGACATTGAGCGAGTCGCTTTCATTATCAGCAAATGAATTGTTGTGGATCATTGATATTTATTCATTGGTCATGGCGGGTCTTATTTTGCCGATGGGGGCATTGGGCGATCGTATCGGCTTTAAACGTTTGATGATTATTGGTGGCGTTTTATTTGGTCTAGCATCATTAGCGGCTGCATTTTCCTCAACCGCATGGGCGTTGATTGGTTCACGTGCTTTATTGGCAGTCGGTGCGGCAATGATTTTGCCCGCAACGCTATCTGCGGTTCGTAATACCTTTCTGGATGAGAAACAACGTAACTTTGCCTTGGGTATTTGGGCAACTGTAGGTGGTGGTGGAGCAGCTTTTGGTCCGTTGGTCGGCGGTTTTTTACTGGAGCATTTTCATTGGGGCTCGGTATTCTTGATCAATGTGCCAATTGTGTTGTTGGTTCTGGTCTTGGCTGCTTGTGTCGTACCTAAGCAAGCAGGGCAACCAAAGCAGAGTCTGAATTTATTACAAGCCATCGTTCTTGTCGTCGCAATTCTGAGTATGATTTATGCGATTAAATCTGCCATGCATGGGTTTTCGATCAGTGCTATTTTCATCTTTGCCGTAGGGCTAAGTTTATTGATTGGTTTTGTTCGTAAGCAACTGACATCGCCTTCACCCATGATCGATATTCAGTTGTTTAAGCATCCGGTGATTGCTACGGGTGTGGTGATGGCCATTGTTTCCATGATGGCTTTGGTCGGTTTTGAATTACTCATTTCTCAAGAGCTTCAGTTCGTCTATCAACTTTCACCACTCGCAGCAGGGGCATTTATTTTACCGTTTATGGTGGCGATTAGTTTAGGTGGTCCGATCGCGAGTCTGCTGGTGAACCGTTTTGGTCTACGTTCAGTTGCATCTTTGGGTATGTTGATGAGTGCAATCAGTTTGTGGGGACTGGCAAATACTGATTTTGTGCAAGCACAAATGCAAGCGTGGGCTTGGATGGTGTTACTTGGTCTGAGTGTAGAGATTGCTTTACTTGCTTCAACATCTGCGATTATGTCTTCTGTTCCTCCCAGCAAGGCAACGGCAGCAGGTGCGATTGAGGGAATGGCTTATGAGCTAGGTGCTGGTTTAGGCATCGCCTTTTTCGGTTTAATGCTTTCGTGGTTCTATGCCAACTCGATCGTGATTCCAGCCAATTTACCTCATCATTTGCTAGAACAAACCAGCAGTTCAATTGGCGAGGCGATGCAAGCCAGTAAACAATTACCACCAGTGATTGCTGAAACCGTAATGCAAGCTGCGAAAGATGCATTTAGCGAATCACATCGTTCAGTGTTGAATGTTGCTGCATTCTTATTCTTGGTACTGACGATATTTATTTGGTTCGCTTTGCCGAGAAGAGTGGTTACAGTTGAAGAATAGGTTTAATTCCCCTCATTCAAATCAAGCATCTGGATGAGGGGGGGCCGTTATATGAGAACTACGATTCTCTCATTTTATTTATGCGATGAGCATTTTCTTTGATGAGGTTCTGGTTAGCGCTGATACAAGATTCTCAATTTTTTGTTTTGCAGCAAGGAGCGAGTCTTGATGCCTTTGATCGCCAAACTCTTGATATTCAGATCGGATTTCAAAGAATTGATTTACCCCTAAATAATGACTCAGTACTTTGATGTGTGTGCCAAGATGATTCATATGTTCCCTGATTTCACCTTCACCAAAACCAAATTCACCGCATGAACTGAGTAAAATTAGAGTCTTATTTGAAAATATTGGTTCAAGCGGAAAGTCACCTCTGGCTAAATCAAAAGTAAAGGTTTTATTGATTCGTATGATTTGATCAAACCATGCTTTGAGTGCGGCAGGCATACCGTAATTATACATGGGGGTGGTGATCAAAATAATGTCTGTGCTTGCAACTTCATCAATATATTGATCCGATTCAGCCAGTACCACTCGATGTGCATCAGTACGTTTGGACTCTGGTGTAAATACCGCTTCAAGCCATTTTTGTGATACAAAGTTTGGTGTTTGCTCTCCAATATCTCGATAAATGATCTGATCATCAGAATGCTGTTTTTTCCAATGTTTTATTAAATGTTGACCCAACATTTTAGAGATAGAACTATGTTTTTCACCTTCACCATAAAATGAACGGACGCTGGCATCAATATGTAGTAGGGTAGTCATTTGAAATTTACTCGATCTTATAGAACAGACTTTAAAGTTTGAAGATTTGTATATGAGCTGACAAATGACATTATTTTTGTATAAGATGAGTTTTTCTCATCCTAGAAAAGAAGTGCAGGATGCTCAAGCGATTACCATCACTGAATAGTATTAAAGTTTTTGAAGCAACGGCACGATTAAAAAGCTTTAAAGCTGCTGCTCACGAATTAAATGTGTCTCCCACAGCCGTTTCACATCAGATTAGTGAATTAGAAAAAGAATTAGGGATTAAATTATTCGTCCGAGGATTCAGAATGGTAACGTTGACGGATGAGGGTGAAAAGCTTGCGGCGGTCAGTACAAAATTGATCTCTGAATTAAAGCAAACTTTGTCTGAACTTACAGCCCATTCTAAGAAAATTACGATAAGCACTACACATTCATTTGCAGCGATGTGGTTAGTGCCACGATTGAATGATTTTAAAACGTTATATCCCGATATTGATATACAGATTAAAGCGGATGATCAGTTGGTTGATATAAACCATGATTTAAGCTTCGATATGGCGATTCGTTACGGTATTGCTGATCTTAAAGATCCTCACGTTACAGAGGTTGTCAAAGACACTTTTGGTTTATTTGCAACTCAACAATATTGGGCGAATTTAACAGATCAACCGCAGATGCGGCTGTTTATGACTCAGTGGAAAAATGCAGATTTATTAAAACACGATCATATGGATTGCTTATCGAAATTGTTGGAGCAAGGGCATCCGAAACCTGATTTTTTTGAGGATGAAAATCAGGTGATTCAAGCGGCTTTGGCGGGATTAGGGGTTGCGGTTGTCAGTAAAATTTTAGTGCAGCAATCAGTTGCACAAGGTTGGTTAGGCGAAAATGGCTCAAGCCAAGTTGAGTTGGAAAGTGCTCTAAGCTATTACACCGTTCTCCCTAAGCGACATATAGAGCACAAGGGGATACAATCTTTTCAACAGTGGCTTAAGCAGCAGTTCACTGATGTTTAAGGTAAATTGATCTCAAGTCCACGCAGAATTTTACACAATTGAATCATTGGTAAGCCCATCAACGTGGTTTGATCATCACCCAGCATTTTCTCAAACAAACTAATTCCTAGTCGTTCACACTTGAAACTGCCAGCACAATGTAAAGGCTGATCAATTTCAATATAACGTTCAATTTCAGCAAGCGTGAGTGTTCGAAATTTCACTTGGTAATGTTCAACCAGTGTGGTTTCAAAACCCGATTGCGCGTGTTGAACGCTTAAAGCTGTACTAAAGAAAACGGTTTTCCCTGAGTTGGCTTGTAGTTGTTGAACGGCATTTTCAACGGTTAAAGGCTTACCAATAAATGCATAAGGTGCGTGTTCCCGCCAAGCCACTTGATCAGAACCGATCACAATGGCTGTGGGATGTTGTACTGCAATGACACGTGCTTTTTCATAAGCCAAACGTTTTGCTAAATCATCAGCATGGATCTCACCATCTGCCGATTCATCAATATCAGGTGAAATGCAGCGATAAGCTAAGCCTAAGCGATCCATTAAATCTTTACGTGTTTGGCTGCTTGAAGCCAAAATAAGTTCACACGGGTTCATTACACAGCGTATTCCACAAGGATATTGAGCGGAACATAGTGCAGAACGGCATTATGGCAGGCGTTTAGTTTGATTGGTGGCGCTTGACCTGCTTCATAGGCTTCCACCCAACGTGTCACACAGATACACCAAAAATCCCCAGGTTTTAGCCCAGGGAAACTCATTTCTGGCAACGGCGTGATCAGGTCATTGCCTACTTTTTGTGAAAAATTTAAAAATTCAGATGTCATTTGCACGCACATGGTGTGCTGACCTAAATCGGTCGTCGATGTGTGGCAGAAACCATTACGAAAGTAACCCGTAATTGGGTCATAACAACAACTGGCTAAAGGTTCGCCAAGTACGTTTAAACGGTTAATTTTAGGATCTGGATGAATAGACATAATAATAAAAAGATGTAAAGACGAGAGTTATCATAATCAAAAGTGAGGCTTTCGGCAGCTTTTCTACAAAAAAAACTCACCTTTATTTTTGAGAATCATTTAAAATTGTGCCGTTTTTAAAATCAATTAGAGAGCCATCCATGAATTTCCAGCGCATGACTGACCTTGATTTAGCAGGTAAACGTGTTCTTATTCGTGAAGACTTAAACGTTCCTGTAAAAAGTGGGGAAATTACCAGCGATGCACGTCTACGTGCAGCATTGCCAACCATTAAAGCTGCTTTAGAAAAAGGCGCGGCTGTTATGGTGTTTTCTCATCTTGGTCGTCCTGTAGAGGGTGAGCCAAAACCAGAACAATCACTTGCACCTGTAGCCGCTTACTTAAGTAAAGCTTTGGGTCAAGACGTTAAATTATTGACTGATTATTTAGATGGCGTTGAAGTTGAAGCGGGCCAAGTGGTATTACTTGAAAACGTTCGTTTCAACCATGGCGAAAAGAAAAATAACGAAGAGCTTGCAAAGAAATATGCTGCACTTTGTGATGTTTTCGTGATGGATGCATTTGGTACAGCGCATCGCGCAGAAGCTTCAACTGAAGGCGCTGCTCGTTTTGCTCAAGTTGCTGCTGCTGGTCCTTTATTGGCTGCTGAGTTAGATGCATTGGGTCGTGCTATGCAAACCCCTGAAAAGCCAATGGTGGCAATCGTTGCAGGTTCTAAAGTATCAACTAAGCTGGATGTATTAAATTCATTATCAACGCTTTGTGATCAATTGATTGTTGGTGGCGGTATTGCAAATACATTCTTGGCTGCTGCTGGCTTCAATGTGGGTAAATCACTTTATGAAGCTGACTTGATTGAAACTGCGAAACAAATTGCTGCAAAGGTGAGTGTTCCATTACCGACTGATGTTGTGGTTGCTGATGCAAGTCAAATCAACTTTGATGATTTCTTAGGTTCTTTGGCAAATGCCCAAGCCGTTGTGAAAAAAGTTGAAGATGTGACTGACACTGACATGATTTTAGACGTTGGTCCAGAAACGGCAACAGCCTTTGCTGAAATCTTAAAATCCTCAAAAACGATCCTTTGGAATGGTCCAGTGGGTGTATTTGAGGTTGATCAGTTTGGTGAAGGTACGAAAGCACTTTCACTTGCAATCGCTGAGTCAGCTGGTTTCTCCATTGCGGGTGGCGGTGACACACTTGCTGCAATTGATAAATATGAAGTTGCTGATCAAATTGGTTATATCTCAACAGGCGGTGGTGCATTCTTGGAATTTGTAGAGGGCAAAACTTTACCTGCTGTAGCGGTATTAATTGAGCGTGCTCAATAAAGATTTAATCTTTTGATTTATAAGAAAAGATGGATGAGGAGAGTCGATGAAAATCGGCTCTTTTTCTTTTATGCTGTCTTGTAGTCATAAAAATGTCATATTGTTGACATATCATTGTCATCAAACTAACCAGTGATGATGGGAAGCTATAATGAATTTGAAATTAACACTTATTGCTTTAATGATTGCGCCAGTCATGGTGTTGACTGCCTGTGCAAAGAAAGAAGAAGCGAAAACTGCTGAACAAGCAGAAGCTGAGTCAGTTCAAACAACAACTGCACAACAAGCAGCGATTGATGCGCTTGATCAGCCAGTCTTAGACGAACACAATACTGATATTGAAGATGCTGATACAGAAGTTGCAGCAAGTGAACTTCAATAAGATTTAACAGATATACGGAAGCCGATGCTTATGCATCGGCTTTTTTTATATCATTTTAGTTTGCTTTACAGTAAAAGGTCAGTGTTGTTTGATAGTCATCGTCTTTCGATAAAGATGCTTTCGTACCTGTAATCGTGCCAAGCATACCCGCGGCAGCTTCGACCATTCTTCCAGTTTGTTCATCGACAACACCTTTTAACACGCCTTGATACGCCGTTTTTTCATCAACCACAACAGCTGAGGTGTTGCGAGTACAGGTCTTCTGTGCAGCACTAATCGCATTGTTTTTAGCAATAAGACTGGTTTTACCAATACCGGTCACTTCATATTGATTATTTTCTTTTTGAATGGCCAAAGTATTGGTTGGGGTAGATGCACATGCAGTTAAACCCAGCGCTAAACCACCGATTAAACTTAGAACTAAATTTTTTTTCATTGCTTTTTCTCTAGGGATGAACATCATCTTATTATTGAAACATATAATTTTTAATTACTTTTGCAGCTTGTGTACAGTTTGTTATGACACTTGGTAAGGGGAGTTATCCTATTAATCTATATTGTGTGTTGGGTTCTACGCTGCGATGACATTCATTGATGAATATTCAACAAGCCCCAATTAGACATAGTGAAAATTATTCAGATTATGCTAATCTAGCAAAATCCTTGCCTTAGTTAGATTCATGTCAATGACGGACTCAAATATAGAGACAATTCATCAAAATATTCATCAACGTCAATCTATTGGGCAGTTAATTGAACCAGCACCGAATACTCAACAACTCGAAAAAGCAATTCAAGCTGCATTAACAGCGCCTGATCATCATCGTTTAAAACCGACGAGGTTTGTGGTGATCACAGCCGAGCATCGTGCTGCTTTTGGCGAATATTTGGCCAAGGCTTTAGCTGATTTAGGTGAAACAGATCCCACGCATTTGGAACGGGCAAAACATCATCCGTTTCGCGCACCGATGTTGGTTCTAGCATTAACAACGCTGCAAGATCACCCTAAAGTGCCGCATTTTGAGCAGATTCTCAGTACAGGTGCTGCCATTCAGAACCTTTTGTTGTCTTTGCAGGCGCAAGGTTTTGCAAGTATGTGGCGTTCTGGTGCTGTGGTCGAGTCAGATTGGCTTAAACAACAATTAGGATTGCAAGCGCAAGATTTGATTTCAGGTATTATTTATATTGGTACGGCTGCTAAAGCGATTGCACCACGTGCAGAAATAGAGAGTCAGAATTTTGTAAAAATATGGCAATCGACCTAATCTTATTTTTGAATGATTAAACCAAGAAATTAGTTTCAGGATAAAAAATGGCAGAGTTAAAATTTAGCGACTTAGTTGAACCCGTTGCAGTGGATCAAAAAACAGCATTAAGAATCACTGTTCTCGGTGGTGGTAGTTTTGGTACCGCAATGGCTAATTTAGCTGCGCGGAATGGTTGCGATACCATGATTTGGATTCGTGACGCAGCCGTTGCTGAGGAAATCAATCAAACACACGTCAATAAACGCTATTTACCTGATTACACCTTAGAGTCGACTTTACGTGCAGTCGCAGATTTAGAGCTGGCTGTTCGTGATCGCGATATTATTTTGGTGGCGATTCCAAGTCATTCATTTCGAGATGTGCTTAAGCAAATCGCACCCTTTATTAGTGCACAAGCGGTTGTTTCACTCACGAAAGGGATTGAAGCAAAAACCTTTAGTTTCATGAGTGAAATCATCCGTGAAGAATTGCCTGAAGTGCCTTATGGTGTGTTGTCTGGGCCAAACTTAGCCAAAGAAATTATGGCAAGTATGCCATCTGGTACGGTGATTGCGAGTGAGTCAGAGTTGGTACGCTACGCGGTACAACATGCATTACATAGCGCATTATTCCGTGTATTTGGCAGTGATGATGTACATGGCGTGGAGCTTGGTGGGGCACTCAAAAATATTTATGCTGTGGCCATGGGAATGGGTGCTGCCTATAACATTGGCGAAAATACCAAGAGCATGATTTTAACGCGTGCTTTGGCTGAAATGAGTCGTTTCGCCGTGGAGCAAGGTGCAAATCCATTAACCTTCTTGGGTTTATCTGGTGTCGGTGATTTATTTGCGACCTGTAATAGTCCATTGAGCCGTAATTATCAAATCGGTTTTGCCTTAGGTTCTGGCAAAACACTCGATCAAGCCACTAAAGAGTTGGGGCAAACGGCAGAAGGGATCAATACTATTGTACAAGTTCGTACTAAAGCCACCGAACTGGATGTGTATATGCCGATTACCAATGCTTTATATGAAGTTATTTTTGAAAATGCACCACCAATGACGATTGCGTTATCTTTAATGAAAAATGGTCATCGCAGTGATGTTGAATTTGTTTTACCTCACCATGAAGTCTAATCAAAAAACTGTCATCAATCATGGTTAATATAGCGATATAAAAAATAAGGTTATGTTATGCAACTTACATTAGTTCGTCACGGTGAAGCGTCTCCAGCAATCAATGGAAATGATATACAGCGTCCATTGACTGAACGTGGACATCAACAAGCTGAGCAAACAGGGCATTTTCTCAAAGATGTGATTCAACCTGAGATTTTTGTGGTGAGTCCATTATTACGTGCTCAAGAAACATTAGCGCATATCAAGGCGCATTTTGCAGGAATTCCTATTTTAATTTGCGATAAGATTAAACCAGATGATGATGCGAAAGGTGCAATTGAATGGTTATCAAAACTGCCGTATGAATCCATTGCCGTGGTTTGTCATATGAATGTTATTGCGCATATTGCAGAGCAATTAACACTTGAACGTTTTCAACCATTTGCATTGGCTGAAGCGCGGATTTATGACCAAGCAGTTATTGCCAATGGTTTATCTACGCAAAAGAATGGCTTTATTCCAACGATATAACGGATATTTCCGCAATAGAATAAGAGTACTAAACACCTATGTTGTATATATGGATGCCCGAAACCAATGGAACATGGTATTGGTCGACTGGGGAAAATTGGTTGCAGGCAAATAGTCTTGAACAATTGATTCAAGACTTGCAAGAGCATAGTGGAAAAGAAGCCGCTATTTATTTTCCAAGCCGCAATGCTCAAATGTTGCAGCAACCGATGACAAAGACGCATTACAAGCAATTAGGCCCAGAGGGCGTCAAATATCTATTGGAAGAGTATGTGACTTTGCCGATTGATCAAATGAAAGTGGTACATCATTTTCATCAGGATCAATTGAATATTTTAGGGGTTGCTCAATCAACAATCGAAACATGGCAGCATGCGTTGAGTTTATTGCCGATTGAAATTGTTGCTTTTCTACCCGATTTCTTGATTTTGCCTGAACCAGAAGCCAATCCTGAAAAGCATCAAGTGGTGCTGGTCAATCTTTATGATCATTTACTGGTCAGAGAAAATGCTTGGTTAGGTAACTCAGTCGATGATTTAGGCTTGTTTTTAGAGTTTCCGCCAGCCGAAACACATTACCTATTTGCAAATTTAAATGCCAGTCAGTTAGATCACTTGGCGACTGTTTCTAGCCGAGAGCAGCGCACTGAATTTAGTTACCAATTCCAGCAGCTTTCCAGAGTGAAGCAACACCCTTTTAATGTTTTCCCAAAAGCTAGAAATACGGATATACAATGGTCTGGCTATTGGAAAGCTGCTGCTGTGGTTTTGATGGCCGTGATTTTTGTCCAGTTGGGTTATGATGCTTTGCGTTGGTCAAAGCTTAAAAAGGTTGCTGATCAGACCGCATTACAAGCTGTTGATCAATATAAATCTTGGTTTGGCGAAAACAGTCGTGTGACTGAGCAAAATATTAAAAGTCAGTTTGAAAGCCAGTTGCGTATGAGTCGACTTGGTGATGCACAGGCACTCTCATTACTGAGTCGTGTCGGACCTATTTTGATGCAGAATCAGATTGTGGCTCAACAAATGAATTTTGATGCATCGGTCTTGTCGATGGCTTTGAAAGCCAACTCAGCCAATGATTTACAAGCATTGGTACAGCAACTCAATCAACAAGGTTTTCAAGCTGAATTGGGCAATGTACAAGCAGACAGTGTCGGTGCGATTGGGACGGTAAAAGTAAAATAATGAAAGCATTAACGCAATTACAAAATTTCTTCGATCAGAAAGTAGAAGCTTTAGATCAGTATTTACAGGCTTTATCGGTACGTGAACGTATTCTGGTGATTTTTACGACTATTTTTGTCGTCGTGGTTATCATTGGCACGGCTGTATGGAAAATGCATGCTTTGGCGAATCAGCAACAAAAGCGTGTCAATGAATTAAAAGATTTAACCGTGTGGATGCAGAGTAATGCTGCGACCATGAAACCTGCAAATGATCTTGAACTTTCTGCCGCAGATAAGATTCAACGTACAGCGCAACAACAGGGACTTGCTGTTTCATCGCAGCCAAGTGGCGAGCAGATTCAGATCGTAGCTGAACATAAAAACTATGCGGTACTGGCAAACTTTTTGATGCAACTGTCTCAAATGGGGCTGAGCGTGGTAAAGATGGAGATGGTTTCGAGCAATAACCAGATCAAATTGACTGCAACAGTACAATAACAACTCATGCGTGGTTGAAATGTCAGCAGAACCTAAAATAACTCCATGCTAAGCATGGTGTTTTGTTGAGCCTGTGCCTATAATATGGTTACTTGAAAATCAGTAGACTGTGATTGGTATGTTATATTCATTGGCGCGCCCTTTGTTGTTTACCTTAGCACCTGAACGTGCGCATGAACTCACACTCTCCATGCTCGGTAAAGCTCAAAAATTCGGTTTAATGCATCAAAAAGTCCCAGCAAAACCTGTGACATGTATGGGCATAGCGTTTCCAAATCCTGTCGGTCTCGCTGCTGGTTTAGATAAAAATGGTGCACATATTGATGCCTTAGCGGCATTGGGTTTTGGTTTTATCGAAATCGGTACCATCACACCACGCCCACAAGCAGGTAATCCTCAACCTCGTTTATTTCGTATCCCTCAAGCAAAAGCAATTATTAACCGTATGGGGTTCAATAACGATGGGGTTGATCAACTGATTGAAAATGTGAAAGCAGCAAACTTTAAAGGTGTCCTAGGCATTAATATCGGAAAAAATGCCGATACGCCTGTTGAAGATGCTGTTTCAGATTATTTGATTTGTTTAGAGAAAGTGTATAACTACGCGTCTTATATTACCGTCAATATTTCATCTCCGAATACTAAGAATTTACGCAGTTTACAAAGTGGTGATGCACTTACAGAGTTGTTAAAAACATTGAAAGATCGACAACTCGAACTTTCTCAACAATATAATCATTATGTTCCTTTAGTATTGAAAGTTGCACCAGACTTAACACCAGAAGATATTAATTTTATTGCAGCACAATTGTTGAAATTTAAAATTGATGGTTTGATTGTGACCAATACGACCTTAGGACGTGAAGGGGTAGAAAATCTACCAAATGGTGAGGAAGCAGGTGGTTTGTCTGGTGCGCCAGTATTTGAAAAGAGTACCGAATGCTTACGCCAGTTCTCTACGGTCTTGAAAGGAAAAATTCCGTTAATTGGGGTCGGTGGTATTTTATCTGGCGATCAAGCTGTAGCAAAACAGCAGGCAGGCGCAAGCTTAATTCAAATTTATAGTGGGCTGATTTATACCGGTCCAGTGCTTGTGAAAGATTGTGTAAACGCGATGACATTGTGAAATGAACACGCTTGATATCATTATTCTGATCATCTTGCTCATTGGAGGGCTGAACGGTTTGCGTCAAGGATTTATAAAAGCCTTTGCGAACTTGGTCGGATGGATATTCGCTTTGATCGTCGGAGCAAAGTACGCTGTCGTATTGGCACCTGCAATGAGCAGTCTAAGCCAAGATCCTGTTGTGCAAAAAATTGCAGCGTTTGCTTTTATCGTACTGATCATTGTGGTGTGTACGTGGATTGTTTCCGCACTGTTGAATGGTCTCTTGAAAACTTTAAAATTGGGCCCATTAAATCGTGTAGCAGGCGGTGCTTTTGGTTCATTAAAAGGACTGTTAATCGTTTTGGTCACGATGCAAGGTTTAGGGCCTTGGGTTGAGAGCTCACCCCACTGGAAACAGTCGAAATTTGTACAAATTCTATTACCCTATGCGCCTTTGGCTACTGAGTTATCCAAAGATGCTGCAAATCAAGCTTTAAATCAAATGACTTCCGAAGGTGCGTTATTACATCGCCCTTCAACTGAAATGAATGAATCAGAACGTGCTTCAATCGATCATCGCGCTGATCATTCGACGAAAAATCCTTTTTATTAATCGCTAGCTTGTCGCGAGGTTGCTATGTGTGGAGTTGTTGGGATTGCCGGTAAATCGCCAGTAAACCAAATGTTATTTGATGCCTTGACGATGTTGCAACATCGAGGACAGGATGCAGCAGGAATCGTAACTTGCGATCAAGGGCGTTTATTTCTCCGCAAAGATAACGGTATGGTACGTGATGTATTCCATACTCGTCACATGCGTGCTTTACTTGGAAACTATGGTATTGGACACGTTCGTTATCCAACAGCCGGTTCATCCAGTAGTGCTGAAGCTCAACCATTTTATGTGAACTCTCCGTACGGTATTACGCTTGCTCATAATGGTAACTTAACCAATGCAGCAGAAATTCATGATGATCTGTTTAAAACAGATTTACGTCATATGAATACGGATTCTGATTCGGAAGTTCTACTTAACGTATTTGCCCATGAGTTACAAAAGTGTGGCACATTGAACCCAACACCTGAAGATATGTTTCATACCGTCTCTCGTGTACATGAGCGTTGTAAAGGTGCTTATGGTGTGGTTGCAATGGTGACAGGTCATGGTTTAGTGGGTTTTCGTGATCCAAACGGAATTCGTCCTTTAATCTATGGCTCACGAGAAACTGCACAAGGCACTGAATATATTATTGCCTCAGAATCGGTGGCGATTACTGCACTTGGTTTTAAAATTGAGCGTGATATTGAGCCAGGCGAAGCGATCTTTATTGATTCAGATGGTCAATTATTTAGTAAACAGTGTGCAGTCAATCCAGAATATCGTCCATGTATTTTCGAATACGTCTATTTTGCACGTCCTGATGCAATCATTGATGGTATTTCAGTTTATAAAGCTCGTTTGAAAATGGGCGAAAAACTTGCATATAAGATTTTAAAAGAGTGGAGTGAGGAACACGATATTGATGTTGTGATTCCAATTCCTGATACCAGTCGTACTTCTGCTTTAGAGTTGGCCAATATTTTAGGTGTGAAATTCCGTGAAGGTTTTATGAAAAACCGTTATATCGGACGTACCTTTATTATGCCAGGTCAGCAACAGCGTAAAAAATCAGTGCGTCAAAAACTGAATCCTGTAGAACTTGAGTTTAAAGGCAAAAATGTTCTATTGGTTGATGATTCGATTGTACGTGGTACAACTTGTAATGAAATCATTCAAATGGCACGTGATTCAGGTGCGAAAAAAGTTTTCTTTGCTTCAGCCGCACCGATGGTGAAATATCCAAACGTGTACGGTATTGATATGCCAGCAAAATCAGAATTAATCGCTTCAGAACGTACCGTTGAAGAAATTCGCGACATTATTGGTGCGGATCGCTTAGTTTTCCAAGATTTGGAAGATTTGAAAGATGCTGTACGTACCAGTAAAGTACCTGATTTAACAGAGTTTGATTGCTCTGTGTTTGATGGTGTTTACGTGGCTGGTGGTATCGACAAGGCATATTTGGCTGATCTTGAACAAAAGCGTAATGACACGGCGAAGAAACAGGCCGATGGTTATATTGATGTAAACATTGATGCAGCTTCAGTTGATTTAACTGGAATCAAAGAAGAGTAACGTACTTCATTTATAGAAAAGCGGGAATTTCCCGCTTTTTTATTCTATGATGGTGGCTACGCAATCCTAATATAAACAATGTAATCAGGAAAATTTACATTGAAAGAAATGAGCCATTATTTAATTGAAAATAAAAGCATCGTATGGTCAATGAGTTTTTGTTGGCTTGCGATGTTGTTGACCGTTTTTATTCTCAATTTAATTTTGGGTTTGGTTGTACATTTCTTTGATTATACCCAACTGATTTGGTGGCATGCACTTAGTCCCTATTTTATCGCTTTACTGATTTTTGTCATGTTGTGGTCAGTCGGTGCTGAACTTTATGTACTGCGTGAAGGTGGGCATTCACTCGCAAAGCAGTTGAAAGCTCGACGTTTGATTTTTGATGAAAGTACCCCAGAAGAAAATACGGCATTAAAAGTGGTGGAGCAAGTTGCAAATAGCTTTGCAATCGATACGCCAGCAGTCTACGTATTGCCTGATGAAGTGGGCGTGAATGCGCTAACGGCAGGTTTTAAATCTCAAGATATTGTGATTATTTTGACTTGGGGGGCATTGCAAAATCTAGATGAGTTAGAGCTGTATGGTTTACTGAGTTATGAGTTTAATCAAATTTTATCGGGTGAAGCCGTTGAAAATACCAAGCTTAAAATTTTATATAGCGGCTTAACCACCTTTAGTCAGTGGGGCAGTAAATTAGCACAGGCTGGTTATAGCCCTTATGCAACTAAACGTCGTAATAAGTTTGAAACCATTTTTGTTGCGATTGGTGGGGTGATTTGGTTAATCGGTAGTTTAGGTATCTTAATTACGCGCTTTATTAAATATTTAACCTTGAGTGGTCGAACCTTTCGCAATGATTTGAAAACCATGCATTTGATGAATAATAATGCCAATATTCAAACGCTATTGCGTATCTATGTACATCACTCAGGTTCGCAAATTCACAGTGCATATTCTGAATCTATTTCACATATGTGCTTTGCCAATTCACTTAGTCCACAAAGTTGGATGAATATTCATCCAAGTATTAAAGAGCGAATTTACGAGTTAAATCCGACATTATTACAAGATTTACAATTAGAAAATCTCAGGAAATTGCGCAGTCGTCCTTTATTTAGTTTGTTCCGCTCCTTGGAAGAGGAAATGACCAATGCGACAACACCTTGGAGTTCACCTCAGCCATTACCTTTGCTGCGGTTGTCTCCGATTAGTTTTGCATTGAATGATGCGATTAAACCGCTAAACCCTGACGTGCGTAAGCATAAGAAACGCCCAGAATTGATTCAAAGAGCAATGCAGACGGCGACAGGCTCCCGAGAGATTATGGTGGCGATTTTAATGATTCGCCAATACCGCGAGTTTATTCCACAAGATGCGCCAGTAAGTCATGCCATCGTTGATGCATTGTTAAATTTAGATGGACGAATTCATGTCCAGATTTTCCATGATGCATGTAAAAATATTGGTCATATGCCAACCAGTATTGCACGTCAGTTTTTAACCAAGTTGGCATCTATTACTCAAGCGGATGGAGAAGTCGGCTTACTCGATGCTTTGTTGTTAGAACGAGTGAAGTATGAGTTAAATTTGATGCCAGCCCATCTGCCAGCAGCATTTGAAGATGTGAAGTCGCAGATTGTACATTTGATCGATGCTTTATTGCATGTACAACAAATTAATAGCCCCAATCAACTTGAAGTACGCGAACGCATATTAAAATTTCTTTTAACTGACGATGAGATGCAAATTTATGCAGACATTTCGGATGAGCCACTTGATCTAGCAGAAATTTTGAATGATGTATCTGGGTTGTTATTACGTGATCGTCTGAATATTTTAGCCATTGCTGAAAGATGTTTATGGAGTGATCGTATTATTACTCAAGATGAGCTGGATGTTTTAGAGCTGTTGTATTGGCGTTTGGGTTTTGAGACCAAAGACGTTGTTGAACAAATGCAAAAGAAAAATAGTTTGATGATTATCTAAAACAAATTTTGTGTGAGTCTATCACCTTTTGCAGTATGCCTTCGCTGAGCAGCGTATAAAAATTGGGGTGCGCAATGTTAAAATTGCCAAATCTAGTGTCTAAATTTTATATTTTTAAATTGGTTCAATAGCAATATGACGATAGTGAAACTGAATGCCCGTGATTTAATTATTGACTTACTTTTAGGCTCGCAAGGTCGTGAGATTTCGATTAAGCAGATTATTATTGCCGCTAAATTATTTGAAATTAGTGAAAATAGTATTCGTGTTGCCGTCACGCGTTTATCTGCTGAGGGCGTGATTGAAGCCATTGAGCGGGGTGTTTATCAATTCACAGCCCAGTCACATGAATGGGCAGATGTCATGTTGAACCGTAAGAGCGGTATTAAACGAACCAAAGTATGGAATCATCAATATCTAGCCGTTTTTACTGGTGAATTGGGGCGTGTCGATCGTACCGCATTGAACCGTCGTGAAAGAGCATTAAAACATTTTGGTTTTAGAGCGTTAGAACAGGGTATTTATATTCGTCCTGATAATCTTGCGGTTTCGTTTGAGGATCTTGTTCTGGCATTACAGGCGAAGGGTTTAGAAAGCAGTGCCAAGATTGGTCAGATTAATCATTTTGATGCCGCTACTTTGGCCAGTATTCCCAACTTATGGCCGACACAGACCCTCAATCAAAATTATGAGAAATATAGTCAGATGATTCAAGACTGGTTAATGACCGTAAACCAGTTAGAGTTGGACGATGCGACCAGAGATTCTCTATTGTTGGGTCGTCAGACCATTTCTCTATTGATGAATGATCCATTATTACCCGAAGATTTTGTTGATGTAAAACTTCGGGATCAGTTCGCATCTAGTGTTCAGCAGCTTGACCAAACAGGTTTGGCGCTATGGGCGAAGTTCTATGAGGGAAGCACGCTATAGTTATTTATTTTAATATTACAAAAAATACAGTTTAAATTTATTGACAGAAATATTACATGATTTAAAATAAAAATATAATTTATGTATTTTACAGAAATAGAATAAATGGACAGGGATATGAATACACGTGTCGCAATGAGTGATCTATTCAGCAGAGAAGAAATCACCGCATTAACAGCTAAATCAGATGTACATGGTGGTTGGGCCGTATTGTCTACATGGGCGGTGATTGGTGGAACGTTTGTTACTGTAGCAACGTCTTGGGAATATCTGCCGTCATGGGGTAAATTATTGCTCTGTGTCGCAGCTTTGGTGATCTTGGCGGGTCGTCAATTAGCCTTGGCAATTTTAATGCATGATGCCTCACATCAAAGTTTGTTTAAAACCAAATGGCTGAATGACACTGTAACAGATTGGTTATGTGCTCGCCCAATTTGGAATGATTTACATAAATATCGTGCACATCACATGCGCCATCATAGTAAAACCTCGACCGTAGCTGACCCTGATTTATCATTGGTCACTGGTTTTCCAACGTCTAAGAAATCGTTAATGCGTAAATTCATCCGTGATCTTTCAGGAATTACTGGATTTAAGTTTGCTGTTGGACGTGTATTGATGGATATTGAGAAAATGGAATGGACGGTTTCAAATGACCGTCGTTGGATTGCTCAAGATGGGCGACATTGGTCAGATTATCCAAAAGCATTTTTGAAAAATAGTGGTGGGGCGATCGCAACCAATGCTGCTTTATTCTCAGCATTGTGGGCAGCAGGTCACCCTAAACTTTATGCGCTTTGGGTCGTGGCTTATTTAACCCCATTTCCATTATTTTTACGGGTACGTTCGATGGCAGAACATGCAGGAATGCCGACCAGTAATAGTGCTTTAACCAATACACGTACTACGAAGGCGGGCTATCTTGCGCGTGCTTTAGTTGCACCAATCCATGTGAATTATCATAAAGAACATCATTTAATGGCGACAGTTCCTTATTTTAAATTGCCAAAAATGCATCAAATGTTGCGTGAGCGTGGACATGTTTCTGAACCACCGACCTATTGGCAAGTGTTAAATGAGCTTTCAGTGAAAGCAGATTGAAAATAGAATGTTGATATCATTTGAGGGACGTATGGCTGTTAGTAAGCATGAAATTATTGAGTTTTTAGCTCAGGAGTTTCCACAAGCACTTAGAAAAAGTACCATTGCAGCGATTACACCAAAAGGTGCTGAGTTGTTATATCAAATCGATCAGGATGATTTGCGTCCTGGTCAGACTGTTTCAGGGCCGACGTTGATGTTAGTGGCTGATTTCGTTTTGTATGTGGCGATCATGGGACATTTGGGATTGGTTGCCATGGCAGTCACCACGAATATGACCATAAATTTTTTTCGTAAACCGAATGGAAATAAAGATATAAGAGCTGTGTGTAAGTTAATCAAAGTAGGTCGAACGTTGGTCACAGGCGAAGTATGGCTATACTCAGTAGGTGATGAAGAACCTGTAGCACATGTGATTGGAACGTATGCATTACCACAACATTTGTTTAAATAATAATAAGATCAATATTTATACATAAATATCTAAAAGATAATGATTTATGGGAAGTGGTTGACTGTGAATCCATAAAAAATAGCAATCATGTCATAGGATAATGTCAATGAGTAAGGTGTCATGATGATATAAGACACTCTAATCAGGAAGAAAGAGATGACAATTAAAAAAGTCTTCATTGGCCTAACCTTCGTTGCTTTCGCTATGAATGTTCAGGCAAAACAAACGGTTTGTGTATTTGATCCAGTTGGTAAATCTGGTGATGCTTTTGCATTAGCTAAAGATTATGCGCTTGAAGCAAAGAAATGGGGCGCTGATATCGAATTGCGAGCCTATGTTGATGAACGAATTGCTGCTGAAAATTTGAAAGTTGGACAATGCGATGGAGCAATTATCAGTGGGTTAAGAGGACGGCAGTTTAATAAGTATATTGGTTCATTAGATGCAATCGGTGCTTTAACAGATTTGAAGACAGCAATTCTTGCGTATCAAATTCTATCAAAGCCGCAAGCTGCGAAGACCATGATCAATGGCCCTTATGAGATTGCGGGGCTAGGTACAATTGGCCCAGCATATTTATTTGTATCAGACCGAAGTATTGATACCTTAGCCAAAGCCGCAGGTAAGAAAATTGGTGTGTTTGCTTATGACGAAGCTCAACCAAAGCTTGTTGCTCAAGTTGGTGCTCAAGCTGTATCTGTCGATGTAACGAGTGCTGGACCAAAATTTAATAATCATCAAATTGATATTATTCCAGCACCGATCGTTGCGTATAAGCCTCTTGAGCTACACAAGGGATTAGGTGAAAAAGGAGGGATTGTAAAACTTCCACTGACACAAATTTCAGCTAATTTTATTATTCGAAGAGATAAATTTCCTGAAGGTTTTGGACAAAAATCTCGTGAGTGGGTTGCAGGTCAATTAGGACGAACATACAAGATCATTGAGCAATACGAGAAAGAAATTCCAACAAAGTATTGGATGCATATATCACCTGAAGAGCAAGTAAACTATATGAAAATGATGCGTGAGGCACGTATTTCACTTACTAAAGCTGGTATTTATGATCCTAAAATGATGAACTTTTTGAAAAAGGTTCGTTGTAAACAAAATCCGAATAATTTTGAATGTGCTTTGAACGATGAATAAAGCATCATTTAAATATGTGAAAGACCTTCTTTATTTCTTGTAATTTAGAAGGTTTTTTTAATAATTCTTACGCAAGTTTGTTTTAAAAACATAACAACATTTCAGTATGCGAAAAGGTCAGAACATGCTACAACTACGGATGTTCAAACTTATTTGTTCTGACTATTTTCTACAGATATGACTATACCGCTTGACCTTACTCCTTTATCGCAAATTGAATCAAATCAAGAACATATTTTAGCGATTAAACGTAATGATTTATTGCCTTTATTTAACGATCCGCATCGTTTGAATCACTATGCCGATCATTTGGTTCAAGCGCAAAGTGTTTTGTTGAATGGGGTTGATCCCAAACTCAATCAACAACTCAGCGAAGTGATTAATCAAATCATTCAGCAATTGTCGCGATCAAAAAAATATTTAGGTGGCCGAAAATTCAATGCATTACAAAAGTGGTTGGGTATTGATATTGAATATGATGCTGGTCAAGTCAAATATGTCAAAGATCTAGATCAACTTATTCAGCAAGCCAATCATTTAAGCCAAAGACTACAGATTGAAATTCAAAAATCACAATCTCGTTTACAACAAGCGCTGGGTTTAAGAGAGCAAATGGCCGCATATATTGTGGCGGCGCAACAGTTTTTAAGCGAATATCCAGAATTTAGTAAGCAGCAGACACTTGATCATTTTGTAGAGCGACTTTCAAAAAAAATTAATACCTTACAAACCTTACAGACCAGCAATGATATTGCAATGAAACAAATGCAATTGTCTCAGCATTTATCTTTTAGTCTATTAGATCGTTTCAAAGAAGCACAGCAAGTGTTAATTCCTGCATGGCAATATCATTTAAAGCAAAGTCGTGAGTCAAATTCTGCGGTTGTACTTGAACAGCTCGACAAGAGCAGAGAAAATTTAATCCAAAATCTGAAGAAATCATTACAGAAATAAGAGGGGAATATCATGTCAAATTCAGAGTTAATACCGTCATCAAATGAGCTGGTTGTGAATCAAGAGCAGCGATTTGAGCAACTCAATTTAAAAGAGTTAGGTTTGCAACCACAAGACTTCGCCGAAGTGATGAGTGCGCATAAAGAACTGAATGACATCAGTACTACCGTTGTGGCTGAGTATGGAAAGAATATTGCCAGCAAAACCTCAACGTATACTGATGAGTTGTTGAGTCTTGTACAAAATAAAGATTTGGATGCAACTGGGCAAAAGTTAAATGAAGTGGTGCAGGTTGCCCAACAACTGAATACTTCAAGTATCTTAAATAAATCAAAAAGTTCAGGTTTTTTTGGTGGGATATTGAGTAAATTTAAGAATGCTAAACAAAGCTTTGATCAGCATTTCAATACCACAAAAGAGCAGATCGATGCGTTGGTCAAAGAGATTGAAAGTTCTCAATCTGGCCTGAAAGCACGTGTAGGTACGCTGGATAAAATGTTTGATGCTGTACAAGAAGAATATAAACAACTCGGTGTTTATATCGCGGCTGGTCAGTTGAAACAACATGATATCCAACAGCAAATCTCAACTTTAACCGTACAAGAGCAAGATCAACAAACAACGCAAAAAGTTTATGATTTAAATCATTTGGCCAATAATCTTGAAAAGAGAGTCAGCGATTTACAGGTTTTGCAACATTCAGCCATGCAAACGTTGCCAATGATTCGTATTATTCAATCCAATAATTTAATGTTGGTTGACAAGTTTTATGCGATCAAAAATATTACTTTACCTGCGTGGAAAAATCAGATTAGTTTGGCTATTTCGCTACAAGAACAAAAAAATAGTGTGCAACTTGCTAAAGCAATTGATGACACCACCAATGAGTTATTGCGCCGTAATGCTGAATTGTTGCACCAAAACTCAGTGGACACGGCTAAAGCCAATCAACGTTCAGTGATCGATGTTGAAACCCTTGAACATGTGCAAAACACCCTCATTAATACAGTGAACGATGTGATTCAGATTCAAAAAGAAGGCATGCAAAAACGTGCTGAAGCCACAACTCGGTTACGTGCATTGCAGGATAATCTGAATCATTTGGTACTCGAAAATAGTGGCCGGAATCCACCAAAGTCTTGATGTCATAAGAGGAAAGATCATTGTCACCCATAGATGACTTTAGTGTTCAACCGATAGAGCAACGTTTAGAGATCTTAGCAAAGCGCCAAAGTCATCTGATGATATGGTTTTTTCTAAGTATGACCTTGGTCTTGGTTATCGCTGTCTCATTGTTTTTTCAAAAAGAGATGGTCTATCGTGTCTTTGATCTTTCTACACATATCCAGTTTCTAGATTTACCTTATCACGTCCAAGATTTAATCCCTTTTAAAGAGCCTATTGATTATTTCTTTAATTTGTTGTCGTGGGTAGGGTGGTTATTGATCAAAGTCTTTGGTGCGCTGATTGGTGCATTTCTGTTTGTGTATTGGGCAAAGAAACTGCGTTTTTTTCAACGCCGTTTTCAATCATGGACGCAACGTTTTGTAGCGTGGTTGATTGCTTTTATCCTCATTTGGTCAGGTCTAAGTTACCTACAATATGATTGGAGTAATGATACCGAACAAGCATATCAACAATGGATGAGCTATCGAACCAATATTATTGAGAGTCAAATCGCTCAAGACTTACAGCAAAGTAATATTTCTCCAACGGAAAAGGCGTATGTATTGGCTCAAGTGGCATTGCTACATCCATCGGTAGACCGCAAGACAGCAAATGTCTATGTAAATCAGTTGATTGACGCTGAAAAAAATAATCCAACTCAATTTAATAAATATGACTTTCAGCCTGAACAGTTATGGGTGATGCAACAGCAACTTTACGGTAGAAGCGTGACGGCAACGACGCAGGTATTAGATGAGCGTGCTCAACAAGCACAATGGATTTCACAAATCGTCAATGTCATCTTATGGGCATTGATTGTACTTGTCATCGGCCTAAGTAGCATTTTCTATATGCTAGCAAAACATTTAAAAAATAGGCGTCAGCGAATCACGCAAAAATTGGATGTGTAGTTAACTCACATTCGGTTTATCCGATCGAACTAATAAAAACATACTGTTTTACCTATTTAGTGCTTTTGCGTACTATAGCCTCATTGAATGAATTTAGCCGATTTGAATTGTTGAGAATTTGGAGACATAGATGTTAGATCAAAATATTAAAACGCAATTAAAAGCTTACTTAGAACGTTTAGAAAGTCCGATTGAGT
>NZ_JAKZGL010000019.1 GCF_022549355.1 Acinetobacter sp. NIPH 2699
TATATTACTCTCAATCTCTTAAAAGTCAACAGGCAATTTAGATATTTTTAAAACTTATTCTCAATTCCAAGAATCTAACCTTTCGATCCAAATCCTTGTTTATCAACAAGTTTTTATCCGCATCACCGCCGATGGATGTGCATTCTACAGCATTCCAGTAACGGCGCAACCCCATTTTTTGATTTTTTTGCTTAAGTGAGTGTTTTTTGAACTCATGAGTTACCTTTAATGTCTTTTCTTCGTCATTAAGAACTATTTTTAAACAATTAAGTCCAGTAGAATATGTTCATTGGTTCACACTTTTGGCTTTTTTGATTGAAGATACGGTTTGTTTTAAAAAAAATGCAATATCTATTGTTCGTAGTCTTATGTTCTACGAGCCAGTTTTGCTACGCCACTTCAAACCATAGTTTCTATGAGTTGGCTTTATCCATCTTAAGTTATAGTAAATGGTCGAATACAACTCGCCCAACAATCTGCGTACTTGACAACTCTGAAGCTGCAGCTCAGTTTCAAGTAAATATTCGACAACTCGCCTATGATTACCAAGTGTTGCCTGTCAATATTAAAGACTTTACAAAAACAGACTGTCATGTCGTGTACTTTTCTACGACCTCACCACAACAACAACATAGTTTAATTCAGTCATACCCTTCTCGCTCATTGCTTTCATTAAGCGCCAATAACCCAGCATGTGAAGTTGGAAGTATTTTTTGTTTATATAATAAAAAAAACTTTTCAACATTTAAGGTTAATTTGGATGCTTTGAGTGATTCCAAAGTTCATATTGATCCTCGAGTTCTGCTCTTGGCAAAGAACGCGGAGTAAGCGGAGTGATTTCAAGTTTATATCAGTCAACCTCTTTACATGCGTTATTCCGTAAATCGCAATTTACAATTTTTGCAATTACTTTCGTTATTTGCTCATTTACTTTTGCCACGATTTCTATGTTTACCATGGAAACTTATGCAAAACAGAATCTACAACTCTTAAGCCAAACCGTACTTGAGCGGATTCAACCCGCGGTTGTTTTTAGAGATAAAGGGACGATTGACCAGATCTTGGCTGACTATACAACGGGGCATGCGATTCGCAGTATTCATGTCTACGACCCTCAAAACCAATTACTCGCCGAAAGTCATAAAACAATAGAACATACGCCCTTCCTACAAGGTTTATTGGATACATGGTTTTTACATGATCCAGTTCAACTCAATATTGTTCATCATAAAAAGCAAGTGGGTGAGTTAGTACTCTATGGTAGTTCTGAGAATATTTTACATTTTCTAAAGACCATTATTATTGGTTTAGCAATTTCAATGCTTTTCATTGTGATTGCATTGTGGTGGTCGATCAATCTGACCTATCGTCAAATTATGCAAGCGATTAAACCACTCACCCATATTGCTCAGTTAGTGAGTGACCAAAAAGCTTATAATTTACGTTTCCCGAATAACCCGATTAGAGAGTTTCAGAATTTAAATACAGTATTTAACGAACTCTTAGAAGAAATTCAAATTTGGCATACGCATTTACAGAAGGAGAATCGCCAGCTTTCATTCCAAGCACATCACGATCAATTGACGGGTCTACCCAATCGTAATTATTTCTATCAAGAATTGTTTAATATTTTTGAAAACCCACAATATCGTCACAACTCGGCATTATTATTTTTAGACAATAACAAGTTTAAAATCATTAATGATCAATATGGTCATTTGGCAGGAGATGCCGTTTTAGCCGAAATGGCTTCACGCTTGCAACACTCTGTTCGCCAAGAAGACTTTATTGCTCGCTTAGGTGGTGATGAGTTTGCAATTATTTTGCATGCTATCCATCACGCTGACCATTTACAAGCAATTGCCGAAAACTTACTTGCTAGTTGCAAAGAACCATTAATTTTTAATGGTCAAACGATTCATTTTGGCTTTAGTTTAGGAATCGCGTTTTCCCAGTTTGCTGAGAATCCTGAAGATCTGGTGATGCAAGCAGATCAAGCCATGTATAAAGCTAAAAACTTAAACCCTCATTGGTTTCTTTATAAACCAGAAATTTAGGATATGTTATGCGCACTCACTCCCTTAAAATTTCATTTATTGCATTACTTTGCCTAACACTGGCTGGCTGTTTGAGTTTTGGCCCTTTAAAGTATCGTCAGGTCAAAATGTTAAAACAAGAAGGTTTCGTTTTAACGGAAGAAGGCTGGAGTTTGGGTTTGCCTGAGCGTTTATTATTTGATTTTAATAAAGCAGACATCAAAACTGATCATCAAAAAGAGATTATTCGTCTTGCCAATCAATTAAGTAAATACAATCTACAGAAGTTAAAAATTGTAGGTCATACCGATGATATTGGTAATCCAGAATATAATCAAAATTTATCTGAAGAACGTGCCCAAAGTGTTTCTTCTATCTTTATTAGCCAAGGCTTCAAACAAAACAATTTGACCGTGTTGGGTCGTGGTTCAAGCCAGCCATATGCACCAAATACATCTGAACAAAATCGTGCTAACAATCGTCGAGTCGCGGTTATTATCATTCCATAAGACTTAGCCATTGTAAAAAAGCCAACTCAATTGCAGTTGGCTTTTTTATTTAAATCAATTCGATAATATCTATGGTCGGTGGAACTCTGAAACGAAATGGAACGCCTACCATCCCCGTACCGACAGTCACAAAAACATCCGCATGTTCATGCGAATAAAAACCTTTTTTATGTCCAAGAATAGACACTTTTTTCATAATATAACTGGTGATCCATGGCAACTCGATCTGTCCGCCATGGGTATGACCAGAAAGCATCAATGGTCGTATGGGTAACTCAGGCACCATATCTACAGTATCTGGATTATGCGATAAAATTAGCCATGGTTTATCCTGTGGCAAATCTGGCATAAAGCGCATATTGGCCTTACCTGCCCATAAGTCACCAACACCAATCAGACGAAACTCTGCAAAATCAACGATCTTACTTTCAATATCAATGACATTATTTTGTGCCAATGCTTCACTTAACAGGCTTTGAATTGGAGGGCCTGGATATTGTTCATCATGATTTCCAGGAACAGAATAAACAGGCATTTGCAGCTTCTTCAAAACCGCAAGCTCCTGAACCAGTCGATTTTCTGGTTCATACGTCCAATCACCAGCCACCACCACTAAATCAGGCTGTGCTTGATTCAACTTTTTGACAATACTTTTTAATTGACGCTCGTGACCTGAAAATAATCCCACATGCATATCCGCAACCAACGCAACTTTGATGGGTTGTGTGAACTCACGCTTTGGATTTAAACGAAACTGATGGTATTTGATATGAATTTGATGTGGCTCAATAAAACGCGCATACACCAACACGCTACTGAGTAGAAAAACAAAAGCCGCTTGATGTAAGTTGTAATATCCAGACCAACCTGCATATAGGCTAAAAAACCAAAGTGGCACCAGTAAATAAGACAGATAAAAAGCGAGTAAATGCACAAAAGCTTTGAAAGGGTGAATCGTTTCCGTGCGTGCTTGATGGATCCACGCTTGAATAAATGCCCAAAGCGCTAGAATTGCAAAAATAAGATAAAAACCAATAATAATAGGATCTGAATTCGACATTAACGTCCTCTTTAACTTTACTTTAGGGACATCCATCTCATCTTATATTTATCTTTTTCGATGAAATGGTATACTCAAGCCCAACTTTTAATCAGTAACGATTATGGCGCAATCTTCTCATTTTAATCGCAAACATACAAAGATAAGCACAACAGCTTACAATAAAAACATGCTTGCGATCTATTGCACCATTGTACTTACTGCGACAGGCTGTAGTACGTTACCCAAACATAAAACACTACCTACACCCCAAACAACATTTCAAGTTGATCATTCCCAGACATCACTCGCTCAAATCATTCAACCGATACAAGAACAACACCCTGAACTCACAGGCTACCATGTTTTATTCGAACCATTAGAAGCCCTATCTGCACGCCTTAGCCTCATAGACAAAGCTGAGAAAAGTTTAGATTTACAATATTATATTTGGGACAATGATAAAGTTGGTGCGCTCGCCTTACATGCATTAATTCGTGCCGCAGATCGTGGTGTCAAAATAAGGCTATTAATTGATGATAATAATGCAAAACAAACTGAAGGTATTTTCCTCGCTTTAGCACAACATCCAAATATTGAAATCAAATTATTTAATCCCTACCGTTTTCGCAAATACCGTGCCGTTGATATGATTTTGGATTTAAAGCGTATCAATCGACGGATGCATAATAAAAGTTTTATTGCGGATCATCAGATTGCATTGATTGGCGGGCGCAATATGACCAACCAATATTACAATGTCAGTGAAAATTATCAGTTTTCTGATGTAGATGTCATGTTATTTGGCACGGCGGTAAAAGATATTTCAGAATCTTTTGACGATTACTGGAAACACGAATATGCCTATGATGTACGGGAAATCGTGAAACAGCGGTCACACCGACTTAGCTATGAAAGCTTAAAACATCAACTTGATGAACACTACAAACTGGTCACAGTACAAAACTATTTAGATATCACCAATCATTCTCAAACCATTCATGCACTGATGAGGCAGGAGATTTCTCTTAATTGGGTCAAAGCGGAAGTTGTTAAAGATTCACCTGACAAAATCAAGTCGAAAGCAAAAAAAGAAGAACATCTTAACTTCCAGCTACTCAATCATTTGGAGCAACCAGAAAAAAATATTGATTTAATTTCTGCTTATTTTGTACCAGAGAAGAAAGGCGCAAAAATTTTAACGGACTTGGCTCAAGACGGCATAGAAGTGAGAGTATTAACTAATTCCTTTAAAGCCAATGATGTTGCTGTTGTACATGCTTTTTATGGAAAATATCGCCAAGAATTACTTGAAAAGGGTGTTCAGCTTTATGAATTCTTGCCCGCTATAGACAAAAGTGACCTCGATAAGCGTACTGAAGAACTTGCCAAAAAAGCCAAAGTCAGTATCAAAGGCTTAAGTCGTTCTAGTTTACATGCCAAACTTATGGCGCTTGATGAAAAACAAGTTTTTATTGGTTCTTTTAACTTTGATCCCCGCTCTGCTTATTTAAATACAGAAATTGGGGTATTGCTCAATAGCCCCGCCCTAGCACAAGAAGTGCATAGCACCATGGACCAAAACCTGAGCAAATATGCGTATAAATTGGTTTTGGATGCCAATAAAAAAATTACTTGGCATCGTCAAACACCTCAAGGTCCGATCATCTACACCAAAGAACCTCGAATGAAATGGTGGCAAAAAGCAGGCGTTAAAATAATTTCATGGCTACCAATCGAAGGTTTTATGTAGTTTCTTCATCTTTCGGTAGTACCGCCAAAACTTTACGTTGCAATTGCTTTAATCCCTCACGCATTTTTGCATCCACTTCTTTTGTTAATGTATCAACGGTATGTCCTTCTACCGAAATCGCGGGAAGTGTCAGTAAATGGGCAGTTACTCTCGGCATTTCCAGAACACGTTGCACATGTTCCACAAAAGTCATTGCACCAATAAATGGAGCGACCATATCGAGCTCGCCTTGCTGATTCACATAGCAAATCACACAGATTTGTACAGGTCGTTGTGCTTCAATGGCTGCTCCCAATAAACGCCCATGCACTTTTTTGACATTTCGACCATCTGTTGTGGTTGCCTCAGGAAAAAACAGCACAGGAATGTCTTTTTTTAAAAACTCGGTGATCTGCTCTCGAATTCGAAGTGAATCGCCAGAGCCACGTTTGATAAATAACGTCCCACCGCCCTTGGCGATATTGCCAAGAATAGGCCATTTTTCAACTTCAGCTTTGGCCAAGAAGAAAATTCGAGCACCTGAACCAAGGACAGCAACATCTAACCATGAGATATGATTGCTCACCCATAACGCTGGTTCTCGTGGGATTGTGCCATGCACTTGTACATCAATATTAAACACCTCACACAAACGACGACAGAAATACTGTACATAACGTGTGTTTACAGGGTTATTGGGATCTTTATATAAACCATGACGATAAATAAGATAGAAACCTTCACCAATGGTTTCTAGACCTGAAGCCAGCTTTCTACTATATAAATTAAATTTGGAGAATAAACTTAATGGTGAGTTGCCTTTTTCTACTATTGCGTCTTGAGTCATAAAATCATTAAAACCATAGGGTCAGTCAATACTGAACATGTATATAGCCCAGTTATATCATGCCGCTATCCTGTTATAAAAGTTAGCTCGATAATAAAAACCGAATATAAGCATAATTTTTTTCAATTTCAAACGACTGCTTAGATCAGTTATTGTAAGTTAATAGGATTTGCAGATAAGCAGGTAATCAAATGAATCAACCCAGCAAAACAACGGACCAACACACCACAATCCCTTATGGCTATGCTTTAAAAATGTTTTTAGGCTGGTCTATCTTATACCTAGGCACCTTGGTTGGGTTTATAGAGCTTTTGCGTAGGAATATTATATAAATCCACTCAGTTTTTGCCCTTTGCTTTCAGTTTATCTTAGAATAGGACTTTAATGTCAAAGGTATGACAACAGCGTGGAATATTTAGAACAACATCAAGGCGGTGAACGTGCAATTTTGGTGAGTGTATCTGTCCAATTGCTTGATGATCTTGATGGCGAAGAATTCCGATTACTCGCTCAATCCGCAGGCGCTGATATCCTAGAACATATCACTGTACAACGAAATAGACCTGATCCGAAATTCTTTATTGGTTCAGGCAAAGTCGAGGAAATTGCAGCATCAGTCCAAAGTCTCGAAGCAGAATTAGTCATTTTTGACCATGCCTTATCCCCTGCTCAAGAACGCAATTTAGAACGAATTCTAAAATGTCGTGTCATTGATCGTACAGGCTTGATTTTAGATATCTTCGCATTACGTGCACGTACCCATGAAGGTAAATTACAAGTTGAATTGGCTCAACTGAAACATTTGTCGACACGTCTCATTCGTGGTTTTACTGGAAATCTAGAACAACAAAAAGGGGGGATTGGTCTACGTGGTCCCGGTGAATCACAATTGGAAACAGACCGTCGACTGATTCGAGTTCGTATTACCCAGCTCAAAGATAAACTGGTTAAAGTACAACAAACTCGTTTACAAGGTCGTGCCGCGCGTCAAAAGGCTGCCATCCCAACCATTTCTCTCGTGGGCTATACCAATGCAGGCAAATCGACTTTATTTAATATTTTAGCAAAAAGTGATGTGTATGCCGCAGATCAGCTTTTCGCAACACTCGATCCGACTTTACGTCGTCTCGACTGGGATGGTATTGGTGCAGTCGTTATTGCCGATACCGTAGGATTCGTCAGAAATCTACAACATGATTTAGTCGAATCATTCAAAGCAACATTGGAAGAAACATTAGAAGCAACCTTGCTGTTGCATGTGATTGATAGTAGCAGCACCAATATGTCTGAGCAGATCGAAGCTGTAGAATCTGTTCTGAAAGAGATTGGAGCAGACGCGCCAATTTTGCATGTTTATAATAAAATTGACCTGAGCGGGGATGCCGCAAAAATCCTATATAAAGCACCTGATCTTCCAGATCGTGTTTATTTATCAGCCCATTCTGGTCAAGGATTGGAATTACTCAGCCAAGCCGTACAACAATGTTTAATGGGACAATTACAACAATTCGATTTAGTTCTCAAACCTGCTTATGGCAAACTACGTACCCAATTATATAGCCTCAACGTTATTCAATCTGAGTATCATGATGATCATGGTGATTTGCATCTGTCGATCCGTATTGCTCCACAGAAATTAGAGCAACTCATTAAACAAGCACATTTACCATTAGACGAAATTTTAGGGAAAAAAGCCTCATTATTCCAACGCACTTTGGAAGAGTTTGAGATAGAACATCCACGACAATAATTGAAAATCAGCCATCATTCAGATAAACAAGAGTAAGAGATCACATGAAAGAGATTGACTGGACAGCTTGGTTTTACACGATTTTATTGATTATTGTATTTCGTGAAGGTGCTGTCGCAATCACCAAGGTCTTTCATCACCCTGAATTAGGAAATTTAGTCGGACTCATTGGCTTGCTGACAACCTTATTGATTTGGAGAAGGTTTAGAAAAATTTCTAATCGCCTGATTGATACCAACAACAAAATCATGAAAGAAAGTGCATTCGCATTCCTGCCTATTTGTGCAGGTTCATTGATTATGTTGGTTCACTTAGGTAAAGAAATTCCTGTATTTTTATTTGTCTTAACCTTAAGTACATTATTGCCATTATGGATTTACGCCAAAATGGCAAAACGCTGGTTATAGAGGTCTTGCGCATGTTCATGATTATTTACGGATTCATCATCACACTCATCAGCTATCTCATCGCAAAACCGCTGAATAAAAAAATCCCTCAAGTTCCTTTAATTGTCTTTGCCATGTTTATTGTGATTGGATTATTGTTCATTCTAGGCATTCCCTATGAGCAATATATGCATAGCGTCGATAGTACGTTTAATCATCTACTGGGTTATGTCACTGTCGCCTTAGCAATTCCTTTGGCTGCCATGCGTTATGATGATCTACCGATTAAATCTATGCTTGGAATTTTATGCTTTGCGAGTATTAGTGCGGTTGCCTTACCTATGGGGCTAGCATACTTATTACATATGTCTGAGCCAACCATTATGGCTTTCGCAACGCGTGCTGTAACCACACCTATCGCTCTAAATATTGCCACCCTATTACATGCGCCGTTGATGATGGTGACGCTGATCGTAATTTTATCTGGTGTCATTGGCGCAGCCTTTTCACCTTGGATCTTAAAGCACATCCATGATGAACGTGCCTCTGGTTTGGCTTTAGGTTTGGCCGCTCATGCTATCGGTACTGCTCAAGCATGGCAGCGCGGTCCAGTGGCTGGGCGGTATGCAGCATTTGGCATGGCAGTTAATGGTGTCTTTACAGCCATTTGGTTACCCACCTTTATTTTATCTTTATCATAATTTTTGTCACAAATCCCAGATTAATATTGAACTGGTTATTACAAATCACCCATAATAGAACACTTGAACATTAAATGGATTTTTGATGATGGGGAAAAAATTAATAAGTACTTTATTTTTATCGGCAATCAGCAGTTTTACTTTTGCAATCGATATTACAGGTATGTGGCAAAGTATTGATGACAAAACAGGTGCGCCGAAAGCTTTAGTTGAAATTCGCCAAGAAACGAATGGAACCTATACAGGGAAAATAGTAAAACTGACTCCTCGTATAGGCTATACACCAAAGGAAAAATGTATAGATTGCCCCGCTCCTTATACCGATAAACCAATTGTAGGTTTAGATGTGGTTACAGGATTAAAGTATAGCGAAGGCTTAAACTATACCAATGGTCGTATTCTTGATCCAAATACCGGAAAAATTTATAGTATGCGAGCTAAACTCAATGCCAATGGTAAGCGCTTACACTTGCGTGGTTATTTAGGTGTTTCTGCGCTAGGTCGCAATCAAATTTGGATTCGTGCAGATTAAAAAACTGCTGAAATAAAAAAAGCCCTATTGTTTAATAGGGCTTTTTTTATCAAGGACAATGACGAAATTAACGTCCTTGTAATTTGGCATAATCTAAAAGTACATTGGCAGCCTCAGTGACAAAGGTCTCTTCTTCTGGCAACGCTGGGCGTTGGTGCGCTTTCATCTTAGCGCGCGACTCAACCAGTGCATCAATTGAGGCTTGATAGCTTTCCCAATTTGCGTAAGGCGTTTGACCTGTTGCTAAACGACGCTGGTTTTCTGCATTTAAGGTTTGTTGCTCTAAATCAATCAACTCTGCACGACGTTGGTTTATATCCAGCACAACCCGCTTCTGAGCAGAGGTTTTCTGAGCAATTGCCTTACGTTCTTCTAAGTATTTAAACTGAGAATCTGCTGCAACACGCTCAGCAGAAAACTGTGCCAGTTTAGCCACATAAGGTTGTACTGAACCTTCTCGCTTGAACGGCGCGGTTGGAATCGTATCCCATTTCAAAGCATTTTTCGCTTTACGCTCACCAAATTCTTCATTGTAAATATCAACCAATTTAATATCTGGGATTACCCCTTTATTTTGGGTACTTCCACCAGTCACACGATAGAATTTACGCTGTGTCAGCGTCGCTTGCCCATAAGCCAATGAATCCAGCTGAACCTGTGCCGTACCTTTTCCAGTGGTGGTGCTGCCAATCACAATACCACGCTCATAATCTTGAATCGCAGCAGAATAAATCTCACTTGCCGATGCAGAAGCCAAGTTTACAAGAACCGCTAATGGACCTGCATACGTTTGTGCACCGCCATCCGTATCTTCAAAGACGTTGACATTGCCATTGCCATCACGGATCTGTACAACAGGACCTGATTTGATCACTTGCCCTAACATACGCGCAACTTCTTCTAATGAACCACCCGGATCATTGCGTAAATCAATCAAAATCCCGTCAACATTCTTCGCCTTCAGCGCTTCAAATGCTTTGGCAGTATCGACAGAAACCGAACGGTATTCTGTACCTGCACGACGTGAGCGGTAATCAAAATAGAATGATGGGATTTCAATCACACCAAAGACATGCTTTTTGCCATCCCGTGTAATATCAACTGTACGTGATCGAACACCCGCATCTTCTTCTTGAATGATATCGCGAACCAAAGTGACGTTACGCGCCTGACTCATTGCTGCGCCTGTACCTAACAAGCGCACAACAACTTTGGTTCCACGTTTACCACGGATCAATCCCACAATTTCCGAACTTGGCCAACCAATCACATCCACCATTTTCTCGCCATCTTGAGCAACCCCAATAATGCGATCTCCTGATTTCACTTGACCTGATTTACTTGCTGGGCCACCCTCAACAATGGTTTCAATTCGAGTGTAATCTTCGTTGCCACGCTCAGGACGAATCGAAACCCCAATTCCTTCTAAACGCAATGTCGTTTGGCGATTCAACTCCATTGCATCAATCGGTGGATAATAATTACTGTGTGGATCATAGGTCGCTAACATCGCATTCAGTGTCTTTTCTAACACATCATCGCTTTTCACCCGTCCCATCCGTTCCAACTGACGCGTATAGCGTTTCGTCAGTGTTTGAACAGGCGTCAAATCTTCTGGTCCAGTCAAATCTTGACCATTCGCAAGAGATGGATTCTCTTTTAACGCTTTTTGTTTGGCTTGCTCTTCTTCTTTACTGATCGTCAAATTAATCAGTTGTGAAACCAACATCTTTTGCCAATGAGTTTGTTGTTCAGCTTTGCTATTGAAATAAGGAACTTTCTCACGATCGATATCCAAATAAACATCTTTCTGCTGCAAGTTTTGCGGCTTCTTTAATTCAGCCAACATAAACTCATAGAATTCTCTTAATCGTTCACGATATTGCGCATGAATCGCAAAAGGACCTGTTAGGTTTCCTGCTTTCAGCGAGCCACCAAAATTTGAAGCATATTTATTCTTATAATCTTCAACTTCATTGCTTAAGAATAATGAATGATCAGGATCAAGGCTATCAAGATACATATCTAAAATACGTTTTGACGTCGTCGCATCCAAACGCATATTGAGATAATGTTGACGATCAACCAATGTTGCTAACTGACGTGCGACCAATGCTTGTTCTTGTGATGGCTTGATCACCGTTGAAACGGCAGGCGCTTCTGTCGCCGCAATTGCCTCATTCATGGTATGAGAGAAAAATAAACCACCAGTCGCAATTGCAACTGCACACGCTATCATTTGAAGTTTCATAAAATTTTGGTGCTTCCTTGGATATGGCAATTATTACACGCTGATCGCATCAAGATGAACATATTTCATTCAGCATTTTATCAGCCTGTAAAACTCATTGGTTGTTAAAAATAACGTCTCAATAAGTATTTATCATCAATATCATGTAGTTTTATCATATTCTGTACTGACAAAATGTAGCAAATCATTGCACAATTTAGCTATCGTTTTTTACATCAAATTTTTTATCAAAATTCAAACGGAATCCTTATGATCGGCGCATTGATGCTGGATATAGCTGGCACAGAACTCACCCAAGAAGATATTGAATTATTACAAGCGCCACAAGTTGGTGGCATGATTTTATTTGCACGAAATATTGAATCACCGCAACAAGTTCGCGCCTTAACGGATCATATGCGCCAAATCCGCCCTGACATTCTGGTTGCAGTCGATCAAGAGGGTGGACGCGTACAACGTTTAAGACAAGGTTTTACCCTACTGCCAGCAATGGGTCGACTGGGTGAGCATTATCTCAATGCCCCACAACAAGCGATTGAACTCGCAGAACAATGTGGTTGGTTAATGGCAATTGAAGTTCTTGCTGTTGGTATTGATTTTAGTTTTGCTCCAGTTTTAGACCTAAATGATGTCAGTGATGTGATCGGTGATCGTGGTTTTGCCAAAAATATGCAAGACATCGTACCGCTTGCAGATGCCTTTATGCGCGGAATGAAAAAAGCGGGTATGGCAACCACAGGCAAACACTTCCCTGGACATGGTTCAGTCAAAGCCGACTCACATGTCGCAGCAGCGATTGATAGTCGTTCATATCAGGAAATCCATGATAAAGACATGCAAAGTTTCATTCAGCTCATGCCACAGCTTGATGCACTGATGCCTGCGCATGTGATCTATGATCAAGTCGATCCAAACCCAGCAGGTTTTTCACCATTCTGGTTACAAAATATTTTACGCCAACAACTTAAATTTGACGGTGTCTTGTTCTCTGATGATTTAAGTATGCAAGCTGCATGTGTGGCAGGTGGTGCAGATGCACGTATCCAAGCGGCATTAACCGCAGGCTGTGACATGGGCTTGGTCTGTAATGATCGTGCTGCTGCATGTACTGCATTAGATGGCATTCAACAACTTGCTTTACCAAATCAACAACGCTTAGAACGTATGCGCGGTAAAATCCCAAATATCCAAGTGGGTACAACACTGACTTTAGATGAAAACTGGCAAAACGTCAGAAAAGTCATTGAAGAGTTTAAGAATTCGTTCTAACTTTACTTAGATTTTTTCATTGTTTTATTAGCATGATGGAATCTTGCCGAGTGCTCATCTAATTGAAGGATTTTGCCTTCGGCTCGACTTACTTTTCAGGGATGAAAAGTAAGCAAAAATTTTCGCAGCTTTAGTCGCTGCTCATAGGCTGGGGGTACATCCTGAGCAATTTCAAAGCAACGCTTTGAAAGCAGCGCAAGACCAGCCCAACGGTGGCATCCATGCCGCCCCACGATAGTAAATAACAAACCTAAAATCGGATTTGGTGGAAAAATCTCAATTCAAAAAAGAGATTAATTTTATATATCCTAATTAGGAAAAATAGAGTCTAGGACAGATGACACAACAACTTTCGAAACATCGCCACATTTCATTTACAGCGCACTATACGGGGTATATTTGGTATCAAATGGGGATTTCACACCCTGCACTTGCAACAGCAAAAGGAAAAACCTTGGCTGCCTTAGTTCATCCGATTGAAAGCTGGGCGGAGAAATATGTTGGTGGCAGCATGCGCACCACCCTAAAACAACGCCACACCATGCTCGATACACATTTAAAAGTATTAATTGAACAACATCCTGATTTACAAGTGCTTGAAATTGCTTGTGGATTATCCCCACGTGGCTGGTGGTTTAGACAGCACTACCCAGATATCACCTATCGCGAACTCGACCTGCCCGATATGGCCGCAACAAAACAAGCTGCCCTACAACAGATTGAGACTCCTGTTGATGAGGTACTTTCTGTGGATTTATTCACAGATGCTTTTGCCACTGCTTTTGAAGCATTTGATCCAAAGCGCCCCTTGGTTATTATTAGCGAAGGATTGATTAACTATTTTGATAAACCACTGTTACAACAACTGATTAAGTCGATTGCGATCTATGGTCATGGCTTTAAAGCACTACATTACTTAACCGATATTTATCCTGAACCGACTCAAAATAAACTCGCAACAATTATCTGGAATAGCAGTCGCTTACTCAAATGGATGTCACGTAGTGCGTTTAGCTTTCATTTCAAAACACCAGCAGAAGCTGAACACTTTTTCCAAGAGGCGGGCTTTAAACAAGTTGAAGTGCTTCAACCCAAACAATTCTTTAAACAAGTCACGTTAGAAAATAATAACCAGCATTTGGGTGATCTGGTTTGGATGATTCAAGCAAGCAATACCTAAAGACTAAAAAAGAGAAGTCGCAAATCGCCACTTCTCTTTTTTTAATTTAATTCTGTAAAATTAAGCTTGTTTTTGACGCTCAATAAAACGCGTTAAACGTTCAGCAACGTCAAAACTACCATGTTTAAACAAAATACGAAGCCCTTGTTCAGTCGCATCAAAAATTAAACATTCGATCTTAAACGCACCCTCTTCATCAGCCAAATGTAAGGCTAAGTCACGCGGATGCTGACTCACAAAATCAAGCTGCTCAAGATGATCTAGTTTTAGATAGACGCCAAAGAAGGTGATATCGACGATGTTCACAACAGTTTCAGTTTCGAGATGACGGTGGGTCAACTTTGTGTCGGGTTGTAAAACAGCAATACGCTCTTCGCCACGACGTTCAATTTGTTGCATCTGTTCACGTGTCATCGAAATAATACCATCAAGATTATCGATGGATTCACCTTTCAGAAATGAAGTAAACAAATTCATGGTTTCTTTACGGCGTTGCAATTGCGGTACGTGGTCTGCATTGGCAATCAAGGCAAACTGCATATCTTGGCACTGCAAAGCAAAATCTGCATTTTCATGCGGCAAAGTAAAACTATCGTACTGTCCTGCTGCCACTAAGGTTTTACATTGCGGAACAGGTACATTACTTAAGCGCAATAAACGATTACAGTTAATTTCATAACGCTCACGCTCAGTGCTACTGAACTCAGCCATCTGTCTAAAGAACAATCGTTTCGCTGTCGGCGACATACGTGTTTTATCTAGTTTGGCATGATTGACTAAATACAGAATAACCGCCTGACCAAATTCCTCCATACGATCTTCACGCATTAAATGCAATGATTCTTCAAGCAACATGCGCCAGCTTTTACGGGTCTTTTGCATGACACCCATCAACACCATACGCTCCATCAGCTCTGGACGTTGATCCGCAAATGAAGATGCAATAACAGACCCTAATGACATGCCCATCATTGAAACTTTATCAATTCCAACGATATCGAGCCATTGCCCAAGCATTTTAGATAAATCTGGCAATTCTAGAATTGAAGCTGATTCACCTGTATCAACATTGCGAATTTGTTGATTTGAACCCATCGACGGTAAGTCAATCAATATGACAGGACCACTCTCAAAGAGTTGTTCAACACAATACTTATAAGAGTTAAAGTTTTGAAATGCGCCCCCGACAATTACAATCGGCGTATTGTGGATCGTTTTAGGATCTGCAATTGCCATATATTCAATTTTCCAACCATCGATCCACGTGGTACGCGCTGGCTGCTTAAAACTGTTTTTATTGTAGATGTCAAAAAAACCAAAGCCTGTGTAGCTATGATTTATATCCGAGTCCATTTGGATAATGGAATTCATGTCCTTCCTCCATCCTTGTTTATTTTTCTGTTGCAAGCATCTCATTGTCAGCGATTTCTACCTGCACGTTAACAAATTTATAAAATTTGTCTTACATTTATCCTATACTTTTTCATTCTATACAAATGCACGTTTTATACGCAATCATTTCCTTAACCACTTATCTTGTTTGATCCAATAATCTTTTGCAAAATATGTAATTTCAACTCTATATTCAATATCCCCATCGCACTAAAATAAAAAAAATTGCGTCAATTAACATTCTTAATTTTTTTGAATTGTCAGTTCCGCCTATTCATTGTTCGGCATTTGACTGTTACTATCTTTATAAATACATGCAATCATCAAAATGCTATGCAAGACTCTATTCAAAACTATATGCAACAGGTAGGCACTCAGGCACGTCAAGCGTCTCGTGTTTTAACCAGCGCATCAACTCATTTGAAAAACCATGCCTTGTCTGCAATTTATACGGCTTTAGAAAATAATCAAGCACAAATTTTAGCAGCCAATCAAATTGATATGGAGAATGGGCGCCAACGTCAATTAGACAATGCCTTGCTTGATCGTTTGGAACTAACGCCTGCGCGTTTTAAAGGGATGTTACAAGGTCTAAAAGATGTGATTCATCTTATAGATCCAATCGGGGAAATTACAGATCTTGCCTATCGCCCATCGGGGATTCAACTCGGTAAAATGCGTGTTCCACTCGGTGTAATTGGAATGATTTATGAATCAAGACCGAATGTGACACTTGAAGCTGCCTCATTGGCATTAAAATCAGGGAATGCGATTATTTTACGTGGTGGTTCAGAAGCACTGGAATCCAACAAGGCCATTGCTATCGCGATTCAACATGGTCTACAAATGTCTGGTTTGCCTGAACATGCGGTTCAAGTGATTGATACACCAGATCGTGCAGCAGTCGGTCATTTGATTACCATGACCGAATATGTCGATGTCATTGTACCGCGTGGCGGCAAAAGCCTGATTGAGCGTATTAGCCAAGAGGCACGTATTCCTGTGATTAAGCATTTAGATGGCAACTGCCACATATTTGTTGAAGCACAAGCCGACCTACAAAAAGCCTTACCAATTGCGCTAAATGCCAAAACACATCGTTACGGTGTTTGTAATGCCATGGAAAGCTTATTGGTAGATGAAGCCATTGCTGAAGAATTCTTACCTCGTGTTGCTGAGCTTTATGCTGAAAAACAAGTTGAGCTACGCGGCTGCCCTGAAACACAACGTATTTTAGGTGTATCTGTTAAAACTGCGACTGAAGAAGATTGGTATACCGAATATTTAGGTCCAATCCTTGCGGTGAAAGTCGTAACAGGAATGAATGAGGCAATTGAACATATCAATAAGTATGGTTCTCATCATACTGATGCGATTATCACGGAAAACTTTAGTCTGGCGCGTGAATTCTTGGCACGTGTTGATTCAAGCTCAGTTATGATCAATGCTTCAACACGCTTTGCTGACGGTTTTGAATATGGTCTAGGTGCAGAAATTGGCATTTCAACCGATAAGATTCATGCCCGTGGTCCAGTTGGTTTAGAAGGCTTAACTTCTCAGAAATGGATCGTTTTTGGAGATGGCCAAATCCGTCAATAATTTATTTATCTGACCGCATCGCTCTTGCGAAATTGCGGAACAATGTTCCTCATTCTCTAGCGATGTTCAGATTTATAAATAACCAAATACTGACATTAAAAATGGACGACACGATAAAGCGCATTAAGTTGATCTTTATCGTGTTTTTACATATTTCCATACAAAAAACCGAGTAAAACGAACAGATCAATCCAATGATCGCTTTATTTGCAAACTATACTGAACTTAAATCTATAAATCAGTTGTCTTGGCTAAAACATTTCTTGACCAATACAACATCTATGTGAATATCGGGTACTTGGCCTCACTGCATTAAATTATTGCAGCCAAATCAAAGTGCTCATCATAAAATTAGAATCTGTTAGGTGGTCAAACGTGGCAATATCGGTACTCGTAATAAACTGTGGTTCATCATCTATTAAATACGCGCTTATTTCAGAACGTCGTGAAGATCGTATTTATGGTCTTGCAGAAAATTTGGGCGCAGCCGATGCTCGAATTAAAGGCATCACGCTGGGTGGTGAAACACTTGAACTCTCCATTCCCCATGCAGATCATGCCAAAGCATTAGAAACCCTACTCGCACGTTTATCTAATTATAACCCCCAAGCCATTGGGCATCGGGTGGTGCATGGGGGCAATATGACCCACGCTGAGCAGTTAACCCAGCAAACAATTGATCGTATTCGTGATGCGATTCCCCTTGCGCCTTTACACAATCCTGCAAATTTGATCGGGATTGAGGCAACCATGGCATTATTTCCACAACTCCCTCAAGTCGCTGTCTTTGATACTGCATTCCACCAAACCATGCCTGAACGCGCATATCGTTATGCATTACCACAATTTTTATATGATCAGCATCAAGTCCGTCGTTATGGCTTCCATGGTACCAGTCATGCCTATGTCGCAGAGCGTGCGAGTGAGTTAGCAGGTCAGAAAAACCAAGGCGGTTGGCTCAGTGCTCACTTAGGCAATGGTAGCTCAACCTGTGCGGTTTGGAATGGACAAAGCCTTGATACCTCGATGGGTATGACCCCACTTGAAGGTGTGGTGATGGGCACACGTAGTGGCGATGTTGATCCTAGCTTAGCTTTATTTCTATCTAACAATTTAGGCTGGGATATCCAGAAAATTGATAGCATGCTCAACAAAGAAAGTGGTTTACTCGGTTTATCAGGGCTCTCCAATGACATGCGTACTTTGGTTGAAGCCTCGGAAAATGGGCATGAAGGCGCAACACTTGCCATCGAAGTGTTCTGCTATCGACTCGCAAAATCATTATCCGCATTAAGTTGTGCCCTACCTCGCTTAGATGGTTTAATCTTTACGGGTGGGATTGGTGAAAATTCTACCGATGTACGTGAAAAAACTTTAGCGTATTTATCACACTTTGGATTGCAATTCAGTCAAGAGAAAAACAATACTTTAGCTCGAGGTAGTGAAGGTCGTATCGACAAAGGTACAGGTCCACAAATTTGGGTGATTCCCACCGATGAAGAAGGTCGTATTGCCAAAGAAACACGCCAAGTTCTTGAGCAAACCGTTTAAGCAAATAGATAAAAAATAAGGTCATTATGAATACGATTTTACTCATTCCCACAGGTGAAGGTGTTGGTCTAACATCAGCTTGTTTAGGTATGGTTTATGCACTGGACTGTAAAGGGATCAATGCTGGTTTCTTAAAACCATTTTCTCAAATTGCAGATGTAACCGTTGATCGCACCACCACGTTATATCGACATTTATTTCAGCATCATGCTGTAGAACCGATAACTTACGATCGACTGACCCAACTGATTGCACTCGGTGAAACCGATGAATTGCTAGAAGAAGCCGTTGCATTGCATCGCCAAATTGCGGCTGATCATGATGTTATTATCGTTGAAGGGCTTGTTCCCAATGGACAAGACCATTTTGTAATCGAGGTCAATGCCGCACTCGCACAAGCACTTGATGCCCAAGTGGTCTTGGTCAGTACCGCAGATTTAGCGGATCCACGCAAAACAGCAGAACGAATAGATGCTCATTTACGTCAATTCGGTGGTGCAGCATCCACACGAACAACGGGCGTATTGTTTATGCGTACAAAGGGACTACCTGAAGATACAGCCGCAATCCCTGTCACGCTTGACCCAAGTTTGCGCTTAGATCAAAAAATAGCTGACTTTTCCTTAGAGCTACAACACTACAATCGTTTTATCGGCACAGAGGCCTTGCCGATCATCGGCTTAGTTCCTTTTAGCAATATTCTTAGTGTGCCACGAAGTTTAGACATTGCTGAAATCGTCAACGGTACATGGCTCCATCAAGGTGAAGCCAAGCATCGTCGCATATTGCATACCAGTTTAATTGCGTCCAATATTGAATCTGAATTACACAAATTTGTTGCAGGCGAACTCATTATTAGTGCGTCACAACGTACAGATACTTTGCTTGCTGCAAGCCTCGCCAGTAGTAACGGTACCCCATTGGCAGGTTTAGTCCTCACCGAACAATCTCTACCCTCAGCAAATGTCTTAGAATTCTGTCAAAGTGCAATCAAACAAGGCCTACCTGTTTTACATACTCCACTTACGACCTTAGAGACGCTGAAAAAACTCAGTCGTTTTGGTAATGAAATTCCAATTGATGACACAGAACGTGCGGAACAAGTCACTCGTTTTGTTTCCAGTCATATTGATAGCCAATGGCTTGATCAGCATACCCAAAATAATGTACATCCACGCTTATCTCCTTCCGCATTCCGTTATGAGTTAGTGCAAAAATCAATTGCGGCTAAAAAACGGATTGTTTTACCTGAAGGTGATGAACCTCGTACCGTCCAAGCGGCTGCCATTTGTCAGGCGCGTGGCATTGCACAATGTGTATTATTGGCCAAACCTGAATCCGTGGCAGAAGTTGCCAAAGCACGTGGGATTCAGCTTCCAGAAGATTTACAGATCATCGACCCAGATAGCATCCGCGAACAGTATATCGAACCGATGGTCGAACTGCGTAAAGGCAAATTGGATGCACTGCAAGCCATTGCCCAACTCCAAGACACGGTTGTACTTGGCACAATGATGTTAGCATTAGATCAAGTGGATGGCTTAGTTTCAGGTGCGATTCATACCACGGCAAATACGGTTCGCCCTGCATTTCAACTGATTAAAGCCGCACCAAACTACTCTCTCGTATCATCCATCTTCTTTATGCTGTTACCTGATGAAGTATTTGTTTACGGTGACTGCGCCATTAATCCAGACCCAACGGCAGAACAACTTGCTGAAATTGCAATTCAATCGGCTGACTCAGCCAAAGCCTTTGGGATTGACCCAAGAATTGCCATGATCAGCTATTCAACAGGAACCTCTGGCACAGGTGCAGATGTTGATAAAGTCCGTCAAGCCACTGAAATTGCGCAACAGCGTCGACCAGACCTACTGATTGATGGACCACTGCAATATGATGCTGCTTCCGTTGAAAGTGTAGGGCGACAAAAAGCGCCTGATTCACAAGTCGCTGGTCGTGCCAATGTATTTATTTTCCCTGATTTAAATACCGGTAATACAACCTATAAAGCAGTACAGCGTGCGGCCAATGTGGTCAGTGTAGGCCCAATGCTACAAGGTTTAAACAAACCAGTGAATGACTTGTCTCGTGGTGCATTGGTTGATGATATTGTGTTTACCATTGCGTTAACCGCCATTCAAGCAGAATAGCAATGTAAAAGTCACAACTGCAAATTCTTAATTCAAACAGCTATTTATTTCAATAAATAGCTGTTTTTTTCTAAATAAACTTTGCCAACCATACGCTATGCCCAGTACATTCAGGATCTTCTGCCACCATCTTGATCACTTCAAATCCATATTGTGCTAATAAAGCGCGATATTCATCAGCTGCTAGACTCGCATGATACAACGGCTCGCCAAATAGTTCGCCTATGGCTTCGCCATGCGCTGGCCCACTGGTAAACATTAAGACGGTTCCCTGCTCTGCATGATGCGCAAAAGATGCAAACATTTTTCTCTGATCATCATGCGTAAGATGGAAAAAACTATCCCAAGCCAAAATCCCTTGAAACTTCTGATCTGATTTAAAATTACGAAAATCTTGCTGTATCCATTGCTGCTCAGGGAAGTTTTGTTGTGCCATTTCAATCATCGTATCTGAGGCATCTACCCCCGTAATCTGATGGCCGTGTTCAATCAAATACGCAGCGATGGGTTTTGCAGAACCGCAACCCAAATCCAAAAGATGAGAATGAGCTGGAATCAAAGCAAGAAATTGATCTAACCATGCTTGTTCATATAAATGGTTGCCACGAAGCTCCGCCCATGCACGTCCATGTTTTTTATAAATATCAATAATATTTTTTGCTAAATCTGCTTGCACTGTTGCACTCCTTTTCGATATTACTCAAGCCTGCTTTGAGGTAGATAGTACTCTTGCTTGTGGGCTTTTAATAAAGAAAATCGCATTGCCACATAAAATCAAAATCACACCAATTACCGCATTCATTTGCCAGTGATAATCCTCCCATACAGTCGAAATCACTAGTGCAACCAAAGGAAATAGCAATGTACTATATGCTGCCTTTCCTGCCCCAATCCGTCCGACCAAATAAAAATAAGCCGTAAATCCGATCACAGAGCCAAAGACCGCCAAATAAAGTAAAGCTGTGATTGCACTCAACTCCATACTTGGGAAAAACGTATCCTGCTTCCCCCATGAAATCAATGCCATCAGTATCGCACCATAGAGCATACCGTAAGCATTGGTGGTAAAAATATCTAAACCCTGTTTTTGATGACGGGTACTGATCATATTTCCCAGCGAGAAACCATAGGTCCCTAATACACACAGCGCAATACCAATCAGGGTATTGCGATTTAGGGCAGCTCCGATCACATCATGCCAAAATAGAGCAATGATACCGAGCAAGCCTAATAAAGCTGCGGGATAAAAACGCGTAGAGACTTGTTGAGCAAAGAATAGTTTGGCATTGATCACATTAAAAATCATTGCCATAGAAAAAATAACCGCTTCTAAACCACTGCTAATATATTGCACCGCATAGTAAAAACAGACGAAGTTAAAACCAAAAACGCATAAGCCTTGTAACAAACAAAATAAGTGATCTGTACGGTTTAGTTTTTGCAGTTTTTTACTCAAGATGACAAAAACAAATAAGATCATCGCAGAAATAAAGAAACGCCAAAACACGGCAACATTGGCTGCGATGCCACTTTGTTGTTGCAAACTAATCGCAATCCATGTTGTGCCCCAGATCACCACAACCGATGCATATAACAGCGCATTCATATTTTCTAAACCCAAACCGATTTTCACTATTTTGCTTGGTTTCAAAACAGAATATCTTGCACCATCTTGCGCGCGCTATCATCAACTTGCGGTTTTCTATTTATTCCCTTACATAGATGACAATATCTGTTAAAAATCGCTACACTAGTCACATATCTAAGCCTTTGAGTAGAAGATGAAATATCAGATTCTAGATCAATTACAACACTATAAAGCGCAATTGCTGGACTCAGTAGAACTCGGTTCGGGTATGCAATTGGCGATGTGGCAAAACAATCAAGATCGTGTCAGTGTTTGCAGCAACCATCACACCTTGAGTATGTATATTCAAGGTGGCTATCAGAGTTATCAGAAGACTGCTCAAGGTTGGCACAATGGCGGTGGACCTGACCACATGTGTCTTATGCCACAGGATTTTGAATCAACATGGGATCTTCGCGACCCACTGACTTTTGTGCATCTCTACTATACTGAACAGCACTTAAAACGCGTAGCAGAACAAGTTTGGGATCGAGAACCCAATCAAATTATTTTAAATCCGCAAAGCTTTGTGGCTGACCCACACATTGCGATGATCTATCGACACTTTTTATTAAACGGCGCTTGGCAAAATCGTGAAAACCATTTGCAGATGAGTACAGCTACGACGTTACTGCTGAATCATCTCATCAAAAACTATAGTGACACCCAGTGGCAAGCACCTGAAATTAAAGGCGGTCTCGCCCCTTATACACTAAAACAACTATTAGAATGGATCGATCAGCATCTACATCTCAGCCTAACTCTCTCTGATCTGGCTCAACAAACGCAACTGAGTGAATACCATTTTGCGCATATGTTTAAACAGTCCATGCACATGCCACCACACCAGTATGTGATGCAACGTCGGCTAGAATTGGCACATCAGGCACTGCATACAACAAACCTCAATCTCACCGAAATTTCTACACAATATGGGTTTAGTTCAAGCAGCCATTTTAGCAATCGCTTTAAAAAGCATTTTGGCCACGCTCCATCTCAACTAAGAAAAAACTAGGATCGCCGTGTTTCCTTTTGCTCATTTTCTCCAAATTGCTTTGCCTCTTTAGACCATAGGGCTTGTTGCACATTCATCAATGAAAGTTCAGTAAGCCTTATCCAAATCTCAGCTAAAACTCCCACAATGATAACTTTTTGTCATATAATTTAGCCCGCCAGCTAATCGCCCGCTCAAGAGAATTTTGATATGACAACGATCATCAAACAAGATGACTTGATTACATCAATCAAGGATGCCCTGCAGTTTATTTCTTACTATCACCCACAAGACTTCATCCAAGCGATGAGCCGTGCTTATGATCGTGAAGAAAACCAAGCTGCAAAAGATGCAATTGCCCAGATCCTCATCAACTCACGTATGTGTGCTGAAGGTCATCGTCCGATCTGTCAAGATACAGGGATTGTCAACGTATTCCTTGAAGTTGGCTTAGACGTTAAATTTGATTTAAGCATGAGCTTAGATGATGCAGTCAACGAAGGTGTTCGCCAAGGTTACTTAGAGAACTCAAACGTACTCCGCGCTTCTGTTTTGGCTGATCCAGCTTTTGGTCGTAAAAACACCAAAGACAACACACCTGCCGTGATCCATTACAAACTCGTTCCGGGTAATAAAGTCGATATCACTGTTGCTGCAAAAGGTGGCGGTTCAGAAAATAAATCTAAACTTGCAATGTTGAACCCATCTGATTCAATTGTGGATTGGGTACTTAAAACCGTTCCGACCATGGGTGCTGGTTGGTGCCCACCGGGTATGCTCGGTATCGGTATCGGTGGTACTGCTGAAAAAGCCATGATGCTTGCAAAAGAAGCACTCATGGAAGAAATCAACATGGACGAATTGCTTCGTCGTGGCCCACAAAACAAAATGGAAGAACTCCGTATCGAGATCTTCGAGAAAGTGAATGCACTTGGTATTGGTGCCCAAGGTCTTGGCGGTTTAACCACGGTTCTTGATATTAAAATCAAAGATTATCCATGCCATGCTGCAGGTAAACCAGTCGGTATGATCCCGAACTGTGCTGCAACGCGTCATGCACACTTCCAATTAGATGGTTCAGGTGTTGCACATATCCAAGCACCAAAACTTGAAGATTACCCTGCGGTCACTTGGGATTCTTCAAAATCAACACGTGTGAATCTCGATACCATTACCCAAGAAGAGATGAACGCTTGGAAGCCAGGCGATACTTTACTGTTAAACGGTACGATTTATACGGGTCGTGATGCGGCTCATAAGCGTATGGTTGACATGCTCAATAACGGTGAAGAACTCCCTGTCGACTTAAAAGGTAAATTTATTTACTACGTTGGCCCTGTCGATCCAGTGGGTGATGAAGTTGTTGGTCCTGCTGGTCCAACAACTGCAACTCGTATGGACAAGTTTACTCGTCAAGTGTTAGAAGCCACTGGCTTATTTGGTATGATCGGTAAAGCGGATCGTGGTCCTGCTGCAATTGAAGCGATCAAAGATAATCAAGCCACTTACCTCATGGCTGTAGGTGGTGCAGCTTATCTTGTATCTAAAGCAGTACGTGAAGCTGAAGTGGTTGCATTTGCTGACTTAGGTATGGAAGCGATCTACAAATTTGTGGTTGAAGACATGCCTGTTTCGGTTGCGGTTGATGTGAATGGTACCTCGATCCACGCGACTGCACCAAAAATCTGGCAAGCGAAGATTGGAAAGATTCCAGTGGTTGATGCCGCTGCGTCATAAATAATACGCATATTAAAAAATAGCCGAATCAATGTGATTCGGCTATTTTTTACTTTAAGTTTCTGTTCGATTATCAAAAGAGCAGGACAATAATAGTTTAAATTCAGCTTTGCATGATTACCAAGTCAAAGGATTCCATAACTTAAAGGGTTTCACTAGATGCACTTCTGATTTTGCATCATATTTCTCAGGTTTAAGCTCTTGTGGTTTAGAGCGAATCTTGCCAGATTCATCCTGTGCCACAAAGTTATAGCTCGATGATTTTAACCGTGTAAATGCAATTTCTTGACGGGCGACTTTATCAGATGTAAGCATAAATGGACCCGTAGGCTCACTTCGATTAATCTTATTTTCTTCATCATATTTAATAAAATAAGTTTGCTCAGCATCAACGCTAAAATCGATATATTTCGGTTTTTGGAAATGTAACCCAACCAAAGGACGGCTCACGCTTAATCTGTAAGTCCCTGCTGGTAATTCTAGCCAATAATAATGATTGTGCAACAAACTTGGAATACGATGTCCATTAATAAATAAGTTTGCCGCAGCAATTTCCTGACGATTCCATCGAGTATCTGGACGATAAAGATAGACCACGGCAGCTTGTTGATTTTGTGGTTTGACGGGTGCGTAATATTGACCTAACTTTTGATTAACCCAACCACCTACAGTGAAGCCACCAACATGATATTGATCGAATAAACCTGGTTCTTTTTCAGTATCAACAGGTGGTAGCGTTGCGGTCAGTGCTGTTGGATTCTGTTCAACTGCCTTTTGACTTTGACAGCCAGCCAATACCCCTGCACAACATAATGACAATATTAAATAACGCATGACATCCCTCAAGGCGTTTTCTTGGATTTATTTTTAACTGCGCAACACTATGCGGTTTTTTCAATTTTTAAGATTAACACCTCAATGCCCAATTGCAAATAAAAAAAGCATGAAAAGCGAGGCCTTTCATGCTTTTTTAGATAAACGAAAGATCTTTGGCGTTAAGCCGATTTAGAGTCAATCACTTTCAAATCTTTCTTTTCACTGACTTCAGTCTTCGTCACTTGCGGTAAACGCTCTGCTTTAAACGTCGGTTTAGCTGTACCATTAATCACAGCTTCATCGACAATCACAGTTCCCACATCTGTACGACTTGGTAAATCATACATGGTTTCAAGCAGTACATTTTCTAAAATAGAACGTAGACCACGTGCGCCTGTATTGCGCTCAAGTGCTTTTTTCGCCACAGCACGTAATGCAGATTCATCAAAGACCAAATCCACATCTTCCATCGTGAATAGATGTTGGTATTGGCGTGTTAACGCATTTTTAGGTTCTGTCAGAATCTGCATCAATGCTTCTTCATCAAGTTCCTCTAACGTTGCGATCACAGGCAAACGACCAATAAACTCAGGAATCAACCCAAACTTAACAAGGTCATTTGCTTCCACCTGACGGAATAATTCTGATACTTTCTTGCGATCATCTTTATTCTTCACATCAGCAGTGAAACCAATACCGCCCTTTTCTTGACGTTGTTGGACGATTTTTTCCAAGCCTGAAAATGCACCACCACAAATAAACAGAATATTGGCAGTGTCAATTTGGATAAATTCTTGCTGAGGATGCTTACGACCACCTTGTGGTGGAATAGAAGCAACAGTCCCTTCAATCATTTTCAGTAATGCTTGTTGTACGCCTTCACCCGATACGTCACGAGTAATCGAAGGATTCTCAGATTTACGCGTAATCTTATCGATTTCATCAATATAGATAATGCCTTTTTGTGCTTTCTCTACATCATAATCCGCTTTTTGCAGCAACTTCTGCACAATGTTTTCTACATCTTCACCGACATAGCCTGCTTCGGTAAGTGTCGTCGCATCTGCCATCGCAAAAGGAACATCAAGTAAACGAGCAAGTGTCTGCGCAAGTAAAGTTTTACCTGAACCTGTTGGTCCGATCAGCAAAATATTACTTTTCGCAATTTCAACCTCTTGATCCGTATGGCCAGACTGCCCTACTTTCAAGCGTTTATAATGGTTATACACCGCTACAGATAAGGTTTTCTTTGCAATATCTTGTCCAATAACATACTGATCTAAGGCAGCACGTATTTCATGTGGTTTAGGCAAGGCTTTGCTTGCCCAATCACCCGCTTCGACCTGTTGACTGGTTTGTACCAAATCCAAGCAGACATCCACACACTCATTACAAATATATGCGTCCTCACCTGCAATCAGTTTCCCGACTTCAGACTGCGTTTTACCGCAAAATGAACAATGTTTTTGTCCTTGAGGATGTTCGGACATATTTACTCCAATTCTTGAATCTTTAGAAAATTACGGACGCTTACTTAATACTTGGTCAACTAAACCATATTCTTTAGCGGCATTTGCAGTCATGAAATTATCACGGTCTGTATCACGAGCAACAGTTTCATAGTCTTGACCACTATGCTCGGCCATTAAACGATTCAAGCGTTCTTTGATAAAGAGTATTTCACGTGCATGGATTTCAATATCAGATGCTTGACCACGGAAACCACCCAAAGGCTGGTGAATCATCACTCGCGCATTTTCAAGACAATAACGCTTTCCTTTAGCGCCTGCATTTAATAGGAATGCACCCATCGATGCAGCTTGCCCCATACAATAAGTCACCACATCAGGTTTGATAAACTGCATGGTGTCATAAATCGCCATACCCGCAGTGACAGAACCACCTGGTGAGTTGATATATAAATGAATATCTTTTTCTGGATTTTCAGCTTCTAGAAACAACATTTGTGCAACGATTAAGTTGGCCATGTTGTCTTCGACTTCACCCGTCAAGAAAATGACACGCTCGCGTAACAGGCGTGAAAAAATATCAAATGAACGCTCACCGCGAGATGACTGCTCAACGACTACAGGAACTAAAGCATTATCAATTGTTGGAACATACATACGTTTACTTATTCCTAAATTATTGTGGCACGATCTATGCCAACAATATGAGGGATAATCGATGAAATTGCAAAAGGTTCAATCTGAAATATTCGATTATTTAGACTAAAATCTGGCAATTTTTTGACAAATTAACACTTTCATAACATAGACAAAGACAGATAAAAAAAGGCGCTTACGCGCCTTTCTTCTCAACTCTTGAAAGATTAGCCACGACGAGCTTGTTGCTCTTTCAATAAGTCTTCATAGCTTACAGCAACTTCATTTACTTTAGCAGCAGCTAAAATATGGTCAACCACTTGGTCTTCTAAAACCACAGCTTCGATTTGAGCACGTTGCTGTTTATCCGTTTTAAAGTATTCAACAACTTCTGTTGGATCTTCATAAGAAGAAGCCATGTCATCGATATAAGCTTCTACACGCGCTTGATCAACTTCAAGTTTCGCATCAGCCATGACTTTGCTAACTAATACACCAAGTTTAACTGATTTTTCAGCTTGTTCTTTGAACAATTCATCAGGAAGCATGCTGCTATCAAATGATTGCGCACCTTGAGCACCAAACTGTTGCGTAAACTGTTGGATCATTTGTTGACGTTGACGGTCAATTTCTTGAGCAACCATTGAAGCTGGTACTTCAATCTCATTTGCAGCAACAAGTGCATCAAATGCAGCTTGTTTAATTTGGTTACGAAGACCGTTACGAACTTCACGATCCATATTCTTGCGAACGTCAGCTTTTAACTTGTCTAAGCCTTCTTCTTCAGTCACACCAAAAATCTTTAAGAATTCAGCATCAATTTCTGGAAGCTTTGGTTTTTCAACTTGCTTCACTGTGATTTTGAATTGAGCAGCTTTACCAGCCAAGTTTTCAGCTTGATAATCTTCAGGGAAAGTCACATCAATCACTTTCTCTTCGCCCGCTTTCATGCCAACAATACCATCTTCAAAACCTGGGATCATACGACCTGAACCAAGTACCAGTTTAAAGTCTTCAGCAGTACCGCCTTCAAACTTCTCACCATCCACAGTACCTTCAAAGTCGAAAGTCACTTGCATGTCTTTCTTCGCCATACCTTTAGTTACAGCCCAAGTTTGACGTTGTTTTTGCAAGTTTTCGATCATGGTATCAACGTCTTTATCGTTGATTTCAGATGATTTACGTTCAACTTCCAAGTCAGCAAAAGCTTTCACTTCAACTTCTGGATAAACCTCAACAGTCGCTTCAAAAACTAAAGCATCATCTTTGTTTTCAACTTTATCAATGTTCGGCATACCGACAGCATTGATTTTTTCTTGTTGAATTGCTTCAAATACAGTGTCACGAATGATGTCATTCACAACTTCTTGATAAATACCCGCACCATATTCACGGCGTACTACATTTAAAGGCACTTTACCTGGACGGAAGCCGTTGATCTTCACAGTTTTGGCAGTGCGCTGTAAGCGAGCTTCAAACTGCTCGTTAACACGGCTCGTCGGTACAGAAACATTTAAACGACGGGCAACGCCCGAAACCGCTTCAGTCGTTACTTGCATGGCTTCCTCGATATATAGTTAGTAATAACAATTTTTTAAAGTGCCACATTATATGACAACTTTTCAGATATACAAAATTAGATGATGAAAAAGTCACTTACTTTATTTTTTTCTCTTAATTAATACTGATTTAACACATTTCTTAAATGAAACTTAAAATAGTGTTTCTTTTTGTTGTAAATGATAAAGCATATCATTATTATTTCAATGCTCTTTTATTGCTTACTTGTCTCTCACTTTTTGAGAATATCTTTATGTCTAAGTTCAAACTTCATCCACTTTCAGTCGCATTAGTTGCTCTATCTGCTCACTCAGCTTATGCCATAGAGGCAGAAACAGCGCCGCATCAACTTTCAACGATTGTAGTAACTGCCGCAGGATATGAACAAAAAGTTACTGATGCGCCAGCATCAGTTACTGTCATTACGGAGGATGATTTCAAAACCAAGCGTATTACCTCAATTGCTGATGCTTTAGCTGATGTTGAGGGTGTAGATATTAGCCCTACAGCAGGGAAAACTGGCGGTTTAAATATTCGTATTCGTGGTATGGATGCAGAATATACGCTAGTACTTGTGGATGGTCGCCGTCAAAACTCGACTGGGGATATTGCCCCAAATGGTTTTGGTGAAAGCAATAATAGTTTTATCCCCCCTATCTCAGCAATTGAACGAATTGAAGTTATACGTGGTCCAGCTTCTACCCTTTACGGTTCAGATGCTATTGGAGGAGTTGTCAATATCATCACTAAAAAAGTAACAGATGAATGGACTGGCTCAGTTACGTTAGAAGGAACTATACTCCCGAATTCTTCCGATTTTGGCAACCAACGTGCTGTTGATGCTTTTGTGACAGGTCCACTTATTAAGGATTTACTAGGTATCCAACTTCGTGGTCGTAAAGCCGAGCGTAGCCAATCTTTTGTTACTCGACCTGATGATACTGGCAGTGATGTTGAATTAAGTATGGGCAATAACCCAACTAAATCAGAAATTGAAACTATGGGCGTGCGACTCACTCTCACGCCAACAAAACAGCACGATATTTCTACTGAGTTTGAGCGTACAGAGCAATGGTATGATAATAGTAAAGGGCAGCTTGGTACTTTAGGTGCAAATGGTGGCTATGGCGAGGCCCAAAAATATAATCGCGACAAAGTAATCTTGGCCCATACATGGCGTTCAGATTACGGTACATTAGATTCTAGCCTGAGCCACACCAAAACCGAGACCGTGGGTCGCTTAATTCCTGCACGCGCCCAAAATATGTCAAATACAATCACACCACGTTTGCTGGAAAGTGAAGATACAATTTTTGACACCAAATTTACTACTCAAGTGATTGCTGCACACAATATCACTCTCGGCGGTCAATATTGGGATGCGAGTATTAAAGATGGTTTACGGGTCAATCAGGACGTTTCATTCAAACAATTTGGTTTATTTGTAGAGGACACTTGGTCATTAACTGATGCACTCGCACTCACCGTCGGCGTTCGCTATGACGATCATGATACCTTTGGCAGCTTCTGGACACCACGTGCTTATGCCGTCTGGACGGCAAATGATAACTGGACAGTTAAGGGTGGTTATAGTGAAGGCTATAAAGCACCTCGTTTAGAACGTTTGACTAATGGAATCTATAACGTTGGTGGACAAGGTCGTACACCTTTATTTGGTAACCCAAATTTAAAACCTGAAACCAGTAATAACTTTGAAATCGGTACTTACTTCAACAATAATAATAACTTCGACTTTAACGTGACCGCATTTTATAGTCAGGTGAAAGATAAAATTGTCAGCGGCAATAGTGAGCTAAGATGTTCAACAGCAACCAATAAAGAAGAATGTGAAGACTTTATGATCAGTGTGGGTACACCATGGATTATGAGTGATAACCGTGGGACACCTGATTCATGGAACGTCACTCGCCCAACCAATGCCGAAAAAGCCGAAATCTACGGGATTGAAACTGGTTTAAACTGGGAATTTGCTGCTGATTGGAAATTAGGCCTTAATTACACTTGGACAGAGACCGAAATTGATGATGCGACATTGGGTAATCCTCCATTAAACGACACACCAGAACACATCGTGAATGCGATCGTAAAATGGCAAGCCAGTGATAATGCACAATTATGGGCAAGAGCCGAATATCGTAGTGATCGTGCACGCTACCTCAAAACCTATGACAATCTCACTACGGCTGAGAAGCAGGTTTATGACGAGTTAGGTGACTATAAGGCTTATACCCTGTTCCATATGGGTTCTAACTTTAATATCACCAATAACTGGGATGTTGGCGTAGCATTGTATAACGTCTTTGATAAAAACTTTACCGATTATGTGAAACTCGAGAACAGTTACTATAATCGTTACAGTAACACTCAAGAAGGTCGTCGTGTACAGCTAAGTACAACGTTCAAATTCTAAATTTCCAGCTCAGCTTCTTAAGGCTATCCACATGGATGGCCTTTTTTACACAAAAATGCTTTGCTGCTTAAATTTCAGCCTAGCCCTACAAATTACCAATAAAGTGCTATTACAGCCAATTTAACCAAAAATTAAAAATAACTTGATGATTTTATATTTATTCTAACTTCACTTTAATTTATTGAATTTCATACATTTATTTATCCACTTATAGAAAATAAATGTATCGACATTATCAATCCAAGAATAAATAGTTATGCATTTCAACATATTAAATAAAATTAATCCCTAAACCAGAAAACCATGACAAATAAAGCTATTGATAGTAATAATAATTATCATTAGACTTCGCACACATTGTTACATATTTTAACAATTAATTCACTTTTACCGCATTATTCGTAAAAGTTTCACAACGTTGTTAGTTCTGTCATTCACCACTTCAATTTCGGAGTTTCTCTCAATGGCAAAGATCAAAAGTCGTAAACATATTGGTACTACACAGCTCGTTGCACTCGCTGCAAGTTTACCATTAGCTGCACATGCTGCACCTAAAGAAGAAAATGTTGCTCAACTTCCAACAATTGAAGTGAAAGCAGAAAATACCTACAAAGCCAATACTGTAAGCTCTCCAAAATATACACAACCGTTAGTTGATACACCACAAACCGTACAAGTCATCAAAAAAGAACTTCTACAAGAACAAGGTGCAGCCTCTTTAATGGAAGCACTGCGTAACACGCCGGGGATTACCCTTCAAATGGGTGAGAATGGGAATACCAGTGCTGGTGATACTTTCCAAATGCGTGGTTTCTCTACCCAAACATCAACATATGTAGATGGAATTCGTGACCTTGGTGCTGTAAGCCGTGATGTATTTAACCTAGAACAAATCGAAGTTGTGAAAGGTCCATCAGGTGCTGAAGCCGGTCGTGGTTCTGCTTCTGGTTATATCAACTTAGTTACTAAGTTACCAAAAGCTGAAAATAGTCGTGAGGTTTCTGCACGTTATAACACTGCTGAAAATGCACGTTTAACTGCCGATATCAATCAGGCCATCAATGAAAGTGTCGCTATTCGTTTAAATGCAATGGGTCAAGATGGTGGAGTTGAAGGTCGTGATGTCATTGAAAACAACGGTTGGGCTGTAGCCCCCTCAATTGCTTTTGGCTTGGATTCGGACACACGTTTTTACTTATACTCACAACACATTCGCCAACGTAACACTCCAGACGGTGGTATTCCAACCGTTGGTATGAAAGGCTTTTTTAATGCGGATGCTAAATTAAATAGTGCTAAAAAAGTTGACCGCTCTAATTACTACGGCAGCGTCAATGATTATGAAGATATTGATGCTGATATGATCACCGCAAAAATCGAAAGTGATTTTGGTGAAAAAATTAAATTTACCAACACCACCCGTTATGGCAAATCTCAAATGAATCGAGCTTTAACAGGGATTAATGGATTAAGCCGAAATATACCAAACACAACACCAGTACAACAATCAGACAACCCTCATGACTGGACGGTTGCCCGCTCGCATCAAGGTGTAGATCAAGAAAATAAAATCTTAGCTAATATTTCAGCATTAAACTTTAACTTTAAAACAGGTGCAGTCGAACATGACCTCGTTGCTGGTTTAGAGTTTCTGCAAGAGCAGCAAATTTCTCGTACGTTATCAACTCAAGCACCGGGGCAAATTCCAGCACCGTCAACAAAACCTGCAAACCTATACAATCCAAATCATTATGACGTAATGCCTAAATTGGTTTACACAGGCGCTTATAGTGATGGCGAAACTCAAACAGCCGCGGCATATTTGTTTAATACAATAAAATTATTAGACAATCGTTTGCAATTTAATGGTGGCGTACGTGTAGATTATTATCATACCGATTATGAAGCACTAACCGTTGCAACCAATTCGACAAGTGGTATTGTGACCAAAACACCAACTGATTTAAAAGCACATGACACATTAGTCAGTTGGAAACTGGGTAGCTTATTTAAACCAACGGAAAATAGCAGTGTTTATGCGTCTTATGCAAAATCACTAACCCCTCCAGGCAGTGCAAACTTTGGTCTGTCAGCCGCAGAAAATAATGCCAATAACTCTTTTGCTAAACCACAGGAAACCAATCACTATGAAGTGGGTGGAAAGTGGGATGTGTTACAGAGTAAGTTAGCTTTGAACGCAGCAGTATACCGCACTGAAAATGAAAACCAGTTTACCACTGACCCGATTACCAAAGAATCTATTCAAGAAGGTAAAACACGTGTTGAGGGTGTAGAGCTTGGAGTAGTCGGTCAAATCACAGATGCTTGGAATATTTCTGCGGGCGTTGCTCATATGAAAACCAAGCAAAAAAATCAGCAAGGCTTTAATGCTGATGGCGATAAAACGATCACTGATTCAGTTCGTTGGTCACCAGATTGGACTGCATCTTTATGGACAACATATGATATTGCGGGCTTTAAGGTCGGTTTAGGCGCACGTTATGTAGATGAACAAAAACGTGTGATTACAGATAGTAAGGCTCCAGCAAATATGCCATCTGTTCCATCTTATGTTGTATTCGATGCAATGGCAGGTTATAGCATTAATAAAAATGCATCAGTTAACCTCAATGTTTATAACCTTGCTGATAAAGAATACATCAGTGCATTAAACAATGGTGGTAGCCGCTTTGTTTTAGGTCAACCACGTTCGGCAGCGTTAACGTTCAACTATAAGTTCTAAATTGTTTATTGAGTCTTTTAAGGTTTAATAAATAAGCACAGCCTGTCAGAAAAGATATAATTTTCGGGCAGGCTGTTTCGTATTGAAAGGTTTTAAAAATGATGTTGCATATTCCTGAACTATTAAACAAGCAACAAGTCACTGAACTTCGTCAGCAACTCAAACAACAAGAACTTTGGGTCAATGGTACTCAGAGTGCGGGCGTACAAGCACAACTGATGAAAAACAACTTACAAATCGATATTCATAGTGATGTATACCGATCTATCAGTCAGAGTGTGCTAACGGCATTACAACAAAATTTACTGCTCCGCTCAGCGGCTCTTCCCCAACACATTTTATCTCCAATGTTTAATTGCTACCAAAATCATGGCAATTATGGCAACCATGTGGATAGTGCAATTCAATATTCTTCAAGAATAGGACAAACGATTCGCACCGATGTCTCAATTACCCTCTTTTTATCTGAACCTGATGAATATGAAGGTGGTGAACTGATTATTGAAGATACCTATGGCAGCCATGAAGTCAAACTGGATGCAGGTGATGCAATTTTATATCCCTCAACCAGCTTGCACCGAGTAGAGCCTGTAACTCAGGGTAGTCGCATTGCCGCATTTACATGGATTCAAAGTATGGTCAAAGATGACTGGCAACGAACCATGCTGTTTAATTTAGACATGACGATTTTAAAACTCAGACAACAACTTGGGGATTCAGATGAAGTTGTTGCATTGACAAGCCATTATCATAACTTATTGAGACAATGGGGAACGCTATAATGCCTCAATTGCATCCCCTCCCGCCTTTAACGGCGATTCCAGCAAAGCTACAAACCATTGCTGATTATGAAGCTGAAGCCCAACTGCATCTCCCCGAATCAACTTGGCACTATTTACAAGGTGGAGCCATGCACGAACTCAGTGTGCGCCGCAATATGCTCCAGTTTCAGGATATCCAATTGACTCCACGTCATTTAAATGATTTAACTGCTGGACATACACAGCTAAATTTATTTGGGCAACATTATCCTCACCCTCTGTTTTTAGCGCCGATCGGGCACCAAGCGCTGTTTCATTCTCAAGCGGAATACGCCTCTGCCCTTGCCGCAGAAGTTATGCAAAGCAACTTTATTTTAAGTACTTTAACCAATACACACCTGACCAATCTCAACAAAGAAAATCCCTATAAATGGTTTCAATTGTATTGGCAAGGGAATCGAGAAAAATCGTTAGCCTTAGTCAAACTTGCACAACAACATCACTATAAAGCCATCGTAATCACCATTGATGCTCCACATGTCGGTATTCGAGATCGCGAACGTAAAGCTTTTTTCCAACTGCCAGCGGATATGCAACATCCACATGCCCCAGCTCATTTTGAAATCAGTCATTTAAATGAGGGAGAGCATCCAGTTTTTCATGGGTTGATGGCAATGGCACCGAAATGGGAGGATATTGCATGGTTAATCAAGCATACAGATTTGCCAGTGATTCTGAAGGGCGTACTCCACCCTGTCGATGCCAAAAAATCTTTAGAATATGGTGTTTCGGGTCTCATTGTGTCTAACCATGGTGGACGAGTATTAGATACAACGATCTCACCATTAATTGCTCTGCAAAAAATCAGAGCTGTTGTCCCCGCAGACTACCCTGTGTTATTGGATGGCGGAATTCGTCGTGGTTCGGATGTCTTTAAAGCAATTGCGCTGGGAGCATCTGCGGTTTTGATTGGCCGACCTTATATTTATGGTTTGGCAACCGCTGGCGCTTTAGGTGTTGCACATGTCTTGAAAATCTTAAAGGAAGAATTCGAAATCACTATGGCACTCATGGGAACGGCTACCTTAAATGACATCAACCAAGACTTTATTTATCAAGATTAGATAAAATATCGGAAAATATTTTCATTATTCCTACACTCAGTGCAAAAATAGGAAATTATTTCTTGTTCGTTGCAATTAAAATGTTTATAGACCTTTGCAGTGCTTGTATTTTCACCTAGACTGATTCCTATTACGTGATTAATATAGCTGCAAAACCAAATAACTGATTTGAATGGTAGATCATGAAAACAAATCACAGCGTTACCCATCCGTCATATACCAAACATTCCGCTGCTCTGCTGATGCTGCGCCTCGCGCGCGTATAAATTTTTTGCCTAGTCTTTTAGGCACTCGAAACATAAATCCTCTTTAAATTTATTCTGATAGACACCATATATATTTATAGTACGTTGCATTTACGCTGAACATGCAACCCCTGCTATGACAAGGAGTTAGCATAATGTTGGCAGATCCAAGCAAAAAATACCGCCGTATGTACCAACGTGTCGATTTACCAGATCGTCAATGGCCGAATAATGAAATCAACCAAGCCCCGATTTGGATGAGTACCGACCTTCGTGACGGTAACCAAGCAATTTTTGAACCGATGAACATGGAACAAAAGTTCAAAATGTTCAATATGTTGGTGAAAATTGGCTTCAAACATATTGAAATTGGTTTTCCATCTGCATCACAAATCGACTTCGATTTTGCGCGTAAGTTGATTGAAGAAAATTTGATTCCAGATGATGTCTATATCGAAGTTTTGGTTCAAGCACGTGATCATTTGATTGCACGTACTTTTGAAGCTTTAGTTGGTGCAAAACGCGCAATTGTGCATATCTACAACTCAAATTCACCGACCTTCCGTCAAAAAGTGTTGAATGTTGATGCAAATGGCGCAAAACAGCTTGCGACAAACGCAGCCAATAAAGTCAAAGAATATGCAGCACAATATCCTGCAACTGAATGGATTTTCCAATACAGTCCAGAGTGTTTCTCAGCAACTGAATTAGATGTAGCGAAAGACGTCTGTGATGCAGTCACCGAAATTTGGGAAGCATCGCCGAGCAATAAAGTCATTTTGAATTTGCCTGCAACCGTTGAAGTTTCGACACCAAATGTCTATGCCGATCAAATCGAATGGATGCACCGTAACTTAGCTCGTCGTGATGGTGTGATTATATCAGTCCACTGCCACAATGACCGTGGTTGTGGTATTGCCGCGTCAGAATTAGCCATTATGGCAGGTGCTGACCGTGTTGAAGGCTGTGTATTTGGTAACGGCGAACGTACAGGCAATGTCGACGTAGCAGCGATGGCATTGAATATGTATAGCCAAGGTGTTGCGCCACACTTAGATTTCTCCAATATCAATGAAATCATTGCCACTGTTGAAGAATGTACGGGCTTACCTGTGCATCCACGTCATCCATACGCAGGTGATTTGGTCTTCACTGCATTCTCTGGTTCACACCAAGATGCCATCAAAAAAGGCTTCGAATTCCAAAAAGATCAAGAAATGTGGGATATGCCTTACTTACCGATTGATCCAAAAGATTTAGGTCGTGACTACGATGCAGTGATTCGTGTCAATAGCCAATCGGGTAAAGGCGGTATTGCATACTTGTTAGAGTCGAATTACAACGTGGCTTTACCGCGTCGTGTACAAATCGAATTTAGCCAGATCGTACAACAATACACCGATGAAAATGAGACTGAAATCAGTGCACATCAGATTTGGGAATTATTCCAAGATACTTATGTGGATGTGAAAAATAGTCATTATCAAACCAAGCATTATCAATTGTCTGATATCAATGGTACACAAATCATTGAGTTAGATATTGAAATTGAAGGTGAAATACAACGTCTACGTGGTGAAGGGAATGGTCCAATCTCTGCCATGTTAGATGCCTTACAATTGCCAATCGACGTGGTGAACTATGAAGAACGCAGTATCAGTTCTGGTGCAAATGCCAAAGCACTTGCATTGATCGAAATCCAAGTCAAAGGTACAGGTAAAAGTGCGTTTGGTGCTGGTGTACATGACAACATCGTCACCTCATCAATCGAAGCCATTATTGCATGTACCAATCGCTTGATTGAACAAGGCGTGTTGACCACTGAACAAGTGGTTGCCGCTGCAATCTAAAGTGTTGATGATTCAACCTATTTAAATATCGAAAAAATGACTTTTGAAAGGGTACCTGAATTGGTATCCTTTTATTATTGATTAAGAAACTTTATACAAGGCGAATCATTCTAGTGTCTTTTCCATCGGATTCAGTGGGTTTAGTCACACCACAAAAATTTTCATTTGAAGCCCCATTAGAGCTTGAGTGCGGACGGATTCTGCCTCGTTTCGACCTAATGGTTGAAACCTATGGAACACTCAATGCAGACCACTCCAATGCCATTCTCATTTGTCATGCATTATCAGGACATCATCATGCCGCTGGATTTCATCATGAAGATGATAAAAAAGCGGGTTGGTGGGATGGTTGTATTGGACCCGGAAAAGCAATTGATACCAATCACTTTTTTGTGGTGTCTCTCAACAATATCGGTGGGTGTAACGGCTCGACTGGCCCAACATCACCCAACCCTGAAAATGAAAACCGTCCGTATGGTCCTGACTTCCCCCTCGTCACAGTTCGAGATTGGGTCAAAACCCAAGCCATGCTGTCTGATCGTCTTGGGGTCGATGTTTGGTACTCGGTGATCGGTGGCTCTCTTGGTGGAATGCAAGCATTACAATGGTCTTTGGACTATCCAGATCGCTTAAAAAAATGTGCCATCATTGCCAGCGCACCTAAATTATCAGCACAAAATATTGCCTTTAATGAGGTCGCGCGCCAGTCGATTCTTTCTGATCCAGACTTCCATCATGGACGTTATCTGGAAAATGATAGCTATCCCAAACGTGGCTTAATTTTGGCGCGGATGGTCGGTCATATCACCTATTTATCTGAAGAAGCCATGAAACAAAAATTTGGGCGAGATTTAAAATCGGGCAAGTTTATGTATGGTTTTGATGTTGAATTCCAAGTCGAAAGTTATTTGCGTTATCAAGGCGAACAATTTAGTCGCAATTTTGATGCAAATACTTACTTGATTATGACCAAGGCATTGGATTATTTTGATCCCTCTCGTGAGTATGAGCATTCATTAACGAACGCCATGCGTCAGCCGAAATGCCAATTTTTAGTGATTTCATTTACCACGGATTGGCGTTTTAGTCCAAGTCGCTCTCAAGAGTTAGTCGATGCATTGATTGATAATCATCAACCTGTCAGCTATTTAGAGATTGAAGCTGAACAAGGTCATGACTCATTCTTGTTCCCGATTCCACTGTATGTGAAAACATTACGTGCATTTTTAGGGGGTGAACAGCAGTTACAATCCACCCAGTTGGAGGCAATCTAATGCGTATAGACCAACAACTTGCCGAAAAATGGATTACCCCGAATACCAGCGTACTCGATTTGGGCTGTGGGGACGGTGAATTATTGGCTCATATGAGCAAACAACACAATATTCGTGCTTATGGCTTAGAAATTGATCAAGAAAAGATTGCAATTGCCATCAGTCGGGGGTTAAATATTATTCAACAGGACTTAAATTTAGGTTTAAGCCGTTTTGCGGACCAGTCTTTTGACTCTGTGGTCATGGCACAAGCTTTGCAAGCTGTAGATGCACCTGATGTATTACTTCGTGATATGGTGCGTGTCGGCAAACAGGCGATCATTACTTTTCCAAACTTTGCGTATTGGAAGACACGTTCTTTTCTTGCGTTGAAAGGGAAAATGCCTGTTTCGGAAGCCTTGCCTTATATGTGGTATAACACCCCGAATATTCATTTATGTACTTTCCGAGACTTTGAAGCCTTATGTGCTGAGAATCGGATTAAAATTATTAATCGACTTGCCGTTAATGGTGACCAACAAGGTAGTGTGCTCAGCAAGCATATGCCGAACCTATTTGGTGAAGTCGCAATTTATCGAGTGAGCGCACTATGAAAAAGACATTTATCAGCACCTTTTTGTTTGGTCTGATCAGTATACAAGCGCACGCTGACTATGTTGCTCAACCACAATCAGTTGCAACACAAGCAGCGCGATACTCAGTGATGAGTATCGGTGAATTACAAAGCGCAGCCAAAGCAGGTCAAGCAGGAGCACAGTTTTATCTGGCGACACGTTACCAATATGGTAAAGATGTTGCAAAAGATGAGAAACAAGCATTCGCCCTGTTTAAAGCAGCAGCCGATAAGGGCATCTCAGCAGCTCAGCTCAATGTGGGTCGTATGTATGCCGATGGCATGGGTACGAAGAAAGATGAAGTTTTAGCACGTAAGTATTTTGAAAAAGCGGCAAGTAATGGTGATAACCGTGCTAGCTTTAATCTTGCTATGATGGAAGAACAAAAGAAAAACTATATGGGCGCTTATCAATGGTATGAGCTTTCAACACGTGATGGCATGCTTGATACCAAAGTGATTAGCCTTTCTGAGGGTAAAAAAACAGCTTTGGCTGCAAACTTGACTCAAGAACAGATTCGTACTGCCCGTGATCGTGCAGATAAATGGATTCAAGGGCTTTAATTTTAAAATAAATCCAACCGACTTGTTATAAAGTCGGTTTTTTAATGCTTTAGAACAGCATAGAAATCTATCATTTTTCCAAACACCAGACGTAAAAAAAGCACTAGAAAGTGCTTTTTTTGAATGCTGGGTTACTTATTACAAAGCAACGATATTCACAGCATTTGGACCTTTTTGGCCTTGAGCGATACTGAATGAAACTTGTTGACCTTCAAACAAAGTTTTGAAACCTGAGTTTGAAATTTCGCTGAAATGAGCGAATACGTCTGGACCTGATTCTTGTTGAATAAAACCAAAACCTTTAGTTTCGTTAAACCACTTCACTGTACCAGTAACTGTTGTAGTAGACATAATATATCCTATTGAATTTTAACATTTTAGCCACATTGTATGGCTAACGATAACTTTGAAAAATAATGAAGAATTGAGCTTGATATCTGTAAAAAACGAAGGATTATGACTAAAACTGCGATACTTAGAGAAGATTAACCAAAACAATAATTTTTCTAGTTAGTCAAATCATACATGAAATAAATAAATATTCAAGTTTTTTATATCTTATATTATTGAATTAAATAAAAGATAAAAAATCAAATGAATTACGCTAGCGTTTTCAATGGACTTACCCACTTTAGATTAAAAAACATTTTATTCTCGACCTCATCGAAATCGTACCAGCTAAAATAATTTAACTACTCTCATTCTAAAAAATTCACTAAAATCCTAGTTATTCAATCAAGATACTCTCGAACCAATTATGTCTACTCCACATTGGCTACAACACGGCAGTCTCGTTCTTGCCAGTAATAACAAAGGTAAAGTTGCAGAATTTGAGCATCTGTTTCAGCAACTTGATCTACCGATCGACATTATTCCTCAAGGCAAACTTGATATTGAAGATGCCATCGAAGACGGTTTGAGCTTTGTTGAAAATGCCATTATCAAAGCACGTCATGCAGCAAAAATTTCTGGTAAGCCAGCAATTGCCGATGATTCGGGTCTATGTGTACCTATTTTAGATGGTGCGCCAGGGATTTATTCTGCACGTTATGCAGGTGAACACGGCGACGATACAGCCAATAATCAAAAACTATTGGCTGATCTTAAACCATTCCGCCCAAATGCCGAGCCAATTGAAGGCATGTTTGTCTGTGTCTTGGCTTTAGTTACACATGCCGAAGATCCACTGCCACAAATTTTCCAAGGGATTTGGAAAGGACAGATCCTTGAAGCTGCCCGTGGTGAAAATGGGTTTGGTTATGATCCATTGTTCTGGTTAACCGAACTCAACCTTTCCAGTGCTGAGTTAAGTAAAGAACAAAAAAATAAAATCAGTCATCGTGGTCAAGCGATGCAACTTTTCAAAGCAAGTTTGATCTAATCCCATAAGATGCTCTAATGTATGATTAGAGCATCTTCAATCCCCTCTTCATTCTCAGTTACGCGCCCTCTCGCTCCAGTCCTGTCTTAAAACTGCAATATTAACGTCACATTGTTGTCATCCTTAACTGTTGTCATATCAGCATTCTGATTCAATCTATTTTTGGAGAATAACTGATGGCTGGTTTATCTATTTGGCATGTACTGATTTTTGCAATCGTTGTGCTTTTATTGTTTGGTACATCAAAACTAAAAAACTTAGGTAAAGACGTAGGCGGCGCGATCAAAGACTTTAAAAAATCTGTTCGCGAAGAAGAGAGTGATCCCAAACTAATTGAGCATCAAACATCAGCACAAGATGTAAATCATGAATCTAAAAGCCATATCAAAAGCTAAGTTTTAGCTTGATCATGCTTGAGGAGCCATCATGTTAAATCTTGGTATGACTGAATTACTGGTCTTTGCAATCATTGCCGTGATTGTACTTGGTCCAGATAAATTACCAACTGCCGTACGATCTGTCATCAAATGGTATCGTCAGGTCAAAATGCTGATCAGTAATGTACAGCGAGATATTGAGCGTGAGTTAGACATTACGGAAATTCGGGAAAAAATGGAACAAGAAATTGCCCGATTTAAAGAAATCGAACAACACATGCAAGCACAGCTCAACCAAATTCAAAAAGAAGTCGATCAACAACATAAAGAGATCGAAAAAGCGGTATCTCCCGTAGCCGTACATGCTGAAAGTCAAATGCTGGTAAACCATGAGACAGCCACTTTAACGACCGATACAGCCACTCAGATTGAACCACAACAACTGTCCAAGCCCATTTCACCACAGCAAGAAAAGCATACCGTTCCAGAACATGCCTTGCAGCAAGATCCTAAAAAAGTTGTCGCCGTATGACCCAAATGAATAGTCAAAGCCCTTCCCTCCTTGAAAAAAGTAGTGATACCGAAGAACTTGAGCAACTGCCTTTTACGACGCATTTAATTGAGTTACGGAAGCGACTCATGAAATGTGTCGGGTTAATTCTGGCCTTGTTTTTTGTGATGCTGCCCTTTGCAAATCATTTATATGAAATGCTGTCCTCACCTTTGCGTGGTCGTTTACCAGCACATGCGACCATGATTGCAACGGATGTGACAGCGACCTTTATGGCACCCTTTAAACTTAATTTTTATGTGGCATTAATGATTGCTATGCCCTTTATTCTGTATCAGATTTGGCAATTTTTAGCTCCTGCTCTCTATAAAAATGAAATGAAAATTGCTTTACCGATTTTATTTTCCAGTATTGTTTTATTTTATGCAGGCATCGCCTTTGCTTATTTTGTTACCTTACCAGCGGTTTTAGGCTTTTTTATGCAGGCATCTCCTGATTCTGTTGCGCCTATGACCGATATTAATAGCTATCTCAGTTTCTGTTTAAAGCTATTTTTGGTCTTTGGCATTACCTTTGAAATTCCTGTTGCCACCATTATGCTGATTTTAGGACGCTTTATTACGATTGAATCTTTAGTCACAAAACGGCGTTATATCATTGTCGGGTGTTTTTTTATTGCGATGTTTGTTACACCACCCGATGCACTGAGTATGTTAATGCTTGCTGTTCCCATGTGGTTATTATTTGAACTCGGGCTACTTTTAGGGCGAATTTTACTGAGAAAGACCACTGAACAAGCTTAAATGATTTGCGTGTGCGTGCTCTCCCTATCTTAAAAAATAGATAATTATTACAGTATCTTATAAAACTTAAAAACACTGAGATATCATCATATTGTCATATTAAGTTAATTGAATTGTCATACTAACTTCCTAGCATGAGCATAGTTTTATTCGCTACCCCGCAAAAGTGCTAGGAATCCAAATGAACCAAGAATCAAAAATCGCTGAGTATGTTGAAGACTCAAACTTATCTAATAATCCACATATTCAGGATATTCTAAATGCTCGTATGAGTCGCCGTACCATCTTACGTGGTGGTGTAGGGATGACTGCTGCCATGATGCTCGGAAGCACAGCCCTTGTAGGATGTTCTGATAATGACAATAAGCAAACAACAACACCTGATAATAAAGAACCAAGTCTACCAACTCCAAAAACATTAAATTTTACGCCAGTTGCACATAGTCTTGCCGATCAGGTCGTTGTTCCTGAAGAGTATCAGGTACAAGCTTTCTTACCTGTCGGTTTACCACTATTTAGTGGATTAAGTGACTGGAGTGATACTCAAGCTCGTGCGGGTGAATCATTTGAACATCGTATGGGCGACAACCATGATGGTTTATGGTTCTATGGCATGAAAGATGGCAAGTTCGATACCACTGCCTCTGAACGTGGTTTGTTGGCAATCAATCATGAATATGTTGAACATGACCGTTTAAACCCACTCGGTTATTACAGTACGACTGATGCAGACAAAGAAGGGACCATTTACGCTAAAAAACGTCTTGCTGATGATGTCCGCCGTGAAGTCAATGCACATGGTGTGGCGATTGTTGAAGTGAAACGTGGCACCAATGGTCAATTTGAACTGGTCAAAGATTCTAAATTTAATCGCCGTATTACCAGTGCGACAGTCACCGACATTTCTGGTCCAGCAGCAGGCTCAGATTTACTTAAAACCAAATATGACCCAACAGGTTTAACCACACGCGGTATTAACAACCAGTGTGGTAGTGGGACTTCACCTTGGGGAACCTACCTGACTGTAGAAGAAAACTTTATCCAAGCGTTTGCCCGTTCTGATGATTCAGGCAAAGTTCCTGCAAATATTGAAAAGGGCTTTAGCCGTTATGGCTTGGCACTTAAACCAATTATAGGACCAAAACGTGATGAAAATGGCAATGAAGTCGTTGATGACCAAGGTAACCCTGTTTTAGAAGAAATTGGAAAAGGGGCAAACAATAATTTCTTATGGCACACCCCAACAGAACCAGAATACATCACTGATGAGTTCATCCGTTGGGACGTGGTAACACGTGCAAACAGTGCGGCAGAAGACTATCGTAATGCTTATCATACCTTTGGCTATATCGTTGAAATCGACCCATTTGATCCAAACAGCAAGCCTGTTAAACGTACTGCTCTAGGCCGTTTTGCACATGAGAATTGTGGTTTTGCACCAGTGAAAGAAGGTCAGCCGGTTGTGTTCTATATGGGTGATGACGCACGTGGTGAATATGTCTATAAATTTGTATCTGAAGCCAAATGGGATGCCAAAGACATCAATGGCGGCGTAAAAGCAGGTCAGAAATATATGGATAAAGGCACATTATATGTGGCTAAATTCGAAGAAGGCGATGCTGCTGCCGGCAAAGGAACTTGGATTGAATTGACCTATGGTAAAAATGGTTTAGATGCAAATAACCCAAGTTACCCATTCTCGAACCAAGCTGATGTGTGTATCTTTACGCGTCTCGCAGCAGATGCTGTAGGCGCAACCAAAATGGATCGACCTGAGTGGGTCAATACCAGTCCGATTACCAGCGAAGTTTATCTGACCTTAACCAATAATGACTCTCGTCGCGGCACAAGTATGCCAACTGATGCTGCTAACCCTCGTAACTACGACCATTATCAAGGTACCGAAGATGGTAAATCGGACGGCAACCCACATGGTCATGTCATTCGTTGGGGTTATGAAAATCAAGATCACACTGCAAATACATTTAAATGGGATGTGTTTGCTTTTGGTGCACCACACGATGTGACAGCAGAAAACCTATCTGGTTTAAATGCAGGCAATGACTTTTCGAGTCCAGATGGTCTCATGTTTGACTCGCGTGGTGTACTTTGGATTCAAACAGATGACTATGCATATCTAAATAGAACCAACTGCATGATGTTGGCTGCGTTACCAGGTACTGTCGGTGATGGTCAGAAAAAATCGGCAAGCAAGGGGCAAAATACCCATGTTGGCGCAACACCAAATATGGCACGTTTCCTTGTTGGGCCGAAAGAAGCAGAAATCACAGGTGTCGCTTACACCCCTGATATGAAAACCATGTTTATCAGCATTCAGCATCCAGGTGAAAATGGTACGCGTGCTGGCTTTATTAGCCATTGGCCAGATAGCCAGACCAACTCAAGCTCGACAGCCTTACCACGCTCTGCTTTAGCAGTTATTACACGTAAGGACGGTGGTGTGATTTTAGGTTAATCACCTACCTCAACTCACTCAAAAAATGCCAATCACTTGATTGGCATTTTTTTATTTGGCGAGATCAATCTGGATCTGTACAACATTGCCCTGTTGTTCACCCTGTTGAGATTTTTCTGACCATTGCCACTGTTCCAATGTCAGCCTTAAGAAATTCGAACAACGTGTTCCATAGATTGGACTCTGGATAAAAGTCGAAGAAAGTAAAGCTTCCATCTCTGCATTAATGCCCGTATCTGGCAAGAGATCTGGAATCACTTTACGTTCATCTTCCAAAATATCCCAAACAGTAGCTTGCAACTCACCTTCTGTCATCGACACGTGTTGCAACATCGGAAAAAATTCTTGAGTAAAGCGTTTCCGTAGATGTTGTGTTTTTTGCCAATCATCAGACATCAAACCATTCGACACCACATAAACCCCATTGGCGAGCACTTGTGGCGCTTCGCCTCGGTTACTCATATACACCGCTTGTTCACGATCGCCAACGAATAAGTTAAAACCTGCGTAGTCTTGTTGTTTCTGTTCCAACTGTTGTGCAAAACGAATTGGAGCTAAATCACTTTCTAAAAAATCTTGAATCAGATGACCTCTAGACGTTGGATATTGGGTCTGATCATGTCCATTACGAAAATTGGTGACCACAGCCCAACGACCTGATGCTGTCACCCCCATCCATGTGCCACCCGATTGTAAGTCCTGCCCTGCCACAATCGGGCTATTCAGCCATTGCTGTAAAGGCACACTGGGACGATGGTAGAACTCATCCCGATTCGAGATCAAACATAATGGCAGTTCATCCAAAACATGCCATGCAAAAGCGACAATACACATTGGTCTTGTTCCCACATCTTAAGAGCAATTGACTTTCACATTGAATGTACAACATTTTTCATATCATTCCGCTACAATTTGCTCAAAACTTAATTTCAAATTCTAAACTGAGGAACAGCGATGCTGACCTATCCAAATATTGATCCAGTTGCACTGAGCTTAGGACCAGTACAGGTGCACTGGTACGGACTGATGTACCTGTTGGCGTTTTTATGTGCTTGGGGGCTAGCCTCTTATCGTGCTAAGCAACGTGATGGCTGGACGGGAGATATGGTTTCAGATCTCGTCTTTTACGGTGCGCTCGGCGTGGTGCTGGGTGGTCGCGTTGGCTATGTACTGTTTTATGAGTTTGGTAAATTCTTAGAAAATCCACTTTGGTTGTTCCAAGTATGGACTGGTGGTATGAGCTTCCACGGTGGCTTCCTCGGTGTGGTGATTGCAATGTTATTTTGGTGTAAAAAATACCAAAAAACATGGTTTCAGACATTGGACTTTATTGCGCCATGTGTCCCAACAGGTTTGATGTTTGGTCGTATTGGTAATTTCATCGGTGGCGAACTGTATGGACGACAAGTCCAAGATCCCAGCTATGCATTTGGCATGATTTTTCCAACCGATCCATTAGGTTTGGTACGTCACCCTTCACAGCTTTACCAAGCACTCTGTGAAGGTTTAATCCTGTTTGTCGTGTTGTGGTGGTTTAGTGCTAAACCACGTCCGCGTATGGCTGTTTCAGCTGTATTCTTGATGGGCTACGGTATTGCACGTTTCTTTATGGAATTTTTCCGCCAACCTGATGCAGATCAAGGCTTCATCTTATTTGGCTGGATGACCAAAGGACAAATCCTAAGTTTTCCAATGATTATCATTGGTCTTTGGATGATCTGGTATGCCTATCGTAAGAATATCTATGATTGGCAAGTGAAGAAATAAAAATGATGGGAGCGGATGCTCCCATTTTTTATGAACTTAAAATAGTTTTTTAACCACTTCACCCAAACGTTTACCCTGTGCTTCACAGAGAATTTTTTCATCTTGACTCAAGCCCTGATCATGGCGTGGTCCACTGACATGACTCGCACCGTAGGGTGTACCACCTGTTTTGGTATTGGACAGTGCAGGGATTGAATTAGGTAAACCTAAAATCATCATGCCATGGTGAAATAACGGCGGTAACATGCTCAACAAAGTGCTCTCCTGCCCACCATGCATCGAACCCGAAGTGGTAAATACGCAAGCAGGTTTATTATGTAAAGCACCATTGAGCCATAAGCTGGTGGTTTGATCCCAAAAGTATTTCATTTCACTGGCCATATTGCCAAAACGCGTTGGTGAGCCCAAAGCCAATCCTGAACAATGCGTGAGATCATCTAATGTACAATAAATGTCACCATCTGCTGGGATACTTGCTTCAGCTTGCGTCACAACCGTTGCGAGATTGGGTACTGTTCGAATACGTGCTGCCACGCCTACAGACTCAATTCCATCGGCAATCAGATGTGCCATTTGCTTGGTTGAACCGTATTTACTGTAATAAAGGACAAGAATGTAAGGTTGCATCAGTTTCAAGATTTTTGTTAACTTAAAGAAGATATTATACGATTAATGCCATTTTATTCGCTGTTTTGTGTATTGATCCATCCAGAAATCTTCCCGAAACCCTCTTTCAAAAGAGGAAGATTTAAAAAATAACTAGGATAGAACCCATGATCTTAAACCGTTATCTAAAAAAACTGCATTTTTTAGAAAAAACATGGTTTCAATTTATTGTCTTTGTGTTACGTCGTTTTGAGGCTGATCGTTGTCGAGAACAAGCAGGATCGTTGACCTATACCACCCTCTTTGCTGTGGTTCCCATGCTCACCGTGTTTTTGGTGATTATTTCTTCGATTAAAGCTTTAGAGCCTGCTCGGCAGCAGCTACAACAACTGATTTATAGTAACTTTCTACCAAAAAGCACCATTGCGTTTGATAAAGCCTTAAGTGCTTTTACTGATAAATCAAGTAATCTCACCATCATCGGTATCTTGTTTCTATTTGTCACCACGGTACTGATGTTGTCGTCGATTGAAAATGTGTTTAATCGCATTTGGAGGGTTAAGGAAACACGCACAGGCCTAGTCGGTTTCATGCGCTATTGGACCATTATTTCTCTAGGGCCCATTCTTTTAGGCAGTGCATTTGTACTTTCTTCAGCCGTAGCATCCATGAATATCCTCAGCAATAATTTTGCAGGCTATCAACTTGATGGTGCTCTTCTATTGTGGCTGGTTTCGTTTTTATTGACGATCTTTGGTTTCTTCATTTTATATTGGACCATCCCTAATCGAAATGTGCCAATTTTCTCTGCGGTCATTGCAGCATGTTTTAGCGCAACTGTGTTTGAAATTTTAAAACGCTTATTTGGTTGGATCATGAGTAATTTCACTAGCTATGAAATTGTGTATGGTGCTTTTGCGGCGATCCCTATTTTTCTACTTTGGATTTTTCTGTCTTGGAACATCATCTTATTGGGTGTAGAAATCAGTTATGCGCTGACAGCGTTTCATTCAGGTAAAGAACAAAAACGTCATCCAATCATGATGTTATTGGATATCCTAGAGCTGTTTTATAAGAAACAGCAAGTTGGGAACAGCGTGAGCGAACATGAACTACTGGATATTGTCGGTCGCGGTGAACTCGGACGTTTGCCTTCCTATATCGTGCAATTAGAAGCACAAAATCTGATTAAACGTACAGATAAAGATGAATATGTGTTAGTACGCAACTTAGCGCAGGTTGATTTTTGGAGTTTCTTTACCGCACTCCCATATCCACTCCCATTGAAAGATGATGTCACCAATGTGCATCAAGATGATGAATGGATGGAGAAAATCGGACCAGCACTGCTTGAAAGCAATGATTATTTAGCGGCAAAACTTTCGATTCCTCTTTCAACCATTTTTGAACAGAAATAACGCAAAAGACCTCAACTTGAGGTCTTTTTTATTTCCTTAACCAGCCTTGTAAACTGACCACAATGATTCCAAGCAATACGAGGATTGAACCCAGCACAAAGTTAGGTTCAATCGTCTCATCCAACAACCACACCCCAAATACAATACCGAACAAAGGGGTTAAGAAGGAGAATACGCCTAAGCGTGAGGCTAAATAGTTTCTGAGCAACCAGAACCATGCTAAAAAGCTCGCAAAAGAAACCACCAAAGTATGAAATGCCAAGCTCCCAATCACCAAAGGCGTAAAATGAATACTTGCCTGTCCTAAAAATACAGCCAATCCAAACAGTAAGATAAAACTACCGACCAATTGATAAAACAATGTTTGAGTCACTGCGGCTTGTGCCAAAGAAGATAAACGTACCGTAATCGTGGTGGCTGCCCAAGCAATGCCTCCTGCTAACGCAAACAAATCACCCCACAGCATTTGTTGTGCTAAATCAGAAGAAAGGTCTTGATTGGTTCGAATAAAAGTGACGACGATCCCTAAAAAGGCAATCGCAATACCACTCCACTGTAAGATACTTAAGCGTTCGGAAGGCAACTTCCAATGCAGGCCCAAAGCCACAAAAATCGGTGCGGTATACAGTAAAACCACAGCATGTGAAGCAGAGGTCAAATGCAATGCTTGAGCCAATAAGAAGAATTCTAAAGAAAATAACACCGCAACCAAAGCACCTGCTTTCAAGTTCTGTCGATTCCATAACTGGGCAGTTTTATCAAGCCATAATAAAGGCAGCAGCAGAACTGCGGCTAAACCAGAACGTAGTGCGATTTGCATTAGGGGAGAAATATCAGGCGCAGCCATTTTTAAGATGACTTGTTGTAATCCCCAAATCATACAAAGTCCGATCATAAGACCTGATGCTCGTGCATCTAATGTTTTACGCTCATCCATTGCCAGCTCCCAATTTTATAATTAGAGAGCCAATATAAAGCTGTCGGATTTTGATGATATAGTGAAAATCTGACAATGCATGCAGGTTTTCAGGCAATTCTCATATTATGAAAAAATCAGCCCAGCGAATTCAAGATTTTCAGGAACTTCCTACATACAATGAGATTCCAGCCCCATTATGGTTACGAATTCGGGATGCGCCCGCGGAAACTTTTTATCCTAAGCATGCCCATGCATGGGGCGAATTTATTTTTGCTTTTGATGGCGTGCTTGAGGTCAGTATTGATCAGGTTCATTATCTAACTCCTCCGCCTTATGGCATTTGGTTGCCTCCGCATTTACAACATAGTGGTGTCAATCGTAATGAAGTGACTCACTGTACGCTATACATACATGAAACACTGTGCCAAAAAATGCCACAACATGCAGGTATTTTACTGACAGCACCGCTCGTTCCTGCATTGTTGGAACATATTCGCAAACATCCATTTTCAGAACAGGATCCAGAATATTTAAGGCTGCTGCACGTTTTATTGGATTCACTCACCCATGCTGAACTGGTCGGAAGTTATTTACCGACCACACAACATCCTGCTCTATCAAAAATATTAAGTCATTTGCATGCATATCCAGCGGATAACAGTACGCTAGAGCAGCTTGCTAAGATGATCAATATGACCGAGCGAACCTTGGCACGTTATAGTCAAAAAGAACTCGGAATGTCATTGCACGAGTGGCGACAGCGCTTAAAGGTGATGAAAGCAATGTCGATGCTTAATCAAGGCAAAACCATCGAAAATATTGCATTGGATTTAGGCTATGCCAGCTCATCTGCCTTTATTTATATGTTTAAGCGTTGGATGCACTTTACCCCAGACCAGTTCCGCAAGTTGTATCAAGGCAGCTAATTAGGGCAAATCAAAACGTTTTAAATGATCTTGTTCATACGGCGCATCTTCGGCTGGGTAACGTAGCGTTGTATGCCCCTGTTGTTTCGCCAATGACCAAACAATACTTTCACCAGCAGGTAACACTGTGGCATGTCGTTGATATAAGGGATCGGTATAAGCTTGTTCACTGTCAATCCATTGCCAACCTTGTTGCTGAAAAGCATCTATGACATCACCCAAAAAAGCAGCATTAATTGCATTTACATGCAACAACAGCACATGCTTTGGCGAATAACCAATGGTATCTACCGCCAACTGATCATAATAGTCAGCTCGATCAAGTAGATGTTGAATGTACGCTTGCTTTAACTTTTGAAGTTGTAAGCTCTGATTTTGCTTTTGATAGGATAAATATTTCTGGTTATAGAACCAGTCACTGGCATCAATACTGACCGCACCAGATTGATAATGATGCTGCTTTAAATAATCAGCGACCATATCCCTTTTTTCTTGGGTATCCCCTTCTTTTAGAAAAGGATAACGATATCTTGCCACCCAACCCTGTAGAGGCTGAAATACCTGCTCTGCTCGTCGAATCCCATCAATATATTGTTGGCTAGTGACATGATCTTTATTTAAGTTAAGATGTAATTCACTATGATTGCCAATGTTATGACCGCGTTTGCCCCATTCAGCAACCAACTGTAAACCCGCATAATCACCAATTTTAATGACACTCGGATAAATGATACTTTTGAGCTGATGCTGATGAAGTTGTTCTAAAATATGCTGATTAATGGTGTTTGCTTGGACGTTTAAATCAGGATTCACCCCATCATCAAAGCTTAAAGCAAGTTGTTTTGCATGGCTCATTGTTGTCATTAAAAATAGCGCTAAGCACAGCCATTTTTTCATTCTATTTATCTCATTTTCTAACAATAAAAAAGCGCTGATACATAGCATTATCAGCGCGATACTCGAATTTATGGATTGTTATGCTTTGACAAATGTATCCCAATCATATTCACCAGACTGGGTAATCAATTTCATGGTCAGTTGATCATTCGGATGAAGCGCACCAACACCCGCGGGCGTACCCGTCATAATCACATCACCAGCTTCCAGACTAAAAGATTGATTAATCTCAACCAGTAACGTTCCAATGTCTCGAATCATATCTTTACTAAAGCCGTGCTGACGCTCAACCCCATTGATCGTGAAGATCAGCTCTAGCTCTTGTAAATCACCAATTTCATCCGTTTCAATCCAGTCAGCGAAAAGACAAGCACCATCAAAAGCTTTAGCACGTTCCCAGGGCTCGCCTTTCGCTTTTAGATCTCCCTGCAAATCTCGCAATGTCAGATCTAAACCAAGCGTCACTGCGCCAACAGCCTCTAAGGCTTTAGTCGGGTCAGTTTCTTGAGATAGAGGATGGGCGATGTGCAAACAGATTTCACATTCATAATGACACTCACCTAAAGCCTGATTCCAGCTAATACCTTGTGCTAAGGAACCAATACTACTCGGTGGCTTGATAAATAAGATCGCACGATCAGGAATCGGATTTCCTAACTCTTTTGCATGTTCAGCATAATTTCGGCCTACACACACAATTTTTGATGGACGTGTACTCATGAAAGTTCCTTGTTCTTTGAACCGCGATAAATTTACTTTTTAAAACTATTTTCAAATTTGCTTTGATCGGCAGGATTTGAAAAGACACGTTTCGGTATGATAACCACTGTTTTTGTTTTGAGTTCCAACATATAAGTGAGTTTGCCAATAATGAAAGACTGCACTTCATTATATTGTGCCGTTTGCTTTTTCCCCGCAGCATAAAGTTCAAAATGGTCTTGATATAGATCAATGCCTTGCTCACTTTTGCCAAATTGATAACGTACAAATTGACGCTTGAATAACAGAGGCAATAACCAAAATCGCATGATCGCTTGCATGATCAAAAAGAAAACACCAAGTGCCACATAGTAGCGCCCCACGCCAGTAAAACCTAAATAAATCCCCCACAAAATAATCGCAATACTGATTGCGGGTGTGAGAAACCGAGTGAACGGTTTTTTCCCAAACGTGATCAAAGCAAAACCATCTTGAGATTCTTCTAGAGTTAGATAATAGCGTGCAGATAGCGTTGGACGTTGTTCAGACATAACATTCAATAGGTTGATCATAGACAGACATTAATATTACACCAGTTTGTCGCAATTCATGTCGTTTTACATAATATAGCTATTTTCCAAGCATAAAAAAGTTATAAATTGACCAGATCAAATCACGGATAAAAATCAAAGGAATGTGATGTCTCGCTTTATTGCTCCGTTTATCATTTTTCTATGTTGCACGACACAATATAGTTTTGCGCAGCTCATTACATGGACGGATAATATCCCTAGTGCTTTACAACCCTTTCAAAATAAACCACAAATCTTGGCAAGCTATACACAGAACCACATCTTTATCTATGGACATCCAGCCATAAAAACATCGGTTCCAACGCTAAAGAATAATCCGCAACCAACAGCAAACTTTACTTCAGCCGCCATCATTGTTCCCGCTAACGCACAACAAGTGGCCAAGACACTCACCGATTTTAATCAATATGTGGGGCTATTTCCTACCCTCAAATCGGCAAAAACCTTGGCGCAATCGGGCAATATCACTCAAATGAAATATCGTGTGTCAATTCCCACGCCGATTCCTGCATTGAACTTTAATGAAGATGTAACGATGCAACATCAGCTTGCAGCCAACAGTATTGCAACTTTGGTTATTGATGCCCCGATTCCCTATGGTGTCGGTAAGTTTGAATGGTTTGCATTGGATGAAAACAGAACCTTAATTACCCTGACACAATGGAGTGACTTAAATCAGCCACAAGGTTTTTTAGTTAAAAAAATTCTGAATGCGATACCAGATGCCAAGCTGGGTATCCCAAGCAGCGGCAATGCATTTATTTTAGAAGCGTTGAGAAATCGCTTTATTGAACCAAATAGTACGTCACTTGCTGCGGGGCAAATTCCAAGCCCTCAGCTCACAACGAACCAACTGGCAAAAGTTGCTCAACTCAGCCAAACGGCTCAGCAGCCAGTTAGTTTTTTGCACGCACCAACCACTTTGCCTTATACCCATGGGCGAGAATCCATGCGATTTACCACGACCTATCAATTTTATAAACAGTCCCCGCAACAGCTACAAAAATGGCTAAGCCCAGCTACTTATAAAGAACTATTTCCACGTCAAATCAAAAAAGTCAGCACAAGCACTATCCAGAACCAACATCAGAATGCAGATATTCAAGTTAATATTGGTTTAGGTGTGATTAATATTCCATTTGCCTTTAAATTGCATTTTTACTACCCACAAAGCACTGAAAATAATTTTCATGCCAATGGTGGAGATTTACGTTATATCAAAGGACAAATGAGCTTAAATGGAAACGATCAAGGTACTTTGTTGAAAATGACCACTGCCATGAAGATCGATGAAAAAGCACCTTTTTTATTGAGAGCAATGCGTAGTCTTCCCTATCACGACACGCTACCAGCAATAGGGGGAAATGCGGTGTTTATACAGAAAATAAAAACAAAGATGTAGGTTTGTTGACATAACAAATAGGCACAAAAAAACCGCAATAAAGCGGTTTTTTCTATTCATCAAATTGGTGCGCTCAGAGAGATTCGAACTCCCGACCCCTTAGTTCGTAGCCAAGTGCTCTATCCAGCTGAGCTATGAGCGCATATTTGATGTTGGGCATTATACGCATTTTTTCACTCTTGATAAGTACTTTCTCATGACTTTACTATCGATTGGCTATAGATTCAGCAGCTTCAATTTTTTAAAAAGTGTTTTGTTCTTTGTAACATCTATTTGCCTATGTTGAATTTATGTAAAGCCTTTGTATGTCATTCATATTCTTATCGTCGTGACACACTTTTAACGATGAGATATAGATAATTTTTTTCATTAAAATTCAGTCTACTAACAAAATTAATGAAGCTAACCTTCATTCTATAAATGGTGCAATTTTTATGAATAATCTTCGTTAACTTATTCGATATATGTAGAAACTCTAATAACTATTAGATTATCAAAAAGTAAAAGACTGATTTATATAAACTTTACAATCCACATAAATGTGATAAATCAAGCATTATTGACACAATAATAATAACCAATAAATACTATTTAATACATTATGAGACAGGAGTCACATAATTATCAGGGTAAATAAAACAAAATTCCAATAATTATAGGTGTATCGACATGTTATTTAAAAATATTTTATCCCCCATTACAAGCATTCTATCTCTAGGAAGTAACAATACATCATCTTCTGTTAATACAGTATCGACAATAAAAAATGTTCATGTCGAAGAGAGTACAACGACCAACAATAGTAACAGTAGTACTCAAGTTGATGATGGCTTATTCAATGGAATTGCAGCAGGTAATGGTAATCAGAACTACGGTATTGGTGTGGGTAATGGTGATAACCTAAACTTCACTTATCCATTCACAACGGCTTTTCATTCACTCGGAAACACATACTCTTGGCTGGGCGAAGCATCACCTGTTACCTCAGTCAATACATCAACAACCACATCTTCAGTCCACGTTCAGGACAATGACAACACTGACAATAGCAATATCGGTATTGCGGCAGGCAATGGCAACAATGGCGGCTTCTTAAGTGGCATTGGCTCAGGTAATGGCGATCATAACTATGGAATCGGTAACGGAAATGGTGACGATGTCAATGTCACCACACCTGTCACTGTTCCATTTGAGGCCTTAGGCAACTCATTCGCGACCATTGGTGGCGGTGATATAAATTCAATCAATACCACACCGACCAGCTCGACAACTATTATCGAAGACAATGACACCACCAATAACAGTAATAGTGGTGTCGGGGCAGCAGGCAACGGCAATGGCGGAGGCTTATTGAACGGTGTCGCAGCAGGCAATGGCGAACATAACTATGGGATCGGCAATGGTAACGGTGACGATGTTAACCTAACTGCACCATGGACAACCCCAGTACAAGCGGTAGGCAACTCAATTGCAGGGATTGGCGGTGGAGACGTCAACTCTATCAATACAGCCCCAACCACCTCATCCACTCATATTCAAGACAATGACACCACCAACAACAATAATAATGGGACTGGCACTGCGGGCAATGGTAATGGCGGCGGCTGGTTAAATGGTATTGGTGCGGGTAACGGTGAACAAAACTATGGCATCGGTAATGGTAACGGTGATGATGTCGATATCACCATACCTGTAACTGCACCATTTCAGGCACTCGGCAATTCAGTCGCAGGTATTGAGGGCGGTGACGTAAATTCAGTTAATACTGCACCCACCACAACCTCAAATGTGATTGAAGACAACGATACAACCAACAACAGTAACAATGGCGTCGGTGCTGCGGGTAATGGAAATGCAGGCGGATTACTCAATGGTGTTTCTGCTGGAAATGGCGAACACAACTATGGGATCGGCAATGGCAACGGTGACGATGCCAGTATCACTGCACCATGGACGACTCCTGTCCAAGTGCTCGGCAATTCATTTGCAGGCATCGGTGGGGGTGAAGTGAACTCAATTAATACTGCACCAACGACAACATCTAATATTGTTCAGGACAATGACACCACCAACAACAGTAACAATGGCGCTGCTGCGGATGGTAATACAGGCAATGGTATTGGTGGCTGGGGAAATGCTCCAGCATCAGGCAATGGCGAACAAAACTACGGCATTGGGAACGGAAATGGTGACGATGTCGGTATTACTGCACCCGTGACAACACCATTTAATGTCCTCGGTAACTCATTTGGCGGCACAGGGGGTGACGGTGTTTCATCAACCAATACAGCGCCAACGAATACACTCAATCATGTCCAAGACAATGACAGCACCAACAACAGTAACAACGGTACAGGCGTTGATGGCGCTACAGGCAATGGGATTGGTGGTTTACTCAATGGTGTAAGCGCGGGTAATGGTGACAAAAACTACGGCATTGGGAACGGCAATGGAACTGATGCAGACTGGACATCTCCGATCGTGACACCAGTCAACGTAATGGGTAACAATGTTTCTTGGTTTGGCAGCGCTGATCCAGATCAACCAACCAATACCTCAACCAATATCGCGTCAACCAACACCACCAATATTGTTGAAGACAATGACAGTATCAACAATAGTAATAGTGGCTCAGGAGCTTCGGGCAACGGCATTGGTGGCTGGGGCAATGGTCCAGCATCAGGCAACGGTGAACAAAACTATGGTATCGGGAACGGAAATGGCGACGATGTTGGTATCGTAATGCCAATTACCACACCATTGAATGGTCTAGGTAATGATTTCTCATTCTTTGGCAATTCCCATAACGCATCGACCAATGATGCCTCTACAACCACATCTAATTTTGTATTTGACAACGACAGCACAGACAACAGCAATAGTGGCACTGGCCTAGACGGTAGTGCAGGCAATGGGATTGGTGGTTTACTGAATGGTGTGAGCGCAGGTAATGGCGAACACAACTATGGTATCGGCAATGGAAATGGCGATGATGCCAGTGTGGTTGCCCCGATCACTATGCCAATCAATGGCTTAGGTAACTCATTTGCAGTCTTTGGAGACTCGACCAACAACTCTGTCAATAATGGCTCAACCACCACAGTCAATTACATCGAAGACAATGACAGTATTGACAATAGCAATAGTGGTACAGGCGTAGGCGGTGCCTCAGGTAATGGTATCGGTGGCTTACTCAATGGCATCAGCTCAGGCAATGGTGAGCAAAACTATGGTATAGGCAATGGAAATGGCGATGATGCCAGTGTGGTCATGCCAATCACAGCTCCAGCCAATGCGCTCGGCAACGCCTTCTCTATCTTTGGTAACTCGACCTCAAACTCCATCAACGACTCATCAACAACTGCCATTAATCATTTCGAAGACAATGACAGTACCAATAATAGTAATAGTGGTACAGGACTTGTTGGCGGTGCAGGTAATGGTATTGGCGGTTTGGGCAATGGCGTTGCGGCAGGTAATGGCGATCATAACTATGGTATCGGAAATGGGATTGGCAATGATGCGAGCGTGGTTGCGCCAATCACGACACCAATTAGCGCCAATGGTAATGCCTTCTCGATCTTTGGTGATGCAACATCCAACTCAGTCAACAACTCGTCAACCACAACCTCAAACTATTTCCAAGATAACGACAGCATTGACAATAGTAATAGTGGTGGCGGTGGTTCATCTGGCAATAGTCTTGGTGGTTTACTGAATGGTATTGGTGCAGGCAATGGTGAACATAACTACGGTATCGGCAATGGTATTGCCGATGATGCTGCTGTGGTCGTACCCATTACTACACCGATCAGTGCCAATGGCAATGCCTTCTCAATCTTTGGCAATGCAACGTCCAACTCAGTCAACGACTCATCAACCACAACACATAACTATTTCCAAGACAACGATACCACCAATAATAGTAATAGCGGTGGTAATGGAACAGGCAATGGTACCAGTGGCGGTATTGGTAATGGCATTGCTGCTGGCAACGGTGAGCATAATTATGGTATTGGCAATGGTATTGCTGATGATGCAAGCGTCGTCGCACCAATCACTGTACCCATTAGTGCCAACGGTAACGCCTTCTCAATCTTTGGCAATGCCACTTCAAACTCAACCAACAATTCATCGACTACAACCAACAACTACGTTCAAGACAACGACACAACTGACAACAGTAATGGTGGCGGAAACGGTACAGGTGGTGGCTCAGGCGGCGGTTTCCTAGGTCTAGGTGGCTTACTCAATGGCATTGGTTCTGGCAATGGTGAACATAACTATGGTATTGGCAATGGTATCGGTGATGATGCCAGCATTGTCATGCCAGTCGCAGTTCCAATTAACTTCTCAGGTAATGCAATATCGATATTTGGCTCTGCCACATCGAACTCAACCAATAATTCATCAACCACAACCAACAACCACGTCGAAGATAACGATTCCACTGACAATAGTAATGGTGCTGGCAATGGTTTCGGTACAGGTGTGGGCCTATTAGGTGGTCTACTCAATGGTATTGGTGCAGGTAACGGTGAACATAATTACGGTATCGGTAATGGTAACGGTGATGATGCTAGCGTCGTTGCACCAATCACGATTCCGATTAACTTCTCAGGCAATGCAATCTCTGTATTAGACCTCAATAGCCTCAGTGAAGGCGACGTGCTCAGTCCTGTCACCAATATTGTTGGTATTATTGCAGGTGATGGTAATGGTGGTACAGGTCTCGTCGGTACAATTACAGGTATTGCTGGTGGTATTATCGGTGATCCAGATGTAGGTGGTGGTTTACTGAATCCAATCACCAATGTTGTCGGCGGTATTACTGGAATTATTGGTGGTGATGGTGGCCCATTAGGTGCAATCACTGGCATTATCGGTGGTATCACAGGTGGCGGCGATGGTGGCCCATTAGGTGCAATCACTGGCATCATCGGCGGTATCACGGGTGGTGACGGTGGCAGCCCGCTCGATATCTTAACGGGTATTATTGGTGGCATTGCTGGTGGTGATTTAGGCAACAATCCTGTAACTGGCGTTATCCAAACAGGTATTGATATTCTTCAAGGTGTTGAAAGCCTCAAAACTGAAATCATCAATACAGGCATCAATACTGTTGCTGACACAATCATCAGTGTATTCCCTCAAGCAGAACACCCTATCGGTGACCTCGCAAATCTTGGCACACTCACTTTTGAAACTTCTCGCGATACCGTCAACGGTACACTTGAAGCAATCTCTGATTTTGCTGGCACTGATTTTGCTGGCGCAATCGGTAATGCTACTGGCGTTATCGGTACACTCATCAATAATGGTTCAACCGCTGCTGATACAATTCAACATATCATCGGTGATGATATTCTTGGTGGTGGCATCATTGGTGGAATTGGAGGCAATGGTAGCCCATTAGATACAATCACTGGAATCATTGGTGGTAATGGTGGTCCTCTTGGTGCGGTCACTGGGATACTAAGTGGTGATATCATTGGAAACTTAAGTGGATTAATTTCCGTTAATGTCGGTAGTTCTAGCAGTAGTAATGGTGTAGATAGCATCTTAAATTCTGTTCTAGGTGCAACAACATCATCTCAAAGCCTCTCTATCGGTGGATCAACGATCAATCTCACTGATCATCTCTCAGTTTCAAATGTAAATTTAACTGAACAGCTTCTTGAAAGTACGCATCTTTTCTAATCTTGTTTAGATGTAGACACCTGCTAATTCTTCAGCAGGTGTCTACAATATTTCGTCCTAAAATAAGAGACATTTATTTAATGAACTAAACCATAAGAATATATTTTAAAAGTTTATTCGAATTGATAAGTTTTTTTTAAAAACCAGTTTTAAATACTAAAAATATACACCACCCCACACTTATAGTAAAAATATAAGATACTGATATATATAAATTAATAATTCATTCAAATCAAATGACATATTTACTTTCAAACTAATAACAAATTTCATAAACTTCCAACTTGTTAATCAATAATCATCGTAAAAACTCAACCGATAAGCCCTTAAACAACTGATTTAATAGGCTAAACCATATCATAGGCAGTTATTAATATATCTCCACCATAAAAATTTTCGCCACCAAGTAAATATAATATCTAAAATAAAAACAATATCTTATAAAATATTAAACTCTTATTTAACAATTAAATTTGATCATTCATATACATTGACAAAATAATTGAAAAACACGACACTAAATCTGATTAATGAGACACAAGTCACAAAATAACAGTAACCATTAAATAATTTAATCAAAACAACACAACTTTAAAAATATAGGTATCGTTATGCTTTTCAAAAGTCTTTTATCACCTCTTAAAAGTATTACCTCAAATTTAACAGAGAGTAGTACATCATCGGCTAGTAACTCAATTCTAGCCCCCCTTTCACTTTCCACAATTACAAATATTCTATCTACAAATACTGTAACAAATACGATTAGCAACTTAACTGGCAATACAGATGGCAGTCCTCTTGCTCCAATTACTAGCATTATTGGTGGTATCACGGGTGGCAGTAATGGAGGTCCTTTAGGTGCAATCACTGGAATCATCGGCGGTATTACTGGTGGTGGTGACGGAGGTCCTCTTGGTCCAATCACTGGCATTATCGGTGGTATTACGGGTGGCGGTGATGGCGGTCCTTTAGGTGCAATTACAGGAATCATCGGCGGTATTACTGGTGGTGACCTTGGAAACAACCCTGTAACCGGTGTCATCCAAACAGGTATTGATATTCTTCAAGGTGTTGAAAGTCTCAAAACCGACCTGATCAATACAGGTATCACGACTGTTGGTGGTGTAGCCAGTGGCGTACTCCCTCAAGTCCATCCTATTGTGGATTTAACCAATCTAGGCACACTCACCTTTGAAACTTCTCGCGATACTGT
>NZ_JAKZGL010000020.1 GCF_022549355.1 Acinetobacter sp. NIPH 2699
CCCGAACTCAGAAGTGAAACCTCTTCGCGCTGATGGTAGTGTGGCACTTGCCATGTGAGAGTAAGTCATCGCCAGCTTTTAAATCTAAACACCCCCATTCGAAAAAGTGGGGGTGTTTTTTATTGGGAATAGAAAATAATAGATAACTTTAAGGCCCAATTTAAGGGCCTTAAAATTTAAATAGAGAAAAATTTATTTAGTATTGATATTAGGACTGGTATGATTTTCTATACACTTTTATCTGGTATTGGTGCGGTCTATTTATGTTTCTTAATGTGGAGCAGATTGAAAAAATCCAAGCAAAAATATCAAGCACCTAGAATAATTCGTAAATGGGTCCTTGATAATCCTGAAGGAGAGCTTTATGAAGCTTTTATCACATCTGATAAGAAAGTCTGGTCTGCTTGCGGGCGTTATGCACATTCTTCTGGTTCAGCGAGTACGACTTGGTCTGATTTTCTCTCAGGCGATTTAAATGAACTTGTGCAAAGAACTATGGGGCAGAAAGTGCTTGAAGAAATGCTTGAATGTCTTAAGCAACAAAATATAAAGTAGTTGATACTTCCTCACCATAAAAAGATGCAATCTGCTCTGATAAGTGTTTCCATTTAACTTGAGCTATCATTTTCAAGAGAGCGTTGAGGTTAAAGTAGACTTCGTATTACAATAAATATTTATACTTTCGCTAATTTTTTGAACAAATAAGTCAGTAGAAAAGAATTTTCCTTATATGCGTAAACATTTCTTTATGTTATAAATAATTTTATAGGCATGTTTTTTGCTTGATTTTTGAAGGAAGATTTTATGAGATTATCTGTTGGGTTGAAAGTTACGAATAGTCTATCGCTAACTCCTCAATTGCAGCAGGCGATTCGTCTCTTACAACTTTCAAGTTTAGAATTAGAGCAAGAAGTACAAATTCAATTGGATAGTAATCCGTTACTCGAAAAAATTGAAGAGATTAGTACAACAGAAAGCTTATCTACATTAGAGTCAACGGAAAATGGGGATTTAACCACAGAGATTAATGCTGATCATCTACCCAATGATTTACCTGTTGATACAGAATGGGATGATATTTATACACATCAATCAACTGCTTTGGGATCACCTGAGTATGAAGAAAGAGAGGATAATCGGCAGGTTCAACATAATCTAAAAGAACATATTTTAGAACAGGTCAATTTATTACATTTTTCTAATCTCGATAAGTTGATTGCATATTGTGTAGTGGATTCTTTGGATGATAAGGGGTTCTTAGATGCGGATTTGGATGAAATTCTGTTTGCCGTAACGCGTATATTACAAGAATTGGAAAGTGAAGAAGAGGTTGAATTAGATGAAATCATCGTTGTCTTAAAACATATTCAACATTTAGATCCAATTGGTGTTGGTTCTCGAAATCTTGCAGAATGTCTCAGGATTCAACTGGAAAGTTTAAGTGAAAACGTTCTTTATGTGGCTGAAGCAAAAAAACTGCTGAAGAATTATGAATTACTCATTGCAAATGACTTAAATAGGCTGTTGAAGCAAACGGGCTTATCTAAAGAGCAGTTAAAAAGTGCAGTTGATTTATTAAAAACGTTGAAGCCTTATCCTGGTTTGGAATTCAATCAGCAAGAATCTGAATATCAAGTTCCAGATGTGGTTGTAGCTAAAAAAGATCTGCATTGGCAGGTGCAACTTAATCCAGATGTCATTCCAAAATTGAGAATCAATTCTTTTTATTCCAGTATGATTCGTCGTGCTGATCAGAGTGATGATAATATTTATTTGCGCAATCAGATGCTAGAAGCTAAAAATTTCATTAAAAGTGTTGATGAGCGTCATAAAACTTTATTAAAAGTCGCAACCTGTATTGTTGAGCATCAAAGAGCATTTTTAGAGTTAGGACCAGAGGCAATGAAACCTTTGGTATTGCGTGATGTCGCTGAAGAAGTTGAATTACATGAGTCGACTGTGTCTCGCGTGACAACAAATAAATATATGCTGACACCACGGGGACTTTTTGAATTGAAATATTTCTTTTCAAGTCATGTTGGAACAACGTCTGGTGGCGAGGCTTCTTCTACAGCAATTCGAGCCATGATTAAAAAATTAGTATCAAATGAAAACCCACGTAAACCTTTGTCGGATAATACAATTGCTGAGATGTTAAAAGAGGAAGGGATTGAGGTGGCTCGACGGACAGTCGCAAAGTATCGTGAATCGTTACATATTCCCTCATCTTCTGAAAGAAAAGTCTTGATCTGAGTTTCAAGGTGTGACTATTCTAGTCATTCATTATGACCAAATAATGAATTTTTTTAATAATCACTAGAGGATTCGCTAAGATGATTTAATGGGTGTTAAACCACATTCTGTGCATTAAATTGCTTGAGCGATGTTCTCGTATCCTAAGAAAAGGTGAGGGATAGAATTATGCAAATAACGATTCGTGGACACCATTTAACCATTACACCTGCAATTGAAGAAAATATTAAAGAAAAATTTAGTCAAATGACCAAGCATCTAGATCAAGTCAATAGTATGCAGATCAAATTGGCTAAAGATCATCAAGTTGATAAACGTTCACATAAAGGGAGTGCAAACCATATTGCAGAGGCAATCATACGCTTGCCGGGGATTGAATTGTTTGCACAGGCGACAGCTGACGATATGTATACTTCAATAAAAAAACTAACAGAAAAATTAAAACGACAACTTGCAAAACATAGAAAAATACAATGTTCTTATCAGCATGAACTTGCGATTTCGACTTAATTTTTAAGTTGAGTAAAAGAGGCTTTTTATAGAGCCTCTTTTTTTAATGATAAAAAAAGAAAACGCTTACTGAATTATATGAAAAAGTTATAGTAAAATATATCGTTTTACACCAATGGTTGTATAAGAGGTCTTGGCAATGAATAGTGAGCAGCTCACGCAAATTTTAAAAGAAGCTTTTCCTGAAGCAGAAGTAGCAGTGAGCGGACAGGCTGGGAAGTTTGACCTTCGTATTATCGATGACCAGTTTGAAGGTAAACGTACCGTCACTCGCCAACAGGCTGTTTATGCACCCCTAAATTCTTATATTGCGAGTGGTGCAGTTCACGCTGTTACGATTCGCGCAATGACAAAAGACGAATGGCGTAAAGCAAGCCTTTTCGGAGCATAAATATTAATGGATAAATTTTTAATTACGGGCGGTGTTAAGCTCGAGGGTGAAGTGCGCATTTCTGGTGCTAAAAATGCAGCTTTGCCTTTACTTGCAGCAATGATCCTTGCTGACTCTCCGATTACGCTAACCAATGTACCCAACCTAAAAGATGTGAACACATTGGTTGAACTGATTGCGGGTTTGGGTATCACCATGCGTTATGAGGGTGAAACGGTTTGTGCTGATGCTTCAACATTAGATAACCAATTTGCACCCTATGAACTTGTAAAAACGATGCGTGCATCTATTTTGGTGCTCGGTCCATTATTGGCGCGTTATGGCAATGCGAAGGTCTCATTACCCGGTGGTTGCGCGATTGGTTCACGTCCAGTTGATCAGCATTTAAAAGCATTAGAAGCATTGGGCGCACAAATTGAAGTTGAAAATGGTTATGTACATGCTTCGGTTGATGGACGCTTAAAAGGTGGTGAAGTTGTTTTTGATATGGTCACTGTCGGTGGTACAGAGAACATCTTAATGGCTGCGGCATTAGCTGATGGTGTAACGACGATTCGTAATGCTGCTCGTGAACCAGAGATCACTGATCTTGCGCAAATGTTGATCAAAATGGGCGCTAAGATTGAAGGCTTAGACACAGATACGCTCATTGTGACTGGTGTTGAAAGCTTGCATGGTTGTGAATACGCTGTGGTTGCTGACCGTATTGAAACAGGTTCATATTTAGCTGCTGCTGCGATTACAGGTGGTCGAGTCAAAACCACTCATACGGATCCTTTATTGTTAGAAGCTGTATTGGATAAGTTTGAAGAAATGGGTGCAGAAGTCACGCGTGGTGATGACTGGATTGAGCTTGATATGCAAGGTAAACGTCCAAAAGCGGTCAGTTTTAGAACTTTACCCCATCCAGAATTTCCAACTGATATGCAAGCACAACTGATGGCTGTGAATGTGATTGGCCGTGGTTTTGCAACGATTTCAGAAACAATTTTTGAAAACCGTTTTATGCATGTGCCTGAACTGTCACGGATGGGCGCGAATATTCAAGTTGAAGGGCATGATGCTGTTGTAACGGGTGTGGAAACACTTCAAGCTGCACCTGTGATGGCGACTGATTTGCGTGCTTCATTTTCACTGGTTCTTGCAGCTTTGGTTGCAGAGGGTGAGACATTGATTGATCGTATCTATCATATTGATCGTGGTTACGAACATATCGAAGAAAAATTGCAAAGTTTAGGGGCTCAGATTAAGCGAGTAAAAGGATGAATGACGTAAGAAACGATGATCCAAATTTCGATGTGATGGGCAATTTTGATCATGGTTTAACTTTGGCGCTCAGTAAAGGTCGTATTTTAAAAGAGACTTTACCTTTGCTTGAAAATGCAGGTATCAATTTACTGGAAGATCCAGAAAAATCGCGTAAGTTGATTTTTCCAACCACCCATAAAAAAGTACGTATCCTCATTTTACGTGCTTCTGATGTACCAACCTATGTTGAAAATGGTGCAGCAGACTTTGGTGTGGCGGGTAAAGATGTCTTGATGGAGCATGGTGCACAACATGTGTACGAATTGCTTGACCTTAAAATTGCCAATTGTAAGTTAATGACTGCGGGTAAAGTGGGAATGGAACGTCCGAAAGGACGTTTGAAGATCGCGACCAAATATGTCAATTTAACACGCCAATATTATGCAAGCTTAGGTGAGCAAGTGGATGTGATTAAGCTCTATGGTTCAATGGAGTTGGCACCATTGGTTGGCTTAGGCGATTACATTGTTGATGTGGTCGATACAGGTAATACTCTGCGTGCAAATGGCTTAGAACCATTAGAGGAAATTTGTAAAGTTTCTTCACGTTTAATTGTCAATAAAGCAAGTTTCAAACGTAAACAAGCTTTACTCAATCCAATCCTGACCCAACTTGAGCAGGCGATTAAAGAACGTTAGAAATAGAAGTCTAATTTTTGTAAATAAGGTCAACTTCGGTTGACCTTATATTCTTAAGTTAGCTGGGATTAGCTAAAACATAGATATTTTGAATCTGCTGTTGGCGATCAAATGTAAATATCAGCGCGAGAATGCAAATAGGTTGATGATCATATCACTTAGCCAATAACTATCATTGAGATGGCATATTTCCCAAAAACTCACTTCAAGCCTTAAAAGAGCAAGCGTTCAAAAAGCGTAAGATGTTGGGCTAAGAGATTATTTTTATTTAAAAAGTCTTTTCTTTTGTTTAGAAAATGTTTAGAAACAGAGAAAATGAATAGGTCATCGGAGAATTCACTTTTTCTCATTGATTTTTTAGGCTGATATTGCATCCACAAAGAGGGTGAAAAAGAGTAAACTTAGCGCTCTCTTATTCGCTTTGTGGGTAAATTGATGCGACGTTTATCGACTCAGGATCAAAACTTTAAACAGACATTTGCTGAACTTTTAGCATTTGAAACGGTTAATGATCCTCAACTCATACAAACTGTAGATCAAATTATTGCTGATGTTCGTCAGCATGGTGATGATCATGTGCTTAAATTAACGCAACAGTTCGATCGACATCCAGCGCATCAATTCTCTGATTTAGAACTCACTCAAGCGCAACTTAAAACTGCATTTGAGGGATTAACGGTTGAAATCCGTGATGCATTAGAACTTGCTGCAAAGCGTATTCGTACTTTCCATCAAGCTCAAAAGCAAGAAGGGTGGACGTATGTTGATGAGTTGGGAAATACTTTAGGTCAAAAAGTCACACCACTGGATCGTGTTGGAATTTATGTACCAGGCGGTTTAGCGTCTTATCCGTCCTCAGTGTTGATGAATGCCCTTCCTGCCCATGTTGCGGGTGTGCCTGAAATTATTATGGTTGTTCCAGCACCAAATGGTGAGTTGAATCCATTGGTTTTAGCGGCCGCATATTTAGCTGGGGTGAGTCGAGTTTTTACCATTGGTGGTGCGCAAGCAGTCGCGGCTTTGGCTTATGGAACGCAAACTGTTCCAGCAGTAGATAAAATTACAGGCCCAGGAAATCGTTTTGTTGCAGCCGCAAAACGCGCAGTATTTGGTCAAGTCGGTATTGATATGATTGCAGGACCTTCGGAAATTTTGGTGTATGCCGAAGGTGAAAATAATGCAGATTGGCTCGCGATGGATGTGTTGTCGCAAGCGGAACACGATACGGTTGCCCAAGCCATTTTTATTACCCCTGATGAAGATCTTTTGAATGCTGTTGATGCTGCGATTGAAAAGCATTTAAGTGAATTACCAAAAGCTGAAATTGCGAGAACTTCGATTCAAAATCGTGGTGCCTTGGTTTTAGTCAAAGATCGTGCAGAAGCGGTTGAATTGATTAATCAAGTTGCACCTGAGCATTTAGAATTATGCCTTGATGATGCAGAGTTGATGAGTCAGGAGATTCGTCATGCTGGCGCAATCTTTATGGGGCGCTATACGCCTGAAGCAATTGGTGACTACTGTGCTGGGCCAAATCATGTTTTGCCAACATCAGGCACCGCTCGGTTCTCATCGCCACTGGGTGTTTATGATTTTCAAAAACGTTCTAGCTTAATCATGTGCTCGCAAGAGGGAGTCAAACCTTTGGCGAAGACTGCGGATGTGCTTGCGGTACAGGAAAATCTGGATGCCCATGCGCGTTCAGCACGCTATCGTTATCAATAACTCTATTATAGAAACTCTCCCCTTGCGCAGCAGTGCTGCTCATCTCCTAGGAGGAGAGGGAATTGGTCACATGAATACTAAATATACATGTGGCGTAAGTCTAAGATTCCTCTCCCTTTGGGAGAGGTTAGGAAAGGGCAGAAAGAGAAATTAAAATGACATTTACAACAGAACAAATGCGTTTTTGGAGTCCTGAAGTTCGTGAATTGGAACCGTATGTTCCAGGTGAGCAGCCCAAAATTCAGAACTTATTAAAACTCAATACCAATGAAAATCCATATCCGCCATCACCGAAAGTTGAGGCAGCAGTTCAAGCTGTTTTGGCAAATCAAGCGGATGCCTTACGCCTATATCCTGACCCTGATGCAACAGTATTGAAGCAAGCCATTGCCAAGCAGCAAAATGTTGATGTTACACAAGTCTTTGTCGGCAATGGTTCAGATGAAGTGTTAGCGCATATTTTTAAAGCCTTTTTTATTCAGAAAGAACCTGTGCTTTATCCAGATATTACCTATAGTTTTTATCCTGTTTATAGTCAGTTCTTTGGAATCCACACCAAGCAGATTCCATTGAATCAAAACTTTGAAATAGATGTTTCAGACTATAAGCAAGAAAATGGCGGGATTATTATTACCAATCCAAATGCGCCAACCAGTATTGCATTGGGTCTGGATCAAATAGAGCGGATTCTGCAAGCGAACCCAAATCGTGTTGTGGTGATTGACGAGGCTTATGTCGATTTTGGTGCTGAGACGGCTGTGCAGTTGGTTAACACATATGAAAATTTAGTGGTCTGTCAAACAACCTCTAAATCACGTTCGTTGGCTGGTTTACGTGTTGGCTTTGCAATAGCTCAGCGTCATTTGATTGCTGCACTTGAAGCAGTCAAAAATAGTTTTAACTCTTATCCGATGGACCGTTTTGCAATTGCTGCCGCAGTGGCTTCATTTGAAGATCAAGCCTACTTTGAAACGCAGTGTGAAAAAGTCATTGAAAGCCGTGACAAACTAGTCAGTGAATTAACGGCTTTAGGCTTTCAAGTATTGCCATCGAAAGCAAATTTCATTTTTGCCACGCATCTAAAACATGATGCGGCTCGATTAACCCAACAATTGCGTGAGCAGGGGATTCTGGTTCGTTATTTCAATAAACCTCGGATTAACCAATTCTTGCGTATCACGATTGGTACGGAAGAACAAAATAAGCGTTTAGTGGATACGTTTAAAACGCATATTTTATAAATCTATTTTTGATTTATAGGTCTACTTTCTGCCATGTATTGAGCAAATCAAGCATGGCAGAAATTTTATCAAAGCATTCCTGATATTCCGCTTCTGCATCCGAAGCGATGGTGATACCACCGCCAGCCCACATTGATAATTCGTTTTGATATTTTTGAATGCTACGAATTAAAATATTCCAGCGACCTGTTCCATCAAAATTAAAATAACCTAAACTGCCACAATAGGCACCGCGAGGCGCACCTTCCAGTTCTTCAATGATTTGCATGGCACGAATTTTAGGTGCACCTGTAATTGAACCACCGGGCAAAGCCGACAAGAGCATTTGCATGGGATTGATTTCTTTTTTCAATGTTGCTGTGATTTCACTGACCATGTGATGCACTTGGCTGAAGCTTTCAATCTCAAATAATTTCGTGGTGGTGACAGAACCTGTTTCTGCATAAACACTTAAATCATTACGTAATAAATCCACGATCATGACATTCTCAGCCTGATCTTTTTCAGAGTTGCTCAGCTTATCTTTAGACATTTGATCCTGTTGAGGATCATCAAACCGTGGCATCGTACCTTTAATAGGGCGTGTTTTTATTTCCCGATTCTTTCGAAACTCGATAAATAACTCAGGAGAACAGCTCAATAATTCAAAGTCATCAATTTTTAGATAGCCTGCATACGGTGCATGTGTGAGTTGCCATAACGCTTGTGCTGAGCTTAGCAAAGAACCTTTAACCGCTGTTCTAAACTCTTGCGTTAGATTAATTTGATAACAATCACCAGCTTTGATGTATTCTTGAACGTGTTGAAATGCTTTGAGATATTGTTTTTTTGACCAACGAGGGCGGCATTCCTCAAGTAAGGAAAGTGTTAATTGATCCTTTTGAGATGGTTGATTGACGAGATCAGAGATAAGCACATAAATAGATTGAGCTTGTTTTTCATCACTATAAAAATACCAAGCATTATCCTGAAATTTTAAAAAAGTAGAATATTGGCCTAAGAAAAAACCTGGTTGGGAGTGAGTAGAAATATCTACATATTGATTGGCACTATAGTCATAACTAAAAAAACCAATATAACCCCCATTAAAAGCCACATCTTGCGGTGACGTTTGAGATGTTGGATCAAAGTTTGAGAATTCAGTAACGGTTGTTGCTTTTGCTTGTATTTGATATTGATTAAATTCAGTTTGATGAAATTGCTGAACTGTTGATCGTTGAAATATTAGAAATTTCTGAGGTAGAAAAGCAATAACAGGGGAGTTTTGGTCGTGTAAATACACCAAACCCTTTAAATCATAAAGTTGGGTGAGAAGATCAAATGCAGATGTAAGTTGCGTGTTCAGCTTTTGTTTAAAGTAAGACATAAAATGAAAATAGATTCATCTACATTTAGAAGAGAGGATTGTACTACAACCCAAAAAACTCTAGCGACACTTTAATCATTATTTAGAGTGAAAGATAGACAGACTTTTTATGTATATGATTAAAGATAATGAGGAATATAAATGTCAATGTTATCTATACGGCGAAATAGAGGAAAAATTTTTCTTACATTTCATCGTTACTTTTTAGAAGGAAGATAAAAGAAGCGTTTTTTACAATTTCTATCCAGATTTGAGTGTTCATTTCTTATAAAAATATATATTTCTTATGTGTTTATATATTTTTTTGTTGGTGGCGAAGTTAGGTGATGTTTTGCATGCCGTTTATCGGGTTGTTAGTAAAAAACATTTAACAGGAGTTGAACATAAAATAACAAACGAGTAATTTAGTAGTTGCTAAACGAACTACTCAAGGATTGGAAGTTCAGGTTGTCATTTAAGAAAAAACAACAGTGAACAGTTTAGAGTAGTGAAAGTCAAAAAATAAATGCTCTTGGGAGAGTGCTCAATGAAAATGTTTACTAAACTCGTTTTAGTTTCTTCAATGGCGATTAGCGCAAATGCAATGGCTATGCAGGCAATGGACGATACTGCACTAAGCGCTGCGACAGGTCAAGATGGGATCAATATCGGTATCGCTTTAGGTGCTGGTGGTATCTCGATCGATAAATTATATATTCACGATAATGATGGTTTACAAACATCAACTAATATTACTGGTGCAACAGGTGTTGCAGGTGCGATCACCATTGATGGTCTTAATATTACTCAAGTTGGTACTGGTAATCTGCTCGATCTAGTGATTGATAGTGATGCAGGTACTGCTGGTGCATTTCTGAATATTGCTGCTAGTGTTGGCGCAGTTGATGTGAGTATCGGTTCTATTGGTGTTGCAGCATCTAACGGCACAGCTTTAGCTGATACAGTTACTGCTGTTCGTGGTGTAGATGGTACACCAACAGAAATTTTATCTGGCTTAGATCTATCTTTGGGTGCAATTACAGCAAATGTTCAATTGGGTGCTACGCCACAAGGTGCGATGATCAAACTTGATTCTACTCTACAAGGTGGTTTAACGATTTCTAACCTTGGTATTAATGATGCTGCTGGTGGCGGTCAAATCTACCTAGACAATATTTATGTTCGTGGTACGGGTAATTCCACCGGTAACCTTAATATTGATACTGATATTTCTGTAACGACTTCAGGGCTTCAGTTAACAAATAACAGTACTCAAGGTATGAATGTTTATATTGAAGGTGTGCGCCTAGGTAGTAGTACTGCTGCTTCAATTGGCGATGTTGAAATTCAGGGCTTAAATGTCGGTACATCAACAATTACCATTTCTGGTCACTAATATCCTTTAAATAAAAAAAGCGCATCATGCGCTTTTTTTATTGCCTATATGTTGCTAATAAATATTGATATAGTCATATTGTGTCTAGGGTTATGTTTTGGATACATAAAATAGGTCTAACTCAAGAGAAAAACATACATTTCGTCAAAAAAAATAAAAAAAAGCTGTATTTTCTTATAAAAAAAGGTATCTTCAACAGGCAAGGACGTAGTGTTTGTGACTAAACACTAAAAATAAAATGAATAAGGCAAGTGCTGCCACGGTTAGAAAAAGAGACTTATGTTAGAGATCGCTTTAGGCTCGGCATTGATGTATTACTTCACAACGCAAGCCTTTGAAATAGAAAAAAAACCTGAGGGGACTGTCTACTATACAGAAACCCTGGATTCTCGTAACCCTTCTTTTACACGGAATCACCGTGAAGTCGTCACTATTAAACCTGCTGTGGAAGATCAGTTTCGCGGTATTGTCCGACAGGCGTATGACTATAGCTGTGGTTCAGCGGCTTTAACCACCCTATTAAATGGTTATGGTGGTCTGAGTTTGACAGAACAGCAAACGATGTCTGGTTTACTTCAATATGGTGAATATCAACGTATTATTGAGCGCCGTAGTTTTTCATTATTAGACATGAAACGCTTTGTCACCGCGCTTGGGCTGAACAGCGGTGGCTATAGAGGGAAGTTTTCAGATTTGATCGAATTGAAACAACCTGCGATTGTTCCAATTACTTATGCAGGCTTTAAGCATTTTGTTGTTTACAAGGCATATAAAGATGGACGTGTTTATGTCGCTGATCCTGCTTTAGGTAATATCAGCTTTGATGAGGTTCGTTTTAAAGAGGTTTGGGATAACAATACGCTTTTCCTAGTTGATGTGCCTGAGCAATATCGTAAAGACTTATTGGCATTGCAAGATGCGGATATGCGTCATGTAGAGGATGCGACCATCAATAAGTATGCACTTGCAGACATTCAATTTCAAACACCTCGGTTTGAGCGTTTAGCGGATAGAGCATCGACCATGCGCCGTGTGTTGGAAACAAACAAAGATTCAGCGAACTACAATCAACCAGTGACGACATATATGCGGATGTACTATAAGCGCAAATAGTTCTTAAGTTTTAGTAAATTAAATGCATAAGTAGGATGTTATAATGAATAATCAATGGATGAATATGAGTGTGCTTGCCTTAAGTCTAAGTGCAATCACAACAACTCTTTATGCGGAAGATCAAACACCACTAGATCAGGTTGAGCAGGTTCAAGATGCGGAACAGACCTTAGCTGTAGAATCAGATGAAGCTGCTGAGGCTCCGTCAGTTGTGGTTGAACCATCATCAGTTGGGAATGGTGTAAATCAAGCAGCAACAGCATTACAGCAGCAAGAGGGTGATGCATCACAGGAAACCAATCTGCAAGAGGTTTTTACCTCCAGTGAGCGCCAGTACTCCTTGATTAAGAAAGGTGTGATTTCTTCATATTATGATATTGATTATACCTATTATCGCGATAGTCGCATTGATGCCTCAATGGAAGATGGCAGTTTAAATAATCTCCGAGTTGAAGAAGATGCTAACCACACATTAACCAATACATTTACCTTGCAATATGGTCTTTTGGATAATGTCACTTTATCGGCTTCGTTGCCTTTTATGGCAAAAAAACAATTATTAGATGACAAGACAGCAGCAGGACTGGGTGATATTTCTTTTGGTGCTCGTTGGGAGCCATTCCCTCTCAAACAAGGACGTCTACCTTTGATTGTGTTTGGTAGCCTATCAACCAAGACGGGTGATAGTCCTTATGAAATTGCCATAGATGAGCTTTCTACAGGGAAGGGTTATTATTCTGTCGGTGGTGGCGTCAGTACGCGTAAATATATCGATCCAGTGGTTTTATTTACTTCTGTTTCAGCAAGCTATGGCTTTAAAGAGAGTGGCTTAAATCAAATTCGTGGTGGTGGGAATAGTAACGAAACTAAAGGTCCTCGAATTTTAGAAAGTTTTGATCCAGGTATCAGCGGTGGTTTTGCTTTTGGTTTTGCATATTCATTTAACTATGATGTTTCGCTGACGATGTCATATCAACAAAGCTTTAACACAGGCGCACAGTTCTATTTCAAAAATGGGGAAAGCTTTAAGTCAGCTGACCAAAGCAGTTCTATGTTGTCATTTGCTTTAGGTGTTCGTGTTTCACCTGCAACGATTGTCAATGGAACTGTTGGAATCGGTTTAACCGAGGACGCGCCAGATGTATCATTAGGTTTGTCTTTCCCGCTTGATATCATAGGTTTCGGTAAGAAACTACGTTAAGGAGACTAATGGTGAAATATCCTAAGTTATGTCCTTTGACGATTGGGGTTTTGATTGCGGGACTTTCGAATATTACACATGCTCAGCTCGGGCAAGATTTATCCGTTGATTTAAGATCATTGGCTTTGGGGAATGCGGTAACTGCGGACCCACCAGGCATTAGCGCTGTACATTTTAACCCTGCTGCCCTCGCAAAGTTGGAAGGTCTACAAACAGATGTACAAGGGATTTTAGCGAACTTCTCGATTAAGCGAGATTATACCGCACCTGCTGGCTACAATGTCTTTGGCTACTCAGATGATCCACTTGTTTGTAATGATGGTCCAGAGATAGACTCACGTATATGTACCGATTTTAAGGGAACGGTATCTGGTGATGTTGAGTATGCGAGTCTTTATGTCCCAATTTTGAAGAAAATCGTGGACTTAGGGCCTAATATGCCAATTGCTGCTCCGACAGCTGGTATTTCGTATAAACCACCAGGTTCTAAAGTCACCTATGCAACCGCGATTTACGCACCCTTAGTGGCTGGTTTTGGTGCTGAAGATGGTAATCCAAGTAATTATATGGGGCAACAAGTTGCATTAGAGCGTATTACGTATTTATCACCATCATTTGGTTATCAGGTGAATGATCACTTAGCGGTTGGTGCTTCATTTGGGATGTCATATCAAGCAATTGCATTGAAAACAGACTTACGTTTTCCCAATGAAATGATTGGTGTGCTACGGATGGTCGATGAGGTTGTCTGCGCTCCGTTTAAAGGGAATGGCGATATTATTACGGATTTATTACTTTTTGGGATGTGTAATTCCAAAGAAGGAATGAATCCGTTTAATAAAATGGGGGCACTTGAAGTCTCTATGGAGCAATCGCTGAGTCCAAGTTATAACCTAGGGATTTTGTGGGAACCCACAGATGATTTTAGCTTTGGTATGGTTTATCAAAGTGAAGCAAAAATGCGCTTGCGTGGTAAGTATCTGATTAATAATGCTGTTGCTCCACAGCAACTTGTTGCTGGTCTTAATTCATCTGCAACAGGACAGGTTTTGGCGGCGATCTTGGGGCTGCCAGGCTATGTTCCTGATATTGAATCTGGTTTAGTTGCAATGGATTTTAAATATCCGCAACATTTTAAGGCAGGGATCAAGTATAAAATCTTTCCAGACTTACAAATGAATTTTGATGTCGGTTGGACAGATTTCTCTGCTTGGGATAAATTCAAATTTGAGTTTGATCGTCAGATCTCTTTATTAAAAGTTGCGAAGTTATTGTCTGCGGATGTTTCGGATCGATCGCTAGCATTGCCATTACAATTTCAATCTGCATGGCGGTGGGGCATTGGTTTTGAATATTCAGCAACGGATCGCTTAAAACTTCGTATGGGATATGAGCCTCGAACCAGTTCAATTCCTGATGGTAAACGTAATACGATGGTACCGATTAACAATGCACAGTTATTTGGCTTGGGTATAGGCTATCGATTTGACCAAGATACTGACTTAGATTTATCGATTGGTTTTTTACGTAGTCGTGATGATATTCCCGCCAATACCAGTAGCCTAGCCAATAAAACTGGGGTTGATAATATTTTATTAAACCCATATGCAGGTCTAGATATTAAAACAAATACGAAGGTTACATTACTTGGTATTAATTATAGAACAAGATGGTAATGCAAAAGAGAATGAAGCAAGGATCTAAATTTGCGCTGCTGATGCTAGGTGTTGTATTGGCAAATGGGTCAAATAGCTATGCAGACGGCTTCTATACGATCATTGGGCCAGATGGTCGCCCAATGATTGTGCCTAAAAAAAATGTAAAACAGGAAGTATCGCCCAAAAAACAAGTTGAGAATGTCATTCCCCCAAAGAAAGTTGAACAGATAGAAAAGTCAAAGCCTGCGCGATTACAATCATCTGAACCAGTACCAGTATTAAATACGGTCAAAGATCTAATATCGCCGCAAACAAAGTCATTATCCTTACCTTCTGCAGAGATTCAACTTTCTCGTACAATCTCTACGAAAGATAAAGAAATAGAAGATCATGTTCTAAAACCTTCGGTAGAGCATGAAACAGCAACTCCTGTGGTGACCAAGATGAATCCTCAGTTGGAGGATAAACCTATTCTTCAACCGAAGAAAATAGAAAAACGGCCAGTACAGGTTGCTAAACAACAGAAATCATCAATTGTAAAAGAGACTACTGATCCTTCATCTTTAGCTCCTATTCAGCAAGTAACAGCACCAAGCTCCTTTGCTAAAATTGATGGTGTTGAGTATGTGAATAATGAATATCTTGAAGACCAAGAATTCAATTTGGATGGGAAAAAACGTTTTTATATGATGCCAGACGGCAGTGGTCGCTTAGAAACGGTAGAACGTAAAAAAGGTGTGAGTCGATCAGTTCTTGATAAGCTTTTAAATCGTTCAGTTCAAAGCGCAGCACCTATTGTTTTAGCTGACAGCTATATACGGTTGTCTGAACAGGATTTATCTCTCGCATTTGAAGATGATCGCTGTTTTTTAAAAGATTATTCTAAGTCAATTAAAACATTGGCACTTCAAAAGGAGGTGGGTGTATGGCCACGGAAACCTTTAAAAGAAAAGTTTGAATATGATTTAGTTAAAATGGATGCTTCTATTCAGTATATGCAGATTGATTCTTATGCTATCAGTAATGAAAAGCCTGTTTATTACTGGCCTCTGGTGGTTTTTTTAGATGAGCAAGGTTGTATCAAAGAAGGCGCAAGTGGCTTTAAGAGTGGCGAGACAAACGCGACTTTCTTACAGCATGCAGCAATTCATGGTGTAATCAAAGTCCCTTCCGATGCACGTTATATCATGATGACACCATTGGCTTCAGCAGTGGATGTATCAGAGCACGAACTCTCGAATCAAGGACAGATCAAAATCTCTGCTATACAGTAATTATAATTTAGGATGAATGATGGATGAATAAAAGAATAGTATTACCATTTGCACTTTCTGCATTAGCCATTTTATTGAATGGGTGTGGTGGAGAAAGTTCTAAAATTAATGAAGATCCTACCAAAGGTACGAAAGGTGTTACATCAAATACCAGTTGTGATGTAAATACAAGCACTTGCTTACAGTTTGCGACAGACTATCCAATAGCTGGACTGAACTTCGATTGTAGTACCGATATTGTGCATCATTTTGCGACTAAACTTGACAGTAATACGGTGACAGGTGCTTGTAAATTAGGTGATACCGCAACTTTTTATATTCAAGGTGAGGAGTCTCCAAAAATTAGTCTGGGTGCGATTAACTTAGACAGTATCAGTAAGCTGAAAATGCCAACCTTAGCACGTATCCGAGTGATTGATTTGGCGATGGCGCTGACTGGGAAAATACCTACTACTTTGGATACGACAGATGAGACTATCAGTGTTGCGGTGGCATTGATTAAGATATTCCAAAGTTTGGGTGCCGAGAAGGAAGATGAAGGTAATGTTATTGGTGATATTCAGCCAACTGAAATATCGCAGGAAAAGAAGAATCAACTTGCTAATATTAGTGGGTCGATTGGTGCCGCTGAATTGATTAGCGGTGAATATGTTAAAATTATAAAGCCTTGGATTGATGTTAGTTCAATTTCTGATGATCAAGCGTTAGCAATATTAGCGCAGTTGTTAAACCTTTCAAATACAGCAGTATGGACTGCGGATTTACCTGTTTTTAAACTTGGTAGCGGAAGCAGCTCTTCAAATACAACATCCCCAGATGGTTTTTTTGGTTGTAATGTTGATTATTCAAAATGTGTAGATGCTAGCGTGAGTAATTTATTACATTCGATGGGTAATTTTCTATTATTAACAGATCGACAGGGATATATTCTTGGTTATGGTCAACAATGGACTGGTGCTGCCACTGTAACGAATAATAGAGTACTTCCGCCTTATTATTTAACAAGTTTAGTTAAGCCGCAGAAAATACAATTAAAGACGCAAAATGATTGGTTGAATCCTTTTACATATTCTCTTAATACGGATAAACCTTTATCTTTCAGTACTAGTGCCGATCCGCTTAATGATTTAACGATTAAGCAAGGACGTTTTATGAATCAGAGTACGATTTCTGGAACAGAAGGGTTTTATCGCGGTTTAGTCAAGATGAAAGATAGTGACAAAGTCGATATCTCGCATTTAGGTCAATGGCAACAGACTGCTTCAAATCAGAGTTTTAAGGGGGCTATTGATATCGTGAAAGTGAATCAAGCGAGTTTTCTCTCAAAGGATATCTTTAGAACTGAGTTGAATGTGGCGTCAGGACAAAAATATGTATTCCCATTGTATGCCACCTTGACGATTAGGTTTGATGAGGCTGCAAAATTACCACCTGTAGATTTAGGTATCGTGATTGATGAGTTTGGTGATATCCGTACTGATATTCGAAAAGATTATACAGCAACGGATATGTCTGGAAACTGTGCGAAAGCTGAGCCAAATGCCGATGGTACCTATACCGATGAATATGGTGAAACTCAATATCGTATTGGTACAACAGGGGCAACATTATTTTCAACCAATGATAAATCGATCTCTGTTCGTATGTTGTTATCAAATCCGAAATTTGAGACGATTGATGGTGTGATGTTTGGAATAAACTTTAGTACAGTATCCGGTGCTAAAATCAACCTTCATAATTTGCTTGTTGGGCAAGCAGATGGGATTAACTTGACTAACTTTTCGAATAATACTGTTGTTTGGTCAAATCAGTATGCATTTTATCAGGCTGCTTATGTTGGCTTGTACGACCGACTAGATAAGGATAAAGACAAATATGTTGCGCCAACAGCAGAAGAACGTGAATTGGCGAAACGTTGGACGGGTGTAGTCAGTATAAAAATCGCAGATCAAGCGATTCCAGCGTGTAATGCCATTAAAACCAAGTCCTAAATTTTAGTGATAAAAAAGACCGCGATTTGCGGTCTTTTTAATTTAACCGGTATGGTCTAAACGCGTGCCTAGTGTCTCTAAATGAGGTGGAAAGATACCGCTTTTACGGTCAGAAAAATAGTGTCTTAAGGTTTGTTCTACACTGGGAAAGGCCAGTTCGTTCCAAGGGATCTCATGTTCTTCGAACAAACGACATTCTAGGCTTTCTTCACCCGCACCAAACATGCCTTGTTTTAATATCGCTTTAAATAGAACATATATTTGCCCAATACGTGGGATATTATACATACAGTAAAGCTGTTCAATTTCGACGTCAGCTTCAGCCTCTTCACGGGTTTCTCTGGCAGCACCTTGCTCCATGGTTTCAAAGAGTTCCATATAGCCTGCAGGTAAAGTCCATAGCCCATAGCGAGGCTCAATTGCACGACGACACAGTAAAACTTTATTATCCCAAATAGCCAATGCACCACAAATAACTTTAGGATTTTCATAGTGAATGTTGCCACAATGGGTGCAAACAAGTCGTGATTTATGATCACCTAATGGAATTTTTTGTTCGGTTTGATGCCCACACGCAACGCAAAAGCTCATAATTATCATCAGCGATAGAGATAGCCCAGCATAACTGAATTTTGATGACTTCGCATCATCATCTATATTTGCTGTTCAAATTTCAGCTATGATGCATAATGAAGGAAAAGGCGAAAAAGAGATGAGTCATATGGAAGAACCATCGTTAATACAACTTTTACAACAACGGTTGCGTTTTTCCAAACGAATCCAACAGGCTGATGCTGCTGTTTTGATTGCGATTACACAAGAAACGCAACCAAAAGTTTTACTGACACGCCGTTCGATCCATTTATCGCAACATGCGGGTGAGGTTTCATTTCCTGGCGGGAAGCGTGATCCGAGTGATACCAGTAACATTGTGGTTGCTTTACGTGAGGCGCAGGAAGAAACTGCGTTAAATCCATTTGACGTGAAGCTGTTAGGTGATCTACCGATCCAACGTGCTCGTAGTGGTCTGTTGGTTAAGCCAATTGTGGGATTGATCCCAGCGCAAGTTGACTTAATTGCACAGCCTTCTGAAATTGATCGTATCTTTTTTGCTCATCTTCAAGAGTTGATTGATGCTCCACCTTTGCCTTATGAAGTTCGCTTAGCTCGTCAATCGCTGTATTTTCCGAGTATGCAGGTTGAGAGTGAAGTGGTTTGGGGTTTAACAGCGAGAATGTTGGTTTCTTTGTTTCAATATGGTTTGGGGCATCAAAAAAATTGGCCTTTTCTTGTCAATCCACCTAATTTTGGTCTATCTAAGTTTTAATTTTTAAAGAAGTATTTTCTCATGATGTATACGTATCAAGGATTGAGTCCGAAAGCATTATATGAACCTTGGGATGGTTGGGTTGCGCCAACCGCGACTGTCATTGGTCAAGTGGAGTTTGGTCGTCAAGTCAGCATTTGGTTTGGTGCTGTGGTACGTGCAGATAATTGCGTCATTCGTATTGGTAATTTTTCTAATATTCAGGAAAATGCAGTAGTGCATACGGATGCTGGGATTGAATTGAATATCGGTGAGTATGTAACCGTTGGCCATAAAGCAATGTTACATGGTTGCAGCATTGGTGATAATTCCTTGATTGGGATGAATGCGGTAATCCTTAATCGGGCAGTGATTGGTAAAAACTGTATTATCGGTGCGAATGCTTTGATCCCAGAGGGTAAAGTGATTCCTGACAATTCTGTAGTGATGGGTTCACCAGGTAAAGTTGTAAAGACGATTGATGAACAGGATGTTGAGCGTTTGCGTTGGAGTGCTTTACATTATGCCGAGCACTATAAACATTTTTTAGCGTTAGAAGAATTTCATTTTTAAGAGTATCTTAATCAAAAATAACATTTGCCAAACAGTAGTTTGGCTTTTTTGTATCAAAATGGAGAACAACTCGAATATCAGAATGGAGTGGGGTATGATATCGCTCGTTTTTCATCATATTTCGCTTAAGGTTTTGAATGAAGTTGCTTGCATTGGAAACTGCCAATGAGCAGTGTTCTGTATCATTAATTGATGCGACTCAAGAGCTCTATTTTCAATTAGATGGGCGTGCAAAAGCACAAACTCAAACGATTTTGCCGTTAATTGAACAAGCTTTATTACAAACACAAAATCAACTTAAAGATTTAACCACAATTGCATTTAGTCGGGGACCGGGTTCATTTAGTGGTGTGCGGATTAATGCTGCGGTTGCGCAAGCATTGGCTTGGTCACATGATTTGCCTGTCATCCCTGTTTCAAGTTTACAAGCGTTGGCACAAGCAGCGTATCGTTTGCATGGGTTAACACAAGTGACGGCTGTATTAGATGCGCGAATGCAAGAAGTGTATATTGCAAATTTTAGCTTGGATGAGCAGGGTGTCATGCAGGCCGTTAATGATGAAAAATTATTGAGTTATGAGCAAGCTTCAAGCTATTGCAAAAATATTGCAGTGGGTTCAGGTTCAGCGTTGATTCAGTCTGAGCAGCGACATTCAGATACCGTTGTGGCGACAGCACAAGATATTGCAAGTATTGCGAAGGTTTATGCAGCAGAACAAAAATGGGTAGATGCAGCCTATGCATTGCCTGTTTATTTACGTGATGATGCGTGGAAAAAGATTCCAGAACAAGGTAAAGCGGGTTAAGTATGGATTTGTTACTGCTGCTTAAAGCAGCGATCATGGGTATTGTTGAAGGTATTACCGAGTTCTTGCCGATTTCAAGTACAGGTCACTTGATTTTAGCATCGGAATTAATGAACTTTTGGACACCTGAAAAAAGCGCTGTTTTTGTCGTGATGATTCAGATCGGCGCGATTGCTGCCGTGATCTATGAGTACTGGTCACGCTTGTGGAATGCTGCAACAGGTATGGTAACTGGCGAAGAAAAAGGGCGCCGTTTGGGATTTAGTCTTATTTTTGCCTCGATTCCCATTGTTTTAGTGGGCTTAACCTTTGGGCAAATGATTAAAGATGTGCTCTTTAATGATCTTGTGGTTGCGTTAGGCTTGATTATTGGTGGATTAATCATTATTTGGGTGGAAAAGAATCCACCTCAAATTAATGCAGTTGAAGTTGAAAATATCACCTTTAAACAAGCTGTTTGGATCGGTTTAATTCAAGTGTTGGCTTTGATTCCAGGAACATCACGTTCAGGCGCAACCATTATCGGTGCAATGTATTTAGGTGTATCGCGTAAGGCGGCAACCGAATTTTCATTTTTTCTCGGTATCCCGGTGATTATTGGTGCGGGCTTATTAGACTTGTATCAAAGTTATCATGTGTTTGATGGCTTCGATGATTGGATCGTACTTGCTGTTGGTCTTTTTGTTTCTTTTGTCTCTGCTTTACTCTTGATCCGTGCATTGGTCGCTTATGTAGCTAAGCGTGATTTTATGATTTTTGCATGGTATCGGATTGTTTCAGGACTATTAATTTTATTACTGTTCTTTACTGGTTGGAAATTATGGTAGGCGAATTTCGCTTATTTTTTGAAAGCTCTGAGGTTGAGAAAGCACAGCACTATCAAACTGTGCTTTCTTTACGTGGGGTGGTTGTCGAGCTCTGTTTGATCGAGCAATTAAATGCTCGATTTCTGCGTCTGAATCCTGAACTTGCCTTGTGTGCTGATGCATCGGGTTTGTGGTTATGCGCGAATGGTATGAAAATGCGACCTGATTGGCAGGCAGAGATTCCACGCTTAAAGCGTGCCAGTCTAAAGTCGGAAATGCTAGCTCGTGCATGTCAATTGGCTGAAAAACCAAACTTGGTTGATGCAACTGCGGGTTTGGGGCATGACAGTTTGTTAATGGCACATTTAGGCGCACAAGTTCATTTAATCGAACGCAATCCGATTCTATTTAGTCTATTAGAAGATGCCAAAGTCCAAGCACAGCAAGATCCATTTTTACAGCTCACGATGTCACGTATACAATTAATTTTTGCTGATTCAGCGGTGTACTTACAGCAGCTTAAGCAACAAGATCAGTCGGTTGATGTGGTGTATTTAGATCCAATGTTTCCTCAGCGTGATCAAAATCATCAAGCAATCAAAAAGCAAGCGCAAGTGAAGAAACAAATGCAATTATTGCACTTATTATTACCTGAGCAGGGTGAAATGGATTTAGGTGATCAATTATTGGCTTTGGCAACACAGGTCGCAAAACGCGTAGTTGTGAAGCGTCCACGACATGCTGTTTTTCTTGCTGAGCAAGTTCCTGATCATCAGTGGTTAGGTGATGCTTGTCGTTTTGATGCATATTTTTCCAAGGATTAATTTTAAAATACATTCCAAGGATTGTGTGGCTTCGGTCAATGCTCAGTAAAGATTTGTGATATAGTGCCAAAGCATAATTGCTAAAAAAATCTGGTCCAGCATACACTAGCACTTCACATCATATCTTTTTAAAAAATGAGATTCATTCTGTAAAAGATTGGCATATTTTGAGTTTAATCCCGAAGAATTTTATGATAGACCTCAAACCATCGATAAATATCTGGCATGATTTTAAAAGTAACCAAATTGCTGGAATGTGGTTGTTTCTAGGGTCACGTCGATCTTTACAAGTGGTTCATCCATCAATCACGCAATTGATTCTCTGGGGGATTTTAGGTGCTTGCACCAACTCACTTTATAGTTGGCTGGTTGCAGGGCAAGTCGGAGAGTTTAATTCTCAGGGCTTGATCGGTTATGCGCTTTGGCCTTTTATTGCCCTGATTGTCGGTATTTTTTTATCGCAGAGGATGAACCAACCGCGCTTGATGCTTGTTCCTGCATTATTGTGGTTAGTGCTTGATACCAATATTCTACTTTTACAATGTTTGGTCCAATATCTTGGTTCAAATGGTTATCTGAACTTTATTCCAGACAGTATTTATAATGGCTTGCTACCACCATTATTTGCTGGACTGTTTGTTTGGCAAAGTTTAGCTGTTATTTGGGTTTTTTCTCGTGCCTTGAATTGGCCGTGGTGGGAACGTACTTTAGTTTTTGTGGCGACCATTGCAACTTTGGTCGTCTGGCAGCTATCCGTAAAAGATCAACCGATTTGGAAGGTAGAAGAAACGCCTGCCAGTTTTGCCGAAGATGCTTTTTACGCGCAAAGCCATTTGCTGAATAATGCCTTAGATCAAATTCAATATAGTGATATTGCAACGAGTCATTGGTATTTTTTTGGTGTGGCTGGAGACAGTTATGCCGATGTCTTCAGGTCTGAAATTGAACGAATCAAAGAGCAGTTTGATACCCGTTTTGGCACTTTTGGTCGCTCTATTATGTTGGTCAATAACCCTGCAACGCGTTTAGATATCCCAATTGCATCTAAAACCAGTATTGAATTGACTTTGCGCCGTATTGGTCAGCAAATGAATCGTGATAGTGATGTGTTGTTTCTTTATATGACGTCACATGGTGAGCGTAATCATTTTGAGCTTGAAAATGCGCCTTTAGATTTAGGTCAAGTTGATCCGAAATGGTTGCGTGAAACACTAGATAAATCAGGGATTCGCTGGCGCGTGATCGTCATTTCAGCATGTTATTCAGGTAGTTTTATTCCTGCATTACAATCGCCAGATACTTTAATTATTACCGCATCTGCGGCAGATAAGACCTCGTTTGGTTGTAATAGCGAAGCAGATTATACTTATTTTGGTCGTGCTTTTTTTGATCTGGCAATGCGCGAACAAAATTCGATGAAAACTGCTTTTGAGCAAGCAAAACAGACGGTTACTCGGTGGGAAACCGCACAAGGAGTTGTACCCTCCGAACCACAATGGTCAATTGGACGCAATATGGAGCTGATGTTGCCGCAATTAGAACCGTATTTATTCCCAATACAGAATATGACAACAACAGATATGACAAAAACACAGGATAATGAACATGCAGCTACTGCAAAAAAATCGTTGTTTTGAGGGTGAGCAACGTATTTATCAAGTTGAATCTCAGCATCTAAAAGGCGTGAGCAAGGTTGGGGTGTATTTACCACCAGCTGCCTTAGAGGGAAAAGCATGTTCTGCGTTATTTTATCTTGCTGGTTTGACGTGTACTGAAGAAACTTTTGCGATTAAAGCTCATGCACAGCGTATGGCTGCTCGACTCAGTCTGATTTTAATTACGCCTGATACTTCTCCTCGTGGAGAAGGGGTTGCACAAGGTGATCATTGGGATATTGGGCAGGGTGCAGGCTTTTATATTAATGCGACGCAACAACCATGGGCTGAGCATTATCAAATGGAGTCTTATTTGGTCGATGAGCTGTATGCACAGGTGTTGCATACGTTTCCGATCATTGAAAACCAAGTCGGAATTTTCGGGCATTCAATGGGTGGTCATGGCGCATTGACCTTAGCATTTAAATATCCTGAACAATTTAGATCTGTTTCTGCATTTGCCCCAATTTGTGCACCCAGCATTTGTCCTTGGGGGGAAAAGGCATTTAGTCAATATTTAGGTACTGATCAGCAGCAATGGTTAGCCCATGATGCAATGGCTTTGGTTCAGCAAAAGGGGCAAGTGTTTGAGGAAATCTTAATTGATCAAGGTGTCGATGATCAGTTTTATAGTCAACTCAATCCTGAAGCGTTTAAGCAAGCGTGTTTAGATGCAAGTCAACCGATTACGTTGCGTCTGCATAAAGGTTATGATCATGGTTATTACTTTATTCAAAGTTTTATGGATGATCACTTACAGTTTCACGCGATCCAACTGGAAAAAGTAACGACTTAAGATTTAAACAGAAGCAAGAAGCTCATCTGAGCTTCTTTTAACGATGTTCCCATTCCGCAGTAAATTCTTGCTGCGCCATACGATTTAAATGATCAATCACCACTTGTTCTAAACGTTCGACATCTTCTTGTTGATTTTCAATGAGAATATCTAAATGTTGTTGTTGGGGTGTCAAGGTCACGGTTGCAGTAGGCATAAAGATTTTTGAATATGTGTCAGTTTCAGCAACTTCAAACTTGTGTTTCCAATGATTCACTAAGCGTTTGCTAATACGTTTTCCTTCGATGGTTGTGATTTGTGTCGTGCTATTCATTTCTCTAAGTCTTGTTATGGCTTAATTTTCAACTTAGCAAATTTGGTTTTGTTTGAAAGTAGTATTCCTGCAACGTGCTGTTGCAACTTTGCAATGCTGTTTTGATGACTTTGTAACAGACGGCGTTGCGGTAAATTTGTTATACTTTAGCCATCATTTTCTTCGTTTTTTGCCAGGTCATCCATGTCCAAGCCTTATTTAATTGCTCCTTCGATTTTATCTGCTGATTTTGCACGTTTAGGTGAAGATGTAGAAAAGGTTTTAGCTGCGGGTGCAGACGTTGTGCATTTTGATGTGATGGATAACCATTACGTACCGAATCTGACTTTTGGTGCGGGCGTATGTAAGGCATTAAAAAATTACGGTATTAAAGCATCGATTGATGTGCATTTAATGGTGTCACCTGTCGACCGCATGATTGGTGATTTCTTGGATGCGGGTGCTGACATTATTACCTTTCATCCAGAAGCGACTGATCATATTGATCGTTCTTTGCAACTGATTAAAGCAGGTGGTGCAAAAGCAGGATTGGTCTTTAATCCAGCTACGCCGTTACATCATCTTGATTATGTTTTAGATAAAGTCGATCAAATTTTATTGATGAGCGTAAATCCTGGTTTTGGTGGACAAAAGTTCATTCCAATGACTTTGGAAAAACTACGCCAAGCACGTAAAATCATTGATGCAAGTGGTCGTGATATTCGTTTAGAAGTTGATGGGGGCGTAGGTCCAGCCAATATCAGAGAAATCGCAGAAGCGGGTGCGGATATGTTTGTCGCCGGTTCAGCAATTTTTGGTCAACCAGACTATAAAACAGTGATTGACCAAATGCGGGCAGAATTGGCTAAAGTGCATCAGGTAGAGATTTAACTCCATTTTTATTTACAGCATATGAGTGTGGGTAACTTAATCCTTGCTACTCGAGCGTAGAGCTTGTTTTGCGCATGAGGAATATATTCCGCAAGAGCTTCGCTTTTCTTAACGCTGCTCATGTGGATAACTTTGTTTATAACTGGGTGGATAACCGTGTTGATAAGCAGGTGGATAAGATGTTGTTAAAATAAACAAAATGATTTCAGTTGTTTATATTCGCAACAAAATGATGAAAAAAGGACAAGTTTTTGTCCTTTTTTTGTGCGCTAACTTATTTATTTTGCTTTATTTTTGTTCATTGTTGCTTTAAAGCTGAATCGTGTAATAAAACAACGACTTCGTGCTGCAAATAGATGGAGTTAGCATAATTTGAACATAAAGAAGATTGTGCATAAGGTTGAAAGAAATTATGCTAAGCACATTCAACTCATTTGAACATTGACGCAAGGACATTCAGTGCAACTTCGCAAACGATACAAACATCTGTGGTTTGTATTCCTGATGATATTTTTCATCGGGGGAAGTAGTGTGGCTGTTGCAGCAGTTCAGTCGATTCAAGTTGATCAAAAAACCTCAACGGCACAAATCATACCGTGTCATGACATGCAAATGATGGATCAACATCATCACATGCAAATGTCACATCCCGACACAACCCCTCTCGCCAAATGTCATACTGGGCAAATGCAAGATAATCAGCAGCATTGTCAGGACTGCAATAGTCCTTCGCATTGCCAAGCCGTAAATCTTGCTCTGGATCAACACACGCCGAGTGTGTCTTCTTTGCCTCTTTTAGAACTTCATACGCATAAAAATACGGACTATCAAGCCCGACATCTTGCTGGATATTGGCAAGAGATATTACGCCCTCCTAAAACCTGATTTGTCTTTACAGGCTCTTTCTTTTACTGAAAAGAGAATAGGGCAATTTGCAAAGTTAACAGATTAGGAAAATATCATGTCTTCAAAAATATATGCTGGCGTTGTTGCTAGTCTAAGCCTATTGTTTGCACCCTATAGTTGGGCTGCGATTAAAGAATATCATCTGAATATTAATCAAGAGATGGTCAACGTTACGGGAAAACCAGTAAAGCGTATGACCGTAAACGGTAAGTTTATTGCACCACTTTTAGAGTTTGAAGAGGGCGATGAAGCGGTGATTCATGTCCATAATCAACTCAAAGATCAAGATACCTCATTGCATTGGCATGGATTACTTTTACCAGGGTTAATGGATGGCGTACCCGGATTTAATGGTTTCCAAGGCATTCAACCGAATGGTAGTTTTGAGTATCGTTTTAAAGTCCGTCAAAATGGGACTTATTGGTATCACGCGCATAGCAAAGGACAAGAGCAAGATGGTCTATATGGCGCATTGGTGATTTATCCAAAAGGAAAACAACCTGTTGCAGTGCATGAAAAAGCTGAGCGCGACTATGTGGTGATGTTGTCTGATTTCCATGAAACGGAAAGTGACAAAATCATGGCCAATCTGAAAAAATCTGCTGAGTACTATCAAGACCAACGTGAAACCGTTGCGGATGTTTGGAAACAAGTGAAGCAACAAGGTTTAAAAGCGACTTGGCAAGATCGCTCGATGTGGAATCAGATGCGGATGCTCAAAACCGATTTGTCTGATGTCACGGGGTATACTTTTCTTGTAAATGGAAAAACACCACAACAGAACTGGACAGGGGCATTTAAAACAGGTGAAAAAGTTCGCCTACGTTTTATCAATGCATCGGCAATGTCGTTCTTTGATGTGCGTATTCCAAATTTAAAAATGACGGTGGTCAGTGCGGATGGTCAGCCTGTGCAACCCGTAGCTGTTGATGAATTCCGTATTGGTGCCGCAGAAACGTACGATGTGCTGGTTGAACCAAAGCAGCCACATTATCAAATTGAGGCTGAATCGATTGATCGCTCAGGCTTTGCCATCGCTTCGTTACATAATGAAATGCAACCCCAGCATCAGCATATGATTGAAATGCCAAAAGCACGTCCACGTGCTTTACTGACGATGGATGATATGGGGCATGGTTCGCATGCTCAGATGGATCATAGTGCTCATGGTCAAATGGATATGACCGAAATGGATCATAGTGCTCATGGTCAAATGGATATGACTGAAATGGATCATAGTGCGCATCATCAACATTCGACATCTATAGCTGCACCTGCAAAAGATCAGCCTGATACCGTCCAAGGTTGGGCAAATGCTGCAACGCCTGCTGGGCATAAAGCTTTGCAGTACGCTGATTTGAAATCATTAACACCTCAATTGGATACGCGTCCAGCCGAAAGGGAGTTGGTAATTCGCCTTGGCGGCACCATGGAGCGTTATATATGGACCATGAATGGTAAGAAATTTAGTGATGCTGAACCCTTGCAAGTGAAGTTTGGTGAGCGCATTCGCTTGAAGTTTGTGAATGACAGCATGATGGCGCATCCGATGCATTTGCATGGCATGTTTATGCAATTAGAAAATGGGCAGACCTCTGCCAATATGCCAAATAAACATACGGTTGTCGTACCACCAGGTCAAACGGTTACTGCGATGTTGACTGCGGATGAGTTAGGTGAGTGGGCGATTCATTGTCATTTGTTATTCCATATGTCCGCAGGCATGATGAATAAACTGATTGTGGCAAATGTTGATGACGTGAAAGTACCTCAACAAAATATAGCGCCTGTTCAACCATCTCAAGGAGCGAGCCATGCACATCACTAAGCGATCTTCTGAAATGAAACGATCTACACGACGGTTTTTCATCGGTGGCATGATGTCCTCTTTGAGCGTATTGACTTATGCGCATGAAGGACATGATCAGATGATGCAAACGCAGATGAATAGGTCTGAGCAATCTAGTACAGTAATGGATCATTCATTACGCTCAAGTCAGATAAAATCAGTGCAATCAAAAACTGCTGTTCAACATCAACAGCACGATCATCGCCGTGAACATGGTGGACAGATTTATCAGGCAACCACTTTGGAAAGTGCTTGGACTATCGATGATCATGGACGCGGTAGTGCGAGTACTGAATTGAAAACATGGGTTGGTACAGATGAAAATAAAATCTTTGTCAAAGCGCATGTAGAAAAGGCTGAATCTAAGCAAGCCGACACTGAAGCAAAAGTATTGTACAGCCGTAATATTGCTGATTTTTGGGATGTACAGGCTGGCGTACGTTATCAATATCAGTCCGAACAACAGCAAGACCAAAATCAATGGAGTGCAGTGTTTGGTTTACATGGTTTAGCACCTTATTTCTTTGAAACGGATGCGTATGTGTATGCAGGGCAGGATCAACGTTGGCAGCTTAGTTTGGAAACAAGTCGTGATTTCTTGTTTACACAAAAGTTGATTGCTCAGCCTTATCTCAATGCAGATATTGTGTTGAGTGACCAATCAAAATATGCACGTAAATCAGGTTTAGCTAAACTGCAAACTGGCATACAAATGCGTTATGAAATCAGTAAAAAAGTGATGCCATTTATTGATGTTGCTTATGCCTATAGTAAAGGCGTAAAACAAACTGAATGGCAAACCGCATCGCAGCATGAAAAAGGTGGATTGTATGGGGCTGGTCTTACGCTAAAGTTCTGATATTTTGCTTAATTCTTAACATTTTTGAGATACTGTTAGTTTATACTAGCAGTATCTTTTTTGAGTCATTTATGGTGCATCAATGGCTTTAGAACAACAACACAATCAAATAACAGCAAAAACAAAGCAATCTGAAAAGATCGAGCGTGCTCAAGCATCCCTATCATCACAATTAGAGTTGATCGCAACCGATGGCAGTATATATGTGAGTTACTACTATATTCCACATATGAGCAGTGTTGTGGAGGCTCAACGCGTCAGAAAAGCGCTTATTCCTTTTGCTACGATACTTGTAGAACACAATATTGATTTGGATGTCCGCCATTTAACCCTTTATCACGATGATTCAATTGATGAAGTCACCGCTGCATTACAAGCTTTGAATTTAGGTGCAGAACTACAACAAACGATGTCTCATTATGAGCCATTGGAGCTTGCGAATCTCCAATCACAACAATTTGATGTATTGACCAACCAAGAAGAAACGCTGGGACGTTATTTCAAAGCGACTCAACAATTTTTATATGCTGTATTAGAAAAGTTAAGGCAATGGATTAAAGCGTTGCTAAGTAAAAAGGATAAATAAGATGCCAAGATGGATGTATGGCCTGATGGGCTTTGCATTGATTTGGTTGGTTTGGACCAATTGGCTCAAACCTGTACCCAATCTCACTCAGGTGACGGCACAGGGTGTGCAAATCGTAGAATTACAGTCTTATGAAGGTACCTTTCGTGTGCTTTCACGCAAAGATTATCATTCGGGGCGAGAGGCTGAGTTTTCTCCAATTGATTTAGCTGTGGGTTGGGGCGACATGGCAAAACCTGAAATTTATAAGCAGATTGATATTTCACAACGGAATCGTTGGTATTACTGGAAAGTAGATGCACAGCCTCCAATCGGTTTACGAGAGATCGCAGTACAAAGTGCCAATATGCATATGGTGCCTGCAACCGCACAGGTTGCTGATCAGCTTAAGAAAATAAAAAAAGATGATTTGGTTGACTTGAAAGGTGCGTTAATTGAAATTCAGGCTTCGGATGGTTGGCGTTGGCGGAGTTCTTTATCTCGTGAAGATACTGGGAATGGGGCATGTGAGTTGATGCGAGTGGACAGTGTGGTTTGGCACTAAATTATTAGCGTATTTATTTTCATTGTTAAAATGATTCGATGGTCTAAATACATAACAATTCACATAATCGTCAAATTTTAAATTACAATGTTGAACTGAGGAGGACGACCTCCCAGAATAGAATCACGTTGGGACGACCCAACCCTTGCTATGCATGAGAGAAAAAATGGCGTGGGCAATTTTAATTTTGGCTGGTATTTTCGAAATTATTTGGGCGTATTCGATGAAGTTGTCGGATGGTTTTACTCGTTTAACTCCGACAGTGATTACCCTCGTTTTTATGATTTTGAGTTTTGGTTTACTTTCATTTTCGATGCGGACCCTTCCATTAGGCACAGCATATACGGTCTGGACTGGGATTGGTGCAATCGGATCATTTGTTATTGGTATCGTGATCTTAAATGAACCAATGACTGCAATGCGGATGATCGCAGCAGTACTCATTGTATCGGGTTTGGTTTTGATGAAACTTTCATCCCCTTAATGTTATCTTCTTTGAAAAGAGGAATGAGGGGAGTTTATAAGGAGATAGTAGATGCAACTGGTTTATATGTACATGGACTCTCCAGTGGGTGCATTAAAATTGGTTGCACATGATCATGCTTTGGTGGCTGTGATGTGGGATAACGAGGATCATAAACGAGTACGTTTGGCCGAATTAATAGAAGACCGTCAACATCCAATGCTACATAAGGTAAAACAACAATTAGAACAATATTTTGCGGGGCAACGTCAGCAGTTTGATTTGCCTTTGGATTTTCAGGGTACTGCATTCCAGCAACAAGTTTGGCAAGCATTGCTCACGATTCCTTTTGGGGAAACGCGTAGTTATAAGGATATTGCGCTTCAGATTGGTAATGAAAAAGCGGTACGTGCTGTCGGTGCTGCCAATGGTAAAAATCCGATTTCGATTATTGCACCGTGTCATCGGGTGATTGGTTCGAGCGGAGCTTTAGTTGGTTTTGCTGGTGGTTTGGATAAGAAGCAGATTTTACTGAGTTTAGAACAGAGCCAAATTCAATAATCTATCTCGTTAATACTCGATTTTAATCGTCTTTTGGAATAAGCTTAAATCTTTCATAACAAGTTGAATGGATATCTATAATGGCTGTTGGTGACGTAACGATGCCACTTATGCATGTGGTGCAGGGTGTAAAAATTGGCTCAACTGAGGCGTATGTACGTTATCCAAACCGACGAGATCTAGTCATTTTTGAGTTTGCAGAAGGATCAAATGTTGCGGGTGTATTTACCCAAAGTGCATTTGCAGCCGCGCCTGTTTTAATCAGTAAAAAACATTTGGCTGAAAGTACTTCGCAAAAACAGCCACGTTACCTGATTATTAATACAGGCAATGCCAATGCAGCAACGGGTGCAGTCGGTTATCAAAATGCAGAAGTAACCTGTGCTCAATTAGCTGAATTGACAGGCGTGCAAAGCAATCAAATCTTGCCGTTTTCAACAGGCGTGATTGGTGAGCAACTGCCGATTGAGCGTTTAGTTCAAGGTATTCAACCTGCTTTGAATGATCTAGATGTTGATCATTGGGCAGATGCGGCATCGGGCATTATGACCACGGATACCACACCAAAAGGTGCGTCTGAACAATTTGAATTAGACGGCATCACCTATACCATGACAGGTATTAGTAAAGGTGCGGGCATGATTCGTCCGAATATGGCGACGATGTTGAGCTTTGTTGCCACCGATGCACCGATTTCAAAAGCATTGGTTGAACAACTACTAAAAACAACGGTTGAGCATTCATTTAATCGGATTACCATTGATGGAGATACCTCGACCAATGACTCCTGTATTTTTGTTGCAACAGGTTTAGCGGGTGGTGCTGAGATTCAGAGCCAAGATGATCCACGTTATCAACACGTGCTGGATGTCCTTGCTCAAATCATGAATCGTTTGGCGCAATTGATTGTACGTGATGGTGAAGGTGCAACCAAATTCATTACGGTTCAGGTTGAGGGCGGTGCAAATACCCAAGAGTGTTGTGATGTCGCCTATAGTGTTGCTGAATCGCCATTGATCAAAACAGCTTTATTCGCATCTGATCCAAACTGGGGACGTATCGTGATGGCGATTGGTAAAGCTGGTGTATCTAATCTAGATAGCAGTCAAGTACAAGTCTGGCTGGGTGATGTGCAAATCTGCTTAGATGGTGGTGCCAATCCTGACTATACCGAAGAGGCGGGTGCGGCAGTGATGGTAGAGAAAGAAATCACCATTCGTATTGATCTTGGGCGTGGTACGGCACAAGATACCGTTTACACCTGTGACTTTTCTTACGACTATGTGAAAATTAATGCCGATTATCGTTCGTAAATTTGCGTTATAATGAAGCCTCCACAGTGAGGCTTTTTTTATATTGCTTGTTTGTGGATGATGTGATTAATCCCAAATCTCAACAGATACCCACGTTATTAGTTTGCAGTGATGCAAGCACGCAGGATAGAGAAGACGCTTTATGAATGATGCGAATTTAATTGCGAACGACGCCAAAAATATTGTGCAGACGCATTTAGATCGTTTGGGCGAGCCAAAGGACAATAGCCTTAGCCCAGAAGTGAAACAACAGAAGTTTGCTCAAATTGCAGCCGAGCTTAAAAAAAGAAATGCTGTATTGGTCGCACACTATTACTGTGATCCTGACGTACAAGAGCTTGCAGAGCTGACAGGTGGATGTGTTTCTGATTCATTAGAAATGGCACGTTTTGGTCGTGATCATCCTGCGACGACATTGGTGGTTGCTGGGGTTAAGTTTATGGGTGAAACCTCAAAAATTTTATCACCTGAAAAAACCGTGCTTATGCCAACTTTAGAGGCAACGTGTTCACTCGATATTGGTTGTCCTGTGGATGAGTTCTCTGCATTTTGTGATCAACATCCTGATCATACGGTAGTGGTTTATGCTAATACCTCAGCTGCGGTAAAAGCACGTGCAGACTGGGTTGTAACGTCGAGCTGTGCAGTTGAAATTATTGAGCACTTAGATAGCTTGGGTGAGAAAATTATTTGGGCACCAGATCAACATTTAGGTCGCTATATTCAAAAGAAAACAGGCGCAGAAATGTTGTTGTGGGATGGTGCTTGTATCGTGCATGAGGAATTTCGTGCACGTGGTATTACTCAGATGAAAGCACTTTATCCCGATGCCGCTGTTTTAGTCCATCCTGAGTCGCCTGAAGCAGTTGTGGATATTGCGGATGCGGTGGGAAGTACTTCGCAGTTGATCAAAGCTGCACAGACGTTGCCACATAAACAGATGATCGTGGCAACAGATCGAGGCATTTTTTATAAAATGCAACAAGCCGCACCAGACAAAGAATTATTTGAAGCACCGACAGCAGGTGAGGGGGCAACTTGTCGTTCATGTGCGCATTGTCCTTGGATGGCAATGAATGAATTGGATGGTATTTTGCATGTGTTACAACATGGCGATGAAGAAATACATGTCGACCCAGCATTGGCTCAACGTGCGAAATTACCTTTAGATCGAATGTTGAACTTTAGTGCTGCGCTAAAGCGTTAAAATGTCTGTTAAATATACATTTGATAAGGAAAAATCATTTTTTTTAAAACTAGGTGTTGACGTGATGCAACGTCAAGCCTAGAATGCACACCGTACCGCACGATGTGCGATACAATAAAAGCTGAGATAGATCGGAGCATAGCACAGCCTGGTAGTGCACCTGGTTTGGGACCAGGGGGTCGTAGGTTCGAATCCTACTGCTCCGACCATTTAAAATAATGTTTTAAAACATCGTTTTATGATCGGCGAAGTATCGCTTGATAGTATTATCATCGTTATGCGCCTGTAGCTCAGTTGGATAGAGCATCCGCCTTCTAAGCGGATGGTCACAGGTTCGAATCCTGTCAGGCGCGCCATTTGGTAGCTTGGTACATAGAATCAAAAAACATGTTATGGTGGATGTAGCTCAGTTGGTAGAGCCCCGGATTGTGATTCCGGTTGTCGCGGGTTCGAATCCCGTCATTCACCCCACTCTTTTAGAGTAAATCGGAGCATGGCGCAGTCTGGTAGCGCACCTGGTTTGGGACCAGGGGGTCGTAGGTTCGAATCCTACTGTTCCGACCATCATCTTAAAGATGAGATAAAAGCCGCTAAATAAGCGGTTTTTTTGTGCCTAGATTTTTTAATTTATTCACTTGCTTATCGATTAAATCGCTTCTATTTTTATTGATTCATTTAAACTTTCAAAATTTAAATATAAGTTTGTTTGTCACAATTAAAAACGCGCCTTTTACCTTTAATATCTACTCTTATAACGAACCTAAAAATGATCTAATGTTCGATTGGTCAAAATATGAAATACTCATTGAAAAATTGATATCTAATTATATTTCATTTCTATAAATCGGCTTTAAAATTCTAAAAGAGAGAGGGCACGTGAATAATATAAACTATGTCTTTATTTGTCTTTTGGGTGGGCTTATTGTGCCGCTGCAATTGGCTATGATTAATGCTTTTCGTCATGCAAGCGGTGCTACACAAATACAATCAACATTTTTCTTATATGTTGGTGGTACGGTTGCGTCATTGATTCTTGCACTCTGTGTGGATGGTAGTATTAAACCACCGTTGTATCAACAAACCTCATGGTGGATGTGGTTATCAGGATTGTTAGGATCATTTTATATCCTGTGTATATTTCTTGCAGCTCCACATATAGGAGCAACCAATACCTTATTGTGGGTGTTTTTAGGTCAAATGATCTTTGCAACAATCATTGATAGTAGCGGTGTGCTTGGAATGCAGATTAAAAAAATAGATGGTCTTAAATTGATAGGTTTAGGTCTTATTTTTATTGGTGGGTTGATTATGATCTATAGTGAATATAAACATTCGACTCCTTAACAAGGTTGCAGATATTGCTGAGAAATGCTGAAGAGATTGATCAAAAATCTTGTTTTAAGTCGAATATTTAAAATCAAAAAAATGACAGGACGAATGAATAATTTCATGTTTTGATCGAACTGATTATTTGTTGCAAACCGCTTGCTGGATTTGGCTATTGTAGTTTGAGCGATATCCAGCTATTTTGCATTTTATGCGGCTGGTCTGTTCGACAGCTACAACAGTATTTAAATACCATATTTAGCATAATGCATGCACTTTTTAAAAAGAAAAAAAGGGATAGAAATGACACAAACAGCTTTTGATTTTGTAATTATTGGTGGTGGTTCAGCAGGTTGTGTACTGGCTGGGCGACTATCTGAAAATCCAAATATTTCTGTATGTTTATTAGAAGCTGGTGGTGATGGAAATAGTTGGCTCGTAAATACGCCTGCTGCTGCGGTCATCAGTATTCCTACAAAATTGAATAACTGGGCGATAGAAACTATTCCACAAAAGGGTCTGAATCAACGTAAAGGTTATCAACCCCGTGGTAAATGTTTGGGGGGAAGTTCTGCAATCAATGCAATGGTGTATATCCGTGGTCATCGTGATGATTATGATCATTGGTCGGCTTTAGGAAATATAGGTTGGTCCTATGATGAGGTGCTTCCATATTTTAAAAAGTCAGAACATAACGAAAGAATTAAAAATGATTATCATGGGCAGCATGGACCTCTTAATGTAAGTGAGTTGAATTCAGATAACCCCTATCAAAAAACATTTATAGAGGCTGCGAAACAAGTTGGTTATCCACTCAATGATGATTTTAATGGCGCTGAACAGGAAGGTTTAGGTGTTTATCAAGTCACACAAAAAAATGGTGAGCGTTGGAGTGCTGCACGTGGTTATTTATTGCCACATTTAGGCAAACGTCCAAATCTACATGTGATTACGCATGCGACAGTTACTCGTATCATTATTGAAAATGGTCGTGCTGTTGGTGTGGAATATAAACAAAAAAAACAAACAACAATTGTGAAGGCAAACAAAGAGGTTTTGTTGTCAGCAGGGGCATTTCAATCCCCGCAAGTGTTGATGTTGTCGGGCATAGGCCCACGCCAAGAACTTGAAAAGCACGGTATTCCTGTAATTAAAGATTTAGCTGGGGTGGGTGAGAACTTACACGATCACCCTGACTTTATTTTTGCTTATAAAACCAAGCAAATGGATGGAACCTTTGGTCTTTCGGTTGGTGGTAGTCTGGATTTGGTCAAACAAATTGGACGTTATCGTAAAGAACGCCGTGGTTTGATCACCACCAATTATGCTGAATGTGGTGGTTTCTTAAAAACTCGCCCTGAACTGGACAAGCCCAATTTACAATTACATTTTGTGATTGCCATTGTGGATAACCATGCACGGACGATGCATGCTGGGCATGGGATCTCATGTCACGTGTGTTTATTGAATCCACGTGCACGTGGTTCAGTCAAACTCAGTGGTAAAAATGTGGATGACCCTTTATTGATTGATTTTAAATTCCTTGAGGATGAGCAAGATCTTCAAGACATGGTGGATGGCTTTAAAGTCACGCAAAAATTAATGCAAGCACCTGCGTTAAATGAAAAGATCAAAGAAGATATGTTTACTGCGAATGTAAAGTCGGATGATGAAATTCGTGAGATTTTATGTCAGCGTGTAGATACGGTTTATCATCCAGTCGGTAGTTGTAAGATGGGTGTGGATGAGATGGCAGTGGTTGATCCTGAGCTGAAGGTTTATGGGGTTGATGGTCTTCGTGTGATTGATGCTTCAATTATGCCAACCGTGGTGAATGGTAATACCAATGCACCTACGATTATGATTGCAGAAAAAGCAGTAGATATGATTCGCCAAACTTGGAAGTAAGATTTTGGAGCTAAGGTTTTTGCCTTAGCTCTTTTCATTTTTAGCTGCGTTGCGTGGTGTTTCGAGCATGCGAGGGAAGGTGAAATTATAATCTTCGAATGCATAGCGAAACAATTGAGCAGGGCGTTTGCCCACAATTTTTTGTTGTCCAGTTTCCTCAACTGCACCTGCTTCTTGCATACGACGTCTAAACGATTTTTTTTCTAATGTATGACCTAAAATAATTTCATAAATAGTTTGTAATTCTGTCAAGGTAAATAGCTCAGGCATTAGGCTAACGGGAAGAGCGGTATAGCGAGTTTTGTTGCACAGACGGTCAAATGCTAGCCGTAGTAATTTTTTATGATCAAAAGCTAAATCAAATTTTAATGCCTGATTTATGGGAACCCATTGACTTGTTTCTGTAGTTGTACTTTCTTGAATTTCAAATTTGTCAAAATCAATTAGTGCAAAGTATAAAGCAGTAATTGACCAACCCCGTGGATCACGATACTGATTGCCAATGGTCTCGACTTGTTCAAGATATGGCGAGTTAATCCCTGTTTTTTCAAATAGTTTACGGTGCGCAGTGACCATTAAATCTGGATCGGTTTTTAAATTGACAAAGCCACCAGGTAAAGCCCATTTCCCTTTTTCTGGAAAGTTTGAGCGTTGAACCATTAAGACCTGTAATTGACCTTTTGTAACTGAAAATATAGCCATATCAACAGTAAACAGCGGTGTGTCATAGTCTGTTTTTTGATAATGGGTAAGGTATTCTTGTTCAGAAATATAGGTCACAGTTTAGAAATCTCGGACATGCATCAATAGATTGAGTATAGAGAGAAAGATTTCTGTGTACAGAGAGAAAGGCCTAAATTCTAATAAAAGAATTTAGGCCTTGAGATTTAAGCCAATCTCTCCCGGATTTGATCAAGTGAGCATTCTTTTAACAATTGACCATTTTCAAATACTGTTTGAAGTGCACCCATATTCTCCTGCTCAAAACTTTGTTGATCAAATAACTCAAAGCCATTCGCTGTTTGTTCAACCCTTAATAAACCCTTAGCCGATTTTTTAACACCTGAATCAGTTACTGGGTCTTTAAACAGTTCACGATCTACACCGTTGACTTGTCCCCAAGTAGCTTTCACTGCAAAACCAAAGGTATCGCGAGTCAAATAGTTATAGGTATAACTGCCGATTCCGAAGACCAGATTGTTTGAAGCAAAGCCTTTGGCCTCCAAACCGTTTAAAATATTTTGGGCACGTTCCAGTGTAATCGAATCACCATAGATCAAACCGACACGCTCGTTCAGTACTTTATAGCCTTGTGCAGTTTCTGTTCCGCCGAAAATTTCCCATAAACATTGCACCGCACCTTTATAAGCAGGGCTATCAATCTCTGCCTCGGGATCACCGCAGATAATTTTCACAGGATCACCTGAGTCGGGACGAAACACCACTTTGGCGAGTCCGAGGGCATTCGGTTGACGCTTCAAAATCTCAGCTTTTAATTCCACACTAAACTCAGTGACCACACGCCAAAAATCCCAAGTATCAGAGACGATACTGACCACCCCCATAGGATAAAGTTCACAGATGAGACGTTTAAAAGTGTCGATTTCACTTTCTTCGCTACCCATACACATGACACTGTGCTCAGTTGCAGGCACTGAAACCCCAACGATACCTGTGGCATTGTAATATTCTTCCGCATAATCAATTGAAGCCACCGAATCTGTTCCAATGAAACTGGTGAGGTGTCCGACACCTGATTGGGCTGCATCATAGATGCCACTCATACCACGGCTACTAAAATCATGGCCTTGAACCGGAACAAAATCTAAAGGTGCACCCGTTTTTTCAGCGTATTGTGTCAACAAGCGTTTGTATTCATAAGCAATGCTGGCTGTGGTACAGCTTTTCCAAAGTTCGGCACTGAGCACAGTCTCGATATAGTTGGTTAACCAAAAGAAATTTGGGTCAGTATTGATAATAGTTAATACTGGTACTTTGATATTGACTCGGCTACCTTCTGACAAGGCTTTAATTTTTAAGGGTAAATAGCCGAGATCGTGCAGGGCTTCGATGTGTTCGACAGGCACTGCACCTTCACCTAAAGAGTTGTCCATGCGACGTTTATAGGCTGCGACTACTTTGGCTTTGGGTTGCTTAAAAAAGCCTTCATTCCAAGTTTCAATCAAAAAGTGTTTGATAAAACCTTGTAGGCCGAAGAACACAATCTTGTCATCAAAATCAGGCAGCATTTTGGCTAGGCGTGATGAGCGAGGGGTAAAATTGGCATAGACGTATTCAGTTCCCACTGGATACTGACGACGGTGATCTGCTTTGTAGAAATCGATTGCATTGAGTGGGTTAATTTTAATACTCATTTTATACTCCTCGTTCTCTGAATCTTAGTTTTGAAAATTGATAATATTGAGTTTGGTTGGTTCTGCTTGTGGCAGACTATTACTGGTAAAGACCTGATCGACTAATCCATCAAATACAGCTAGCCCTTTGCTAAAAATGCCATGAGTGACATACAAAATAATGTTTTGGCAATTTAAGCTGCGTAGCTGTTTGGCAATCCCAATGAAGGTTGCACCACCATCACAAATATCATCGGTGATCACTGCTGTTTTTCCAGTCAGATCTGGGCTATCTACCGCTGTTGTTCTAATTTTGCCAGTGCTTGGATCACGTTGTTTTTCACAGTGAATGACGTCAATCGCCTGTTGGCGTTGCGGATTGATGTTGTTGGCAATGGCCAGAGTGCGTTGTGTTGCACCTGCATCAGGGCAGATCAACACAGTATTGTTAGCAGTTAAAATCTGCATCAATGCAGGGCTTTGCTGGATAATTTCAATCGGTTCGATATTGATCACCGCTTGAAAACGGGTATTTTTGCGTAACAGCTCTACAGTCATTGGACTATGACAATCCCACACCACAATTTTCTGACGCTGTCCTACAAATCTTTCGCTATTGCTATTCAATAACTTGGTCATTAAATCAAGTGAGAAGGCCTGACCTTGTGCACAGATACGATCTTGACGTGCATATGGAAAATAAGGGATTTCCACTGAAAGGCGAGTGCCTTGTTCCAGCAACACATTTTCTAGTAAAAGGTAATCCATCACATCCGCACTGTTATGCAGTGAAGCGGTGATCTGAGTGTCAGCTTGTAATTGGTTTAATAACTCAGGTTGCAGTTGAATATGACGCTCACCACCTGAAAACTGCAAAAACTCGATGGGAACATTCGCTTGAGCTGTCATAAGTTGAATCGTCATTTTTAGCTTCTCTTTTATGGTGGCTTAAAGCCAGTAAATATATATTGGCATAATGACACTATTAAATGCAAGCCTTAAAAATATACATTTTTATAAAGGGGAGTCTTGGTTCAGAGAAATTTACTCATCTATCTGAACTTAAATAAGAAATATTTTTAAGAAATCAAAACTAGCTTTAAGTGAATCAATTGGTAAAGTAAGCAATAGGAAAATTAGAAATTTGCTGACCCCATTTGATAACGATATTGATATTTGGGTCATGGATTCTGACAATACAGTTTGTCAAAATTAAAATGAAATGTGTTAGTCAGACTGTTTTAATCGAAAAAACTGAAAAGCTAACAAATGCAATAAAACAATAAGGAAAGCATCCTATGAAATCGCTAGTTTGTCATAACGCCGAGTTGAAGCTAGAAGACAGTCTTCAATTAGTTCCCGCTAAAGGGCAAGTATTACTTGAAGTTGTACGTTGTGGAATTTGTGGCTCGGATTTACATATGCAACATCACTGCGATCACATGCATGATTTGGCAGCGCGAGTAGGTTTTAATGGGGTTGCAAAATCCTCGGATAAATTAGTTTTTGGTCATGAATTCTGCGGAAAAGTACTGGATTATGGTCCAAAAACACGACGTAAATTAAAAGCCGATACATTGGTTTGTGCCATGCCATTGTTAAATGTTGATCCGCAAGGCTATGTTCCAACAGGTCTTTCACCAAGTGCTTCAGGTGGTTATGCTGAGCAGGTCTTGGTGCAATCAAGTTTAATGTTTGAAGTTCCCAATGGTTTAGATGCGGATCGTGCTGCGCTGACTGAGCCAATGGCGGTTGCCTTACATGCGGTACGTCGTAGTCGAATCAAGAAAAACGAGCCAGCGATCGTGATTGGTTGTGGTCCTGTTGGTTTGGGCGTGATTATTATGCTCAAAGCAGCTGGTGTCAAAACCGTGATTGCCAGTGATTTTTCACCGAACCGTCGTCATTTGGCTGAGCAATGTGGTGCGGATGTCTTGATTGATCCTAAACAACAGTCTCCATTTGGTAATTGGAAAGAGCTTGGCTTATTGGGCAATGTCTCTGAAGCAGTGAATATGGGCATGGGGATTTTTGACAAGGTTCAGACTTACTCATTACCGTGGGTTAATGCCATGCGTGTCGGTGATAAACTCGGGATATTGCCGAAACGCCCCGTGATTTTTGAGTGCGTGGGTGTTGCAGGGATTATGCAGCAGATCTTGGAAGGTGCACCACTGTTCTCGCGTATTGTGGGTGTTGGTGTCTGTATGCAAAGCGATAAGATAGAACCAGCATTGGCAATCAATAAAGAATTGGAAATCCAGTATGTACTGGGTTATACACCACTTGAGTTCCGTGACACCTTGCATATGATTGCTGAAGGGAAAGTGGATTGTTCTCCACTCATTACGGGTGTGGTTGGCTTGGATGGGGTGAGTAATGCCTTTGATGCCTTACGTGATCCAGAGCAACACGCCAAAATTTTGATTGATCCGAAACGAGCAGGATCAGAGATTCAACTGATCAAAGCTTAATGAGATAAAATAAAAAGCTGCTATTCCTGAAAATAGCAGTTTTTTTGTTTTAAATGACTAAAATAGCCTAAGCAATCTCTGTTTCAGCCGATATTAAGCTTAGGCAGATTCAGCACTTAAAAACTTTTGCTGAGCGAAAATGTCACAGTCGAATCAATTGGATTTGAAACTCGAGCATTCGGATTGCCATTACTATATGCTTTGTAATAATCCGCTTTGTCCCATGCTTTGCTATACATCAGGCTGGCTGCAAGATCATACGGCAATTCTTTATTGACTGAAAAACTGGCATCTTGAAAGCTTGCTGCTGAAAAGTTTTTAATACGTTGATTGCCATAATGTGCATCAGCAGACCAACCTTGTCCCAGTGGTTGGTGCCAGCTTACATCTAAATAACCTGAACCACGCGAGTGTTGATTATTGCCGATGCCTAAAGTATCCGAGTTATTACCGAAATAATCTTGGGTATAGGTGATCGCGTATTTCACGCTGAGCGGGCCATAGCTGATTTCTGGAATGATTTCTCCATAGTCAAAGCGGGTATTGCCTGTGTCAGCCGTGGTTTTTGCGCCGGGATAATAGTAATAAGCGACTTGAGTCCCTAAGGTTAAATCACCAAAGCTACGCGAATAACCAGTGTAAACATCCCATTCAACAGAGGCATCACGGATAAAATGATCACTTACCGTCGATGCCCACGTACCTGCATAAAAACCACTTGGATGGTTATAGTCGACACCACCTTGTATGGTGGGTTTGCCCCATGTTTGTTGAAAGCCTCGTGATACATATTGGCTTGCAACTGTGAGATTGGCACTAAATGGTGATTCTATTTCAGGTGTTGATTCGGCTGCATGGGTAGTGTGTAAAAAAATGCCCAAAGGTAGCGTGAGTAAAATTCTTTTCATTTGGATTTTCCTAATGGTTGGCAGCACCTTAGTGATATAAGGTGCTGAATATAACTGGACTAGGTTATGCAAATGGACGTAAAGGGGTTTGGCGTACTGGGGCTGTTCCAGCTTTGTAATAGTCTGCTTGCGAGCGAGGTAGCTTTTGACCGCGAATTTGATCTGCAATTTTCTCCGCCATCATAATGGTGGTGGCATTTAAATTCCCTGTAATGATCAATGGCATAATCGAGGCATCAACCACACGTAAGCTTTGTACGCCATGAACACGGCCTTGTCCATCAACCACGGCCATCTCGTCTTCGCCCATCTTGCAACTACATGATGGGTGGTAAGCGGTTTCAGCATGATTGCGGATAAAGTCGTCTAGTTCCTCATCTGTTTGCACTTGCTTTCCGGGGCTGATCTCTTCGCCACGATAAGGATCAAGTGCAGGCTGATGCATAATTTCGCGGGTAATACGGATGCCGTCTCTGAATTCACGCCAATCTTGCTCTGCTGACATATAGTTGAACAAAATACTTGGATGCTCAAATGGGTCTTTAGATTTCAGTTTAATTCGACCTCGTGATGGCGAACGCATTGAACCAACATGGGCTTGGAAACCATGCTCTTTCACGGCATTACTGCCGTTGTAGTTAATGGCAACAGGCAAGAAATGGTATTGAATATTTGGCCACTCAAACTCATCTGAACTGCGGATAAAGCCACCAGCTTCAAACTGATTGCTTGCGCCAATACCTTTGCCGAGAAACAGCCATTCTGCTCCAATTGCAGGTTGGTTATACCATTTCAGAGCAGGGTAAAGTGACACAGGTTGTTTGCATTTATACTGTAAATACATTTCCAGATGGTCTTGCAGGTTTTCGCCCACACCCGGCAAATCATGTACAACATCGATGTCCATTGATTTGAGGAATGTGCTTTCACCCACACCTGAGCGTTGTAAGATTTGTGGTGAAGCAATTGCGCCTGCACAGAGCAAGACTTCACGTTTTGCCTGTGCTTGTTTCATGTTGGCTTGATCAGTGCCGATAATATATTCTACACCCGTTGCTTGTTTCTGATTAAACAAGATTTTATTAGTGGTGGCATGCGTCACAATGGTTAAATTCGGACGATCTTTCGCCATATCTAAATAACCACGTGCCGTGCTTGAGCGACGACCTTGAGGGGTTACGGTACGGTCCATTGGGCCGAAACCTTCTTGTTGATAACCATTTAAGTCATCTGTACGTGGGTAACCTGCTTGAACGCCTGCATCAACCATCGCATGGAACAATACATTGTTGCCATTCTTAGGTGTCGCAACGGATACGGGACCATTGGCACCGTGGTAGTCATTGCCGCCAATATCACGTGTTTCTGCTTTTTGGTAATAAGGTAAACAATCCGCATAAGACCAATCTTCCAAGCCTTTCAGCGTAGACCATTGATCTAAATCCATGGCATTACCACGGATGTAGCACATCCCGTTAATGAGGGATGAACCACCTAAGCCTTTACCACGTCCACATTCCATACGGCGATTGTTCATGTGTGGTTCAGGATCAGTCAAATATGCCCAGTTATAGCGACGACCTTGTAATGGGTAAGCCAAAGCTGCTGGCATCTGAGTGCGGAAATCTAAACGATAATCTGGACCGCCTGCTTCTAATAATAAAACAGACACATCTTTGTCTTCTGTGATACGTGCTGCGAGAACATTTCCGGCAGATCCTGCGCCAATGATAATGTAATCGTATTCTTGCTTATTCATAATGAGCCTTTATTTGTTGCATGATCAACTGAATACCTGCTGATTCAGTTGATCAAGTGAAGATAAAGCGCAATGCTTTTTAGAAAATACTTTGGTAATCACCAAGTTCAACTTGAATGGATTTCATGCGTGTGTAGTGGGCAAGTGTCGTGATGCCATTTTCACGACCCACACCAGATTGTTTATAACCACCGACTGGCATTTCAGCAGGAGATTCACCCCATGTATTGATCCAGCAAATACCTGCTTCGATTTGATGGATAATACGATGTGCTCGACTAATATCCTGAGTCACCACACCCGCAGCTAAACCAAAGCTGGTATTGTTGGCGCGACGGATGACTTCTTCTTCTGTGTCATAGCTGAGAATACTCATCACAGGACCAAAGATTTCATCTTGGACAATACGCATATCATCTGTACAGTCGCTGAAAACAGTTGGTTGAACATAGGCACCTTGCGCCAAGTCACCCTCTGTCACACGTTCTCCTCCAATCAATAATTTAGCGCCTTGTTGCTTGCCTGCATTGATATAGGAAAGAACTTTGTCCATGTGTGGGAAGCTAGTGAGTGGCCCAAAATTGGTTTCAGGACTCATTGGGTGACCAAGACGAATTCGTTTAACGCGCTCCACAATCGCCACTTCAAAATCAGCGAGCAGTGCTTTTGGAACAAAGACGCGGGTACCATTGGTACAGACTTGGCCAGAACTAAAGAAGTTCGCCATCACCGCAATATCTGCGGCGCGATCGATATTTGCGTCAGCACAAATAATCAGTGGTGATTTACCACCCAGTTCCATGGTGACTTCTTTCAATGTCGAACTGGCAGCACTGGCCATGACCTTTTTGCCTGTTTCGACACCGCCTGTGAATGAAATTTTTTCGATCACTGGATGTTCAGTTAACCATTGACCAATCTCACGACCTGCACCTTGAACAACGTTAAATACGCCGTTAGGTAGACCTGCTTCAGTATAGATTTCTGCAAGTTTAAATGCGGTCAGTGGGGTGGTTTCACTTGGCTTGAAAATCATGGCATTTCCCGCAGCAAGCGCAGGGGCTGATTTCCATAAAGCAATTTGAATTGGGTAATTCCAAGCACCGATGCCAGCAACGACACCGAGTGGTTCACGGCGGGTATAGAAAAAGCTCGATTCACGAAGTGGGACTTGCTCACCTTGAATCGCAGTCGCAAGACCTGCGTAATATTCCAGAACATCAGCACCTGTGACAATATCGACAGTCGATGTTTCGCTATAGGCTTTACCCGTATCTAGGGTCTCAAGTTGGGCAAGCTCATCATTGCGTTCACGTAAGATGTCGACAGCACGACGTAAAATACGAGAACGTTCCATCGCGGTCATGGCTGCCCAGATTTTTTGTCCTTGTTGCGCACTATGAACTGCGGCTTCAATATCTTGTTGTGAGGCTTGTTGAAGTGTTGCGATCACTTCACCATTGGCAGGGTTAATACTATCAAATGTTTGACCACTGGTTGCTTCGACATAGCGTCCGTGGATATATAATTGATGAACGTGTGTATCACTCATTCTGTTTCTCCTGCAAAGGTTTTTTCGCAAATTGTAATTGCGTTTTTACATAATCATAAGCAATGGAACGGGCGAGTTGGCTGTCAAACTCATCGTGACTGCTTAAACTGCCACGTAACCATAATCCGTCAATCAATGCTGCTAATCCGCGAGCAGCAATGCTGGCCTGTTCTTTATCAAGTAACTTGAGAAAATAGTGCTTCAAGTTTGAGTACAGACGCTGATCATTAATGCGTTGCAAACGACCAAGTTCAGGTAAGTGCATACTGGCTGACCAAAAATCCAACCAAACACGCATCGCCTGTTTATTGACCTGACTGATATCAAAGTTTGAATCAATAATGGCCTTAATCTGGCTTTCTGGCTGCGAATCTGCCTCAACCTTATATTGATCTGTTTTCTGACGTAAAACGTTGAGCATTTCTTGCATGCAGGTGTTGATTAAGCCTTGTTTGTCACCAAAGTAGTGACTCACAATACCCGTGGATACTTCCGCCTTTTTTGCAATTTGTGCAATGGTGGTATTGGATAACCCCACTTCATAAATCACATTGAATGCGGCATTGATAATTTCTTCACGTCGCACATGCTCTGGTTTTACTCTACGTTTCGTCATGCTGATCCATTAAAAGCCCGATTCAGGTGCTTATTTATTTAACATTTTTCAATGTCGGACATCATAACATTTTTTTATCATACTTTTTATTGATTGAACGTTCAATCAATAAAAAGTATAATCTGTAAAAATCAACGAATTTTTGATTGATTGGTCAAGATTGAAAGCAATAAGAATACACCGATTGCAAGGAGCAATAACATAGTGCCAAACAGTAGTGATGGATTTTTTTCAGAACGTATCCGATTAAATTTATTCGTTTTTTGGAGCTCTGCAATCAGTATTGGTGTTTTTGGCCTATTGTTTGTGTTGTTTCCAGAACAAAGTCAATTTTGGCTAACCTATGTGCAAGAACAAGTGAACCATTTATTTGGTTGGTATTACATGTTGGTGATCGTCGCTTGTCTAGGTTTTGTTGCTTGGCTGGCTTTTTCTCGGGTAGGGCACATTCCATTAGGAAAAGATCAGGATAAACCTGAGTTCGGCTATCTGGCTTGGGTCTCGATGTTGTTTTCTGCTGGGATTGGCATTGCATTATTGTATTACGGTGTTGCTGAACCTGTAGACCATTTTTTAAGACCACCAGAAGGTGAGGGCGGTACGGTTCAGGCAGCGCGAGATGCCATGATGTATAGCTTTTTACATTGGGGCATTCATGGCTGGGTACTCTATGCCTTGATCGGCGTGACACTGGGTTATTTTGCTTTTCGATTAGACTTACCGCTGGCTTTACGTTCTGCACTTTATCCAATTTTTGGTTCGCGAATTTATGGCTTGATGGGAGATTTTGTCGATGGTTTTGGTATTTTAGCCACCGTTATTGCATTGGTCACCAACTTGGGAATTGGTGCATTAGTTCTCGTTTCTGGGATTGTTTACCTTGTACCAGACATTCCAAATAACCATACAACATTGATTGCGGTTGTGTTGTTGATGATGTTCGTGGCAACGATTACCACCGTGATTGGGATTGAAAAAGGACTGGCTTGGCTGTCTCGTATCAATTTGCGCTTACTGTATGTTTTGCTATTGTTTGTGTTCCTAACTGGACCGACCAATCATTTGCTCAATGGTTTGGTACAAAATGTTGGGGATTATCTCAGTCAATTTATCGCCAAAAGTTTTGATGTGTATTTGTATGATCAACAGGCAAATACATGGTTGGGTTCGTGGACTGTGTTCTATTGGGCATGGTGGATTGCTTGGGCGCCTTTTGTGGGTATGTTCATTGCGCGTATTTCCAAAGGACGCACCATTCGTGAGGTCGTATTAGGTGTATGTCTTATACCACTGGGCTTTACCTTGGCATGGATTTCTATTTTTGGGAATACGGCAATTCATTTGATTCTAGATCAAAAACACAAAGTCCTAGGGGATATGGTCTTAGCTGACCCAGCATTGTCATTGTTTAAGTTTCTCGAATATTTGCCATTCAATCCTTATGTTGCGGGGATTGTTGTTATGATTTGTTTCGTTTTGTTTTTGACCCCAGTGGGTTCGGGTACACTCATGATCGCAAATCTATCCTCGAAAGGGGGTAGTAATGAGAGTGATTCACCTATTTGGTTGCGTATCTTTTGGTCTGTGGTGATTACCATTGTGAGTATCGGTTTACTTTTGGCTGGCAGCTTTGATGCCATGCAAAGTGCAGTGGTACTGTGTGGATTGCCATTCTCCGTTATTATTGTGCTTTATATGTTTGGCTTGGCCAAGGCACTTAAGCAGGATCAATATCATCCTCAACCACCGCAAGCGGTAACGAGGGCAACTCAGTCATCACAGCTTCGTACCGAAGAACCAGAAGTGATGTAATTGGGGTTAATGACCTTTTTTCATTTTTTATTCAAAGAGGTCTTTTCGTTCTGAATTTAATAACGAAAAGACAAGGATGAATATTTTCTTTTTTTCTCTAATTCACTTGAGGATTGTATGGTGACAGATAATCCAAGAGCAGTTGATGATTCACCTATTCAAACAAAAGATCATCTTAATCGTGTGGTCTTTTATGTTTCAGCGCTCATAATTTTAATATTTTCATTAACAACGATTTTATTTAATGATTTTGCCAATCATGTATTGAATACCGTTTTGGCGTGGGTCAGTGCGACATTTAGTTGGTACTACTTACTTGCGGCGACATTATATTTAGTCTTTGTAATTTTTATCGCCTGTTCTCGTTATGGCGATATCAAGTTAGGACCAAAACACTCAAAACCTGAATTTAGCTTATTGAGTTGGTCGGCGATGCTCTTTGCTGCAGGGATTGGGACGGACTTGATGTTCTTCTCGGTGGCTGAACCTTTATCTCATTATATGAACCCACCTGTTGGTGAAGGGCAAAGTTTTGAAGCTGCCCGTCAAGGCATGGTTTGGACTTTATTTCACTATGGTCTAACTGGTTGGGGCATGTATGCCTTAGTGGGTATGGCATTGGGCTATTTTAGCTATCGTTATAATTTACCACTTACGATTCGTTCGGCATTGTATCCCATTTTTGGCAACAAAATTGATGGTCCGATCGGGCATAGTGTTGATATCGCTGCTGTGATTGGAACGATTTTCGGGATTGCCACCACCTGTGGTATCGCAGTGGTACAACTGAATTATGGACTACATGTCCTGTTTGATTTACCTGAAAATTTATGGATTCAAACCACATTAATTGTGGTTGCTGTGATTATGACCGTTATTTCGGTAACCACTGGTGTCAATAAAGGAATTAGAATTTTATCCGAAGCCAATGTTTATGTGGCGATTGGTTTAATGCTGTTTGTTTTATTTCTTGGAAATACTGAATTTTTACTCAATGCATTGGTACAAAATTTTGGTGATTATATTAGCCGTTTTCCAAGTCTAGCATTGGATAGTTTTGCTTTTGAACAACCCAAAGACTGGATGAATAGTTGGACGCTATTCTTCTGGGCATGGTGGGTCGCATGGTCACCTTTTGTTGGGCTATTCTTGGCACGTATTTCTCGTGGACGTACGATTCGTGAATTTGTCTGTGGTACGTTGATTATCCCATTATTATTTACCATGACGTGGCTGTCTATCTTTGGTAATAGTGCGCTCTACAATGTCATCTTTGATGGCAATATGGCATTGGCTGAAACGGTCATGACCAATCCTGCTCATGGTTTTTATGATCTCTTGGCGCAGTATCCGTGGTTTGCTTTTATTGCAGGTATTGCCACCATTACTGGTCTATTATTCTATGTGACTTCGGCGGATTCAGGCGCATTGGTACTGGGCAATTTCACCACCAAATTTTCTAATATTGATAATGATGCACCGTGTTGGTTACGTATCTTTTGGGCGATTGCAATTGGTTTATTAACGATTGCCATGTTGATGGCAAATGGGATTACCGCCTTACAAAGTGCCACTGTGATTATGGGTTTGCCATTTAGCTTTGTCATGTTGTTGGTCATGATCGGGCTATATAAATCCTTACGTTTAGAAGATTATCGTATAGCGAGCCGTAGTCTTAATGCTGCACCAGTGGTTGGGAATGTCGATATTCTGAATTGGAAGAAGCGTTTAGCACGTGTGATGCACCATCCCGGTACCAGTGAAACACAGCGTATGCTCGATAGTGTATGTGAGCCAGCAGTGAGAACGGTTGCCGATGAACTGATTAAACGAGGGATGAGTGTTGATGTTACTCAGACAGTGCTGGAAGACAATGATGCGCTCTATCATTTGGATTTAACGATCCATTTGGAAGAAGAGCATAACTTTGTGTATCAAATCTGGCCTGTACGTTATATTGCACCGAACTTTAGTGAACGTGGTAAACGCGGTAAGCAATTTTACTACCGTTTAGAGACTTTCTTATATGAAGGTTCTCAAGATAACGATTTGGTTGGTTATACCAAAGAGCAGGTGATTAATGATATTTTGGATAAATATGAGCGTCATATGTCTTTCTTACATATGAACCGTATTGGTCCGGGAAATCGTCCTTTGTATCCTGACTCACAAGATTAATAACCTGAATAAAACCTCACAGTCTATCTGTGAGGTTTTTTATTGGGCGTTTATAAAGCACCATATTGTTGCCATGTTTCCCCTGTTTCATGAGGTGCGTATTTTTCTTTTAACTCATGTAAAGACTGAGCTTGATAAAGTGCAAATATGATTATAATTAAAAATAACCCCACCAGCTTGATGAGCTTCTTATATCTATAATGTCCTGAATATAAATAAAAAATACAATAGAATGCTAAGACCAAATAAGTGCAAAAAAGTGAGTTCAGTGCTAAATAAATCAGTAGCAATGTCGTGAACACCAACGCAATTCGGTTTTTAAACGTACTTGGTCGGAAACTCAATATATGCAGTACCAACAAACCCAATGACGTCCAAAACAGATAAGTGCTGCCACCGATAATCACGATATAGCTGGATTGTAGACATAACAGAACCAACCATACCAAGACGGAAAAGATAATAACTTTAGAGAGGCCAGAAGTGGGGGGTAAAGAGTCTTTCATATGGATTAGATTTTAAAGCTACTATTGGGTGTGAGTTAGAAGCCAAAATGTCGAATGTGTTGAGCGCAATGTTGATGCTATCACATGCCTTTATCATAATGAGAACCGAGGCGGAAAAATACAGTTGTCTAGTAACAATGAAGAAGAGTGTCTAGCGAAGCCTATTCGTGTAAATAGCATTTTTAAAATCAGTACAGATAAAGGCAGCCATGCGATTGAAGGGAATAAGCTAAGCCGAGATGCTTATATGCAGTAAAAACTGATGAAGTCGCAGAAGCGATAGAAGGGCGATACAAAATAGAAAAAAATAAAAAAGGGATGAGTCGTAACTCATCCCTTTTGATTGATGTTGAGATTTAGTTATTGAGCAACAGCTTCTGCTTGAGCTACTTTTTTAGCGGGAACTAAGTTCGCAGGTGTTGAGTAGGTTAAGCCTAAAGTTGAGCTGGTGTAATGACGGATTTGATCTAACAACGCTGGATCTGTTGCAAGGTCTTGACCATAAGAACGAACGATCTCATGAAGTTTGCCATTCCATGCCCCTGCAGTTTGTTCAGGGAATGCTTTTTCAAGCAAGTTCAACATGATATACGGTGAAGTCGAAGCACCTGGAGATGCGCCCAGTAATGCAGTGACAGATTTATCTTCAGATGCAAAAATTTCTGTACCAAACTGCAATTTAGCAGGTTTGCCTGGCTCTTTCTTGATGATCTGTACACGTTGACCACCTTGACGTAAATGCCAGTCTTTAGGATCTGCCTCTGGATAGTATTTTCTCAGCTCATTGAAGCGATCTTCATCCGACATGAGGACTTGGCTGACCAAATACTGTACGAGATCAGCATTTTGCATACCAATCGCTGCCATTGGCAACACATTGTTCTTGTTGGTCGATGCCAGTAAATCAAGCTGTGAACCGTATTTCAGGAACTTGTTTGAATAGGTTGCAAATGGTCCAAACAAGACATATTTCTTACCGTCGATATAACGTGTATCAATATGCGGTACTGACATTGGAGGTGCACCAAGATCAGCGCGACCATAGACCTTAGCGGTATGTTTTTCAGTGATTGCGGGGTTATCGGTAACAAGGAATTCACCGCCCACAGGGAAGCCTGCATATTGTTTGGCTTCTGGTAAGCCAGTCATTTGCAATAATTTAATTGCTGCACCGCCTGCACCAATAAACACAAAACGCGTTTTGACATGGTTGACTTCACCAGACTTCAAATCTTTAAATGCGACAGACCATGTATTGTCATCGTTTTTACTGATACCCGTCACTTCAGTTGAGGTTCTCAGTTTGAAGTTTGGATTTTTTTCGAGATGATTGACAAGTTGAGTGGTGATCGCGCCGTAGTTTACGTCAGAACCAACGTCCATACGTGTTGCCGCTATTTTTTGCTGTGGATCACGACCATCCATCACTAAAGGTGCCCATTGCTGAATTTCAGTTGGGTCTTCAGTGATTTTCATGCCAGCAAATAAGGGCTCTTGAACCATGGCTGCATAACGCTTTTCCATGAATTTCACATTGTCACCCCATACAAAAGCAATGTGTGGTACAGGGTTAATAAATGTATTTGGTGTGTCTAATACACCTTGTTTCACTTGATGTGCCCAAAATTGCTTGGCAATTTCAAACTGGCTAGCCACATTCACGGCCTTGGAAACGTCCATCTTACCGTCTTTTTCTTCGGTATAGTTCATTTCCATAAAGCCTGAGTGGCCTGTACCCGCATTGTTAAAGCCATTTGAACTTTCTTGAGCAACGGCATCAAGACGTTCATACATGCGAACATCCCAATCGGGTTGTAATTCGTTGAGATAAGCACCTAATGTAGCACTCATGATACCGCCACCGATGAGTACGACATCGACAGTTGGTTCGTCACTTTTTGTTTTCACTGCCTTAGACGTAACGGGTCTAAAAAGAAAGGCAATTGCGATAACGATTAGCACTAGCAGTAATGCTAATAAATATTTCCAAAATTTTTTCATTCAATTTACCTTAAAAATTAAATGATCCCCTATATGAGTGATATAGAGAGAAAAGATTTAAATGAGGATGGGTGTATTAAAGACACATTGGGGTAGGTGAGTGCCTTAATTGATGTTGGATACAATTTTGTGAATTTTACTTTAATTTAGACAGTATTTTTGTGTGTTTAGTGTTTCATAATACGTGACTCAAATCACCTTTTCATTGTTGGCTATCGGTTTTTTATCATAAGTTATGGCAATACTTGGTTTTTTAGGCTGCGATGTACATCACGTTATTCATCTTATTTTTAAATCTAAATGTAATAAAGAAGCGATCAAGGGGCAGCCTTATCGTGGCGTAATTCATTGTTAATACGAAAGAACTCATCAACATGAATTTAATTCATTTTTGAATTAGATTAAATCATTTTTATTCATGTAATGGTTCAGGTATAAATCACACTATAAAGAAATTAGGGTGTCAGATCACAATGAGTAAAGAGTTTGCATTTACGATTAAGCGTATTCGTTTCGATGAAAACTATCGTCCTTCAGACAATACACGTATCACAACCAACTTTGCGAATTTGGCTAGAGGCGAGAGTCGTGAAGAGAACTTGCGCAATACCTTAAAGATGATTGACAATCGTTTCAATGCCTTGGCGCATTGGGATAACCCTAAAGCAGATCGTTATTCTGTTGAACTTGAAATCATTTCGGTTGATATTGATGTTGAAGGTAACGGTGAAGCCTTTCCTACGATTGAAATATTGAAAACCAATATTGTTGATCACAAAAATAATAAATGCATTGAAGGCATTGTCGGGAACAATTTCTCTTCATACGTGCGAGATTATGATTTTAGCGTATTACTGTTAGAACATAACAAGGATCAAGCTCAATTTAGCCTGCCAGAAAACTATGGTGAGCTTCACGGAAAAATCTTTAAATCTTTTGTAAATTCAAATACGTTTAAAGATAATTTCAATAAATCACCTGTGATTTGTCTCAGTGTTTCAAGTAGCAAGATCTATCATCGGACAACAAATCAGCATCCTGTACTCGGCGTTGAATACCAGCAAGATGAATATTCTTTAACGGATGAATATTTCGAAAAAATGGGCTTACAGGTTCGCTATTTTATGCCGCCAAATAGTGTTGCGCCTTTGGCATTCTATTTCAGTGGTGATTTGTTGAGTGATTACACTGATCTTGAGCTGATCGGTACCATTAGTACCATGGAAACCTTTCAAAAGATTTACCGACCTGAAATTTACAATGCGAATTCGGCAGCAGGAAAATCTTATCAACCAAGTTTGAAACACCAAGATTATTCACTCACTCGTATTGTTTATGACCGCGAAGAACGTAGCCAATTGGCGATTAAGCAAGGCAAGTTTACTGAAGAAAAGTTCATCAAGCGATACCAAAATATCCTTGAGCAATGGGCTGAGAGCTACTCTGATAAAAACCACGCTGCTGTGTAACCTGATATAGAAGATCATTGATTATGAAAATATTATTACCGACTTCAACTGCTGGCAGTTTACCGAAACCTTCTTGGCTTGCAGAACCTGAGAAACTTTGGTCACCTTGGAAATTACAAGATGAGCAACTAATTGAAGGCAAACAAGATGCTTTACGTTTGTCATTGCAAGAACAACAACATGCAGGGATTGATATTGTCAGTGATGGCGAACAAACCCGCCAACACTTTGTCACCACCTTTATTGAACATCTCGACGGTGTTGACTTTGAAAAACGGGAGACGATTCGGATTCGTAATCGTTATGATGCAAGTGTACCAACAGTCGTCGGTGCTGTGTCTCGCCAAAAGCCTGTTTTTGTTGAAGATGCCAAGTTTTTACGTCAGCAAACCAAGCAACCGATTAAATGGGCGCTACCTGGCCCGATGACGATGATTGATACGCTTTATGATGCACATTATAAAAGTCGTGAAAAACTCGCTTGGGAATTTGCCAAAATTCTCAATCAAGAAGCACTGGAATTAGAGGCTGCTGGTGTAGACATCATTCAATTTGATGAGCCTGCATTTAATGTTTTCTTTGATGAAGTGAATGACTGGGGTGTTGCTACCTTAGAAAGAGCGCTTGAAGGTCTTAAATGTGAAACTGCTGTACATATTTGTTATGGCTATGGCATCAAAGCCAATACCGATTGGAAAAAGACTTTAGGATCAGAGTGGCGACAGTATGAAGAAGCTTTTCCTAAACTTCAAAAATCCAAGATCGACATCATCTCACTAGAATGTCAAAACTCGCGTGTTCCAATGGATCTCATTGAACTGATTCGAGGTAAAAAAGTGATGGTTGGTGCTATTGATGTGGCAAGCAATAGTATTGAAACACCAGAAGAAGTTGCCAATACCCTACGAAAAGCACTTCAGTTTGTAGATGCCGATAAGCTCTATCCATCGACCAACTGTGGTATGGCACCTTTAGCTCGTGAGGTTGCGAGAGGCAAGCTCAATGCTTTAAGTGCAGGCGCGGAAATTGTTCGTAAAGAACTCGCTTAATTTACCGATCTTTTGATGGCTTAAGGGCTACACATCGTAGCCCTGAGCACATTTAAAACAGATCGGGTTTAATTTAGGAATAAAGTGATGGTTGAAGCAACAGATTTTAGAGATGCAATGTCTTTACTCACCAGTGCAGTCAGTGTGATTACCACCACAGGCATGTCTGGTCGTTATGGCTTTACTGCATCTGCTGTATGTAGCGTCACAGATACGCCTCCGACTTTATTGGTCTGCATGAATAGAGCATCGAGTTCGCACGTGCATTTTGTCGACAATAAAATCTTGAGCGTGAATGTGTTAAGCGCAGATCATCAACATATTTCTAAAGCTTTTTCGTCTAAATTGAGTCCAGAAGAACGTTTTAAACATGGTGCTTGGTCAGAGTTGGAAACGGGTGCGCCTGTTTTGGATGATGCCTTGGTAAATTTCGATTGTGAGATTGATCAAATTCAGGAAGTTGGGACGCATACGATTTTTATTTGTCGTATTGTGGCGGTTCAACAAAGTGGGCATGATCAAAGCTTGGTTTATTTTAATCGTGCTTATCATCATGTCGGGCAGACGGAAGTGGCTTAACGTAAGGTTTTATAAATACTTTTATTTTAAAGAATGGTTGGTTGAAATGAGTCTCAGCTTTCAGTTAGACTTACCCAAAGAAGAAGTGCGCTCATTGATTCGTACACACAAAGATTTCACTGTTCATGAAAAGCTCAAGCGTAATGCTTATCAGATCGTGGTTGAATACCGAAACTGGCTCATAAATGAAATTTATAAACTGCTTTTAACAAGTAATGTGAGTGCTTCAAAATAAGATGTGCAGATGTTCTTATTTGTGATTGATGGGGCTATTGGATGATAAGGGGCGGTTGCTGTGGGGAAGTATGTAGGCGAGCGGTATTGATACAAAGAATGAATTTTGTATTATTGTTCAATAAACACTCTAAGGTTACTTTTAAAATTTATCATCACGTGACTTACCTTTAACAAAATAATACTATTGTTCTTAACTGTAGAGCGGGTAAGAGAATGGTTGAAGTCGTGGTTAAGCTATGAAATGGCAAAATAAAGCTATAGCTAAAATTTTTAATAGCAATGTTCTTAATAGTATTGCTAGAGGTGATTTTTCGTATCTAGAAAAACTTCAAGAACAAAAAAACTATGATATCAATGGCTTGAATTTGAGTGATTTCTATCAACAAGCTTATACATATTTATCAAAAAATTATCAAAATGAATACTTTTATAAAAGTTTGATTATAAAAAAAATACTTTTAGGACGACATTCTCTTAATACAGCTACAATGCTTTCTGAGTTTAGAGTGGGCTTGAGAAAAGCAGACTGTGTTATTTTGAATGGTAAATCTACATGTTATGAAATTAAAACTAATTACGATAGTTTGATTCGTCTAGAAGATCAGCTAGATTCATATCTACAACTATTTGATGAAGTATATGTTGTCTGTTCTACAGCTCATCTACAATCTGTTGTTGATATCACGTCACCTTGCGTAGGCATATTAGTTTTAAATGAATTTAATAGATTTACTCAGATTAGGAAAGCGATTAAAAGGACTCAGCTATTAAACCGTGGTTTACTTATGCAGTCTTTACGCCAAGAAGAGTATAAAAAATTAGCTGAAATACTTATTAATGATAAAATTAACTTACCAAATACGCTACTTTATAAGGAGTGTCTAGATATTGTTGAGAAATATGCTGATGAAAAATTTTTAAATATTAAATTTATAGAAATATTAAAGAAATCTAGAAAGAACAATGATAAACTAATAAAAAGTTTACCAGATTCATTAGCTAATGCAGCCATTAGTTACCGGTTTGGAAAAAAAGAAACAGACAACCTAATAGAATACTTTAAAAAAGAGGTTCCTATACATGTATTATCCGATTCTAAGAGGGAAATTGAATGAACTTTTAGCATTGCGAGAGCTCGCAATATTGTCATTACCTGAATATTTTTGTCCTGTTATTGAGCCAGTCCGAGAAGATTTATCAGCGCTAAAAAAAACCATTGTTGAATTGAATAATAATAATATAGAACCAATTGTAATTGTTAATCCTCTAAAAGGTGATTTTAAAGGACAATTTATTAATATAACAAATAATCTGAATCATGGTTCAAATTTAAAATATCTACCTTGTTTTATACTACATGATAGGGTTGAAGGTATTCCTTCTGAAATTGATGGGTTATCGCGATATGCTTTGTTCGTTACTAGAGGAGTCGATAGTCAAGTTATAGATGCCTCTCAGAAAGCAGAATTAACGTTTGTTAATCATGATATTTCTCCTAATATAATAAGAAGAATTAAAAATGTAGTTCTTTGTGGAGACTTCTTTAAAAGGCAGTCAAAAAATGCAGACTACCCTGAGGAATCATCATTTTCATCATTGCATACTTATTATAACGAATTAGGAGCATCTGGCTTTAGTGATTATACGATTACTGGAGAAGAGTTTTCTGAGAGTGGGGGACCTGCATATGTGGTGACAATTCATATATCATATATTGATTCTAAAAGATTCGATGAAATGTTTGTAAGGCATTATTTGTCTTATGAAGATGGAACTCCTGCTCAACCTGGAGCAAAATTCTTAAATGCTTTAGAAAAGTTAGTGGTAGACATCTCATCAGGGAAGGTTCCATTTATTAAAACTAATGCAATACAAGAGTTTTTAAATTTAAATAGCCCTCCATCGCATTTCCCAGGATTAGGTCAGGTTAAAAAGATTTCAATCAAACATCATATAGAAACATTAGTAGATTATTTAAGTAGGCCTAGAGAGGAATAATAAGACATGGCTTATTGTTGCTTTAACTGTTTTAATGATAATCAAATTAAAAAAGATATTTTAAGTAAATGTCATGCTAAAGACCTCACCCGATGTTCTTTTTGTCGAAGTAGTGGGGTGCAGTTAATTGAGGCTGAACAGTTGTTTGAATATTTTGAGGTTTTAATACAATCATTAAGCCTAGATGAAAATGGTTTAGAAGTTGTGGATGCACTGCAAGAATATTTTTCAATATTTAACAATCTTATTTCTAATAAGGAAATGTTGGTTAGGTCTATTTTTAAAAATAATTTAAATTATTTGGAACGAAAGTATAGCTTTTCATATTCAAAACGGCTTTGTTGCACAAAGATTTGAAATGCAAAGCGCCCCTAATTGAGCCAAATTTAAGGCGTAACTTGGGTAAGTGGTCGACCTAATTCCGTAA
>NZ_JAKZGL010000021.1 GCF_022549355.1 Acinetobacter sp. NIPH 2699
CCAAATCCTTGTTTATCAACAAGTTTTTATCCGCATCACCGCCGATGGATGTGCATTCTACAGCATTTCACACACCACGCAACCCCATTTCTCATTATTCCCTTCCGCTTGTTCCTTTTTTCTACAAAATCCATCGGTTTGCTGCTTTTATCGGCATAAATATGGACTTTTATCCCCTAAACCACAAAAAAAAGCCCCGAAGGACTTTCTTTTATCATTACTTTCTACATTCTATTAGCTTCTGACAACATTCAGAAAGTATAAGTGGCGTTCGTATTGATCAATAATGTCTTGAATCAAGTCTTCCTGTGTCCAATCCATGACATCATAGTTTTGCCCACCTTCTCTCAGTGAAACTTCTGCCTGAAAATAATTAGCATCATCCGTATCAGCACGCCCAAGCATAAAGCTTGGCGGTACTGTTTCACGTGAGACGACGATATAAATAAAGTTGATTTCATGATGATGATCGACACGCAATTGCAGACCTTGTGCGACCTCTTGAATATCCACCTCTAAATGACGGCGTTTAAATTCACGCTGAATACTTTGGAATGCTTGCAATACATGAGTCTGAATATATTGATTAACTTCAATTTCAGTATGTGGGTAGTGCATAATCAAGCCTAAACGTTGTTGCCAACTACGCGGGTTATGAATTGCTCTTGGCGTGGTTCGTGCCTCCTGAATCGCCTGCATTTTAGTTACATCCAACTTCAACGCTTTCAGTAGCCCCCAACTCATGATCAACATGATAAAAGTAAAGGGCAAAGCACTCATAATGACGGCTGACTGCAAGGCAGACAAACCACCCACCAGCAATAAGATAATGGCTAATACTGCCATCATCATGGTCCAAAATAATCGTTGCCATGTTGGCGAGTTTTCTGTTTTAGCCGTGAGATAATCCGTGACTAAGCCACCAGAGTCGGCAGAAGTCACAAAAAAGAGGATGACCAAGACCGTCGCAAGTAAACTCATGACTGTGGCAAAAGGTAAATGATGCAAAAACTCAAAAAGTGCAACGGAAGAGTCCTGTTGTACCGCCTGAATCAAGGTAGTATTACCTTCCTGCATAATGCTAAATAGCGCCGCATTTCCCAAGAAACCCATCCAGATCAAGGTAAATCCTGTTGGAATCAACATCACACCAACAATAAATTCTCGAACGGTACGCCCTCGTGATACACGAGCAATAAACATCCCCACAAATGGTGACCATGAAATCCACCATGCCCAGTACATTATCGTCCAACCACCAATCCAGCCACTTGGCTGATAAGCGTAGAGATTAAAGGTCATGCTAAATAGGTTGGAAATGTATGAGCCTGCATTTTGAATGGTAGTTTGCAGTAAATAGATACTTGGCCCAGCAATGAATACAAACGCTAGTAGGATCAGTGCCAAGACCAAGTTGAGCTCAGATAATCGTTTAATCCCTTTATCCAAACCAAGAAAGACCGATAATGATGCCAATGCACTGACAAAGATGATCAGAATCACTTGTACATGATTACTTTGTTCAATCCCAAAGAGATAGTGTAGACCTGAGTTAATCTGCGTCACACCGAAACCAAGTGATGTCGCAACACCAAATACCGTCCCGATGGTCGCAAAAGTATCGATGCCATCACCGATAGGTCCATAAATCTTTTTACCAATGATGGGATATAAAGCTGAACGCGTTTTTAAAGGTAAATTATGTCTATAAGCAAAGTAAGCCAGTGATAAACCAACCACAGCATAAATCGCCCAAGCATGCAGTCCCCAGTGGAAAAAAGTAATTCTCAGTGACTGTTGTGCTGCGGCAACAGTTTCAGGATCGCCACTGGGCGGATTGACATAATGCATGACAGGTTCTGCCACACCAAAGAACATGAGGCCAATCCCCATCCCAGCAGTAAACAGCATGGCAAACCATGAACCATTGCTATATTCAGGTTGGCTATGATCAGGGCCAAGTTTAATTTTGCCACTAGCAGAGCAAGCAATATAAATCAGTAAAATCAGAAAGACCGCAACCGATAACACATAAAACCAGCTAAAAGAATCTGTAATCCATTGTTTTAACTGCTGTGTCATAAATTCGAATGAATTCGGTGCAATAACGACGATTGCCAAAAAAATGGCAATAATCATCACCGAACTCAAAAACACATTCGGATTCACATTCGCAAACGGCGAAGATGGCTTGGAAGGCATAGTTCCCCCATGTTTTTTTAATGATAATGAAAGACCCTACTGGTCAAATAAGACATTCACATTGTGAATAAAAGCAAGTTCAGAAAACGTAAAACTCGATTCTGATTATAAAAAATATGAAAAATAACGCAGTTGTAATGCTGTAACAAGGTTCCTTTTTTGTCTAGATCACTTGGATCAAAACCACATCACCATAATATTGCTATGTTATTTTCCTCAGTGCTGCTATCACTGCAACTGGATTTATAGCATTATTTTGCATCCAAAAAAGAAACGATCATCTTAGACAGTTCTTGTTGTAGTCGTTGTTCTTCGATCAAAAAAGTATTCTTACTGACATAACGCATCATGGTAAATAAGGTACTGTTAATAATCACAAAAGATTTGTGTTTTAAGGTCTCAAAATCCCAGTGTGGATAGTAACGCCCAAATAAATACATCCCGATTTCTAAAAAGTGTTGCTCCAAAACTTGTGCCGCTTCCGAATCACTATAGGCATGCCAATTCTTTAAGATTTCAATAAAAAAACCTTGATCTGATTTTAAAGATTCAAAGCCAAATGCAATGCTTAATGTGATGATGTCTTGAATAGTCTCCTGCTGTTGCAAGGTGACTAGCTGTTTTAATGCCTGTCCTAGGTTCTCACTTTTACGTAACAGCAGTTCAGCAATAATCTGTTCTTTATTCTCAAAGTATTGATAAATTGATCCGACACTGACGCCTGATTTTTCAGAGATTTTTGGCGTGGTGACATGTAATACGCCATATGCTGAAATGCATTTTTGCGTCCCCTCCAAAATACTTTCCACAATCATTTTGGCACGTTGTTGCTGTGGTCGTTTTCTCATTCTCAACCTCAAGTTAAATGCGAATTGAATGCGAATATTTATTCATATTAAGCTTTGATTAAATAACAATCAAAGGCGTTATGCAATGCAAAGTATTTTTAGACCAAAACGTTTGGCTCCCTTTCAGGAAATGACGCAGTCAAATATGAAAACTAGAATTTTAAGTTATATCACTAATCAAACAGTCCAACCGAGTTATGCAGAATATCTCGCGCTCAACACGGCTCTACAAAGTGGTGATGAACCGATGGATCAAGTGCTGCGCTGGGTGATGCTCAATCCGAAACAGCACAAGAAGTATTTTGAAACGGCGTTATATCAAGGTTTAGATCAGTTGCCGCATGACATTCCAGAACTGACTGCATTTTTTAATTTGGTGCAACAAACGCCGAGTTGGTATGAGCAAAGTAAAATAGATGCAGCACTCAAATTTACCTATCGCTTAGGCGCCAATAATGGTTTCATTTTAAGAGATTTATCCTTGATGACGGGTTATATGTATCCGGGATTTAATCAACCATTGCTACTCACAGGCGCATTAAATAAGCAAGCAGGAACACGTTTGGCTGAAACCACCAAATGGTGGATCGACATTACTGAACAAGATGGCTTTGAGCGCTTTGGTAAAGGTTTCACCTCAACAATCTATGTCCGTTTCATTCATTCGCTGGTTCGTCATCAACTACAAAAATCGGAGAAATGGAATGCTGAGACGTGGGGAGTACCCATTAATCAATACGACCAAGCCATGACCAATATCGCGTTTAGCGGTGTGGTTTTGATTGGCATTCGTGCGCTCGGCATTTTCCCCAAGCCGCAAGAAGTAGAAAGTTTTCTGCATTTTTGGAAATATGCAGGTTGGCTGATGGGGATTGATGAAAAATGGCTAGTGGATAAAGAATCAGATGGCTGGAAGCTGATCTATTGGATGCAATTCGCCCATCCGCAATCGGATGCAAGTAGCATTTCACTTGGTTCAAGTCTTTCTAAAGAACCATTTGAACGGCAATATCGTTATCTAGGCACTTTTCAACAAAAGCTGGCTTATCGACAACATTTAGAAATGACCCAATTTTTTATTGGACGTAAAAAGATGCAACGTTTAGGACTACCTCCTCGATTCGCACCTTGGTTTGCTTATTATCTGCTGCTACGCAATTTGGCACTGTATACAGGTGCAAGATATCTTCCCACATTGAATGATTTTTTAGAGCGCAATGGTCGACACTTGCAAAAATCTGGCTTGTCTTTGTACCAGAAGCAATCACAACAGCTCGCCAGTATGCACCAATAAGCATATAAAAAAGCCCTCAATATTGTGAGGGCTTTTTATTTTTACAATCCGTTTTGATTAGTGATCGGAAGCACCTGTAGCACCGACACCCGTCATTGAACGAACATACTGCGCATCAAATGCTTTACGGTCTTTTTCAGCACGTGCTGATTTATCCGTTACAGAGAAGAACCAACAGCAGAAGAATGATAATGGCATTGCAAATAATGCTGGGCCATTAAATGGGTTTGGCGCAGTTTCAGCAATGCCCAAAGTATCCACCCAAACCGCTTTAGAAAGGATGATCAAGCTAACAGCACCGACCAAACCAACCAAACAGCCAATCACTGCACCACGTGTGGTCAAACCTTTCCAGAACATTGATAACACAAGAATTGGGAAGTTTGCGCAACACGCAACAGAGAATGCCAATCCAACCATAAACGCTACGTTTTGTTTTTCAAACAAAATACCCAAGATCATTGCAAAAATGGCTAAACCTAAAGTTGCAATTTTTGACATACGCAACTCAGATGCAGGCGTGGTTTTACCTTTTTTAAACACGTTTGCATACAAGTCATGTGAAATCGCAGAGGCACCTGACAGCGTCAAACCAGCAACCACCGCAAGGATCGTTGCAAAGGCCACAGCCGAAATGAAGCCCATGAATAAATCGCCACCAACCGCATCACTCAGATGCACCGCAGCCATGTTATTCCCACCCACCAACTCTAACTTGCCAGTTACAGCCATTTTCGCAAGATCAAGGAATTGTGGGTTGTTTGCAACAAATAAGATTGCACCGAAACCAATGATGAAGGTTAAAAGATAGAAGTAACCAATAAAGCCTGTCGCTACCACAACCGATTTACGTGCTTCTTTTGCATCTTTCACCGTGAAGAAACGCATAAGAATGTGTGGTAAACCTGCTGTACCAAACATCAAGGCCAAACCAAGTGAAACCGCATCAATTGGATTCGCAGTGAGTGTCCCTGGTCCCATAATTCTGAGTGCTTCATCCCAACTTAAATGGTGTGCTTGACTATAAACCTCGATCGCCTGATTGAACATATTGGTAAAGCTAAAACCAACTGCTTTCATCACCATAAAGGCCATGAAGGTTGCACCGCTGAGTAACATCACCGCCTTAATGATTTGTACCCATGTGGTGGCTAACATTCCACCAAACATGACATAGGCCATCATCAATAGACCCACAATTACCACAGCAAGATTATAGTTCAAACCAAATAACAGTTTGATTAACTGACCTGCACCCACCATTTGAGCAATCAGATAGAATGCCACCACCACCAATGAGCTAATCGCTGCCAAAGTACGGACTGGCTTTTCTTCCAAGCGGAATGAAACCACATCAGATAGATTATATTTACCTAAGTTACGTAAACGTTCAGCCACCAAGAATAAAACAATTGGCCAGCCAACCATGAAGCCTAATGAGTACAACAGACCGTCAAAGCCTGACATAAATACCAAGGCAGAAATACCCAAGAATGATGCCGCGGACATATAGTCACCGGCAATAGCTAAACCATTTTGGAAGCCACTAATGCCTCCGCCTGCGGTATAAAAATCTTGCGTAGATTGCGTTTTTTTAGCGGCCCATTTGGTGATCAACAAGGTTAAACCGACAAAAATCATAAACATGATGATTGCATGCCAGTTGGTTGCTTGTTGCTCTGCTGCACCTAAATCAGGTCCTGCAAGTGCGATACTTGAACAACACATGCTGGTCAGTGCCAAGAGTGTCGCTTTAAATGATGTCCCTTTCATCTCAGTGCTTCCCTTTTTCATGTGCAATCGCCTCAACTTCCTTGAGAGCCTCTTCATTGAGTTGGTCAAGCTTATTATTGGCAATGTAGGAATACACACCACATAATAAAAAGGACAACACGATAATGCTTAAACCGAGGGGAATGCCCCAAGTGGTTACTCCACCACTAAAGGAGCTTGATAAGAACTCTTTGTTGTAGCCAACCAAAAGCATAAAACCAACATAGATAAACAACATGATTGCTGTTAATGTCCAACTTAATATGCTTTTCCTTCTCACCATTTCTTTAAATTTCGGATTTTGTAGAATCTGCTCTACTTGTGAATCATCCATAACCAACTCCTTATTTTTGTGTCCAACCATGGACCCCTTTTTCTCTATGGGATTCTTCACTATCCAACTTAGCAAGTTTATGATGATGCCGTAACTTAGACTTTGGTCGCTACGAGCAAGTCTGTACGCATCTCAATGCCCGCTCTTCGGGTATGATAAAAAATGGAATTCGATCACGTGAGCACGATGAACAGTTGGCTTATTCTTGGAGTACTTGCGCTTTATATCGCGCTGTTATTTGGCTGTGCATTTTTTGGAGAAAAACATGCCAGTCGACTCAGTGCGCGCGGTCGAATGCTGCTGTTCAGCCTAACCTTAGGCGTATATTGCTCATCTTGGACATTTTATGGAGCAACGGGCGCAGCGGTTCGTGACGGCGTATTGTTCTTACCTATTTATCTAGGGCCATTACTGTTTCTTTGGTTTGGTTATGATATTTGGAAACGCTTAGGACGCATTCGCCAGTACCATTCCATTTCATCCATTGCCGATTTTTTTGCTGCACGTTATGGCAAAAGTGGCAGTTTGGCCGCACTTGTGACCATTTTGGCTGTGATTGCGATTGTGCCCTATCTGGCACTCCAGTTACACGCGATTGCGCTGAGTGCTGCGGTGATTCTGGATCAAAATTCAAATATACACACCACGACCAATAGCGTTTTGATGTTGACTGCTCTACTTGCCATTTTGGCGATGATATTTGGAACACGACATATTGCGAATACCGAACAACACGGTGGTCTGATGCTTGCAGTCGCATTTGAGTCCTTCGTAAAACTCTTTGCTTTACTCTGCGTTGCAGGATTTTTCTTATTACAATCACCAGATAATATTAAACAAGTCAATAATGACATTTCCCAGCATTTTTATAATTTACAACAGTTCGGTGTACCTGAAACCTTTTGGGTTCAAACCTTACTCGCGGCACTTGCCATGATCTGTTTACCTCGCCAATTTCACGTTGCTGTGGTTGAACTGCGTGATGAAAAGCATATTCGTGGCGCACGGCATTGGTTTGCGGTTTATTTAATCTTGACCATCATCGCAATCATTCCAATTGCCAGTTGGGCATTGCATGCACTGCCTGAATCACTCGGTACATACGATATTGCCGTTTTAGCCCTCCCACTGAGCTATCAACAAGACTGGTTGGCTTTATTGGCATTTTTAGGTGGTTTTTCTGCTTCAACTGGCATGCTATTGGTTTCATCGGTTGCACTTTCGATCATGCTCAGCAATGACTTGATCATGCCTGCGCTATGGCGCTTCAAAATTATTTCTCGACATGACCGACAGTTGCCCAAAGTCCTGAAGCTGACACGGCGGATCAGTATCCTGAGTGTAATGTTACTGGGTTTCTTATTTTTTAGTTTTTTCAATGATATTAATCAGCTTTCGGTGTTCGGTCTTCTGGCATTTAGTGCCGTGGCACAGTTCTCACCCGCCCTGATTGGTGGTTTATATTGGCGTGGGGCAAGCCGTCAAGGGGTTTATGTCGGTCTGATTGTCGGTTTTGTGATGTGGAGTTATACCCTACTTTTCCCGACCTTGCTGCGGAGCTTGCCTGAACACTATCAGAACTTTGCACAGCACATTCTGTTATTTGGGCCATTTGACATTCATAGCTTACGTCCAGAAGCGTTACTCGGTTTTGAATCCTTTGCACCACTGACGCATGGTGTACTTTGGTCTTTGGGTCTCAACCTTGTTTTATATATCTGGATCTCTCGTCTTTATCGCCCCAGTGTCGCAGAACAGATTCAGGCTGAAAGCTTTTTTTATTATGAAAGCAAACCGCTACCTTCTACTCAATCTACGGCTGATCTGACAGATTTACATCAAAATGCGGCTCGTCTGAAAGTTGGCGATTTGCTGGCTTTGGCGAAGCGAGTGACTGGTGAAAAACCGACGCGCCAAGCCTTTCAACAATTCTGTGAACAAAATCATGTGATTTTAAATGAAAACCATATGGCCAATGGCATGTGGTGGCGCTTTACTGAACAGTATCTCGCAGGGACTATTGGAGCAGCTTCTGCACGTACATTGCTAACCACCGCCATGATCAATAATGGCTTAGCCTTGGGGCAAGTCGCCAACATTTTGGACCAAGCCTCACAATGGCAACGTTTTAATCAAAACCTACTCATGACCATGATTGACCATATGACCCAAGGCGTGAGTGTGGTGGATAAAAATATGTGTTTGGTGGCATGGAATAATCAATATCTAAAACTGTTTGATTATCCTAAAGATCTGGTCTATGTCGGCTGTCCAATTGCCGATCTGATTCGCTATAACGCTGAACGTGGTGAATGTGGACCAGGTTCAGTTGAAGAGCATGTACGGAAACGGATTCACTGGATGAAAGTCGGTAGCGCACATGAGTTTGAACGTATTCGTAAAGATGGTGTGGTCATCCAAATGCGTGGCAATCCAATCAGAGGAGGTGGTTTTGTCACGACTTTTGCAGATATCACCGCTTTCCGTACCAATGAAGCCGTGTTAGAAGAACGCGTCCACGATCGCACCCAACAGCTCGCAGATGCGCTCACTGAACAACAATTGGCACTGCAACAAGCCGATAAAGCCAATCAGTCCAAAAGTCGTTTCCTTGCTGCAGCCAGCCATGATTTATTACAGCCCATGCATGCCGCACGATTGTTCAGTACCGCATTAGAACAAAGCATCCACTCGACTGAAGACCAACAAACCTTACAACAACTTGATCGTGCACTATACGGCGCAGAAAGCATGCTATCCGCCCTGTTAGATATCGCACGTCTGGAAGGTGGAAGCATTCAGCCAAAACGTCAAGCCTATGCTCTACATGACCTATTGAATGACCTCGAATTACAATTCAAATCCATTGCCGCCCAAAGAAATATTCAGCTCAACGTCCATGACACCAAGTTTTGGGTCGATACCGACCCGCAATGGATGCGACGTATTATTCAAAATTTTGTCAGCAATGCGCTACGCTATACCGCACAGGGTCGCGTTGTGGTCGGTGTGTTACGCTCAGCACAACGCCCAAATCATATTCGGATTGGGGTCTGGGATACAGGCCCGGGAATTGATGAACAACAACGGCTTAAACTATTTCAAGAATTCGAACGCTGTGGACATACATCACCTTGGGGAGAACAAGGGCTTGGACTCGGCTTGGCAATTGTGCAACGTATGACTCACTTACTCGACTTTCCTGTGCATGTTTATTCCGAGCTGGGCAAAGGTTCCTGCTTTATGATTGAAGTGCCGTTGACCGAAGCCATAAAAACACATGCACCAGCCACACACACCATCGCGCTACAGCATACCGCCTATAAAGTCCTGTGTTTAGACAATGATGAAACCATTTTGGAAGGGATGCGAACCTTACTCAACAAGTGGGGCTATCAAATTTTCACAGCGAGCGAACCTGAAGAGGCGCTAAAACTCATAGCGCAACATGATATTCAGGTCTGGTTGATTGATCAGCATTTAAATCACGATCAACGTGGTTTGGATTTTATTGAACAACATCGACCTGTACATGTTCCTGTGGCACTGATCACCGCAGATTCTGATCCTGAATTGCCACAACAACTGAAAAAACAGAACATTGTGCTGCTCAAGAAACCACTCAAACCCGCAGGTCTACGTGCATGGTTGTCAGGTTTAAAAATCATGCCGATGGAATAGGGTCTGTTGACATTTTACCTTACGAGCTATAGCTCTCATTGCGACAGAGGACATTTTTAGACGATACAAGGCATGGCTTATGCAATTTAGTCATTCTAAATAAATAAGACATAACGCCGTAGTGGCAAAAAATGTCCCTGTCCCATAGGGTTATGGCTAAAACATCCCTAAACTGCGTTATGAAACTTGACAAGGGTCTCGCCATTGCCTGCGTTTCATGCCTTGTTTATGTCGTTTTAGCCGATAACGCAATGCATGGCTGAAATATCAACAGACCCTAAATAGCATAATATTTTGAAACATAGGCAAGAATCATCAAAAAACCATCCTTCGGTCGCTAAAAAGTTGACCGAAGTGCTCAAATGATTTTTGACTATGGCAAAAATGTCCACTTACATTAGTGAACGTTTGTACACTTACTTACAATTTATTAATCTATTGTTTTAATTATATTTTTATACAAAAAATTGCCATATAAGACTTTAGTCGTATTCTACTTGCTTTCTGAATAAAGCATAAATTTAGCGAATCGACAGAAACCAATACCGATGTCTTTAAGGTTTCTCAGAATAATACCGCTAGAAAGGATATTGACCATGAATAGTCCCCAGCCTACCCCTGAACATCGCTCACAACAGTTTTATCGCCAATACAGTGCCAATGCGCTATTACCACAACTCAACTGGCAAAGTATCTTCGTTCAAAACAAATTAAACGACACGCATCTACGCGCACTGAATACACTCTATCAAGCTGCTGTTCCGCTCGCTTTAAATGTTTTCGATGAGCTACATTTTGATGTATTCGCGCCTGCGGCCTATCAGCCACAAGGTTTAGGTTTATTTGAAAAGTTAGCTCAACAAGAAGAAATTTTCTTAAAAGCACTTGAAACGGAATCATCTCATCTTGATCAAGAGACTCGTCATCAAATGTGGAGCATGTTATTGCGCGGTGGTGCGGTACTGGTCTTTAAAGCATGGTTGGGTCATGTGAAAGCAGGTGAAAATCAGCTTGATCGAACTCAATTTGATGAGCTTTCAGATTTACTGTTTATCAAAACACGTCCTGAAAATTTAGCACAGCGCTTAAAAATTGAGAGCAATACTGAAATCGAACATATTTTTTTAATGTATGAAAATGATGTGTTCCTAGATCACTTTAATAGTCTAGAAACGGCTGCATTATTTGTTGAGTTAGGCGTGTATGATGCCGCATTTTTGAGTTTACGTGACGACCGCGTGGCTGAATATCTCAAAACTAAAGGTTATGTGACACAAGAACAGATTGATGATTTGCAATGTGCAATGAACCCATTGTATTGCGATAGTTTAATGCCAAAACAAGATTGTTTGGCTTAAACTCTCTAGCTTAAAATAGAAAAAAACAAGGTGGAAGCTCCACCTTGTTTTTTTGTTGATTAGAACTTCATGCTCATGCGCATCCAGTAATTGCGTCCAATATTATTGAACTGTTCACTAGCACCATATCCAAACATGGATGCGCCCGCTTTATTTAAGTGCTCGGTGTAGCTTTTATCCAGCACATTATCCACGCCCATAGAAACATCCACCGCATCCGTTAGTTTATATGTGCCATTCAAAGCCAAAGTATCGAATGCTCTACTTGGATTCATGTCATAGCCCACGACATTGCCTTCATTCAAGCTAATACGATTTTGTTTGGCTACTACACGCCATAACACTCCTAGACTATATTTTTCATCGACATAACGAAGATTCACACGTCCTTCTAAAGGCGCAATTTGCGGTAAGGCACGACTATCAGAAATATTTTTGCCCCATGCATACATGCTGGAAACATCGGCTTGAAAATGATCAGTGAATTGATAGCCCACGCCTGCTTCTGCACCCGCAATGGTTGCATCAACATTACGTGCCAAAGGTTTCCGCTTATCAGGTGTATTGTATTCCAACAAAATGAAATCTTTAATTAAACCTGCATAGGCAGAAGCCCATGTATTCCATGCTCCATGTTCGGCTTGAAAACCAATATCGAGCTGTGCAGTACGTTCATTTTTCAGATTGTCTAAGTTATCAACCATACGATAGCTGGTCACCCCCATCATATCGGTGATCCCTACCCCACGATCTGTTGAGGTACTATACAATTCCCAAAAATCAGGCGTGCGTTCGACATAGCCCACACCTGCATAGGTTTTTACGCCATGTTCAGGTAACGCCTTTTCAATACGCATAAATCCACTTGGCACGGTATCCTTGCGGTTTTTACCATTTTGAAGTTGATCAATTTTGACTTGATCGATGCGCGCACCTGCAACTAATTTTTGATCAGCATCAACGTTATAGGTCCACTCACTAAACGCGCCATAAGACTGAAATTTTAAATCCTCAGCATAAGGGGAACTCATTGTCGGCATGGCATACATTACCATGTCGCCGCCATGCTTGTTATGCTGGCTATCAAGTCCTGAGACCACACTGAATTTATCCCAATCGGTCGTCACAGCCAAACGCGTATTCAAGGTACGCCGATCGACACGCATCGACATTTTATTGGGTACCATCATCGGCATACCGTGCATATTCATGCTGGCCATCGGCGGGGTACGTAAGCTAAAGTTATCCATGATGTGATCGTTATAACTATAATCCACTTGCGCTTGAACTTTTTTAATCACCTCAGTGAGATTTTTCTGTTCGGCATGTAAGGCTAAACTTTCGCGTTTAAATTGCGAGCCATCCATACCACGACCTGCATAAGCCGCTTCACCATCACCTTTGCCTGCACGAAGTTCTAACCAAGCATCATCGGTCGGTTTCCAACCTAAGGCAAGATCAGCACCCCAACGCTCCCAGTTGGAGTGAACGTTTGTCCCATCACCATCTTGATAATCATCAGCGACAGAACGATTGGCATTCAAACGTGCATATTTACTTTCATCCCCCATCGCAGCCTCAATATTATGATCTAAACGACCATAAGAACCGATCAACATACTGGCTTGACCACGATAAGGTTGATCTTTGCTGAGATTTTCAGGCTGACGCTCAAAAATCACGGTTGCCGCAGACCCCGGTGTTGCATATTGAACCGTTTGAGGTCCTTTAATCACCGTGATTTTGTCAAAGCTTTCAGGCTGAATGTACGATGTGGGTGCATCCATCCGAGATGGGCAAGCACCTAGGTTTTCACTGCCATCGACTAACATTTTAATGCGTGAACCAAACATCCCTCGGAAGGTGACATCGCCATTGGTCCCACCATTTTTAATAGCATTAAAGCCCATGATACTTTGTAAATAATCCGCACCATCCGTTGCAGGCACAGGCTGAATCGGTTGCTTCGGATCGGCTTGGATCACCAAACCATTATTTAGATTGGGTTGCTGTGCTGTAATAACGATTGGTGCCAGAACGACTTGAGCACGCTGTTGTTCTAATTGAGTTTCAGTATTTGCCCATACCATTACGGTATTTGAGGCAGCAAACATCGCAACCGTAAGCGGTTGTAGTAAAAATTGAGGTTGAGCCATGATCGGTTCTCTTAAAACATAAATTCAACAAGACTAGAGTTCATGCAAACCCTAGATAAACATGCTTTTAATTTATGCTAAGCGCGGTGGGGCTCGCCCTTGGGGTAATAAGAATAGCTGTTGTAGCGCAAAATAAACGTGCTTAAAGGCGTTTTGATAAGCCACCAAACGAATTTGTATCCGAACCAAAATCTCTTTAACCCCCAATTCAGGTGGCAAGATCAAATTGGCATAGACGGTACAATACTGACATTGATGATTCGGATCATGATGATCATGTTGTGGCATCGAAACTTGAGTGTGCTCAAGCTGATGGGCATGATGATGCGAAGAATGTTCGACGTGGCTTGGGTCGATTTGTATTTTAGGTAACAGTAAAGCTTGAGTAATGGTTTCACACACAGGTGCGATTTGATATTGCTTCGGAAGTAACGGTTGCAAAAATACCGCGATCTGCAAACAAACCGCGGCAAATGCGAGCAGCAAGCCACAACGAAACAAAGAAAGCATCTTCAAATGATTTTTACAGTTTAACGTTTTACTGCAACTTTTTCTTTTTCACGCTGACGAATCACTTTCTCGACTTTTTCACGTGCACGTTGGCGTTTTAATGGCGATAAATAATCCACAAAAAGTTTGCCATTTAAGTGATCCATTTCATGTTGAATGCAAACAGCGAGAAGTTCGTCAGCTTCTAACTCAAATGCTTGACCTTCAAGGTTAATTGCTTCGATTTTTACGCGTGACGGACGCTCAACTTTATCGTATATTTGAGGCACAGAGAGACAGCCTTCTTCATAAGGCTGTGTATCTACAGTCAGCGGAGTGACTTTGGGGTTAATGAACACCATCGGTTGGTTTTTCTCTTCAGAGATGTCCATAACAATAAGCTGAATATGATGATCAACCTGAGTCGCCGCTAAACCTATACCCGGCGCCTCGTACATGGTTTCAAGCATATCTGCTGCAAGCTGACGAATATCATCAGTGACTTCTTCGACTGGCTTGGCAATGGTACGAAGGCGGGGATCCGGAAAACTTAGAATAGGTAATAAGGCCATACTGACATCCTCAACTTATGCCGTTGATCAGAAAACCGACTGAAGGGAATGCTTGATCAAAAAAAAATGTGTGTAATGTCGTTATTATAACGCAACTACACACATAATTTTTAGGAATTATGATAATGAAAAAGGTTTTAAACGGCATACACTCATTTCATGCCTTGGGGTTAAAAAAACAACTGATTGCTGTCGCAATTTGCGCAGGATTGGGGATGAGCGTCAATCTCGCTCATGCAGCAAGTCCAAATGTCAGCCCTCCTTCTGTCAAAGCTGGTGCACCTCATGTCTATGTAGTGAAAAAAGGTGACACACTTTGGGATATTTCGGGCAAGTTTTTAAGTAAACCTTGGCGCTGGCCAGAAATCTGGGCAAGCAATAAACACGTGAAAAACCCACACTGGATTTATCCTGGTGATCGCCTGTTACTGTGCACCTTAAATGGCAAACCTTTAATTGGCAGAGATGAAGGCGATGGCTGTGCAGGGATCATTCGTCGCTACACGGGCAATACCTCAACCTTACGCCCACAAGTCCGTGTTGAAGCCTTGAATGACAGTGTACCAGTGATTCCACTGGCGCATATTCAACAATGGTTAGAACGCACGTCTATTCTTCCAGCAGATACCATTGCTCACACCCCATACATTTTAGGAACCGCTGACAAACGTGTCCTTGCAGGTAAAGGTCAGAGTGTCTATGTACGTGGTAAAGGGCTGGAGAATGGTCATCGCTATGGCGTATTCCGCGAAGGCGAACCCTACATCATTGTGGATGAACATGGTAAAAAGCAAAATCTCGGTATCGAACTCACGCAAGTGGCTTCAGGGGTTGCGATTAGCAATGAAAATGACATTACGACAGTTGAGTTAACCGATAGCTACAATGGTGAAGTACGCCGTGGCGATCGTGTCATGGCTGAACAAGATGCGATGTTACCAACTCTGTTCTATCCGACTGATGCCAATCAAGTGAAAGATGGCGGTAAAATCATTCGTGTAATGGGCTCTATCGGCACTGCTGCTAAACATGGTGTAGTGACCGTTGATCGTGGTACGACTGACGGTATTGAAATTGGGCAAGTGTTTAATGCTTACCAAGACGGTGAAACAGTCAAAGATCCTAAAACCAAAGAAACCGTTAAATTACCGGGACAATACGTCGGTAATGTCATGATCTTTAAGAGCTTTGATCGTCTTAGCTATGCCTATGTACTCGAAAGTGATTTACCGATTAAAGTCGGCTCAAACATCAAGCCACCTCGTCTTGAAGACTAGTTGCTGATGAAGTACTGATCTGAAATGTTGAATCAATTATCACCTCATCACTACCACACTGTGTTGCTGTGGTATTTGGTTCAACATTCGCTTTCTAGTTTCAAAAAACTCGTCCACTATTTTGGCGATTGTGAACAAGCGACCCAAGCAGATCGTTTTTCAGAATGGCAACAACTCGGCTTACATGCCAATCACTTAAAACGCATCGAAATATTCCAAACCACTCAAGGACAACAACAGTTTGAACAACTGGTTCAATTGATTTGTCAGCATAGCGATTTTATTCTCACCCCTGAGGATATGGGTTATCCCACCCAACTTTTACCTTATTCTGATCATCCGCCGATTTTATTTGGACAAGGTCAGGCACAAGCCTTATTACAGCCTCAAATCGCCATGGTCGGCAGCCGAAAACCCAGTCCACATGGCCGACAAGTCGCTTATGATTTTGCCTACTATTTAAGTGAAAAAGGTTTTTATATTAGCAGTGGTTTGGCACATGGCATTGACCAAGCTGCACATCAAGGTGGACTTGCCCATCAGCGAACCATTGCTGTTGTCGGCACAGGTTTAGATACTGTTTACCCTGCTCAAAATAAACAGCTTGCACAACAAATTATACAGTCAGGTGCAATTGTGACCGAGTTTCTCCCCACCACCATGCCTTTACAGCAACACTTTCCTCGGCGTAACCGTATTGTTAGTGGTTTAAGTCTCGGTGTCGTCGTGGTGGAAGCCGCATTAAAAAGTGGTTCACTGATCACCGCGAATGAGGCAGCCAATCAAGGCAAAATGGTATTTGCGATCCCTGGGCATATTTATAGTGAACACCATCAAGGCTGCCATCAACTGATTCGTGAAGGCGCGATTCTGGTTGACCATCCAGAGCAAGTGATTGAGGATTTGGCATTACCCACACAATGGCAGACTCAACAACAGCAAGTTGAAGACACTATTCCAGCAGCACCGAGTCTTCCACCTCATCTCATCGGACTCTATCAAATGTTAGACTGGGTCGGACAAGACCTAGATCAACTCGCCCAGTCCAACCAAAGTGCAATTGCCGCGTTGACGGCACAATTGATGGAACTTGAATTATTAGGTTTATGCACACAACAGGGTGGACGCTATGTACGTTGTCGCCCAATGCTTTAAACTAAACCACTCTCTTATTGCTATTCTATACGCCCCCACATGATTACGTCCTCAATCTCTGAAGCCGCTCAGCTACTCAAACAAGGTCAAGTACTGGCATATCCGACAGAAGCCGTTTGGGGATTGGGTTGTGATCCACTCAACGAGCACGCATTTCAAAAGATTCTTGAACTTAAACACCGTCCAATGGAAAAAGGTGTGATTTTACTGGCTGGACAAATCGCACAAGTGGAACATTTACTGCAAACGCTGACGCCAAAAATACGTCAGCAAGTCATCACCAGTTGGTCTAACCGCACCGCTGTTGAACGTGCAACCACATGGTTACTCCCCGCGGATCAGCAGATTCCAACATGGATTAAAGGGCAGCATCCTTTGGTTGCTGTTCGTGTCACCACGCACCCATTGTGTATCGAATTATGCAATACATTTGGTGGTTTCATTGTCTCGACCAGCGCCAATCCCGCAGGTTTAACCCCAGCGCATAGTCTCGAACACGCCCAACACTATTTTGGTTCAGCATTAAATTATTTAAAAGGTGATCTAGGACAAAGCCAAGAACCCAGTCGAATTTTAAATGCGCTCACAGGTGAAGTGATTCGAGCTTAAAAGAACCAATAATGAGCTAAAAAACAGACAAAAAAAAGCTCAGTTATATAGGGATAACTGAGCATAAAAAGGATGTGTATAATCACATCCAGAGGGTTCGTAAATCTGGTCAGCAATCAATCTAAAATGTATCAATTTGCTTCTGCGCTTATTATGGATGAATCATCCTATTTATACAAATATATTATTTGCCTAACAAAAAGTGTGAAAAGCGTACCAATTTTGTCACTTCTGTATATTCAATAAAATTATATTTCTATTTTTACTCAGCTTTTTTTGAACATAAATATCGCCATTCTTAGAAATAAACTTTTAATTTCAAATAGAAAGAATCGTCTTCATATCTATATTTTTTGTGCATTTGTCTATATTTTAGACAAATGCAACTCAGCTTATGATCTTAGGTACTTGGCTCAAGTACCCGAGATGATGCTTTCACGATTTTTTTCTGTGCCATCACGATGCCCACAAGAATCATCACCCCTCCAATACTATGATAAATCGTCCAGCTTTCTGCCAACCAAATACTCGCAATAATTGCAGTAAATACTGGCATTAAATTCATAAAAATACTGGTACGATTTGGGCCGATTGTCTGCACAGCAAGCATCCATAATAATGGTGCAATCAATGATGGGAACATCCCTGCATACAACACACTTGCTGCATTTTCAGCATTGATATGGTCTAAGCCAAACCAAAGTAAAAATGGCAGGTGATACAACAACGCAAATGCAATTTGCACATATAAACTGGTCATTAATGGCAGTTGCAGTTGCCATTTTTTCAGGAATACACCATAGAAGGCATAAAAGCCAACCGCAAGTACCATCACCGCATCACCCCAGTGTCCGCCTTGGGCAAACAAGCTCGAAATATGTCCTTGGCTCATGACATAAATCAAACCTGCAAATGACAACAGACTCCCCAAAACAGCAAAACGATTGGGCCGATCTTTTAAGATCAGATAAGAAATGAAGATGGTAAAGACAGGCACAAAAGCATTCACAATCCCCATGTTGGTTGCAGTGGTATAATGTGCAGCGGTATAAGACAAGCCTTGGTACAACACCATGCCAAAAGCACTCAATACTGCTAATTTACCCAGCAATGGGCGAATTAAAGTGCGTTGCTGCCAAACTTTTGGCAACATAAAGGGTGTCAAAATCAGAAAAGCCACCAACCAGCGATAAAAACTAATACTCACAGGTGAAATATAGTCAGCAACGTAGCGTGTCACCGCAATATTGAGTGACCAAATCAAGACGGCAACCAAGGGCAATACAAATGCCCATTTCTGATACTTTGTTAACTGACCCATCACCTTTCTCACAATATCTCAGCAATGTCCGTATTGTGAAATATGTCTCAATTAATTGAAATATCGTATTTCAGACATTTATATCGCGCTTACGACATCGTTTAGAATAATTCCCAAGCCCGCATCGCGTGTTCCACCACTTTATGTAACTGTGCAACCGTTGCCCCATCACGTGCTTGTATGGTTAAGCCTTGCAAAACAGTGGAGTAGAAATCAGCCATTTCCTGTAATGGTGCTGTTTCCAGCAAATCACCCTCAGCAAGCCCTTGCTGTAAACGTTGCAGCATTTTTTGTTTGGTTTGCAGACGCTTTTCCAGAATATTGTGCTGTATGGCTTGAGCATTATCCGAACAATTCATGGTTGCAACCACCAACATACAACCAGAAGGTTTATTCGGTTGGGCTAAGCGTTGTACATTGTCATACAGAAAAAGTTCGAATGCCACTTTGGCACTCTTTGCTTCTAAAAAGATCGCTTCAATTGGGCAAGCTTCATGCGCAAGATAATAATCAATACATTTATAAAATAATCCTGATTTGTCACCGAAACTACTATATAAGCTCGGTGCAGTCAGTGCTAAAGCTTGAGTCAAATCACTAATCGAAGTCGCTTCATAACCATGCTCCCAAAACAGCAACATTGCCTTTTCTAAAGCCTGCTGCTCATCAAAACACTTTGGTCGTCCACGCTTTTTCTTTAGCGTGTCATCATGCGGTGCTAACAAGGGCTCATATGCATCAGTCATAACAGTCACAGATATTTTTATAACGATCACTATTAAATTAATTGACGCAGCGACTTTTATCAACTATTTTATTTTTTAACGATCGTTATAAAAATTTATTCATTTTCAATTTTATTGTTATCGCTCTAACAATAAAGGAAATTATTATGGAAAACTCCCTTTCTAGCGAAATACCCCCCATTCAGTCCAGCCAAACGCAAGGCAATTGGTTTGCACTGCTCTCTGTGACCCTCAGTGCTTTTGCCTTAGTAACGGGTGAATTTCTAGCCGTTGGTGTACTCAATGAAATCGCACGTGATTTTCAGATTTCTGTTGGCACAGCAGGTCTAACCGTTTCTTTAACCGCCGTCGTCGGAATGTTTGCAGCCGTGCTCATTCCCGTGTCTGCCAAAACACTAGATCGCCGACCCTTGTTACTGATTCTAACCCTCTTGATGATTCTCGCGAATTTCATCACGGCATTTGCACCAAACTTTGCCCTGTTACTGCTTGGGCGAATTATTTTGGGGATTGCGATTGGCGGCTTTTGGGCAACTGCAGTGGCCCTTAGTGGTCGTCTTGCTCCACCGCATTTACCCATTGCCAAAGCAACCGCATGGGTTGCATTCGGTGTCACGCTGGCGAGCGTCTTGGGTGTTCCAATGGGTACGTGGCTCGCGCAATATAATGGATGGCGTACCTCGTTTACGGTCATTTCATTGATGGGAATTTTGCTTTTTATATTCCAATATTTATACCTGCCGCAATTAAAACCATCATCTTCCCTACGCTGGAAAGAACTCCCGATCCTCGTACAACATCCTGCTGCCCGTAAAGGACTGATTATTTTTATCTTTATGGGATTTGCACACTTTGCCGTTTATAGTTATTTTTCTGCCTTTTTTAAGCATCAGATTGATTTCTCAGACAACCTCATTAGCCGTTTACTGTTGGTGTATGGAGTGGCGGGGATTTTCGGTAATATCTTTGCGGGTTACCTTGGTCAAATCAATATTCGCTATACCTTTGCAGTAAGTGGGGTTGCCTTCTTTCTTGCATTTTTAAGTCTCCCCATGTTTGGCACCCATGTCATGGTCGCAATTGTGTTGACTGCCTTATGGGGCTTTGCCTATGGCATTATCCCAACTGCGGTGAATATTTGGATGTTTACCCATGCACCTGAAGCAGTGGAAAAAGGCATGCCAATGGTCACATTGACCTTCTTAATTTTGATTGCCTTAGGCAGTATGTTTGGCGGAATTATTGTCGATCATTTTGATGGTACGATCTTATTTTTTGCCATGCTCCCACTCGTGCTCTGTTCACTGGTCTTGATTTTTACACTGGCACGCGGTTTAAATAATCCTAAACTCACCTGCGAAAATTAACATGAGCCTCCCAATGAAGCATGATGTGGCTGAACAAGTCCCTTTTCTGAATGGTATAGAAGTGCATGAATTTCTTTATCAAAAAGACGATATTGTCAGTCCTCATTCTTCCCTTTGGGGTGACTTTAATTTTAGTTTAAATGGTACTTTAGAGTTTGACATTGAAGGGAAATATTATTTATCTCCACCCAGCTATGGACTCTGGTTGCCGCCTCGTACCGAACATAAATCTCTGCCTGTTGAGCACGAAATTCATTATATTTGTATTCGGTTACACCCCCAATTTGGGGAATCTTTAGGTGATATTTGTCGTTGCTTTAGTATCGAACCTTTTTTCCGTGCTTTAGTGGTCAAAATATTAGAACAACAAAAACAAGCAGCTCATCCTGAATATCTCGAACATTTACTGCAAGTTCTATTTGATCAACTCAAACAAGCCCCAGCCTATTCGCACTATTTACCACAGAGTAGCCATCCTATTTTGGCACCTATCTTAGAAAGATTATCCGACCCTGATTTATTCAACACCAGCTTACAGCAAGTATTACAAAACTTTTCTGTCAGCGAACGTCATGTGCTACGCCTAAGTCAACAGGAGTTACAACTTTCATTATCCGAATGGCGTAATCGAGCAAAAATCATTTTTGCCATTCATCAAATCCGTCAAGGCATGACCATTAAACAACTGGCTTTTGCATTGGGTTATCATCACAGTTCTAGCTTTATCGAATTTTTTAAACGCTATACAGGACAGACCCCAATTCAACTTAAAAATGCTGCGATATAACGATTATTTGTATGCTTTCATATCTTTAAGATTGCACTCTCAGCCAATAGCAGTTAAAACAATCAAGACTTGTCACAACAATAAATTAGGATCTATCTCATGAGCCAATCGGTTTATCACATTCCTGTTAAGGATATCAAAGGTCAAGACCTTGATCTTGACCAATATCAAGGCAAAGTTCTACTGATTGTTAACGTTGCTTCAAAATGTGGACTCACACCACAATATGAAGGTCTAGAAAAACTCTATCAAGCAAAGAAAGATCAAGGTTTAGAAATTTTGGGCTTCCCTGCCAATAATTTCTTAGAACAAGAACCAGGTTCAGACGATGAAATCCAACAATTCTGCTCACTCAATTATGATGTGCACTTCCCATTATTTGCGAAGATCTCAGTCGCTGGCGATGATAAACATCCCTTATACCAAACCTTAACCCAAGCCATTCCTGAACGTACTGGTGAAGGCCCTTGGTGGAAAGATTTGGTTGATTATGGTTTAACACCCAATAACCCACCCGAAGTATTGTGGAATTTTGAAAAATTCTTAGTCAATAAGAATGGTGAGATCGTGGCTCGTTTTGCACCAGATATTACTGCTGATGACGAGCGCATTGTGACTGCGATTGAAGCTGAATTAGCAAAATAAGTTTCACATATCCAAAGAGAAGGATGGTATTGCTGTCCTTCTCTGCCCAATAACCCGCACCCCATCGCTATTGTTTTCTTTGACTAAAATGTTAATGAATTGCAAAAATCACTTTTTTCTTCATACTTTCTCATTATAGTGACGATCTTCTCATATTTTGGTGCAGTTCAGCCATGATGAAAAATCGCTCCATCAAAGCCATGTGCTCAGCCACAACACTTGCTACAGCATTCGCGTTCGTCGGTTGTGATCAAGTACCTCAAGAAAACCATCAAATTGCTGAACCAAACACTGAGTTTGACTCAAGCATCAGCACCAATGATGCTAATACAACAACACCGCAGGATATTCAAAAGCTAAGCAGTGGTAACCTATTTAATATCGTACGTGACGTTGCACAACTACAGCTAAAAACCGATGACTATACGGCTCTGCTCAAAAGCTCACAGCATCAGCTTGAGCAAGCGATTCAAGAGCAGAATACCCAACAACTGCAAAATACAACGGCGGACCTCAAACAAAATTTGCATGGTTTACACGACACCTTACAATCGCTTCATCTAAAAAGTAATGAAGTCGATCAAATTCGTCAGAGCCTATTGAGTGCCAACCAACAACTTTTAAACATGCCCATCCTTCATGGTCAACTGGATATTAGCCAATTGGACATTGAAAAAATTGAGCAACAATTTAATCGTATTCAAATGGATATGCTTAAACTAGCGACCCTCATCTTGGGCAATACCGATTCTGAATCTCAGACAGCAGCGTAAATATGACGGCTAAACCCGCATTGCCTGCATCTGATAAGCAGGTTTAGCAATATCATTCGAGGCATGTTGAGCAACGTTTGATAAAGGTAAGCCACGTTGTGTCATGGTTTTATATTTGATTAATTCAGCATTGAGTTGAATAACCCGCTGCTTTAATTCAACCGACATAAACTGATCTGACTGTGCCAAAGCCACCCAGCCCGCTTGTACTCTGCGCTTAGGATTTTCATAAGCGAGTTGTTTTTGCATCCATTGATGCAATTTCAATGCGCGTTGATAAGCTTCAAATTGATAAGCATATAAAGTGCTGGAAAGCACAGCTTCGGGGATCTTGCCGATGAGTTTCGTTTCAATCTGTCGAAGTTGATAAGCATATAAATCAACGCGATATTTTAAGAGGTTTTGATTAAACCACTCAGCGAAATCAATGAGTAACTCCATAATTTGATTGCACTGAGCAATCAATTGTTGCTTTTCTTGCAAAGGTTTAGCTTGCTCGACTTTCTGCACTCGCCAAGTCCGATAAACTGCAAAACTCCCCACAACAAAAGCACCGATCGACCCCGAAACAATGCCTCCAATCGCAGCGCCAATCGCCAGACTGTTTTTCATCACTGAGTTTGATGGCTTATAGGCTAAATATGGACGAGACACAGGTGTCGTCTGTGACGAGCTAAAATTACGGTACACCGCAAAGCCTGTATTCATCAGCGGAATAGGAAGAAAATCATCAACACCAGCCAAATCTTGCAAACTCGATTGGGCGATGTGTTGAACAGACTCATAACTCAATGCTAGATCTGCAAAAACAGAAGTATACTTCTCTTGCAAATGCGCCAATTCAATATTCACAATAATTGCAATATGCGGATGGCTTTTTGCAAAGGATTCTACTGCTTCAGATGCGAGAGTACACTTCACCTGCATCGGCGTACCATCTACAATCAGGTCAAAACCAGCCAAGTGTGAATGTTCTGCAAACTCAATCGTATGCCCCTGCTGACTCAAGTTATAAGCAACTTGTTGCTTTGCCAAGTAAGATGACAGACGTGATACGGCTGCATCATGATCATAATCTGGTGCTGGAATTTGTTTTAGGTTATAAAATGCATCGGGATGACCTTTGGAAGCAGTCACTAAGGCATCCAAGACTAAAGGATTAATGTGTAAATAGTTCCAAATAAAACCCAAACTATAATGCGCAGGATGAATACCACTCAGCAGTTTTAGGTCTCGACCTGTTAAAATTTTCTGCAAAGCCTCATTGGCCGCTTTATGCCGATCTAAGCTCATCACAAGCTCACTGTTATTCAACAGTTTAGGCGCACTTTCAATCACATTTTTATAATAAGGCACCATAAATTCATGGCTGACCAACCAATGATTTAAAGAATGGCCAACAAATTTTAATCGGTGTTGTAGATCAATCAATCGCTTGGTTGCCTCAACGGGACTTGATTGTAAATGCTCAGGCAGCATCAACGAAACAGCCCAATGTGTTAACTGTTCATGTTTCTGCTGTTGTTGGATCTGTTCTAAATTCCCCAAATGCTGTAATGCTTCAACCACATCACTATTGCCCTGCTCATTGTGATGACGATTCCGACTCAATAAACAATGGATAAAATCATAATGTATATGCTCAGGATGTGAGACGGGTTGTGAGAATACCGTTTTATAGATTCCAATTGCGAGTGACCAATCTTCTAAACGTTGATATAGCGCAGCCAATGCATACTTAATCTCAACATCATCATATTCATCATGCAATTGCTTTAAAATACTTAATTTTAGCGGGCTATCTTTACAGTCTGCCAACTGCGTGACAGTGTCGTATCGTTGTTGCTGGCTCAAGCTTTGAGTCAAATATTGCAGACGAAATACCAAACATTGTTCAAACCAAGCAAAACGGTGCGCATGTTGCTTATAGGCTGGTATAAAAACCTGATGAATCAATGCGCTTAGCCGTAATGAGCAGTTTATTTCTTCTGTTGTATCATGCTGAAAATGCCATGTTTTAGGCAAAGTGACATGAAAGAGATGGCTATATAAGCCTGCGGTTAATTCAGGTTGAGCAAGCGTCACCAGTTTCAACTGATCTTTGACGGATAATTGATGTCCTTGTTGTTCAATACGATCCAAGCGCAACTTTAAGACATTACTGGCTAACATATTTTTCCTAATTTTTTATTAAATATACGCGTTATTTATCGCTTAGCGTGATGTGATCCATATCGCCCCAAGTCCTCATCATATTATGTTTTTAGATAATAAAAAAGCACCTTCAAGGTCGTTATCAAGATCAACTTTGAAAGTGCTGAGCATTGGATTTATGTTTCTCATTCATCCAATTTTTAATAGAGAAATAGCCGCCTTACAATGACGATTCCTTATTTCTTTTCTAGGCTAATCGTTGGTTTACTGCATTTACCAGACTGTGCGAATTGATATTGAGCAATGGCTTTTTTACCCACTTGTTCATCAACTTGTTTTAGATTCGCCCCACCTGCTAATACACCAGGTTTAATATATTGCTGGATAAAATATTGTTTACCCACTTCAGTTTGAAGCACTAAATGATTTGGTGAAAATTCCGACTCAGTCGAAACTGTATGTTTTTGATCACCAGTCACTTCTTTCAAGAAGAATGTGCCACGGGCAGTTTCGCCTAAACACTCACCATCAATCCATACATCTTTTTTCAATGCAGCGCCAACAACACTATTAGAACGATAAACATATATCGCAGCGTTACCTTCAGCTGGAGCATCAAGCTTTTTTGCTTGTTGTGACAATTCTGGTGTTGCTTGAGGCACTGTAGCACAGCCAACAAATCCAAGGCTAAGCACAACAGGAAGTAAGATTTTCATTATGATGTTTCTCATTTGATTATATAATGCGTGAAGCACTGTATATGAAAATGACAATCATTTAAATATTTTTTTAAGTTATTTTTCAATTAAAAAAGCCACCTGACGGTGGCTTTTTTAATCTTAAATCAGCAATTACATTGCACGATTTTTGATTTTACGAATTGTTTCAAGCTGAGCCGCTGTTTCAGCAAGCGAAGCAAGTGCAGCAGCAGAGTCCAAATCACTCTTTTGATTCGCCAACAATTGTTCAGCTTGTTTACGAGCTTCCAAAATTGCTGCTTCATCTAAGTTGTCGGCACGGATTGCAGTATCTGCAAGCACCGTCACAACATGAGGCTGAACTTCTAACACGCCGCCTGATACATAAACAATTTCTTCTGTACCATTTTCCAACTGAACACGAATCGGTCCAGGCTGGAGTAAAGTTACAAGTGGAGCGTGCCCAGGTAAAATACCAAGTTCACCACCTGCACCTTTAGCGATCAACATCGTTACTGTGCCAGAGTAAATTGACTCATTCACACTTACGACATCACATTGCATCGTCGCCATGAGAACCTCCTAAATTAGAGTTGCTAATTAAAGTTTCTCGGCCTTAGCAATCACTTCGTCAATACCACCCACCATATAGAACGCTTGTTCTGGGATGTGATCGTATTCACCAGCTAATAGACCTTTAAAGCCACGAATGGTTTCTTTAAGCGATACTAATTTACCAGGTGCGCCAGTGAACACTTCAGCAACGTGGAATGGTTGAGAGAAGAAACGTTGGATTTTACGCGCACGGTAAACAACCAATTTATCTTCTTCAGCCAATTCATCCATACCCAAGATCGCGATGATGTCTTTAAGCTCTTTATAACGTTGCAAAATGTTCTGTACAGAACGTGCAATTTCATAATGCTCTTGACCAACAACCAATGGGTCTAACTGACGTGAAGTTGAGTCAAGTGGATCGATCGCTGGATAAATACCAGAAGATGCGATGTCACGGCTCAATACAACTGTTGCATCTAAGTGAGCAAAGGTTGTTGCAGGTGATGGATCTGTCAAGTCATCGGCAGGTACGTATACTGCTTGGATCGATGTGATCGAACCAGTTTTAGTAGACGTAATACGCTCTTGAAGGACACCCATTTCTTCTGCAAGTGTCGGTTGGTAACCTACTGCAGATGGCATACGACCTAACAATGCTGATACTTCAGTACCCGCAAGTGTATAACGGTAAATGTTGTCGACGAATAATAATACGTCACGACCTTTACCATTTTCATCTTTTTGATCACGGAAGTATTCAGCCATGGTCAAACCAGTCAACGCTACACGTAAACGGTTGCCCGGTGGCTCGTTCATCTGACCGTAGACCATTGCTACTTTGTCAAGAACGTTAGAATCTTTCATTTCGTGATAGAAGTCGTTACCTTCACGAGTACGCTCACCAACACCAGCAAACACAGATAAACCTGAGTGTGCTTTCGCGATGTTGTTGATCAACTCCATCATGTTCACGGTTTTACCAACACCGGCACCACCGAATAGACCAACTTTACCACCTTTCGCAAACGGGCAAAGTAAGTCAATGACTTTAATACCAGTTTCCAAAAGGTCAGTAGATGCAGCTTGGTCTGCATAAGAAGGAGCTTGACGATGAATCGGCAAACGCTCTTCTGTTGCAACAGGACCTGCTTCATCAATCGGGCGACCCAAAACGTCCATGATACGGCCAAGCGTTGCTGGACCCACTGGAACTGAAATCGGTGCATTTGTACTGGTTACAGTAAGACCACGTTTAAGACCTTCTGTAGAACCCATTGCGATGGTACGAACTACACCATCGCCAAGCTGTTGCTGAACTTCTAACGTAGTTTCAGTACCGTCAACTTGGAGAGCGTCATAGATCTTAGGAACGCTATTGCGCTCAAACTCGACGTCGATAACCGCGCCGATGATCTGAATGATACGACCGCTACTCATTGCTGTCTCCTCAATTCAAACTTAATAATGTTAAACGGCAGCGGCACCGCCAACGATCTCGGAAATTTCCTGAGTAATCGCGGCTTGACGCAGCTTGTTGTAAATGAGTTGTAGGTCTTTAATCAACTGACCTGCGTTGTCTGTCGCTGCTTTCATTGCGACCATACGTGCAGATTGCTCACATGCGACGTTTTCAATCACACCTTGATAAACCATAGACTCGATATAGCGAACCAACAAACCATTTAACAATATTTCTGCTTCTGGTTCGTAGATATAATCCCAACCATAAGTACGGTTGAGGTCATCGCTTTCTTCTGCTGATGCTAAAGGAACAAGTTGATCTACTTTAGGCTGTTGAGTCATGGCATTGACGAAGCCATTTGAAACGAGATAGATACGATCTAATTCGCCTTTATCAAATGCATCAAGCATAACCTGCACTGAGCCAGTTAACTGTTCCAAACTCGGTGTATCACCAAGCTGGGTGGTCGCACCAAGCACTTTACCGCCGTAATTCTTAAAAAACGAAACCGCTTTTTGACCAATCAAAGCAAATTCAACTTCAATTGACTGCTGTTGTTGTGCTTTGACATGCTGCACAACTTTCTTGAACAAGTTAATGTTCAAGCCACCTGCCAAGCCACGATCTGAAGACACCACGATATAGCCAACGCGCTTTACAGGACGTTCAACCATATAACGGTGTTTATATTCAGGGTTTGCTTGTACCAAGTGAGCAATTACACGGCGCATATTATCGGCATACGGACGGCCCTGTGCCATGCGCTCTTGCGCACGACGCATTTTAGAAGCAGCTACCATTTGCATCGCGCGAGTAATCTTTTGCGTGCTCTTGATACTAGCTACTTTGGCGCGAATTTCTTTTAAATTTGCCATACGCTTAACCTAGTAGTCGAAAGCTCTTGCGAGCTTCCGAAGGTTGATCCGTGAACCAAACTTAACTAAAGCTTAACTTAGTAAGTTTGAGTCGCTTTGAAGCTCTCAATACCTGCTTTGATTGCCGCTTCGATGTCTTTGTTATAATCACCAGTTTCATCGATCTGTTGCATTAACGCAGCCTGTTCAGAGCGGAAGTAAGAGATTAACGCAGCATCAAAGTCTACGATTTTCTTCACTTCTACGTCAGACATATAGCCTTCGTTAGATGCATAAACAGAAACAGCTTGGTCAGCAATTGAGTAAGGCGCATATTGTTTCTGCTTCATTAACTCAGTTACACGTTGACCATGCTCAAGTTGCTTACGCGTTGCTTCATCAAGGTCAGAAGCAAACTGAGCAAACGCAGCCAATTCACGGTATTGCGCTAACGCAGTACGGATACCGCCAGACAATTTTTTGATGATCTTGGTTTGAGCAGAACCACCAACACGCGATACCGAGATACCTGCGTTCACAGCAGGACGAATACCTGCGTTGAATAATGATGTTTCTAAGAAGATCTGACCGTCAGTAATCGAAATTACGTTCGTTGGTACGAATGCAGATACGTCACCCGCTTGAGTTTCAATGATCGGTAATGCAGTTAAAGAACCAGTTTGGCCTTTAACTTCACCGTTCGTGAATTTCTCAACATAGTCAGCAGAAACGCGCGAAGCACGTTCAAGAAGACGAGAGTGAAGATAGAATACGTCACCTGGATATGCTTCACGACCTGGTGGACGACGTAATAACAATGAAATTTGACGATAAGCAACTGCTTGCTTAGACAAATCATCATAAATAATTAACGCATCTTCACCACGATCACGGAAGTATTCACCCATTGTACAGCCAGAATACGGAGCCAAATACTGCATTGCTGCAGGATCAGCGGCCGCAGCTGCGACAACAGTTGTATACGCCATAGCGCCAGTTTCTTCTAGCTTACGTACTACGTTTGCAATTGTTGATTGTTTTTGACCAATCGCAACGTATACACATTTAATGCCAGAGCTTTTCTGAGCGATGATCGCATCGATCGCCATTGCTGTTTTACCAGTTTGACGGTCACCAATAATCAACTCACGCTGACCACGACCCACAGGAATCATGGTATCAACTGATTTATAACCAGTTTGAACAGGTTCATCGACAGACTGACGCCAAATTACACCTGGTGCTACTTTTTCAACAGCATCAGTGAGTTTTGCATCAATCGGGCCTTTGCCATCAATTGGATTACCCAAAGCATCTACGACACGGCCAAGAAGTTCAGGACCAACCGGAACTTCTAATACACGACCTGTACAACGAGCTTTTTGACCTTCTTGCAGGCTTAGGTAGTTACCTAAAACAACGGCACCCACTGAATCCTGTTCTAGGTTCAGTGCCATACCAAATAAGCCGCCGTCGAATTCGATCATTTCACCGTACATTGCATCTGCAAGACCGTGAATACGCACGATACCGTCAGATACCATGACGATGGTACCTTCATTCTTCGCGGTCGCGCTGGTGTCCAGATCGCCGATACGCTGTTTAATGAGCGCACTGATCTCGGATGGATTCAGTTGTTGCATTGCGCTATTCCTCAATCTTTTTTAAGTTCAGTCTTTTTGCTGTTAGGCAAGAAGACGAGTCCGCATTTTTTCAAGCTTGTTAAGCGCAGAGTCATCTATCACTTGGTCGCCTGCACGAATCACAACACCTGCGATGAGCGTTGGATCAACGTTCACAGTAACATGTACTGTTCTGTTAAAACGTTTTTCTAACGCATGAGCTAAAATATGCTCTTGTTTCGCATCCATTGGGAAAGCAGATTCAATCTCTACTTCCAATGTGTTGTTGTTCTGCGATTTAAGTAGTTCATATTCTGCCGCGATTTCAGGTAATAATATTAAACGATCATTATCTGCAAGCAGTGTCAAAAAGTTCGACACAGCTTGAGTTTGATCTTCACCTAAAATCTTCGCAAAAAGACCTACCTGCTCCGCAGGAGTCAACTCAGGACGATTTAAATAAGCGGAAAATGCCTCATCTTGCACCGCAGCACTGAGCAGTTGTAACGCATTTGACCAAGAGTCAGTTGCATTCTGCTCAGATGCATAAGCAAATGCTGCCTTAGCGTATGGGCGTGCCAACGTCAAGAATTCAGCCATATTTCCCTCGCTTAAAGTTTAGCAGCCAGCTGAGTCAGCATGGCATTATGAGCTTCTGCGTCAACTTGTTGGTTCAGAATTTTCTCTGCACCATCAACTGCCAAGGCAGCAACTTGTTGACGTAATTCTTCGCGAGCAGCATTGATGTCTTGATCAACAGTTTCTTTCGCCTGTTGACGAATACGTTCACCTTCAGCCGCAGCTTGGGTACGCGCTTCTTCGATCAATTGCGCTGCACGACGGTTCGCTTGTTCAATCAATTGAGCCGCTTGTGCTTTTGCTGCGTCGATCTCTTGCTTCACTTGTGATTGTGCATCAGCAAGATCCGCTTTCGCTTTTTCAGCAGCATTTAAGCCATCAGCAATTTTACGCTGACGCTCACTAATTGCATTGATTAATGGTGGCCAAACAAACTTCATACAGAATGCGACAAATACCGCAAATGCAATCGCTTGGCCAATCAATGTGAGGTTGATATTCATTTCGCTATTCCTCAATATGTGGATTTAGGAATTAAGCTATTAACCTACAAATGGATTAGCGAAGATGAAGAACAAGCCAATACCAACACCGATCATAGGCACAGCATCAAGAAGACCCGCGATTAAGAACATACGAGTTTGAAGTTGTGGAGCCAATTCTGGTTGACGAGCTACAGCTTCTAAGAAGCGGCCACCTAAAAGACCGAAACCAATCGCAGTACCTAAAGCACCGAAAGCGATCAAGATAGCAGATGCAATTGCAACTAGACCTAAAGTGAGTTCCATGAAAAATTCCTCAGAGGTTAGGTTATTACCAAATTAAACTAAAATTTAAGCCCAACCATCAACTGATAGTCAGGCAATACCATTAATGCTTTTCGCTTGCCATGCTCAAGTAAACGATGGTCAGCATCATAAAGATAAATGCTTGCAGCGTGATTACAAGAATGTGGAAAATAGCCCAAGGCACAGATAATGCCCACTGGATCCAGAACGGCAGTAATGCGATCAAGATGAAGATCAACTCACCCGCATACATGTTACCGAACAGTCGTAGAGCCAACGAAACTGGACGAGCAAGGAAAGTTACTAATTCCAAAATTAAGTTCACTGGAATCAATAACGCTTTTGCAAATTTGTTACTTGGGTTAAATGGGTTAAGTGCCAATTCACCGACGAAACCGCCGATTCCTTTCTCACGAACACTATAAAACAAGATTAATGCAAATACAGACAACGACATACCTAGGGTAATGTTCGGGTCAGTCGTTGGTACAATCTTGAAGTAAACGTGGTGAGGGTCCATACCAAATACGTTTGCACCAATAACTTGAGCCAATACAGGAATCCAGTCAACAGGAATTAAATCCATTAAGTTCATGAGGAAAATCCACACGAAAATGGTTAATGCCAATGGTGCAATTAAACGTGATTTGCCATGGAAGGTGTCACGGACACTTGAGTCTACAAACTCGATAATCATTTCAATTGCAGACTGGAATTTTGTTGGTACACCTGCATTTGCAGCTTTCGCAACGATCCAGAACATTAAGCAAAAAATGATGCCAAGTCCAATAGACCAACCCATTGAATCCAAGTGAATTGCAGTGAACCCCATCGATTGAGCTTCTTCAGCAGTCTCAGCTAACTTCCATGATCCATCTGGCATTTTGCCATAGGTCATATTGGTCAAGTGATGCTTGATATACTCGGTCGAAGTCAGGGCATGTTCTTCAGCAGCCATAAATCACACCTGGTCAATGTCAATCATTAAAAGGAGGGAAATGAATACTGCGAACTGCAAATATCTCACCTTACCCTCCAAAAATCTCAAAAATGTGGCTTAACCTCGGTTTTGCAGACGTGACACCCAAAAAGGTGCAACCCACGCCATCGCTTGAACAAGAATAAATCCACCAAACAATGCAACCGGTGATAGTGGTTCAACATTGTTCAAAATTAAAATAAAACCCACGACCACAATTGCAAACTTGCCGAGTATTCCTCGATACATGTTGAGCATGACTTGTTTTGATGCTCTTGCGCCCGCCGCTCTAAACGACTGCCAAGCAAAATAACAGTGTGCTAACCAACAAACCGAGGCCCCAAGCGCAGCACTTATTGCAGCAGTTATATCTTTCATCATCCATGCAAGCAAAGCTGCCATTGGAATCATACATGCTTGTAAGAAGACCAAAGCTTTTGCTAATCGTCGGTCAATCAAGCGACTAGTCCGGCTCATTTTTTATCCACTCACAACACAACTGCTTGACAAGTTTTATTACGGATCGTTTCGAATCGCTGGCATTATAGAGTTACACCCCTGAACATGCAATCTTTTCTCGACCTAAGTCTGCTTTTTTCGTTACCACATTTTCTGACGATAGAGTCAACGCTTTTTTAATTTTCTGATCAATTTTGGGCACTTAATACGCACTTATCAGTTTTTGCAGCCAATTTTTTCCACGCAGCGATAAAATTGTCCTCACCATTCATACTTTCGTCCACAGATTCAAAAATGACGGGATTCAGTCTTCTATACTGGCTACTGCTGGCTGAAATTTCAGCCAATAAACACATTTCTGTCTTTGGTCGGCTGTCTTTTAAGTACTTAATTTGTGCAGCTGTTGGGGCAATATGCGGATCATTGGTGAGTGCGCCTGCAAATTTTAAATTCAATGCTCTTTCTAAGTATTGATAAGCATCATGGTATGACCAATAGGGTTTGGCTCTATTACTACCTTCATACTGTTGGGCAGCTTGTCGCATTTGTTGTGCAAAGTCTTTGGCATTGGCTAAATATTTGGCTTTATTTTCAGGATATTGCTGCGAACGTAATGTCGCGATAAAAAACGCGATGCGAACCGCATTATTCGGTTCTAACCAAACATGGCTGTCGATCGTATTTTCGAGTGACGCGCCACGCAAACTTCGTTGTGGCAATACTGTTAAAATACCTGAATCCAAAAGTGAGACAGCTTTTCGATTTTGATGTAGCAATCTCTCTAATGGTGCTTCATGCGCCTTACCCAACCATACAACCAAAGAAGCATCTTGAATCGCTTTGCGATGGGCTGGCGTGAGTTGCACATCATGCCCCGTTTGATCGCTGAGTAAAAGAACTGGCGTTTCTACCCCATTGGTCACTTCTTTTGCAATCAAATAAATTGGATGTGTTGAGACGACCAAACTTTGTGTCCAGCCCCATGTGCTTAACATTGAAAACGAGACAAATAGAAAAAGGCGCAACATCACAACACTACTCAACCTAGCAAAGCATGTTATAATATAACAAAAGTTTAAAAATACCTATGTCTATTTTATCTTCTTAATACCATTCCTTGCTTGAATGACTTATATAGTTAGTTCCAAATGAATTGCATGATATGATATACGGTCCGTTGACATTTCACAGATACTTCGCGTGCTCATCTACAGCACAAGGTGTTTTGACCATAAGATTATCCGTGATAGATCAACCGACTCAAGGCAAACAATGAGGTCCATTTATGAGTTCTTGCTCACATGAACATGACAATGCTTTACACGGTGTTCATGGTCATCATGATATTAAAGCTCGAATCACAGAGGCAGAACTTTTATGTGCTGCAACTGGCGCTCGACTGACACCTCTACGTAAAGAAGTCCTTGAGCTGATTTTAAATGCATCTGCACCGATGGGTGCTTATGATTTATTGGCAAAAATTAAAGGTCAAGCAGACCGCCCTGCCGCACCACCGACGGTATATCGAACTTTGGATTTTTTATTAGAAAAAGGTCTGATCCACCGTTTAACCTCTATTAATGCCTATATTCCTTGTTGCCATCCACGTGAAGGACATCAAGCTGCGTTTTTAATCTGTACTGAATGCCGTTCGGTTAAAGAGGCATCCGCACAAGGACTGCTTCAACAACTTGATCAACTCGCAACCTCAGATCAGTTTTCTGCTCAACATAGCATCATTGAAATTTCTGGAAAATGTCATCAGTGCAGCAAATCGCAGTAAGCTCTCCCCTCGTCCAGCTTGAAAATATCTCAGTTCAACGTGATGAACGTGTTATTTTGAGAAATGTGGATTTTGCATTACAAGCAAAAGAAATTGTGACGCTGATTGGTCCGAATGGCGCTGGCAAGTCCACACTCATCAAAGTGTTACTGGGCATCATGTCACCGAATAAAGGCAAAGTTCGCTTTGCTAAGAAATTAAAGATGGCCTATGTGCCACAGAAATTCAATCCATCTGCCAGTCTGCCCTTACGTGTCCAAGACTTACTTGACTTAGAGATTTGTGCTGCAAATTTGCGCCAAGAAATCATGGCTGATACTGGCATTCTGCAGTTACAACACTCAAAAGTACAACAACTCTCTGGCGGTGAACGTCAACGCGTGTTACTTGCTCGTGCTTTATTGCGCCAACCTGATATTTTAGTGCTGGATGAACCGATGCAGGGCTTAGATATTCAATCTGAAGCAGAGCTGTATGAATATGTCCGCAGCCTGCCCGAGCGCTATGGTTGTGCCGTACTCATGGTTTCACATGACTTACAATGGGTTATGCAAGGCACTCATCGTGTGGTATGTCTCAATAAACATATTTGCTGTAGCGGCCTACCTGAAAGCATTCAACAACATCCAGAGTACCAAGCTATTTTTGGGACTCAACGCATGTTCTATCAGCATCATCACGATGATTGTGGGCATAGCGACCATGTCGAACCATGTACACATGATCCACGTCCTCATATCCACCCTGAACCGAAGGTCTAAGCAATGATGGAATGGTTACAACTGCTATTACCTGCTTGGATTATGGGCACACTGCTGGTATTTCTGACCGCACCGTTGGGTTGCCTCATGTTGTGGCGCAGAATGTCATTCTTCGCCGATACGATGGCACACGGCACCTTATTGGGTGTGGCAATTGCTGGGATTCTTAATTTACCTTTTTGGTTCGGTGTGGCTTGTTTAGCTGCATTGCTGGTTGCAATTTTATGGATTCTGCACGATTCACGCTTACCCAATGATGCTTTACTGGCATTGTGCTCAGCCACATTACTTTGTTCAGGTTTGTTGCTCATCCAACAGCTTCCAAGCTTACGTCCAGAACTATTAAGCTACCTGTTTGGTGATTTACTCAGTGTTGGATGGGCTGAATTACCAATATTTGCAGTTGTGATTGCAGGTGCACTGATAGCGCTGTATCGCTCATGGTCCGCCCAAATTCAAGTTGCGATTGACCCAGATGTCGCCATGAGTGAAGGCGTCAACGCAAACTGGCAACGTTTGATTTTCATGCTATTACTGGCATTGTTTACCGTATTGGCATTGCGTGCAGTCGGTTCATTACTGATGGGTGCACTATTAGTCATCCCCGCGCTGAGCGCTCGCTTACTGGCGCACTCGCCCAAACAAATGGTGATTTGGGCATTTATATTGGCTCAATTTGGTATCACTGTCGGCTTATGGTCAAGTGCGGCACTCAACATTGCCACAGGTTTAAGTATTGTCTTATGTATGGCACTTTGTTTTGCGCTGATTTTTGCAGTACAAAAAGTATTCCCTCATATCAAAACCAACTAAGCATTTGAAACATGCTATTTAATCTATCGTTACAGCAGGAAAAGACGATGGGCAATGGTTTTAGCAATAGCGTGCATCGTAAAAATCATCAGCAATAAACTATTCAACCCTGTTCGCATCAGGCACAATGATTCCTTTTTTTGCCGCCTTAAAATGACTAAGGAGATATTAATGACTGCTCAATCTGTCATTCTTCCATTACCTTCTGATCATGCACGTTTTATTGTTCTGCGTTTAAAAGATCTTACGATTGTCAAATTAAAACAACAAATTACAGCTTTGCTTTTAACTCGTGATCGCTTGATCACTCAACACCCAAATGCTCAGATCAAAACTGCAATCGCCTTCGGTCCTGAACTTTGGTCCAAGTTACACGCACAAATGCCTGAAGGGTTTAAACAATTAGATCCCCAACTCGGGGCATTTAATATGCCAGTCGTGCCAGCCGATGTATTTATTCATCTTGCCAGTGCGCGTGCCGATCTTTGCTTTAGCATGAGCCAAGCGTTCTTTGCAGGGATTCAGAACAAAGTCGAAGTACTCGATGAGCGCGCTTGCTTCCGTCAATTTGATGGTCGTGATTTAACAGGTTTTATTGATGGAACTGAAAACCCACAATTCCCTGATGATCGTGCCGAAGCAACCTTGTTGCCTGAATCCGCAGGTATCTTTGCTGATGGTAGTTTTATTTTCGCACAACGTTATGTACACGATTTAGCGAAATGGCAACAACTCAAAGTCGATGCACAAGAGCATGTCATGGGACGCACCAAGCTTGAATCAATCGAGCTAGACGATGAGACCAAGCCTAAAAATGCGCATGTTGCCCGTACGGTGGTTGAAGATGAAGAGGGCGAAGAAATGGAAATCTTACGTCACAGCCTCCCTTATGGTGATGGCAAAGGTGAACAAGGCTTATTCTTTGTCGCGTATACCAATAATTTAACGATTATTGATGCAATGTTAAAACGTATGTTTGGCACAGCAGGTGATGGTATTCATGACCGTTTACTGCATTTCACGACGGCTGTTGATGGTGCTTATTATTTTGCGCCTAGTCATACCTTACTAGAACAAATACTGGAAGATTAAAACAGCAAGATGCTATGCCACGCGATGGTGTAGCATCTTTATGATCTCCACTCAACGTGGGACTCAAAAAAGATTGATCGGAATATGTGAATTCCCTGAATAGACTCTCCCCTTAAGCCCTCAAAATTTGCTATATTTAACGTTTTTCCGCGACATTTATTTCGGTAACTATGAATACGGCAATACAAGCAGCTCTTGATCATGCGGTACAATCCCTTCAACAACAAGGTGTACTCCCTTCAGATTGGACAAACACGAGCCATTTAACCCGTACCAAAGACCGAAGTCACGGTGACTTTGCTTCCAATATTGCCATGATCGGCTCTAAAGCGGCTGGCATGAAACCACGCGATCTTGCTGAAAAGATTTTAGCAGCACTCCCTGAAGTGGCTGACATTAATAAAGCAGAAATTGCAGGTCCTGGTTTTATTAACTTCTTTTTAAATGCAGACCAACGCTTTGCTGTGCTTGATCAAATTCAGGCACAAAAAGATCAATATGGTCGTAGCCAAGCCAATGCAGCCAAAAGAATCCAAGTCGAATTTGTTTCTGCCAACCCAACCTCTAGCCTACATGTGGGGCATGGTCGTGGTGCAGCGTATGGCATGACGGTTGCAAATTTATTAGAAGCCACAGGTGCGCAAGTTGACCGCGAATACTATGTCAACGATGCAGGTCGTCAAATGGATATTTTGGCGACTTCAACTTATTTACGTTATTTAGAATTGACTGGCCAAACACTGGTATTCCCTAAAAATGCCTACCAAGGTGACTACGTCAAAGAAATCGCACAAAGCATTATTGACCAAGATGGCGATGCACACGTTCGTCCAGTTGTTGATATCTATAAAGACGTGCCTGAAGATGTTCAATATGCAGAAGAACTTGATGCTGAAGGCAACAAAGTTGTACTTTCAGGCGATAAAGAAAAACACATTGATGGCCTAATTGCGAACTCACAACAACGTTTAGGCGCTGCTTATCGCGTTTTCCATCAAGCAGCGTTACATGCCATTTTAGATGACATCAAAGACGATCTTGCTGATTTTGGTGTGACTTTTGATGAATGGTTTAGTGAAGCATCATTAGCTGACAAGATTGATGAAGCACTTGCAACCTTAGATCAACGTGGCTTCCTCTATGAAAAAGAAGGCAACATCTGGTTTAAATCAACTGAGTTTGGTGATGAAAAAGACCGTGTAGTGAAACGTCGTAACGGTCAGACCACCTACTTCGCCTCTGACATTGCCTATCACTTGAATAAATTACAACGTGGTTATACTGACCTGATTGATATTTGGGGTTCAGATCACCACGGTTATATTTCACGTGTCAAAGCTGCCATTGATGCAATGGGCTATGACTCGAAGAAATTGACTGTGCTTTTGGTTCAGTTCGTCAGCTTGTGGCGTGGCGGTGAGATGGTACAAATGTCATCTCGTTCAGGTCAGTTCGTGACTCTACGTGATTTGCGTAAAGAAGTCGGTAATGATGCAGCGCGTTTTTACTATGTGATGCGTAAATCTGAACAACACATCGACTTTGACTTAGACCTTGCGGTTTCACAAAGCAAAGACAATGCGGTGTATTACATTCAATATGCATATGCACGTGTAAACAGTATTGTGAATCGTGCTAAAGAAAAAGGCATTGCATTTGATGTGATATCTGCACGACAAGTTGCTGATCTATTGACTTTAGATACTGAAACAGAAATTCTCGCGAAATTAGCAGCTTACCCTGAAATTGTGGTGCGAGCAGCGAATGTGTGTGAACCACATCAAATTGGTAACTATCTTAAAGATTTAGCTGCACTATTCCATGGCTGGTACGCACAAGATGGTGTGAAGTTTGTAGATGAAACAAATATTCCATTATCACAAGCCCGTTTATTATTATCAATAAACGTACAGCAAGTGATAAGAAATGGTTTAACATTATTGGGTGTATCCGCTCCTGAGGCAATGTAAGCAAAGTAACACTTTGCATTGCCGCAAGACCGAAGGCTATGCCTGAGGTGAACGGTAATTAGCAAAGCAACGCTTTACATCGCTGCAAGATCTTGCGCCATATATGGCTCATATGCCCGAAGTGGCGATGTAAGTAAAGCAACGCTCTTACACAAGAGTGAGTAAAATACAGTAAACAAAGCATTATTTTTAATATAATGCTTTGTTTCTCAGACGATTCAAGCTAGAAATAACATAATAGAATCAAGAGGAATTTCAGGTGTTTGGAAAAACGCAACGTGGTGTATCTGAACGACCAAATAAGCCCAAAAAACCGCTTATCCCGAAATGGCTAGGCATGTTTGTCGCCATTCTAGCGATCTTATGTGCCATCGTCATGCTGATGCTATGGCAACCATGGCAACCTGTTCCCACAAAAAGTCAGGTGCCTTCTGAACACTATCAAGAAGAAAACACCAATAAAGATTACCGTTTCTATGATTTGTTGCCACAACAACAAGTGACTCCGATTCCCGAACAAGCCGTGCCTGAAACCAAACAACAAGGCAATATCGTAATTATTGAGTCTCCTCGACTTGAAACTACAACGACAGAAGATTCAGCCAATATTAGTGCAAGTGAACAAACACCACCTGCACCGACAACGTATATCCTACAAGTCCGTAGCTATCCAGATCCTGATAGTGCAGACGCACGTCGCGCAGAAATTATTTTGAATGGATTATCCGCCGATGTAGTGAGAACTGTTGAAAATGGACAAACTTGGTATCGTGTATTTTCTGGCCCTTATGACAGTCAAGAAGCCGCTTTAGCAGCACAACAAACTTTACAGCATAGTGGCATTGATTCCATCGTCATTAAACGCTAATCAATGTCACGTCCTGAAATAGATTGACAGTATTTCATTTAAAACCGAGTTAAACCATTAGCTCGGTTTTCTCTTTCTCATACATCTGATTCGGTGTGA
>NZ_JAKZGL010000022.1 GCF_022549355.1 Acinetobacter sp. NIPH 2699
GCAAGATGAGCAGCTATGCTGTGAATGCGAAAAAGATAAAACAAACTTAAAGCATTGCTTCGCAAGGTACGAGCGCAAGATGAGCAGCTATGCTGTGAATGCGAAAAAGATAAAACAAACTTAAAGCATTGCTTCGCAAGGTACGAGCGCAAGATGAGCAGCTATGCTGCGAATGCGAAAAAGATAAAACAAACTTAAAGCATCGCTTTAAGGCTTTGTTTTGAGAAGTATTTAAAGCTTCTCAAGCATATATGCAATGACAACTGCCCTTATTGATTACAGACCAATCTCACCAATAAAAGGTAGATGACGATATTTCTGATCGAAATCGAGACCATAACCGACAATAAAGCGATCTTCGACTTCAAAACCTAAGAATTTAACATCTAGATCAATCTCACGGCGTGATGGTTTGCTCACGAGCGTACACAGTTCAATTGAATTTGGTTTACGCGTTTGCAGCATTTGCATCACTTTGTTGAGTGTATTACCTGAATCAATAATATCTTCGACCACCAACACATCTTTACCATGGATTTCGCCATCCAAGTCCTTGAGGATTTTGACATCACGGCTAGAGGTTGTACCACCGCCATAGCTGGAAACGGTCATAAAATCGAGTTCGTGTGGTTTTTCTATGGCACGACATAAGTCTGCCATAAAGATGACTGAACCGCGCAGTAAACCAATTAATACCAGTTCTTTATCACTTTGAGCATAGTGTGCATTGATTTTTTCGCCAAGCTGTTTCACTTTGGCTTGAATCTCTTCACTTGAAATCATAATGCGCATTGCAATGGTCATCGGCAGATTCCTAAAACATTAAACATGGGAAAATAAAAAAGGTGTTGACCTGCAACACCTCGAAAATTTGAGCTAATGGGGGAATTTTAAAACAAAATGAGTTTTCATGCATCTTTTGCGGATGAAGAATATGTATCATTTTGCCGAGAAGTGCTATCTCGTTTCAGCAACACCGCACTGCCAATCGCCAACAATATCAAACTAAGTTTTTGTTTGTTTGAGGCTTTAGTTTTGGCTATAGGCTTTTTGTCCATAGATATAAGTTGCCTCAATATTTCGATCATCACCCATGGTAAACAGCGCAAATAGACTGTCTTCGATTGATTTTGAGCGAGATTGGCGCAGTTGTTGTAATGCGGTTGCTTGGAGATTCAACACAACAAAATCTGCTTCTTTACCCACATTGAAGTTACCCAGTTTATCATCCAAGTCGAGCGCTTTCGCCCCACCCAAGGTTGCATGATAAAGCGACTCAAAAGCGGATAATTTGTCGCCTTGTAACTGTTGTACTTTGTAAGCTTCATTCACGGTTTGCAATAAGCTAAATGAGGTCCCTGCTCCGACATCAGTGCCTAATCCAACTTTGACTTGTTGATCCCAAGTTTTTTTCAATGGAAATAAACCACTGCCCAAGAACAGGTTTGAGGTTGGACAGAAGGCAATGGCAGAATTAGTTTCGTGCATGCATTGCCATTCAGTATCTTCCAAATGCACGCAGTGTGCAAAGACCGAACGTTGACCTGTTAAACCATAGTGATGATAGACATCCAGATAGCCCTGTTGTGCTGGGAATAAATCTTTGACCCATGCGATTTCATCTTTATTTTCACTTAAATGAGTATGCACATAGACATCAGGAAACTCTGCTTTGAGCTGTCCTGCTTTTTCCAGTTGTTCTGGTGTCGAGGTCGGTGCAAACCGTGGGGTAATGGCATATAAGGCACGTCCCTGCCCATGCCACTTCTCGATGAGTGCCTTAGAGTCATCATAGCCGCTGTCTGCGGTATCGCATAGCGCTTCAGGTGCATGACGATCCATCATCACCTTACCTGCGATTAAACGCATTTGCTGCTGTTGTGCCGCTTCAAATAAGGCATCCACAGATTCAGGATGTACCGTACAAAATACCAATGCTGTGGTGGTGCCATTTTTAAGCAGTTCATTGACAAAGAACGCTGCGATTTCTTGTGCGTAAGTTTTGTCTTTAAATTGGATTTCAGTTGGGAAGGTATAGGTATTGAGCCAGCTTAATAGTTGTTCGCCGTATGCGCCGACCATTTCTGTTTGTGGAAAATGAATGTGGGTGTCGATCATGCCTGGAATAATCAATTGCTCAGGATAATGCTGAATTTCAACATCTGTTGGTAGCTGTGCTTGCGCGTCATTCCAAGCACCAAACCAGCGAATTTTTCCATTTTCAGTGATTAGAATGCCGTCTTCGATATAACGCACTTGATTGGCGATTTCTGCTGCTCGGGAAACGGTTTTTTGAATATCTAAGAAGCGACCACGAACAACCGTGATCTGAGTAGCCAACGTCATAACAACCTACAGTTTTACTTTTTTCGGTTGATTGTACCTGATTTTGCCCAACTTACTGGATTATTCGCCTAAATTAGGCGGTTAAAAGGTATATAAATGTGAGCAATCTTTTGAGTCAATTCACTATACTGTTTGGTGAAGAGAGCGAAGATGTTTCAGTTATTGAAGGGTTAAAACAAGAATGGCGCTGCATCAAACCAACCATCGAGAACATCTTTTTGATTTGATCTTAAACAGTCCAGCTCTCTATGAGCTGCTAAAACAGCTTAGTCAACTACATCCTCAAGCATATGTGAGTGCAGGTGCAATTCGAAATACGGTTTGGGCTTTTTTACATGGATCGTCTTTTGATTTGAAATACAGTGATGTTGATGTGATTTATTACGATGTGCTGGAAAGCAATAATCATGTACAGCAGCAATTAAAACAAAAATTAGAAAAATTATTTCCAAAACAACAGTGGGATGTGCTGAATCAGGCTGCGGTGCATACATGGTATCGCACAGAAAATGGAGAAAAGATTCAGCCCTTACAATCAATTGAACATGCTTTATCTTTATGGCCAGAAACGGCGACTGCCATCGCTATTCGTTTGAATCCTTTGGGAGAGCTGGAGTTGATTGCACCCTTTGGTTTACAGGATCTATTTGAGTTACGACTCTGTTGGAATCCAGCACTGGTGAGCTATGTAACTTTTAAAAATCGTGTTGATTCTAAACAATGGTTACAGCAATGGCCCAAACTACAATTGGTTGATCCAAAACTATGATTGTTTAATGCGTAAAGGGTCTTCTATTGAAGACCCTATGTTCATATAACGTATTAGCGCGCTTGTAGCTTATTATGACGAATAGATAAATACGCTGTAATACTTAACACCAAGATGATAAAGCCGAGTGAAATCCAGATTGGCATATGGAATACATCAAGCAATAACATTTTCGCACCAATGAACAATAAGATAATACCTAGACCATATGGCAAGTAATGCAATTTAGTTGCAGCACCCGCCAGTAAGAAGAACATGGCACGTAGGCCTAAAATTGCCATCAGGTTTGCGGTTAATACGATAAATGGGTCTGTGGTTACAGCGAAAATCGCAGGAATAGAATCCACTGCGAAAATAACATCTGACACTTCAACCAATACCAACACTAAAAATAACGGCGTTGCCCACAAGAGTCCGTTTTGACGAACAAAGAACTTGTTGCCCTCTAGTTGTGGCGTGATGCGCAGGTGTTTACGTAACCATTTGAGTAAGGCATTGTCTTCAATGTTGGTTTCTTCCTCTTGTCCTTTAAGGAACTTAAAGCCTGTATAGACGAGGAATGCACCGAAGATATAAAGCACCCAAGAAAATTCTTGAACGAACCAAGCCCCAATAAAAATAAAAATGGTTCTGAGTACAATTGCACCGAGTACGCCATAGAGTAAAATTTTACGTTGCAACGCAGGTGGGATCGCAAAAGCTGCGAAAATCATCAACCAAACGAAGACATTATCAATCGCCAACGATTTCTCAAGGAGATAACCTGCAAAGTACTCCATGGTTTTTTGATTGGCGATATTTGCCCCGATGGTTTGCTGTAAATACAGCCATAATCCACCACCAAAGAGTATCGCAGCAGTGACCCACGCGATACTCCAATAAGCGGCTTGTTTGATTGGCACATCTTGATTTTGTTTTTGTTTAAAGCCTAAAAAATCGATCAATAGCATCACGGTTACAATGCCAAAGAATGCAACATAGAGCCACAAATTACCGATAGTTTCCATTACTACTCCCTATCTGGCAAATGGACATAAAAAAACCTTGACCAGTTGCCAGATGAATTAATACATCTGTTCCAACATGATCAAGGTCTTGCCTACATCACGACATTATATGTTGTGATGCTCAGAGTCCGACTTTTTGCAAAGTGTAATGACGGAGCTCTGACACCTAAGAACTTCAATTTCAGCCCTTAGGTTTGAAGGAGGCTACTCCCCTTGTCAACGAATTCTGTATGGATGGTGAGATCCAAATCTAGGCGTAGCATTACATATTTTTAGCCTAACCGCAAATGATTGTTTGCAAGGCTCGAATCGGCGATATTTTTGCCGCCTGTCACTCATATGAATAGTGTCAAAAGACCTTAGTTAAAAATTTTTAAGATCTCTTGACGTAAAAATTGATGACGCAGATTTTGTTTTACATGCTCGTGCCAATACATGCCCATGCTGATTTTTGGTAGTTCGATCGGTAAGGCATGGATATGCAAATTTTCTGCATAATTAAGGTGTTTTAAAATGCTTTGTGGAATGGTCAAAATCGAGTTTGGATATTGTGAGAGAACTTGCAAAGCAGTTGAATAATGCTGACAGCGCAGAAAAACTTGTCGAGACAGTTGTTGGCGATTGAGGTAAATATCTTCTAAAAGTATCCCTGTGCGCCGTGAGGAAACCCCGATATGGGGTGAGGATAAATACAGCGATAAATCCATGTCTGCTTGTTGGGTACACACCACAAAATGATCTTCAATCAGGTTTTCAAACTGTAAATTGGCTTGATAGGGTTGTACCAGATCAATCACAAAATCAATTTGTTGGGCGGATAAATCAGCCAGCATATTTTTACGATCCAGTTTAGAGCTGAGAAACTGAATATCAAGATTCAATTGTGTAAAGTGACTGACCAATTGCGGAAAAATAATTGGTTCGATTTCATCATGGATGGCAATTTTAAGGCTGTGCAACATGCTCGGAACAAAGGTTTGTTTCGGCATGGCAATCGTTTGAATACTCAGCAAGGCCGTTTGAATGGGGTGATAAATCTGCTCGGCATAAGGTGTTGGCAACATTTTTTGGCCGCTACGCACAAATAGTTCGTCATTCAATTGCAAGCGTAGGCGTTGTAGGGCATGACTCACAGCAGACTGGCTAATACACAAGAGTTGTGCCGCTTTAGAAATGCTTTTTTGTTCAAAAATGGCAATAAAAAGGGGATATAAATTAATATCAATACGATGGAAATGAGCCACTTCTAGTGGGGTGGAATTATGAATCTGATTCATAGTTATCAACAAAATAAAATCATTTTATTCATAATAAGTTTTCGCTTATGGTGATGTAAAGCAGCGAATGGTCTTTCGCCACATTTTACCTTGAGGGAGCTGATGATGTTTGCATTATCTGAACGCGCACAGGATTTTATTGCACAAACACAAGCCTTTATTCAACAAGAAATAGAACCCATCGAAAAAGCATTTTGGGATGAAGTACATCAACTCAATGTCGATGGCGATTGGACCAAATGGCAATGGCCTGAGCAATTACAACAACTGAAAAGCAAGGCTCAAGCCGCAGGCTTATGGAATATGTTTTTACCTGATGCCGAGTTAGGTGCAGGTTTGTCAGTTCAGGAATATGCACATATTGCCGAGCTTACAGGACGTAGCCTGCTCGCTCCTACCGTATTTAACTGTAATGCGCCTGATAGTGGCAATATGGAAGTATTATGGCGTTATGGTAGTGAAGCGCAACAGCAACAATGGCTTCAACCCTTACTCAATGGCGAAATTCGTTCAGTATTTTGTATGACTGAACCTGCAGTCGCTTCCAGTGATGCCACCAATATGCAAGCCACGGCGGTGATTGAGGGCGATGAGATTGTATTGAATGGACGTAAATGGTGGTCATCTGGTTTGGGTGATCCCAATGCCAAAGTGATTATTTTTATGGCCTACACCCCTGATCCAAGCAAAGACCGTCACCATCAACATTCGATGGTACTTGTGCCGATAGACGCGCAAGGCGTGACGATTGAAAGGATGTTGCCTGTGTTTGGCGATTACGATGCGCCACATGGGCATGGCCAAGTCAGTTTTGACCATGTACGTGTTCCTGTCAGCAGTTTTATTGGTGGTGCAGGACAAGGCTTTGAGATTGCCCAAGGTCGTTTAGGACCAGGGCGGATTCATCATTGTATGCGTTGTATTGGCGCAGCAGAAAAAGCCTTAGAGCTGATGATTGATCGGGGCATGTCGCGTAAAGCCTTTGGTAAAGAAATCCTGAAATTGGGGGGGAATTTAGAGCGTGTGGCAGAAGCACGTGTGCAAATTGACCAAGCCCGTTTATTGACGCTCTATGCAGCGTATAAAATGGATACACAAGGCAATATGGCGGCACTCACTGAAATTTCTGCGATTAAAGTGGTTGCACCGACGGTATTACAACATGTGGTGGATATGGCGATTCAGATTCATGGTGGAGAAGGGGTTTCACGAGACACCCCACTCACAGCATTTTTTAATCAAGCGCGTAGTTTACGTTTAGCTGATGGACCTGACGAAGTGCATAAAGGCATGATTGCCAAATTAGAACTCAAAAAACGTGGTTATGGTCGTTGATCAAGGATAATAAAAAAATGGCAGTGATAGATGTAGCTGGTCAAGTTCGCAAAGGCGAAGAACTGGATGTTTGCGCGATTGAAACATGGTTAAAAAATCAGGGTGTCAGCTTACAAGGTATAGCGCAAGTGACCCAATATTCAGGCGGTGCTTCCAACTGGACTTATCGCTTGCAATATGACAATGCGGATTTAATTTTACGCCGCCCGCCTAAAGGCACCAAAGCCAAATCAGCGCATGATATGGCGCGTGAATACAATGTGCAAAAACACCTCGCCCCTTTCTACCCAGTACTGCCTGAAATGTTGGCATTGTGTCAGGATGAAAGCATCATTGGCTGTGATTTCTATGTGATGAAGCGGATCGAGGGTATTATTCCGCGTGCCAATTTACCCAAAGAATTACAGCTCGATGAGCAACAGGTACAGCAACTTTGTTTGAATGTGCTGGATAAATTGATCGAATTACATCAAGTGCCTTATCTGGGGACTGAGCTAGAAAAACTCGGTAAAGGTGAAGGCTATTGTCGTCGTCAGGTTGAGGGCTGGGATACGCGTTATGCCAAAGCCTTGACGCCAAATGTACCTGATTTTGCTTTTGTGCGTCAGTGGTTACAGCAGCATATCCCTGCCGATGCTAAAACCTGTGTGATTCATAATGATTGGCGTTTTGATAATGTCATTTTAGATCCACAACAACCGACTAAAGTGATTGGTGTTTTGGACTGGGAAATGGCGACATTGGGCGATCCATTGATGGATTTAGGGAGTGCCCTTGCCTACTGGATTCAAGAGGATGATGATGCCTTGATGAAATCAACTCGCCGTCAGCCAACCAATTTAAAAGGCATGCTGACGCGGCAACAAGTGGTGGATTATTATCTCGAGAAAACAGGTTTGAAGCCTGATAACTGGGCATTTTATGAAGTGTTTGGTCTGTTTCGTTTAGCCGTGATCGCCCAACAAATTTATTATCGCTACTACCATCAACAAACCGATAATCCTGCCTTTAAAGATTTCTGGATCATGATTCATGCTTTACATATTCGGGCGTTGAAACTGATTGCTCAAGACGATCTGCAAGCGCAGCAACTGATTGCGGAATATGTTGCGAAATTACAGGAAATTTTAAAGCGATGAGCACGATTTATTTGGTGCGTCATGGGCAAGCCTCTTTTGGGGCGGCCAGTTATGATTTGCTATCTGCAAAAGGTAAGCAACAGGCTCAAGCGGTGGGTGAATTTCTCAGGAAAACCTTAAAACTGTCACCCTTTGTAGTGGCAGGCTCTATGCAGCGCCATCAACAAACCGCTCAATTGGCATTATCGCAAAGTTTTGATGACGCCCTGATTCAGACTGAATCGGCATGGAACGAGTTTGATCATCAACATATCTTTGCGCAATATGAGCCGCGGTTTAAGCAACCTGAATTGCTGAAACAGGATATCGCTCAAGTGGCTAACCCTCGTGCTTATCTAGCCAAAATTTTTGATGGTGCGATTGATCGCTGGATTGGAGCGCAATATGACCATGAATATCATGAAACATGGTTAGGCTTTCAGGCCCGTGTAGAAACGGCTTTGCAAGGACTGTGTGAAAGCATTGATGCGACACAACATCGTCAAGCAGTGGTGTTTAGTTCTGGTGGTGTGATTGCTGTGGCGGTAGGTAAAGTCTTAGGCTTAAACGCCAAACAAATTTTTGCGCTGAATTGGTCGATTGCCAATGCCAGTATTACCACGCTGCGTTGGGTCGATGGTCGTTTGCAATTACTGAGCTTTAACGAGCATCATTATTTAAAAGCGCATGATGCAGAACTCTTAACATGGATTTAAACAAGAATAGGTGACAGACATGGCAAAGACAATTTTAATTACAGGTGCAAGTTCTGGCTTAGGTGCGGGTATGGCACGTGAATTTGCAGCCAAAGGCTACAACCTTGCACTGTGCGCACGACGGTTAGAGCGTTTAGAGGTATTGAAACAAGAACTGCAAAGCCAATTTAATATTCAGGTCAGCATCAAAGTTCTTGATGTGACCCACTATGATGATGTCTTTACGGTTTTTAAAGCCTTTCAGCAAGAGTTCGGCAGCATTGACCGAATTATTGTCAATGCGGGTGTCGGTGAGGGGCGTCGTATCGGCAAAGGTCATTTTGAAATCAATCGTGCCACGGCAGAAACCAACTTTATTTCGGCATTGGCACAATGTGAAGCGGCGGTTGAAATCTTTAGAGCACAAAATCAAGGGCATTTGGTGGTGATTTCTTCGATGAGTGCAGTGCGTGGCTTACCGAAGCATTTATCGACTTATGCAGCCAGTAAAGCAGCGGTTGCGCACTTGGCAGAGGGTATTCGTGCTGAATTGTTGGATACGCCAATTAAAGTATCGACGATTTTCCCAGGCTATATTCGTACTGAACTGAATGAGGGTGCGAAGAAATTACCGTTTGAAGTGGATGAAAAAACGGGTTGTCGAGCGCTAGTGAAAGCGATTGAGAAACAGCCTGTGAAGGCGTATGTACCGCAGTGGCCGTGGTTACCGATGGGGCTTGCGATGAAGATTTTGCCGTTAAAACTCGTGAATAAATTGAGTTAATTGCAATTTAAAGATAAAACTAATTTCTGAAATTAGAGTAAAAACGATCCATAGCGCAATAAAGTGAGCACTGCCGCAAAAGTTTTGGAAGTATCAGAAGACTTTTGTGTTGGCAATATTTTATTTTTGATGGGTCAAAAGTAACAAAAACCCTCTGTTTGGTTGACGGCACATCCTTGATGCCGCAGCCAAACGGGCGGCATCCCTGCCGCCGGTCACGATAGTGAATTAATCTGAATTCGAGGAAGTATGATACTCGGAAACGTCATCTGCAACCTGAGCAAGCTAAAGCGGTTATAGCTTTAGCGTAGCGTAAGACAAACGGAGTGCATAGTTCATACTCAAGCATAGCTTTTCGCCTTGCGGTACGGCAGAGATAATTAATCTCTGCTATTCGTACCTCAGGTTTTGCCTACTTTTCCCGAAATGAGAAACAACGTTTCGTAAGGTAGGGCGAGCCTGAGCAAGCCAAAGCGATTAAAGCTTTGGCGAGGCGCAAGACGAAGTGGCTGATCCAGAAATTAGATAAGAACTTGCAAGACTCCGTTGAGACAATAGTTTTCAATAAGTTAGAAAAAGTGTTGAAGTTAATTACGACAAAGCCGTAATCAATTTTTGATGTAATCCACCAAAACCACCATTGGACATGATCACCACTGCATCGCCCTCACCTGCTTCATTCACTACACGGGCAATGATGTCATCTAACGAACGACTGACTTCGGCTTTGTTTGATGATGCAGCAATGACGGGTTGTAAATCCCAGTCTAAGCCATCTGGTTGGTACCAGATCACTTCATCTGCTAAACGTGCAGAATGTGCTAAACCATCTTTGTGACTGCCCATACGCATGGTGTTTGAACGTGGTTCAATGATCGCCCATAGTTTACGTTCGCCTAAACGTTTACGTGCGCCGTCAAGTGTGGTTTCAATTGCGGTTGGGTGATGGGCAAAGTCATCATAGACTTCGATGCCACGAACCGTTCCTAACAGCTCCATACGACGTTTGACCCCACCGAAGTTGGATAAGGCTTCACATGCCCGTTCAAGGCTTACACCGACGTGCTGTGCAGCAGCAATCGTGGCTAAAGCGTTGGCAACACTATGTTGTCCCGTCATATTCCATTGGACTTCGCCTACAACGCTACCGTGTTCAAGCACTTTAAAATGGCTGCCATCGGCGCGGATGAGTTCAGCCGACAGAGCAACTTGATCATTTGGTTCAAGACTGGTGCGAACCACAGGTGTCCAACAGCCCTGCTCTAGGACTTCATCAATATTGGATTCGGTAATGGGCGCAATAATACGACCTTCGCTTGGAATGGTGCGCACTAAATGATGGAATTGTTTTTGAATCGCAGCGAGATCATCAAATATGTCAGCGTGATCAAATTCAAGGTTATTTAAAATCGCTGTTTTAGGATGATAGTGAACGAACTTAGAGCGTTTATCAAAGAACGCTGAGTCATATTCATCTGCTTCAACGCAGAAGTATTGACCACCACCCAAACGCGCACTTTCGCTAAAACCCAGTGGCACACCACCGATTAGGAAACCCGGATTTAAACCTGCTTGATCAAGTACCCAAGCCAGCATGGTTGTGGTTGTGGTTTTGCCATGTGTCCCTGCAACACCGAGCACATGTTTACCTTGGAGGACATGATCTGCCAAGAATTGTGGACCTGAAATATACGGCAAACCTTGATTGAGCATGTATTCAATGGCATCAATGCCACGTTTCATGGCATTGCCTACGATGACAAGATCAGGATGTGGTTGTAAATGGCTACGGTCATAGCCTTGCATCAGCTCAATGCCTGCATTTTCCAATTGGGTGGACATCGGCGGATAGACATTGGCATCTGAGCCTGTGACTTTATGTCCTAAATCTCGTGCTAATAGAGCCAAAGACCCCATAAATGTGCCACAAATACCCAAAATATGCAGATGCATAACTCGCCTTCTCCACTGCTTTTCATACAGCACAACTTGGTGTCTGTATTTGTCGTTATCAATAAAAATCAATCGCAACGATAGCAAGGCTGACATTGAAAAGATAGTCAAAATTCGTTGTTGTTCTTTACTTATAATGGCGTGGATGAATGCTAAAATTTCAGCGTTTTTTAAGCATTTCTGTTCCTCTGGTTAAGGTCTTATTTTTATAAAAGGACATTCTATTGAGCCCTACTCTTTTAGCCTTATGTTTTTTGATCATTTCCAATTGTTTTATGACCTTAGCATGGTACGGCCATCTAAAATATCTACATGATGCACCGATCTGGCAGGCGATTTTACTGAGTTGGTGTATTGCCCTACTTGAATATAGTTTTATGATTCCTGCGACCAAACTATTGAGTCAACATGGTTGGAGTTTGGGGGAAATGAAAATTACTCAAGAAGTGGTGACCTTGTTGGTCTTTGTCCCATTTATGCTGTTTATGTTTAAACAACCTTTTAAGCTGGATTATGTCTGGGCAATGTTGTGTTTACTTGGTTGTGTCTATTTTGTTTTCCGTAATCAAGGCTAAATTTTTGGTGGTTTTTAAAAGCGTTCTTTAGTTGGGGATGCTTGAAAAAACCGCTATAATATCTGCCAATTTCCCCCTTTGTACTTGGCGCAAGTCGAGATACTTCTTTATTTTTATCATGTTTTGGAAAAGCCAATGAATGCGGTCGCAACAGATAGCCAACCTTTAGTCGGGATTATCATGGGTTCTCAATCAGATTGGGCCACCCTTGAACATACCGCCAATATGCTCAAACAATTGGGTGTTCCTTTTGAAGCTGAAGTGGTTTCTGCACACCGTACACCAGACCGTTTATTTGAATATGCTGAAACAGCACGTGATCGTGGTATCCAAGTGATTATTGCAGGTGCGGGTGGCGCAGCGCATTTACCTGGCATGTGCGCAGCCAAGACTGATTTACCTGTACTGGGCGTACCTGTTAAATCATCGATTTTAAATGGTGTCGATTCATTGCTTTCAATCGTGCAAATGCCAGCAGGTATTGCGGTCGGTACCTTGGCCATTGGTCAAGCTGGCGCAACCAACGCGGCAATTTTGGCGGCACAAATTTTAGGTTTAACACGTCCTGATATTGCGAAAAATGTTGCAGATTTCCGTTCGGCACAAACGGAAAAAGTGTCGAGCAAAAACATTCCTGGTCAAGTGTAACGAGGTTGATCATGAATAAAACCATTGGCATTTTTGGTGGTGGACAACTCGGCCGCATGATGGCGCAAGCGGCGTTACCACTTAATATTCAATGCACTTTTTTTGAAGCGGATACAGATTGCCCTGCTGCGATTTTGGGTCCAGTATTTTCAAGTCAGATGACTCAGGGCTTGCAAGATTTTATTGCAAGTGCAGATGTCTTTAGCCTTGAGTTTGAAAATACACCTGTTGCGGATGTGGATGTATTAACACAGACTAAAACCCTACACCCGCCTCGCCTTGCATTAGCGACTGCACAAAATCGTTTGGCTGAAAAACGGTTGTTCGACGAGTTGAGTATTCCAGTTGCACCGTATCGCGCTGTGAATAGCTTAGCAAGCTTAAAACAAGCAGTAACTGATTTAGGTTTGCCGATCGTATTGAAGACCGTCACTGGTGGTTATGATGGTAAAGGTCAATTTGTATTACGTTCTGAAGATCAAATTGATACTGCTTGGGCTGAATTGGGTCCTGCAAAAAGTTTAATTGCTGAAAGTTTTGTGAAGTTTAGTCGTGAAGTGTCGATCATTGCCGTACGTGGTCAAGATGGCGATGTTAAAACTTGGGCGCTGGCAGAGAACCACCATCATAACGGTATCTTGTCACACTCGATTGTGCCTGCACCCAATAGCGTTGATTTACAACCTATGGCGCAAGATTATATTACGCGTTTGTTGAACCACCTCAATTATGTGGGGGTGCTAACACTCGAGTTGTTCGTGACTGAGCAAGGTTTATATGCCAATGAAATGGCGTGTCGTGTTCATAACTCTGGTCATTGGTCGATTGAAGGTGCAATTTGCTCGCAATTTGAAAATCATATCCGTGCTGTTGCAGGCTTGCCGCTGGGTTCAACTGAGGTGATTCGTCCAACGGTGATGATCAATATTATTGGTCAGCATCCAAAATCAGAAGATGTTTTAGCACTGAATGGCGCACATTTGCACCTTTATAATAAGTCAGAACGTGCCGGTCGTAAGCTTGGTCATATTACCCTGATGCCAAATAATCGTGATGATTTAACACATTTATGTCGTCAACTGGCTCAGATTTTACCTGTGCCATTGGCTTTGACGGATGAAATGAGCATTTAAATTTAAAAAACTTATCCACAATCAAGCGATCTTCGGATCGCTTTTTTATTGCTTATTTTTTTTTAAATTCAAAAAATGAATGTTGTTGTGCTCGCATTGGGCATGTGGATAACTTTATTTCAAGTTTTGAATTTAAATCATTGGCTTGTGGATATCTATTTGCGTTGGTTATAGCTGACTAGAAGTGAATAAATACATATAAATAAGCGATTTTCTCTTCTGATCTCATGGGTTAAGTTGCTAAAATGAATTTAAATCAGAGCGTTGTTTTTGAATTTAAAATGAATGTGGCAGGTTGTTGGTGTTTTGAATTCAAAATATGGATCTTAATCTTTTTTAAATTTAAACTACGGTGGGTTTTGAATTTAAAAAGCGAACTTTAAATTTAAAAGAGGAAGAATGAATTCAAAGTTACGTTTCCAAACGATACATCTTGATAGAGCATGTTAAGGTGAACAGGAAATTTGAATTCAAAAATTATGGTTAAGACATGAAACATTATTTCCCTTTTTTTCTAGGCTCTGCCTTACTGACCTTATCTTATAGTGCCCATGCTGAGCTGATCATCAATGGCGCAAAAGTGTCTACGACAACAACAACGCCAACCGCTGCAAATAACAGTAGTTTTACGCCGACTCGGAATTTCCAGAGTTGTTTGGCAAGTTTGCGAGCTCCAGCGGTAGCCGCTGGTGTTTCAGCCGCGAATTATGATCGTTATACCCAAAATCTGAGTGCGGATTATTCGGTGATTGATCGATTGAATTATCAACCTGAGTTTTCAACGCCGATCTGGGATTATTTGTCAGGTTTAGTTGATAACGAGCGAGTCCAAGCAGGACAACAAAAACTTAATCAACATCGTGATGTATTAAGACGAGTTGAGCAAGCCTATGGCGTTCCCGCTGAGACCGTGGTGGCGGTTTGGGGTGTGGAAAGTAATTATGGTGATATTTCTGGACGATATCCATTATTACAGGCATTAGGTACATTGAGTTGTGAAGGTCGCCGTCAGAGTTATTTCCGAGGTGAGTTTTTTGCCACCATGCGCATTTTACAACGTGGTGATTTAACTCAAGACCAGCTATATGGCTCATGGGCAGGCGCATTTGGGCATACCCAGTTTATGCCATCTACCTATGAACGTTTAGCGGTGGATTTTGATGGGGATGGCCGCCGTGATTTAGTGTCGAGTACCACTGATGCGCTTGCTTCAACGGCAAATTTTTTAAAACGAGCAGGTTGGCAAACAGGTATGCCATGGGGTTTTGAAGTCAAAATTCCACAAGGAATGTCGATTGCAGGTGAGAGTCGTCGTAATAAAAAGTCACTCAATAGCTGGATTGCACAAGGGTTAACACGTGCAGATGGTCGGGCTTTGGTTCAAGGGAATTTATCAGGCAGTACGCCTGCTGGTTTAATTGCACCTGCTGGTGCGAGTGGCCCTGTCTTCTTGGTATTTAAAAATTTCGATGCGATTTATAGTTATAATGCTGCTGAAAGTTATGGTTTGGCGATTGCACATTTATCCGATCGTCTGCGTGGCGGAACACCATTTTTAACCGCATGGCCGACTGATGATGCAGGAACGTCACGAGTGGAACGTCGTGAAATTCAACAATTTTTGATCCAACGTGGACATGATATTGGTGCTGTAGACGGATTGATTGGAGATAAAAGTCGCCAAGCGATACGCCAAGAACAAACGCGTCTGGGTCTTAACCCAACTGGCCGTGCTGGACAGCAAATTTTAGCTGCATTTCGTCAAGAACAAGCCAAAAAAATGATGCAATAAAGTTAACTGATCAATAAGAAGGTCTGCCGATGTGCAGACCTTTTTTATGGTGCGGCATCTAATTTGATTGCTTCTAAAATGTCTAGAATAACGACAGTCACATCTTGGCTTAAATCACGATCATTAAAAATTTCATAAGCCGTAATGGTGACATCAGTATCACTCGGCAATTGTTTTTGTTCTTCTTCAATTAAATGCTCAATCGGTAATAAAGTTTGCTTTACTTCTAAATGTAAAATTTCATCATGAGCAACATTTTCATCTTCAAGCTCGATGATTTGCTCATTGAAATAAGGAATCAAAATAGAATGAAGATAAGGGCTAATATTTTGAATATCCAAGATTTCGATATCACGAGTCTGCTCAATCGTACTGATGTGGTCATTCACTTCAATTAAGATATGATAATAACTCATGCTGATCTCCATTTAGGCTAAGATGATGTTTTCACTCCACAATAACATGAATAAATCAAAACAATCGACCCATTCTTGTCATCTTGTAAAAACATCAACTTGTAAATGTCCGTTAGTTTATACAGATCAAGTCTTAACGAGAAAAACCTAATAGCTCCATATCAGTATGGGTGAGTTTAAAGTCTTTGGCATTTTGTGCTTTGATGCGTGGATACATCAAAGATTTTGGATCTTGAGTATGTTTTAGTCCTAAGGCATGCCCGAACTCATGTGCAAGCGTTAAGCGTAGGTCATCGATTGACGAAAACTCATAGATAAAAATTTTTTCCCCATCAAATTGGCCTTTGTGCAAAATCTGTGGTTTAAAGGTTTGATTAAATTCAGCAGTTGATGCTGCTAATTGTTGATACAGTTGTTTAGACTTTTCTGTTTGTAGCTCAAGTTGTTGAATCAGTTGCAGATGTTCAGCAATACGCGTGTGTAACTGTATTGTCTGTTGTTCAAAATCTTTTTGTTGTTTTTGCATAAATAAGGTTTTAACTGAGCTTCGTTGTTGTTGCTGATTCTGAGCAAATGTTTGATATTCAATTTTCTGTAATTCGAGTTGGGTTGCTGATCGCGCTACACTTTCTTTGAGCTGTTGTAAGTGTTGATTCTGGTTTAACCAAGTTAGTTGTTCTTGTTCTAACTGATTCAAACGTTCAGAGCGTTTCATACTGCGGATTTGACGCTGATCAAAGACCAAATGAATGGCAAATTCGGCTTCAGGATCATAAACAAAATAATTTTGTCCTGTATCCTTTTCCCAAATAGCCGCTGCCTGCTTGCTTAACTCAATCATTTGTTGCTGATTGATCTGTAAGCGGGGATCCAAATTGGCAATACGGTAGCGTAAAGGGTGCTCTGTACTATAACGGACTGGGCTGTGGGAGTTTGAGGAGATTTGAGCAAAAGCCGATGCCTGGGCCAGCATAAAAAAGCATGCAGCTAAGAGGAGAGAAAATAAACGCATAACAGGAGATGAAGCTTGAAAAAGGCTGCATTTTAATCAGCTTTGATCATTAGTCAAATTGATAACGACGGTTGAGATTGATTGTATTGAGGAGTATTTCTGGAAAGTGAATAAAAATACATATGTAGAAATATAAATGTGGAAATCAAAGGTATATTGTTATTTTTGGTCATTAAATAAACTGAAATTAGTGCTAGAACAATTGTTTATTTTTATCTTTGATGGATAAAATTTTTTAAAGTTTGCTGGCGTTATGCAGAAAAAAATGGGTTTGCGCACCGAATAAAATAAAACCGAATTCAAGTAAAAATAAAAATCTAATTGATTAATAATCGTTCGAATTGGGTTGTGATTAGATACTGCGGTGACGGTGGATTTTTTTGCTTAGTAGATTGCTTTTACCAAGTTCTGATCAGAATCTGTGAGTGAAAATCTTTGTAGATTGTGTTTTTGGATGGTCGGATACATTACAGATGTCGGGTCATCGGTATGTGCTAATCCTAAAGCATGACCAAATTCATGTGCGAGTGTTAAACGAAGATCATCTGCTGAAGTGAACTCGTAAATAACGATTTGTTTGCCATTAAAATTCCCCTTATGAAAAAGACGTGGTTTGAACACTTGATTGAATTGATGCACGGCTAAAACAAGGTGATGATTATTCTCATTTAATTTTTTAATTTCTTGATTAAGTTGTTGTGTTTTTTGATTATGTCGATTCACTTCTTGTTGTAGTGTATTGGATTGTTGCTGTAATGCTTTCTGACGCTGTAAAAACTGATCGGATAAGGATTTTGATGATGAACGCTGTTGGTTGAAGCGCTGTACATCCGCATTATATTGTTGGAATTGGACGGTGAGTTGAGTTTGTTTATTGGCAAGCAAAGTCGTAGTTTTTTCTATTTCATTTTTAAACTGTTGTAATTGTTGATTTTGATTTTCCCATTGTTGTTGTCGTTGTTTAATTTGATCTAAATTTTGAATACGATGAGTACTTTGTTGTTGACGTTCGTCATAAACCAAGTGAATGCTAAATTTGGCTTGCGGATCATAAATAAAATGTTGTTTTCCAGTTTCTTGTGTCCAAATATTTGCAGCTTGTTGGGTCAGTTCAAGTACTTGTTGGGTGCTTAAATTGAATCTTGGATCGACGTCAGCAATGCGATAGTGCAGTGGTGTTTGAACAGATTCATGTATATGAGAACTTGCATTATGTGAGTTATTTTGCGCATAGCTTGCATGGGGCATGCTTATGTATAAGCACGTCGCGATGACGATCATGAAACCTTGATCACGCATGTGAAATCCCCAAAAATAAAATTTATTCTTGAGCAATTTTTTGAATAGGTCAAAGTGCTATCTACTTAATAAATAAAACTAAAAAATGTGATATTTTTCTAATAAAGAAGGAAATGAATCGAATGATAGACACAATAAATAAATCAGAAATATGATTATTTTTTTATCATAAGTCTAAAAATATCAAAGGATTAAAACTATGAAAATAAAAAATCAGTTAGAACGAGCTAAAAACCCCTCCAATTGTTAACTTTTGTAAAAATTATCGCTAACTGAAAAGCTTTTTCCTTTTGGGCGCAAAATTGTTTATTTGTGACATGAAAGGTCGATTGATATTTTCAGCATGCATCGTATCCGTCGGTTAAAACCACAGTGCATAAAGTTAATGGAAATTTTGATGATTTTTCATCTTGATCAGACAACTTTGTTGAGATTAGCGTGCCAACAATAAATTTAGGTCAGCTTGTGTTAAACGGAAATGAGCAGCGTCTTGATCTTTCATAATTGGATGCATGAGCGCATGTGGGTCATCACTATGTTTTAGTCCCAAGGCATGTCCAAACTCATGTGCCAGCGTTAATCTCAAATCATTTTCTGATTCAAGTTCATAAATTAAAATCTGTTTTCCATTAAATAAGCCTTTATGAAATAAATGTGGCTGAAAACGTTGTTTATACTGATCTACAGAAGTATTTAATTGTTGATCAAGTGCGTTAAGCTCATCAACTTTTTGATTTAAATTATTAATTTTTTGGTTGTATTGAGCTATTTCTTGTTTTAATAATTCAACACTGTTTTGTAAAACCTGTTGCCGTTGTTGAAAGTATTGCTGATGTGTAGTTGATGACGGTTTGTGTCGAGCAGCTTGTTGTTCTTGATTATACTGTTGAATTTGTTGATCAAGCTGTTGTCGTTTTAAGTTCAGCGATTGTTTGTTCTGAATCATTTCTTGTTCGATTTGATCAAGCTGTTTCTTCTTATCTCGCCATTGTTGTTGGTTTGCTTCCAACAGCGTCAAATGTTCTCGACGTAGTTCACTTTCGATTTGACGCTGATCATAAATTAAATGGATGCCCAGTTGAGCATCTGGATCATATACAAAATATTCTTTTCCTGTCGCATCGCTCCAAATATTCGTGGCTTGTTGGCTAATCTCTTGCACTTGCTCGACACTGAGTTTAAATCGAGGATCAACTTCAGCAATATGATAGCGAAGACGTGTATCGAAAGGGTGGGTGATCCGATCTAAAAGTGAGTTAAATTTGAGCTGAGGGTGCTGGTAGCTTTGATAGCCAGACCATAAGATAAAGAGTGTAAGAAATATAAAAACAATTCGTATCATTTAAGCTTTTTTGAAAAAGGTGGGTATAGGCTGGGTCATCACAAGATCAGCTTTTATTTATATCATCATTTAACATTTTGAATGATACATCTTCTGTTTCTTCGGTTGATTATATGTGAGACCACCTGCTTGAACGCTGACATTGCACTTGTTATACGTGAGTACAACTGCCATATTTAGGGTGTTCTAAGCAAAAGCTGATAAGTAAAATAAAATGTAAGGGAATCTATATGCTGAAATATTTACTCAAAACACCTGATCCGACATGGATGGCTTGCTCTCCAGCCGAAGCCAAAGATGAAAATTTAAAAATTAAATATTTAGGAACCGCAGGATTCATCCTATCAGATCAAAATCGTACTTTGGTTTTGGACCCATTTATTAGCCGTCCAAGTTTATGGCAGACCCTTATACAACCATTGTTAAGTGATCCAGAACTGGTTAAACAATATATTCCACATGCAGATGATGTGCTGATAGGACATGCACATTATGATCATATTTTGGATGCGCCTGAAGTGTGTAAACAGACGGGAGCGCGATTAATCGGATCTAAAGCGGCACTGATGTATGGGCATTCGGCAGGACTCGCTGGACAACAGATGCTAGAGACAAAAGGACGAGAAGTGATTGATTGTGGCAAGTGGCAAGTTGTCGGTTTGCCTTCGATTCATGGCAAAGCACTTTTTGGACGTGTGCCATTACCAGGAGATATGACCACGCCACCTCCTTATCCACCGAAATTTCATCAGCTAAAGCATGGACAAGTTTTTAACTGGTGGATTGATACAGGGCAGTTGAGGGTGGTGCATATTGATTCAGCTGACTTTATTGAACAAGAATTGCAGGGGAGACAGGCAGATATTATCTGTTTGTGTGCGATTGGACGTAAATACCGACCGAATTACGTCAGAGATGTGGTGCAATTACTCAAGCCAAAATACATTATTCCATGCCATTGGGATAGCATGGTGACACCGATTGATGCGCCACCGCAGTTATTACCTGACGTGAATATCCCTGAATTTCTGGATGAAATAACAGCTTGTGGGGTGATTCCTTTATTCATGCCGATTTTAGGTGAGTTGTATTTTGATCAAAGGCAAGAATATTAGCCGAAAAAAAACCGCGCTATCGCGCGGTCTTTTTAAAGAGACAAATTATTTTTTGTCATCTTTTACTTCAGTGAACTCAGCATCTACAACGCCATCGTCCGCTTTTTGTTGTTGACTTGCATCGCCACCTTGGAATGCATTTGGATCAAAACCTTCTGCGCCGCCAGCAGCACCTTGCGCTTGTTCATAAGCACGCTGTGTGATTGGCATCAAGATGTTTTGTAACGCTTCAGTTTTTGCTTTGATATCTTCAACATCATTCTCTTTTGTTGACGCTTCAAGCTCAGAAACCGCAGTTTCAATCGCAGTTTTTTCATCAGCAGTTACTTGTTCACCAAGATCTTTTACTGCTTTGTTCGAGCTAGTAATTAAAGCATCTGCTTCATTACGAGCTTTCGCGAGCTCTTCAAACTTACGATCTTCTTCAGCATTGATTTCAGCATCTTTAATCATTGCTTCGATTTCAGCATCAGACAAACCTGAGTTTGCTTTAATCTGAATCGATTGTTCTTTACCCGTGCTCTTATCTTTAGCCGATACTTTTAAGATACCATCAGCGTTGATATCGAACGATACTTCAATTTGCGGTACACCACGTGGAGCAGGTGGGATGTCGCCAAGTTGGAAGTTACCTAACAATTTGTTTTGCTGTGCCATTTTACGTTCACCTTGGAACACAGAAATGTCTACAGCAGGTTGGTTGTCAGCGGCAGTTGAGAACACTTGTGATTTCTTCGCAGGAATCGTGGTGTTTTTCTCAATAATTGCTGTTAACACGCCACCCATTGTTTCGATACCAAGGGTTAATGGGGTTACATCTAATAAAAGCACGTCAGTTTTGTCACCAGACAATACCGCGCCTTGAATCGCAGCACCCATTGCTACAGCTTCATCAGGGTTCACGTCTTTACGTGGTTCTTTACCAAAGAATTCTTGTACTTTTTGTTGTACAAGTGGCATACGAGACTGACCACCAACTAAGATCACGTCTGAAATTTCAGATGTTGAAAGTCCAGCATCTTTTAGTGCAATACGACATGGCTCAATGGTACGAGCAACTAAGTCAGCCACTAAACCTTCTAATTTTGCACGTGTTACATTGATCACTAAATGCTTAGGACCTGTTGCATCGGCAGTAATATACGGAAGGTTAATTTCAGTTGAATTAGAAGAAGATAATTCAATCTTCGCTTTTTCAGCTGCTTCTTTTAAACGTTGTAATGCTAAAGGATCTTGCTTCAAGTTAAAGTTTTGTTCTTTTTTGAACTCTTCAACCAAGAATTCGATCAATGCATTATCAAAGTCTTCACCACCAAGGAATGTGTCACCATTGGTCGACAATACTTCGATTTGTTGGTCGCCATCTAAGTCTGCGATTTCAATGATTGATACGTCAAACGTACCGCCACCTAAGTCGTAAACCGCAATTTTACGATCGCCTTCTTTTTTATCCATACCAAACGCAAGTGCAGCAGCAGTTGGTTCGTTGATGATACGTTTAACTTCTAAACCAGCGATTTTACCTGCATCTTTCGTTGCTTGGCGTTGTGCATCGTTGAAATAAGCAGGAACGGTAATCACTGCTTCTGTTACAGTTTCACCTAAATAGTCTTCTGCGGTTTTTTTCATCTTTTTCAAGATTTCAGCAGAAATTTGTTGAGGTGCAAGTTTTTTATCGTTTACATCAACCCAAGCATCACCGTTGTCTGCTTTGATGATTTTGTAAGGTACAAGACCGATGTCTTTTTGTACCGCTTGATCTTCGTAGCGACGACCAATTAAACGCTTGATTGCGAATAATGTATTTTTTGGGTTGGTTACAGCTTGACGTTTTGCACTTTGACCGACCAAGATCTCGCCATCTTTGTAGGCAATGATCGATGGAGTTGTACGTGCGCCTTCTGCATTATCGATTACTTTTACTTTATCGCCTTCAAGTACAGCAACACATGAGTTGGTAGTACCTAAGTCAATACCAATAATTTTCGCCATTTGGTGTGTTCCTCTAAAATTTTTTGAATCCCCTTATTTCCTCCCTTGATAAAGAGGATGAAAAGCGTTGCTTCCTAAAGGGGATTTGCTTGTTATTCGATATGAGAGTCATTCGGTTTTTTTCAAGCATTTTTATGAAAAAAAATCAAAAAATTCTCAAATTCTTTGTATTTTGAGCAAATTTACACGTTGCTCTTGTGCATTATTGACCAACCATGACCATCGCTGGACGCAACAGGCGACCAGACAAGGTATAACCTTTCTGTAATACTGTACCGATTTCACCTGCTTTGGTATTTGGGTCAATACCGACGGCTTGATGATGATCTGCATTGAAGCCATTTGACGTATCGACTGCAACCACATCGAATTTTTCTAGTGTGGTGAGCAATGATTTCAAGGTCAGTTGCACACCTTCAAGTAAAGGTGACTGTTCATCACCCGCAGCTTGAATCGCACGTTCAAGGTTGTCGACTGAATCAAGTAAATCTTTGGCAAATTTTTCTAAAGCAAATTTTTTCGCAGTTTCAGCTTCACGTTCTAAACGTTCTTTCACTTTTTCTGCTTCATAGGTTGCATTGGCCGCACGTGCTTTTTCTAGTTTTAAACCTTCCGCAAGCGTGGTGATTTGTGCTTGTAAATCTTCAACGCTAAGCTCGTTTGTTGCTTGCTCTACACCTTCAGCTTGAGTTTGTTCAGGTTGTTGCTCATTTTGAATGTCTTGAGCTTGCTCATTGTGCTCATTAGCCATTGATGATCTCCGTTTAAAAAAGTTCTTAAACATGTACAGTCCTTTTGGCGTGAGTGCTCATAGGATCAAACCCGAACTGCCACATATTGGTCATTCATAGATATGGATGAAGTATGGGCAACCCGACAAAATTCAAGCGTTCAGGTCGATTTAAATCTTTTAATTTTGCTGATCTAAGTAAAAACTTAAGTTTTCGATCACGAAAGCAATAAATTCTTGAGTTATTTTTGGCAAATGTTGTCTAGATGCATAGACTAAAGACAAAGTCAGGTCGGGTGCAGAAAAATCTGTAAACACCTGTTGCAAACGCTCTGTTACAATATCTTGGCGGATGAGGAATGTCGGCAACATGGCAATCCCTTGCGCCGCGAGACACATTTGATACAGTGCAATCACGTCATTGCTTTTAAAAGTCACATTTAAGGGGTAGTTTTGTGGTTGTTGATCTTGATCAAACAATGTCCAATATTGATTATGGGTATAGTGCGCAATACATTCATGCTGAATCAATTGGCTCGGATGTGAAAGGGGCGGGTGATCTTGTAAATAATGTGGATGGGCACAAAAAGTAGATTCGATTTGGCATACAGGTCGTGCAATCAGTCCATCTGCGACTTTTTGAGTAATTCGTAGCGCAAGATCAACCTGTGCATCCATAAGATCAAGCGTATCTTCAGTCAAATAAACGTCAAAATGGATGTGTGGGTAGTGCTTTTTAAACTGTCGAATACATTCATTGACACCGAGTTGAAATAAAAATAAACCACAGGTGAAGCGAATCGTACCACTATGTTGTTCTGGTGCAGCTAAGCTGGCTAAGAGTTGTTGCTGTTGTAAAATATTTTCGCAATACACCAGTGCTTTCTCACCAGCAGGTGTCAGTGAAACCTTACGCGTGTTGCGTTGAAACAATCGAGTTGAAAAGCTGTGTTCGAGGTGCTCCAAATAACGAGACACCATGGCTTTAGAATAATCTAAATGTTTTGCGGCTTTACTTAGATTGCCCTGATGCGCAATACAAACAAAAACCTGAATGGCTTTTAAGGTATCCATATTTATTTTGATTGTTGCAAGTTATGCAACATTTTATCTTAATTTAGTGTGTTTATTTAGCAATAATTGCAACGTAAAGTGTCTTTTATCAGATAGGAGACCTATAAATGAACCTTAAATCATATGCATTCGCACTGACAGCATTGCTTGCAACGTCAACCAGTTTTGCGCAAGAACTAAAAATCCAGAATTTTTTAGCGAAGCCTGAACATTTTGGTGTGACTTCAACCTTAATCGAAGGTGATAAAGAAGTCTTACTGGTGAATGCTCAATTCTCTAAATCAGAAGCTCTACGTATTGCTGCTGATATTTTAGATCGTGGTAAAAGCTTAAAAACGATTTTTGTGAGCTACGGTGATCCAGATTTTTATTTTGGTTTAGATGTTTTTAAACAATATTTTCCTCAGGTACAAATCATTGCGACACCTGAAACAGTGAAGCATATTCAAGATACACAAGCATTGAAAGTGGCGTATTGGGGACCTAAAATGGGTGCCAATGCACCAACCAACATTATCGTTCCACAAGCGTATACCGCCAAAACGTTAAAGCTTGAAAATGAAAGCATCGAAATTAAAGGTAAAAAAGAACTGACCTATTTGTGGGTGCCTAGTGCTAAAGCCGTCGTAGGTGGCATTCCTGTATCATCTGGCATTCATTTATGGATGGCAGATACACCAACTACAAAAGATCGTGCTGAGGTGGTTCAGGCCTTAGAAAGTATTAAAGCGTTGAAGCCTAAAACTGTGGTACCAGCACATATGAAAGCGGGGGCTGCTGAAGGTTTAGATGCGGTGAATTTCTCGATTGACTATTTAAAGCAATATGAAAAAGCGGTAAAAGCGACTCAGAATTCAGCTGAGTTAATACAAATCATGCAAAAACAATATCCAGCTTTAGGTGAATCAGACAGTTTGGATTTGGGCGCTAAAGTGGTAAAAGGTGAAATGCAGTGGCCTTAAAATCACCGCCAAGAACGTGTAAAAACCGTGGTTAAAACCACGGTTTTTATTAATTCTTAATTCATTTTCAATCAAAACTACGCAATTGTAATCTTTTAAGATGGTTGTACAGTATTTCTATAAATTATAAAAATATAATATAAACAGTAATTTGCAGTATAAAGAAATAATGGAAATAAAAAAACTCTGTATTAATAGTCATTTAGTGACGCTGTTTAAATGAAAAGATATGTGAATTGTGCAGACAGTTGATTTAAGAAAAATTGCAAAATAATGCAGCTTCCACTACAAACTACAACTAATCCTCATCACGTCTGTGAAAAAAATTGTGAATCATAGGCAACGCAAAGGTGACTTTGCTTTTTGTCATAATGAAAGGAAGTAAGCAATGAAAAAATTAGCATTGATTTCAATGGTTGTAACAGGCGTAGCATTCACAGCCGTAGGTTGTACTTCTCAAGGTGGCTTAGAAGCTTCTGGTTCTACTCAAACAAGTGCAAGCCCAACAGGCGTGCAAGGTGATGTGGGTATACAAGCGGATACCTCAATTGGTGTTGAGTCAGGTAGCCCATCTGCTGACGTATCTGGAGCGGTCGATGCTGAGGCATCAGTACAATAATCTAAAAATCTAACGCATAGAGCAATAGATTGTCCTGTTGATGCCAACAGTTCGGTCTAAACATATACTGCTATATATGACGCTCTTAAGTGAATAGATGCATGATGAATGAAAACTAGAATCAATAAAATGATTCTAGTTTTTTGGTTTTAGAACGTATTCAAAATGCTGATCATGATTTGCCAAACTGACAGTAAAAATACGCCATGTGGACTTGTAGATTGATGTGCAAAACAACAATGATACTGATTGACCTAAAAAGAGGGTATAGATAAGCAGAATGGTTAATGACTTTTCTAGATTAGCCCTTTAGCTTAGATTTTATTTTTAAATTCTTGCTCTATGACTTTATAAGGGCATATAGTCGGATAGAGCAAGAATGATGGACAACATGGAAAGGGGAAAAACGTGACAGCATTACCTCAAAGAATTCAAACAATTTTAGATAATGGACAAGGTCCTGCTGCACGAGTGCTGGATAAGCTGCCTAAAATCGTACAAGAGTCTCTCGCTAAGGTTCTAGGCTATTCATATCAGTACCCAGATTTAGATGCATTTACCAAATGCTTGATGGCCGTCCAGATTAAACAGGGGCATATAGGTTTTCTTGGTGATGATCCGATTGAGTCTAGACGCCAGTTTGACGCGCAGATGTTGGCAATATTGAATAAACCGACTGCAATCGATTATGTTGAAGATATTCGTTTACCTTTGCAAAGTGGAACCGTTTTTGCGCGTCACTTTCATCCAGCGCCAAACAAGAAACTCCCGATGATTGTGTTTTATCATGGCGGTGGTTTTGTTGTTGGTGGTTTGGATACCCATGATGAAGTGTGTCGATTAATCGCGAAATATGCAAAAGTACAAGTCTTAAGTATTGATTATCCGCTTGCACCAGAAGCATCACCGCAACTGTTGATTAAATCATGTGAGGATGCTTTGGCTTGGGTTTATCAGAATCGTCGCCAACTCAAAATTTATAAAAATCGTATTGCGGTGGCTGGGGACAGTGCTGGTGGTAATATTAGTACGGTTGTAGCACAGCATACGGTGGGGAAAGCATATGCACCTCAAGCACAACTGTTAATTTATCCAACTGTAGATTTTAAAAGTAGACACCCATCTTTCTATGCGTATGGGCGGGGTTTAGTGCTGACCAGTAAGGATGTGGATTATGTGACGGATTATTATGTGACTCAGCATAATGTCGCTTTAGATGATCCTCTTATTTCGCCTACTTATGGCAACCTTCGCAAGCTTGCGCCTGCATATGTACTTACGGCTGGGCATGACTTACTTCATGATGAAGGCGAGATCTATAGTCATAAACTACGACAAAATGGTGTCAAAGTTCAGTATGTCAATTACGCTGATCAGACGCATGGTTTTATCAACCTAACCCCAATCTCAAGTAAAGCGAAACGCAATACCATTGAGTTTGCAAAAAACTTTAGAAAGTTTTGGGATAAACATAGCTAAGATTGATGAACCTATGTTTCACGTGAAACATAGGTATTGTTTGGCGTAACAAATAAAAATAGTAAAAATGGATTTGCAAAACTAAGATGAGCATTCACACAAAATCTATTTTCAAGTCGAGAAAAGCAATGATGAAAAAGTTGTTCATTACAACAAGTTTACTTTTAGCAAGTGGTCATTTATTTGCAAATACACTGGTTGAAATGAAAACCAGCATGGGGAATGTTGAAATAGAGCTTTTTGATGATAAAGCACCTGTGTCAGCGAAGAATTTTGAAAGCTATGTAAAAAGCAACTTCTATACGGGTACGATATTCCATCGTGTGATTCCTGGATTTATGGTTCAGGGCGGTGGTCTAGATGCCAATATGGTTGAGAAGAAAACAAAAGCGCCAATTACGAATGAAGCGAACAATGGTCTGAAGAATACCCGTGGTACTTTATCTATGGCACGGACCAATGACCCTAACTCTGCGACTAGCCAATTCTTTATTAATGTTGCTGATAATAGCTTTCTTAATCGTTCCCAACGGGATGCAGGTTATGCTGTATTTGGTCAGGTGACTAAAGGTATGGAGATTGTTGATAAAATCGTAAATGTACCTACAGGAAACCATGGCGTGCATCAAAATGTACCAAAACAACCTGTTAAAATCATCAGTGTTCAGATAAAGAACAAAAAGTAAAAAATAAGGAAGAAATATTTAATTTGTATTTCTTCTTTAGTATCATATATTTATGTTGGTTTTGATGGTTTGTTGCTCATGCTTTGGTGTAAAAAAGCAACACTCAATAAATCATATGCTTAAAAAGACTTGCGCACCAAAAAAAATCTCCTATAATGCACACATCCCGACGCGATGAAGCAAATAAAGCTTAGCTTTAGTGGTTAAGTTTTTGAGTATTTATTGCGTTGATTTGCCACTGATGAGGTGGTAAAGATTCATTAAGAATTGAAGAAGAACAACTTGTGTGGATTTTTACTGGTTAATCGATCGAAATTATTTTCATTGATTGAATGGTAGAAATTACTCGAAG
>NZ_JAKZGL010000023.1 GCF_022549355.1 Acinetobacter sp. NIPH 2699
CTCAATTCCAAGAATCTAACCTTTCGATCCAAATCCTTGTTTATCAACAAGTTTTTATCCGCATCACCGCCGATGGATGTGCATTCTACAGCATTTCACACACCACGCAACCCCATTTCTCATGTTTTCCTTTCGCTTGCTTCTTTTTTCTACAAAAGTGAGATTTTCGTTGTTTTTATCATCTGTTTATGTATAAAAAGCAGGCTCGAGGCCTGCTTTTTATTATTTTCATTTCGATTTAGTCGGTAAATGTGACACGAGCAATGGCTTTTTTACCAGATTGAATGATTAAAGTGACATTCTCTTTTACAGAGTAGCTCATATCAACTACATTCCAATCCACTTTAACTGCACCACGACCCACGGCGTCTTTCGCTGCTGCTGCATTCGGGTTTAAGCCTGCAACACGCAGAATGGTCGCAATGAATAACTCGCCACCAAACTCGCCACGTGAGATCGTCACTTCAGGCGTATCTTCAGGTACTTCACCTTCAGTGACACGGTTACCTGCACTCTTATGTGCATTTTCCGCGGCTTCCGCATCATGGAAACGTTCGACCAATTCAAGCGCTAAAATACGTTTGATTTCCTGCGGGTTACGCCCTGCCGCCATTTCATCAAGTAATATTTTGATTTCATCGAGTGACTTAAAGCTCAGTAGATCAAAATAACGTTCAATCAGGCTATCAGGCATCGACAAGATTTTTTGGTACATTGCACCCGGGGTATCAAATACACCAATATAGTTGGCTAAAGATTTAGACATTTTATTCACGCCATCTAAACCTTCAAGAATCGGCACGGTGATGCAGACTTGTGATTCTTGGCCATAACGACCTTGTAAAGTACGCCCCATGAGCAAGTTAAAAGTTTGGTCTGTTCCACCTAACTCAACATCTGCCTCAAGCGCAATTGAGTCATAACCTTGAACCAATGGATAGAGGAACTCATGAATGGCAATGGGTTGATGGTTGTTGTAGCGCTTGGTAAAGTCATCACGCTCTAACATACGCGATACGGTTTGTTGACTCGCCAATTGAATTAAATCGGCCGCAGTTCTTTGATTAAACCATTCTGAGTTAAAGCGTACTTTAGTTTTGTTTGGATCTAGGATTTTAAAAACTTGTTCTTGATAGGTTTTGGCATTGGCTTCAACTTGTTCGCGAGACAACGGCGGGCGCGTCGCACTTTTCCCAGACGGATCACCAATCATCGCGGTATAGTCACCGATCAAGAAAGTGACTTCATGTCCCAAGTCTTGAAAAGTTTTAAGCTTATTAATCAGCACCGTATGCCCTAAGTGTAAATCAGGAGCGGTTGGGTCAAAGCCTGCTTTTACACGGAGTGGACGATTCTCTTTGAGCTTTTTCAGTAAATCTTCTTCTGAAATAATCTCGTGCGTGCCTCGTTGAATGAGAGCAAGCTGTTCTTCGGCTGGCAAGAAATTTGACATCACAAAACCTAAACACATCAGTTATTCAATTTGTGCGATATACTAACATTTTTTCAGCATCTTGCAGGGGAAGTTGTACATGAGCGCAATCTATATTGGTGTAATGACAGGCACAAGCATGGATGGTGTTGATATTGTTGCAACTTCATTTGAGCCATTAACTGTACACGCCACCTTAACTGTACCTTTTGAACCTGAATTACGTGATGAGCTAATGGCGTTAACGCTACCAGACGACAATGAAATTGATCGTATGGGCAAAGCCGATGTTGCGCTGGCGAAAATGATTGGTTTAGGGATTAATGAACTGATTGAAAAAAATCATTTAGATCGAACACAGATAAAAGCGATTGGCTCACATGGTCAGACCATTCGCCATCGTCCTGAATACGGCTTTACCTTACAAATTGGTGATCCCAATATCATTACGGAAATCACGCAGCTCCCTGTTATTTCTGATTTCCGTCGACGGGATATGGCTGCAGGTGGACAAGGTGCACCGTTGGTGCCAGCATTCCATCAAGCGCTATTTCAGCATGACAGTATCCATCGTGTCATTTTGAACTTAGGCGGTATTGCCAATGTCAGCATGCTCCCTGCCAACAATCCAAATGCTGTTTATGGCTTTGATACAGGTCCTGCCAATATTCTCATGGATGCGTGGTGTCATCGTCACACTGGGCATCCCTATGATGAAAATGGCGATTGGGCCGCGTATGGACAACCGATTCGCTCTCTACTTGATCGTTTACAAACCCATGAATTTTTTGCCAAAGAACCACCGAAAAGCACGGGTCGTGAAGACTTTAATCTTGAATGGTTAGATGATCAGATCAGTGATTGGCGTAATGATCTGGAATATGAAGAACTCGAAGATACGCCTGAGAATGTCCAAGCAACACTGATGAAGCTCACTACACGTGCGATTAAGAAAGCAATTTATCGCAGCAAAGATTTGATGCCGACAGGTGAGGTCTATGTGTGTGGTGGTGGGGCTTATAACTCATTTCTACTTGAGCAATTACGCTGGCGCTTACGTAAACATAATTGGTCAGTGCAAACAACCGATGTATTGGGTCTAGCGCCAACGTGGGTCGAAGCAACCGCCTTTGCTTGGCTCGCAATGCGCTTCGTTGAGCAACTCAGTGGTAACCTACCAACTGTGACAGGTGCATCAGGTGATCGTATCCTTGGAACCATTACGGCAGTATAAAGCAATAAAAAAGCTTCTCAATTGGAGAAGCTTTTTTTAGATTAAATTTTTTTAAATCGAAAAAGATGATCCACAGCCACAAGTCGTCGTGGCATTCGGGTTCTGTATCACAAAACGAGAGCCTTCAAGCCCTTCAAGATAATCGACAATTGAACCTACGAGATATTGATAACTTAATGAGTCAACCAGCATTTTGACATCACCATTGCTAAATTCAGCGTCGTCTTCATTGACGCTTTCAGCAAAATTAAAGCCATAAGAGAATCCTGAACAACCACCACCCGTGACATAAACACGTAGCATGAGGTCGTTATTCCCTTCACTGTCGCGCAATTGGCGAACTTTTTTGGCAGCATTATCTGACAATTCGAGAGCTTGGGCGTTCATGGTGGATATTCCTCAGACTTCAATACGTCTTTAATCAATTAAATAAAAGACCCGATAATAAGTATAGCATACTCAATATCGGGTCTGTCTTTGAAGTTTAAAGTGCTGTTAATGACTTTTTACAAATTAGGGTCTATTTATAATTTTCATCCTGTAAACCACACTCAAAATTCTTGGCATTTTCACGACAACGGAATTGCCACAACAACTTCATCATACGTTTGTCATAAACACCACGTTTGGTTAAATCAATACGCGCTTCACGCATTAATTTTTGATAGCCTGGTTGATCCGAAGCTGGCACGTCCATCCAGTATCTTTTCGGAATATCAGCTTTCATTTTACCTAAAATATCCAGCGCGCGTGGCAGTTGTGAACTGACCCATTGTCTTGATTTTTGCCCATATCCTTCTGGGAATTTGTCGGAGCGAATAATAATATTCCCCGTCACTTGTAAAATTGGATAATTCACAATTGCACCTTTGGTGCCCAAGCCTTTATGCAGTTCTAAAGGCTTAAATGCTGCTGCTGGCGCACCAATAATATCCACTTGCCCATTGTTAAATTTAGCACCAAAGTTGGTGACATCTGAGCTTACTGCTTGTGCCCCGACTTGAGAAGCCATAATTTTCTGAGCTTCATCGTAGTCCAGAACCGCGATTTTCTTTCCAGCCGCTTTCGCCACTGTATTAATCTCACGATCATTGACCATTAGGTAAGCATCACCAACCGGAATAACCCCTACCACTTCATATCTACCATTGACCATTGCTTTGGCAAAAGTCGGACTCGACAAGCCTTGCATCACTTTGACTGCAAACTTTAAGTCAGTAATTGCCCCAATGGCATCCAGTGATCCTGTAAATTGATTAAACTGGCGACCACGCATCCCTGTAATACTGACTGCATCACATTTACCTGCCTTAAAGTCTTCAGCGAGCACGGCTTCATTTTGTCCTACACGTAACTCAATATCCGCACCCCATGCTTTAGCCGCAAGCTGGTAATCCTTCATTAATGCGTACACATCACCATTTCGGCCGACCAAATCAAATACACAAAGCGTTTGTTTTGCTTGTGTCGTGAAAGAAACTGTTGCGACGCTTGACGCAAGTAAAAGAGTTTTAAACCATTGCATTTTATTTTTCCTTTGCATCCAATCTGATTGTTGTTGCATAACCTCAAGACATTGAGCAACTCAATGAGCACTTCATAAAAGGTCTTCAAATGAATATATGTTTAAATTCGGTGTTGTTTCATCATCCTGATCAAACATATTTTTAAATCATCACGATTCCATCTGATTTTTATAGTTCTATCATTACGATCTTTCAATATGAAGGCAATGACCTAAATGACACCAGAAAAAAAAACAAAAAGCCTAGATAAATCTAGGCTTTAAGTATGATCTATAGCAATTGATGATTATTCACCAGGTAATGCACACTCAAAGTTAGCTTTATCCACTGAACAACGTGCTTTTTTCAATACAGACATCATGCTCGCATCGTAAATACCACGCTTGGTCAAATCCATACGACCATCACGAAGTAATTTTTGATATTTAAGCTTTTCTTCAGCACTTAATTTCATTTTATATTTTGCTGGGATTTCAGCTTCCAAACGCTTGATCATTGTAAACGCTTTCGGTAATTGCTTCACATGCCAATCACGAGATTTTTGACCAAAACCCGCTGGGAATTTTTCTGGACGAAGTACTAAATCAGCAGTTACATGTAATACAGGAAAATCAAACATCGCGCCATTCGCAGCCAAACCTTTGCTTAATTCTAATGGCTTATAAGCATAAGCTGGCGCACCAACCATATCGACTTGACCATTGTTAAATTTCGCAGCAAAGTTGGAAATATCAGAAAGTACAGCTTGAGCACCTACGCGTTGTACCATGATTTTTTGTGCATCATCATAGCCCAATACCGCAAACTTCTTACCTGCTGCTTTTTCAATTGAGTTAATGCTCTTGTCACGTACAAAGATATACGCAGAACCGAGTGGTGCGATGCCACCGATTTCGTATTTATTCCCACCAAGGTTAGTGGTCATTTTTGCAGCATTACGAGTATCTAAAACAAAAGTAATGGCACGCTGTGCAATTTCATTGCTGGTTACCCCACCTAACGAATCGATTGATCCCGCAAATTTATTATATGGGCGAGCGCGCATTGAGGTCATCGCAACGGCATCACATTTACCCGCTTTGAAGTTGTTATCTGCAACAGCTTCATCTGTCATTGCAACCAAGTTAACATCTGCACCCCAGCCTTTGGCTGCCAATGCCCAATCCTGCATCATTTTGTATGATTCACCAGATCTACCCAATAAATCAAATACGCAAACTTCAACTTTACTCGCTTGCGCCGAAGCAGAGAAACCAACGATTGATGCGGTGAACGCAGCTAATGCAATTTTTTTCATTTTTTCATCCTTCTACAAACTTGTGTTTGTACTCCTTGTTCACAGCAAATATTAATCATGTTTTATGAAAAAAAATAGAGCTAGTACTCTATTTTTTTGTGTCGATATTGCTATTTTTTGTCATTTTTTAACCAGTTTATTTTTTATTCGCCACTTAAAGAGCATTCAAAATTGGTTCTTTCAACCGTACAACGTGCTCGTTTCAGTACATTCATCATGGTGGCATCGTACACCCCTTGTTTGGTTAAATTCATACGACCATCACGTAACATTTTCTGATACCGCACCTTGTCGTCATTCGATAAAGTAATTTTTGTGGCATCCATCCCTGCTTCTAGGCGTTGCACCATTGCAAAGTTACTTGGTAATTTCTTCACAAACCACTGTCGAGATTGGGCAGCAAAAGCGGTCGGGAATTTTTCAGGGCGAATGATTAAATCACCAGTAATATTCACCACAGGGAAATTAAATAATGCACCATTGGCCAAACCTTTATTAATCTCTAATGGTTTATAGGCATAAGCAGGGGCTGCAATCACATCAACCTGACCACGATTAAATTTCTGGGCAAAATCTGAAATATTAGAAGGCACAGCAATAAGGCTCATACTTTCGACAATGGTTTTTTGCGCCTGATCATAATGTAAATAGGCAAATTTTTTGCCTTTGGCTTTTTCAATTGTATTTATATTTTTATCGCGCACAAAAATATAAGCTAGCCCCACTTGAATGATACCCGCAACCTCAAATTTTTCGCCATTGACCGTTGCAACTAAGCGCTGCCGATTACGTTTATCGAGAACAAAAGAAATCGCTTTTTGAGCAATGGCATTACTGGTTACAGCACCAACAGCATCAATTGAACCTGCAAATTTATTGTATTTTCGCGCTCGCATAGAGGTCATGTATACACCATCACACTTGCCAGCATCAAAATCACGTTCGGCCCTTTCCTCATCCTGATATGGAATAAGCTCGACATCCCCCTGCCAAGTTTGAGCAGAAAGTCGCCACTCCTCAATCAGCTTATATGACTCTCCCGCACGCCCCAATAAGTCGAACACACAAACTTTTTGTTTTGCTTGCACTTGAGTACTCATGACGAATAGAGTCGCGGCACTCAATGCCCAAAATCCTTTTTTCATCTTGTTTTCCCTTATTTACTATTTTGCATATTTTTCCATCAGCACTGAATAAATATAGTCAAATTTTGATCAAAATCATAGTACTTTTATATACATACATCGGGTTCTTATCAGTTTTGATAATATTCATCACATTTCGAAGGCTGCATTAGGTCTATCTAAAATGCCAACAGCCCCTAATCTACAAGATAAAATTTGCATTCACGCCTGATCACCTTAAAATGCAGCAATCTATCGCTATTTTGCATGCTCATGATCCAATTTGACCAAGTTTCATTACGCCGTGGTGGGCGAGTCCTCTTTCAAAAAGCGTCAATGCAGCTTCATCCAGGCTGGAAGATTGGTCTGACAGGTGTAAATGGAGCAGGTAAATCAACATTGTTTACCGCCTTGCTTGGCGGTCTAGTAGCAGATGAAGGCAATCTGACCCGTCCGGCTGTTTGGACTGTGGCACATATGGCACAAGAAATTAAAGCCTTAGAAATGGCAGCGATTGATTTTGTGCTTTCAGGTGATGAAGAGTTTTGGGGAATACAAGAAAAATTAGCCCAGCCCGATCAACTCAGCAATGATGAGTTAGCGCAACTACATGGTCGTTTTGATGAAATTCATGGCTATACTGCACCCGCTAAAGCAGCACAGCTAATGGCAGGTTTAGGTTTTTTAGATCATCAACTGCGTTTAAATGTCTCTAGTTTTTCGGGTGGATGGCGGATGCGTTTAAATTTGGCACGCACCTTGATGAGCCGTTCGGATTTACTCTTGCTAGATGAACCGACCAACCATTTGGATTTAGATGCGATTTTATGGTTAGAAGACTGGTTAAAAGCCTATGAAGGTACGTTGGTACTGATTTCACATGACCGTGATTTCTTGGATGCAATTACCGATCATATTTTGCATATCGAAAATCAGGAATTGACGCTGTATACAGGCAATTATTCAACCTTTGAAACCACACGCAGTGAACGCTTGGCACAACAGCAACAAGCATTTGAGAAACAACAGGAAACTCGAGCGCATTTACAAAAATATATTGACCGTTTTAAAGCCCAAGCGACCAAAGCACGTCAAGCGCAAAGTCGGATTAAACAACTCGAACGAATGCAGCAGCTCGCACCTGCGCATGTTGATACGCCTTTTACCTTTAGTTTCCGTGAACCCACCAAAATGAGTTCACCCTTACTCAGTTTAGATGCCGCGCGCATTGGTTACGGCGATAAAATGATTGCTGAGAAAATCCGTCTGCAAATTACCCCAACGTCACGGATTGGTTTATTGGGTATGAACGGTGCGGGTAAATCCACGCTGATTAAAACTTTGGTGGGTGACTTACCACTGCTATCAGGTGAAATGAAAGCATCTGAACTGCTGAATATTGGTTATTTTGCACAGCATCAAATGGATGCCTTGGATGCCACTGCCAGTCCAATGCTGCAATTGGCACGTATTGCAGATAGAAAAATCAGTGAAGCATCGCTACGTTCATTTCTCGGCAGTTTTGGCTTTAGTGGCGAACGGATGGACACACCGTGTGAAAGTTTTTCAGGCGGTGAGCGTGCGCGTTTGGCGTTGGCATTGATTGTTTGGCAGCGCCCAAATGTACTGATTCTGGATGAGCCAACCAACCATTTAGATTTAGATATGCGGCATGCCCTCAGTATGGCATTACAAGACTTTGATGGTGCAGTGGTGTTGGTATCGCATGAGCGTCAATTGATTTCCAGCGTTTGCGACGAATTACTGTTGGTTCATGCAGGTCAATGCACTGAGTTTGATGGTGATATGCAAGACTATGCCAAATGGTTACGTGAAGCGCGTCAGCAACAAATCAATGCTCAAAATGCTTCACAGCAAACCTCAACCACGTCACCCGTATCGGTAAAACTAGATAAAGAAGCACAACGTAAAGCAGCGGCACGCCACCGTGAACTCACTCGACCAATCCGTAAAAATATTGAGAAAATTGAGGGACAAATTGAGAAAGTTCAGCCACGTTTAGCCGAAATTGAGAGCTTATTGGCGGATACTGCACTTTACGAAGCAAATCGTAAAGATGACCTCATCAAGTTGATGAATGAACAAAATGAACTGAAGGCCAAACTTGAGCTACATGAGGAACAACTGTTAACGCTCATGATGGAATTAGAAGAGCTAGAAAGCGCTTTTGTAGATTAATACGAGAAGATCGCTATACGCTCTAATAGTAGAGCATATAGCGATACATCATTGTTCTGTCACTCATGAAAATAGCATAGCTCTGAAAAATGTTTTTTTAAATCACATAAGCAACTCATAAGTTTAGTAAAATTATTAAAAGTGTCATGATTTTTTCAATAAGCTCGGCTAAAGTAGCTATTGGAATATTTTCAAAAAATTGAGCTTTGGCTTCAGGCTCGATATACTCAATCCCCCATTATTGTAAAGTTATCTCTTGCAAATGGATCCTGAGGGTTAGATTCATTTAATATTTTTTGTACTCCAATCTGGTGAGTGCGCTATTTGGGACAACACAAACTGAATGAATTCTTTAGATTTTATTTTTAATTTCGAACACTTCCTGCCTATTTTAGTTCAAGAATATGGTTTATGGATTTACGCTATTCTATTTCTGATTATTTTTTCTGAAACTGCTTTCGTTTTTATGTTCTTTTTACCTGGGGATAGCTTATTACTTGCCGTCGGTGCGTTGTGCTCTGTGGTTGAGATCATGCATCTCGGCTATATGATCAGCTTACTCTTTTTCGCCGCTGCACTGGGTTATATGGTGAATTATCATATTGGTCGTCACTTTGGTGATCGTATCTTCAATACCGAATCACGTTTTATTAAGCAAAGCTATCTACAAAAAACCAATACCTTCTTCTTAAAACATGGCGGAAAAACCATTTTGCTTGCTCGCTTCATTCCCTTTGCGCGTTCATTTGCGCCTTTAGCGGCAGGTTCAAGCAATATGAATTACACCCACTTTGTCATCTATAATATTTTAGGTGCGTTGCTGTGGATCAGTGTATTGGTCACCGCGGGCTATTTATTTGGTCACGCCATTATCCAAGTCAGTGATTTGGTCGAGAGCTGATCCCAAACGATATTCTACGTTCCACGTGAAACATAGATGAATTAAAAAGGCGATGCCAAGATTGGCATCGCCTTTTTAATTCAAGTTTATCATTCAAATCATGAAAATTGAGCTAGATCATAATCAAATGATTAGGATCCGTTAAGCATCAATATCTGCATTCAGTGCGTTTTCCTCAATGAATGCACGACGTGGTTCTACGTCATCACCCATTAAGCAAGAGAACATACGATCTGCTTCAATCATATCATCAATAGTCACTTGCAGCATGTGACGGTTTTCAGGATCCATGGTGGTTTCCCAAAGCTGTTCAGCATTCATCTCACCCAACCCTTTATAGCGTTGGATCATCATGCCACGACGTGAGTCTTGTAAAATATGCTGCCAGACTTGGTGGAATGTATTGACCTGAATACGACGCTCACCTTTTTGTAAGAAAGCACCCTCTTCAAGCAAGGTAAACCAGCTCTTCGAGTTTTTAAGCAAACGCGCATATTCAGCAGAATTTAACAGACCAGCATCCAGTAAATACGCAGTCGGTAAGTTATGCACATAAACCGTTACACGCGGCCAATAATGTGCTGATTTTTCACCTTGCGCATTTTCACGATCAAACGCTTCTAGCGTAATTTCAGGACGTAAACTTGGTTGCAATTTTTCAATCGCGCCACGTAATTGCTCTGCCCATGCTTCAACATATTCACGTTCATGATTGTGATCAATTTTAAAAGCATCTAACTCAAGCAAAGCATCCAATAAACTTGCAGGATAACGCTGCGTTAAACGCTGCAAACTTTTTTGCGAAACTTGATAATCAGCAATCACGCTTGCCAATGCTTGGCCTGTGATGGCAGGTGCATCTGCGCTGACATGTAATGAAAGTTCATCAATTGCATTGGAAATCAAGAAGGTTTCCAATGCATCATTGTCTTTCATGTACTGCTCATGCTTACCTTTTTTCAACTTATACAACGGCGGTTGCGCAATATAAATATAACCACGTTCAACCAGCTCTGGCATTTGACGGAAGAAGAAGGTCAGCAGCAAAGTACGGATATGTGAACCATCCACGTCCGCATCGGTCATAATAATGATTTTATGATAGCGTAACTTGTCTGGATTATATTCTTCACGACCAATACCGCAGCCCAAAGCAGTGATCAAGGTACCGACTTCCTGACTCGAAATCATCTTGTCAAAACGCGCACGCTCAACATTTAGGATTTTACCTTTTAACGGTAAGATGGCTTGCATTTTACGGTTACGACCTTGCTTGGCACTACCGCCCGCAGAGTCACCCTCGACCAAGTACAGTTCAGAAAGTGCAGGATCTTTTTCCTGACAATCTGCCAACTTACCTGGCAAACCTGCAATATCCAATGCACTCTTACGACGTGTCATTTCACGAGCTTTACGTGCAGCATCACGCGCACGTGCAGCATCAATAATCTTACCTGCAATCGATTTAGCCGCTTGAGGGTTTTCGAGCAAATAAGCAGAGAAAGCCTTACTCATTGCTTGTTCAACAGCAGGTTTAACTTCGCTTGAAACTAATTTCTCTTTGGTTTGCGAAGAGAATTTTGGATCAGGGACTTTGACTGAAATAATCGCAGTTAAGCCTTCACGTGCATCATCACCAGTCACAGCAACTTTTTCTTTTTTCAGTAGGTTTTCACTATCCATATAGCTGTTTAAGCCACGGGTTAATGCTGCACGGAAACCTGCAAGGTGGGAACCCCCATCCTTTTGTGGAATATTGTTGGTAAAACAACGGACATTTTCTTGATAGCTATCGTTCCATTGCAACGCAACTTCTACCCCGATTCCATTTTCAGCATCGGTGGTAAAGTGGAAAATATCATTTAAATGGGTTTTACCTTCATTGATATATTTAACAAACTCAGATAAGCCGCCTTCATAATCGTAGATGTACTCAAGATTGACCCGCTCATCACGCAGTACGATACGCACACCAGCATTTAAGAAAGACAACTCTCTTAAACGACGCGCTAAAATTTCAACGCTAAATACAGTTTGAGTAAAAGTAAGCTCGCTTGGCCAAAAACGTACGACAGTACCTGACTTATCCGTTTCACCCACGACTTTTAATGGATATTGTGGATCACCATGCGCATATTCCTGTTCATGGGTTTGTCCTGCACGATGAATGGTTAAATGCAGTTTCTTCGATAAGGCATTCACCACCGATACACCAACACCATGCAAACCACCCGACACTTTATAGCTATTGTCATCGAATTTACCTCCAGCATGGAGGATGGTTAGAATCACTTCCGCAGCAGACACCCCTTCTTCTGGGTGAATGTCAGTTGGAATACCACGGCCATTATCCGCTACGCTCACCGATTCATCTTCGTGAATCGTGACTAAAATTTCATCACAATGTCCAGCTAAAGCTTCATCGATGGCATTATCAACCACCTCAAATACCATGTGGTGTAAACCAGTGCCATCATCAGTATCACCGATATACATACCAGGACGTTTACGAACTGCGTCTAATCCACGTAATACTTTGATACTAGAGGAATCATAAGCCTTTTCATTTGTTTGTTCTGTTTGAGAGACGGATTGAGACTCTGAACTCATGGTTACTCCCTAGTAAAAATTGATCTATCAAAAAAAGATGAGGAAATAAATTTATGGCGCAGCAAGACTGACTTGACCGTGAACAACATGGAACAATTGAAAAGAAATCGACAAATCATGTAAGTGTTTTAATACCGACGTATGGTCTAAGGTGGTCATAAAAACCTGACTCCCCAACTGACTCAATCGCTCAATTAAACGTTGTTGTGCAGCTAAATCTAACTCTGCTGTCAGATCATCTAATAATACCACAGTTTCCTTATTACTCGCATGTAGCATTGCAATTTGTGACAGTTTTAATGCCATGATTAACAACTTTTTTTGTCCGCGAGACAACACATGAGCAGCATCGCTGCGCAAGGCATCGCCTCCCGTTTTTAAGCGTAAATCTGCACGATGTGGACCATACTCCGTATAGCGTCGCTCGAGGTCTCTTTGATGTTGAGAAACCAAGTCTTGCAGCAAACCTTGCTCTGTATGAAAACCAGCATTGTACTCAAGCTCGATCTGAATATCTGGCAAAAGTTGCTGAAGGTCATCTTTAAAAAATTGATTCCATTGCTCAACAATACCGACACGTTGTGAGTGCAAAATCTCCCCGTAATCGCTGAGCATTTTATTCCATGGCTCTAAATCAGCCAAAGTCAAATTACGCCGTGTTTTTAGTAAGCTATTCCGCTGTTTTAATGCGCGTGAGTAATACTGCCATGCAAAATAAAATTCGGGTTCCACGTGGAACATCAACCAATCTAACAACTGCCGTCTTGGCTTCGCACCATGGTCAATAATATCGGTACTTTGAGGATCAATATGCTGTAAAGGCAATAGTTTCGCCAACTGCCCTTGCGTGGCAATGGTATCGCCATTGACTTTAATCAGTTGCTCGCCCGAAGCCAGCTTTTGCATCCCAATACGCTCATTGATTGATTGAGCAAATACAATTGAGTCAGCTGCTTCATACTGAATATAGTGTTTGGGAATGTGGGTACGAAATGAACGGCCTGTCGCCAATAAATGAATTGCCTCTAAAATAGAGGTTTTTCCAGAACCATTTGCTCCGTAAAAAATATTAAACGGTTGCAACTCATTCAGTGCAACCGCTTTTAAATTACGTACACGTTCGATATGTAAACGCGTGATTTGCATGATTTAGAACTCAAACAATCAATGCAAATTAAACTCGCATTGGCATGACAACATAAGTTTGATCTGGATGTGCTGGATCTTGTACCAGAACAGACTGATTCGCTTCAGTCATCGTGATCTTGACATCATCACCATCCAGCACACTGAGAACTTCTAGAATATATTGCGCATTAAATGACATTTCCAAAGGCGTATCCTGATATTGAATGGCAATATCTTCGACCGCTTCATCTTGTTCAGGGTTATTGGCACGTAACTGTAATGAATCTTGATGAAAGTTCAAGAACACACCACGTAATTTTTCATTACTTAAGATCGCGACGCGTTGCAACGATTGTTTAAATACATCTTGTCCAATAAATACATGTTTGTCGCCACCACGAGGAATCACACGGCGATAATCTGGGAACTTACCATCAATTAACTTGGTGGTAAAACGAACAATAATATCACCCTGTTCTTTATCTCGACTCGGCGTATTAATGGTGACATTTAACAATTCACGACCAATCAACAAGGTCAGTTGTTCATCTTCAATACTGAGTAAACGTTGCAATTCACCGACCGCTTTACGCGGCACAATCGCCTGAATAGGTGCAGATGCAGTTGAAGAGGCTAACACTTCACACAAAGCTAAACGATGTCCATCTGTTGTCACGGTACGTAATTGATTTTGATCAATTTCAAGCAAAGTTCCTGTGAGATAAAAACGAACATCTTGCACCGCCATCGCAAAGGCTGTTTTTTCAAAAAGACGTTTTAATTCGCGTTGAGTAACTTGTACTTGCGTGCCTTGACTATTTTCAGTGGTGAGTAATGGATAATCTTCAGCAGGAAGCGTTCCCAAAACAAAACGACTATTGCCCGATTTTAAAATACAACGTTGGTCTTCTGTAATTTGCAAATCAATCAGTGCTGCGGTCGGAAGTGATTTACAAATCTCGACCAGTTTACGTGCAGGAACAGTCGTTTCACCTGCTTCTAAACATGCCCCTTCCGCTAGTGTAGTACTCGCCACCAATTCAACTTCTAAATCTGAACCGATAATGGTTAAGGCCTGTTGCGTGGTTTGAATTTTGACATTTGAAAGAATATTCAAGGTATGACGGCGTTCAACAGCTCCTACCACATGTGATAAAACATTGAGTAAACTTTCTTTAGCGATTTTCAAACGCACGATTTTATTCCTCTTACAACAGAAGCCGATATGAATGTTAGCAGTGTACTATGCTGCACTTAAAAGCAGTTTGCAACTCTGAAAGTAGGGTCTATTGTCATTAAACCCTCGATTAACTTTGTAATAGACGCATTAAATTTTTATAGTCTTCATTAAAAATGGGGTCTTCTTGACGCAAGCTGGTGACTTTTTCACATGCATGCATCACGGTACTATGATCACGACCACCGAAAGCCATCCCAATTTCAGGAAAACTATCGCCTGTCAGTTCACGTGCTAAGCCCATCGCCAATTGTCGTGGGCGTGCATAAATACGCGTCCGTTTTGGTCCGACCAATTCTTTTAATGGAATGCGGAAATACTCACTCACCACGCGTTGGATATTTTCAACACTAATGGTTCGTGCCCGAATCGCCAATACATCTTTTAACGATTCACGCACCACATCTAAATCAATTACAGTGCCTTTAAAACGTGAAATGGCCACCACTTTATTCAGCGCACCTTCCAGCTCACGCACGTTGGCAACGACCTGTTGAGCAATAAATAAAGCACAGTTTCGCGGTAAATCCACACCACTATTTTCAGCTTTTTTCAGCAGAATTTCGATACGTGTTTCAATATCAGGCGGCTCAACTCCCACCGATAAACCCCAAGAAAAACGAGAAACCAAACGAGGATCCAACTCAGTTAACTCTTTGGGATAACGATCAGAAGTCAAAATAATTTGTTTTGACTCATCAAGTAAGGCATTGAAGGTATAGAAGAATTCAACCAAACTTGCTTCTTTACCTGCCAATAAATGAATATCATCGACCAACAATAAATCCAAAGAACGACAATTTTTCTTAAACTCTTCAACTTTGCCTTTTTGCAAAGAACTCACAAAATCTTGCACAAAACTTTCAGAGGTCATGTACATCACACGCGCATTCGGTTTTGCTTGTAATAATGCATTTCCAACAGCTTGCATCAAATGCGTTTTACCCAAACCTGTTGGACCATACAAAAATAGAGGATTGTGTTGTGAAGCGCCTAATTGCGTGAGGACTTTACGACAGGTTTCTGCCGCCATTTGGTTAGAACGTCCCTCAACAAATAGAGAGAAGCTAAATAACGGATTTAACTGTCTTTTCTTGGGTATTTTGGTTGGATTTTGGCTGGATGCTCCTAAATCAGACTCTTTCTTGATTTTAATAGGTGTGGTTTGGCTACTTAATGCCGCAGTGGTGGTTGCAGGTTGTTCACTCGAAGACAAAATGGTGCCTGGACGCGAATCGACCAAAATTTCGACCTGACGTATCCGTCCTTCAGACAATTGTTCTGCCAGTATTGAAATCAGCTCTAAATGATTATCCTGAATATAACGCGTCCAATAAGGGTTCGGCGCATATAAACGCATCACATCATCAACTTCTTCAGCAACCAAGGGACGAATCCACATCGCAAAGACGTTATCAGATAGCTCTTGTCGCAAGCGAGTTAAGCAGTCCGTCCAGAGCATGTGCATCCCCTATATATCCATTTTAAATTTAAAAAACAAAAAACCAGCCCCCTTCTCTTTTCAAAGGGGTCGCCATTCTAACCAAGTTATCCACATCTGTCAGGCACATTCAGGCGAGTTTCGCTGAAAAAAAAAGCATTCGTGAATTAAATTCAAATTTAAACCTGTTGTGTATAACTTTTAGCACATCCTGTGGATAGTTTTAAACCCAAACTTATCCACAATCTATAAAACCAATAGAAACACGGTTATCCACAAAGTAACTGCATGTTTATTTTAAAAAATATTCGACTTTCCACAGAAAAAAGCCTGACTAATAATAATAAACTTAAATTTTAAATTTGAATTTACTTATAAGGAGCACACCGAATGTGGATAACTGAGCATATCGAAATTTAAATTCAAAATCCAAGGATTAAATTTAAAACAGCTCAAGGAGTGTGTATAAGCTTGTCGATAAGCTGTGAATATAACGCAATCCTGATATAATTTAAATAGATAGCTTGTGTATGTTTTTTGTTTTCAATTATTTTGTCTAAATTAGAATCGTTCACTTCATCTCAAACCAAACAAACAATATGTAAAGTTTTAGGTTTTTGATTGACAGCGGAAGCATTGCGCCATAAAATCGCGGACCTTTACAGAAAGATCATTTTTGGGAGTTTCAATATGAAACGTACTTTCCAACCATCTGAATTAAAGCGTAAGCGTGTTCATGGTTTCCGTGCTCGTATGGCAACTAAAGCTGGTCGTCAAGTTTTAGCTCGTCGTCGTGCAAAAGGTCGTCATAGCTTAACTGTTTAATACTGTTAAGCTGACCAGATTTGGGTGATGTCACTTTACAGTTTTAGCACTGAATCTCGTATTCGTTGTGCTGCAGATTATAAAAGTGTGTTTGATGGTGCGCTTTTTAAAGTGCATCAGCCCCATTTCCTTTTTTTAGCAAAATTAACCGAACAGCCAAACAGCCGTTTGGGTATTGTCGTTGCTAAAAAAAAGGTACGTCGTGCACATGAACGAAATAGAATAAAACGCCTTGCTCGGGAGAGCTTTCGTTTACATCAAGCGCAATTTAATGCTGATATTGATATTGTGGTGATGCCTAAAGTGGGTATAGAAGCAATCTCAAATCAAGAATTACATCAACAATTAGATTTAGCTTGGCAAAAATTACAGCGTTTAGCTAAAAAGCATTCCAAAGTTGTTGTAACACCCCTCCAAAATTAGAGATCTCCAATGGTACGTTTACTGCATTGGTTGATAAGATGCTACCAAATCGCAATTAGTCCATTATTGGGGCCGCGTTGCCGCTATATTCCAACTTGCTCTCAATATGCAATTGAAGCCTTGCAGACCCATGGCGCGGCAAAAGGTGTGTGGCTATCAACCAAGCGAGTTTGCCGTTGTCATCCTTGGGGTGGTTCAGGCTATGATCCCGTGCCGCGCAAAGCACTTCGTTTCATTTCGTTTCATCAAATAGATTCTCAAATGCATCACGTTGCTGTACCCTTTCGTGATCGTTTATTTAAGCAAAATTTCTCTAATCATTTGGGATATTAGATATGCAACAATGGGCCAGATTTGCAATTCTTGGAGCCATGTTTGTTACCGCATATTTGCTTATTTTGGCTTGGCAAAAAGATTATGGTCATGCTGTAACAGCACCGCAACAACAAGCGGCTGTTGTCACCACGCATGACGTATCTGCAGATTTGCCAAATGCCCAAAATGCAACTGCGGCTTCAGACTTGCCACAAGCAAATGTGACTGCATCACAAGCCACAGAAAACACTTCTGTGAGTCAGCAACTGATTTCAGTACAGACCGACCTCTACCATCTTTGGATCAATCCGAAAGGTGGTGATATTGTTCGTATTGAGCTATTAAGCCACGACCAAAGCAAAAACGGTGATCAGCCGTTTGTGATGCTTGAAAATGATGCGAACCGTACTTACGTCGCTCAATCTGGTTTAATTGGTTTAAACGGACCAGACAGTAGCCGTAGCGGTCGTCCAATGTATGATGTTGAAAAAACAACATATACCTTGGCAGATGCGAAAAGCGTGGCGACGAAAGACGGTGAAACAAGTCAGGTATTGACGGTTCCATTGGTCTTTAAAACACCTGAAGGCGTTGAAGTAATTAAGACCTTCACGTTTAGCCAAGATGATTATCCGATTACGGTTAAACACCAAGTCATCAACCGCAGTCAGCAAAACTGGCAAGGTCAGATGTTTGGTCAATTAAAGCGTGATAATTCTGATGATCCAGGCAAAACTGACCAAGGTATTTTCACTTTAGGAACCTTCTTGGGTGGCGCATGGGGTACACCAGAAGCAAATTATAATAAGTTAAAGTTTGCTAATTTCTCTGATGAGAAATTGAGTCTTGATGCGAAAGATGCTTGGGTTGCTATCGTGCAACACTATTTTGTCAGTGCTTGGATTCCCGGTCATTTAAAACTGACACAAGCCGACGGTCAACCTTATGTTGCTAAGCTAGAATCACGTCAGTCTGCTGATAAAATGAATATTATTGGTTTCACCTCTCCTGTGATTAATGTACCTGCAGGTACATCAATGGAAGTGGACGCTAAATTCTATTCTGGTCCAAAAATTCAATCTGAGTTGAAAGATCTTGCTGTTGGTTTAAACCAAACTGTGGATTATGGTTGGTTATGGCCAATTGCCAAATTATTGTTCTTGGGCTTACAATTCTTCCATAACATCGTGGGTAACTGGGGTTGGTCAATTATCTTATTGACGATCTTGGTGAAATTGATTTTATGGCCACTTTCTTCGAAAAGTTATCGCTCAATGGCGAAAATGCGTGTGATTGCACCTGAAATGCAACGCATGAAAGAAGAGTTTGGCGAAGATCGTATGCGTTTTTCGCAAGAAATGATGGCGTTGTATAAGCGTGAGCAAGTGAACCCATTGTCTGGATGTTTGCCGTTATTGCTACAAATGCCAATTTTCTTAGCCTTGTACTGGGTATTGATGGAGTCGGTTGAACTTCGTCATGCACCATGGTTGGCTTGGATTCAAGATTTATCTGCGATGGATCCTTGGTTTATTTTGCCGTTGATCATGGGTGTAACCATGTATGTGCAGCAAATGTTAAACCCACAACCGACTGATCCAATGCAGGCAAAAGTATTCCGTATCATGCCAATCATGTTTACGGTATTCATGTTGTTCTTCCCAGCAGGTTTAGTGCTGTACTGGATCGTCAACAACAGTATTACGATCCTACAACAGTCGTTTATCAATAAAAGCGTAGAGAAAGCTCGTCTCAACAAGGTTGAGCCAACGTCTTAATCTCGAACTTTTACTGAATAAATCCGCTTAAGATGGTAATCTTAGGCGGATTTTTCTTTGGCTATTATTTGCGTTTTTTAGGTGAGCTTTTGAGATGAATAATATGCAACATCAAACCACAATTGCTGCGATAGCCACACCTTTAGGTCGTGGTGGTGTGGGGGTGATTCGTCTCTCTGGTCCTCAGGCCTATGTGATTGCAGAACAACTCACGCAAAAAAGCTTACCAGCTGCACGAGTGGCTGGCTTTCGCAAGTTTTATGATGCAGATGCTTCAGTGATGGATGAAGGTATCATTCTATGTTTCCCGAATCCTCACTCCTTTACGGGTGAAGATGTGGTGGAAATACAGGGTCATGGTGGGCCTGTGATTCAGAATGCGTTATTGGCGCGTTTGCTTGATTTGGGTGCAATTGCAGCCAAAGCAGGTGAATTTTCGATGCGGGCTTTTGAAAATGGCAAAATGGATTTGGTTCAAGCAGAAGCGATTGCCGATCTGATTGATGCTACGTCTCAAGCCGCAGCGCGTTCTGCTGTACGATCACTACAAGGTGCCTTTTCGACCAAAATTAATACAGTTTTAGAAAAACTGATTCATTTGCGTTTACATGTCGAGGCCGCGATTGATTTTCCAGAAGAAGAAATTGATTTCCTTGCGGATGGCAAGATTTTAGCTTTGCTGGATGATGTACAGACTTCTGTTCAAGCGGTACAACAATCCGCACGTCAAGGACAGTTGTTACGTGAAGGTTTGCAGGTGGTGATTGCAGGTAAGCCGAATGCAGGTAAATCGAGCTTATTGAACGCTTTGGCGGGACATGAACGTGCCATTGTGACGGATATCGCAGGAACCACCCGTGATGTGTTACATGAAAAAATTAGCTTGAATGGTTTGCCGATCACCTTGACCGATACCGCTGGTCTACGTGAAACAGGTGATATTGTTGAGCAAGAAGGCATTCGCCGTGCCATCAAAGAGATTGAGCAAGCGGATCTATTATTGTTGGTGTATGACCTCAATCAAGCTGATGAGCCATTGCAATTGGCACAAGAATATTTCGCTGATCATCTTGAGCCGAAACGATTACTTTTAATCGGGAATAAATGTGACCTAACGCGTCAAATCGCAGAGTTGAGCGATTATCAAGGATTCCGTCATATTCGTGTTTCTGCTAAGCAAGAGATGGGTGTTCAGGCACTCATAGATGCGATCACAGCGCACGCAGGCTTTCAGCCTGAAGAAGACACCTTTATTGCTCGAACACGCCATTTAGACGCAATGAAGCGCACTCAGCGCTATTTGGCTGAGGCGCGTGAGCAACTGGTAGTGTTTAATGCGGGTGAGTTGGTGGCAGAGTCATTACGTCTAGCACAAAATGCTCTTGGCGAAATCACGGGTGATTTCAGTGCCGATGATTTATTGGGTAAGATTTTTGGTTCGTTTTGCATTGGGAAGTAGGTGATTGATTTTATTCGTAAAATAAACAAAATGGATATGTGCTAGATTAAAATCGTAATCGCCAATTTCATCTTAATGCGCTTTAACGTTCCACGTGAAACATCAACTGCATGGGGATTTTAGTTGTGACTCAGTAAGCAACGCTGTTTGCTTCGCTGAGACTCATTACAATAGTCGTTGATTGTTAAATTGAGCTTGAGTCATGTTAAAAAAAATTGGGATTTTCTCCTTACTCAGTTGTGTTTCTGCACTGAGCTTAGCCAATGTGGAAACGCTAAAAAGTAATTTAAATAAAAATTATCCCAATATCCAAGTGACCAATATTCAAGCCACTGAAATGGCAGGTTTATACAGTGCAAGTTTGGATAACCAAATTATTTATTTGGATGAAAATGCGCAACACATGTTTGTTGGGTCGATGGTGCGCTTAAAGGATCAAAAAAATCTCACCAAAGATTTGGTCCTTAAACAGAATTCTATCGATTGGAAACAACTTCCCTTACAGGATGCGATCAAAACAGTAAAAGGCAGTGGCAAACGTCAGCTCGCTATTTTTTCAGATCCAAACTGTCCGTACTGTAAGCAATTAGAAGCTGAATTAGACAAGCTCAATGATGTGACGATTTATACCTTTATCTATGCTTTAAAACCGCAATCTCTTGCTGTTTCGAAACAAGTTTGGTGTGATGCAAACCCAGCGTATGCATGGAAAAAGCTGTTGCAAAAAAATGTGCAACCCAAAGCAAAAAGCTGCGCCAATCCGATTGATCGAAACTTGGAATTAGGACGAAAATTAGCTGTGAATGGGACACCAACCATGATCTTTGGCAATGGTTTAAAAATGGTGGGTGGACGAAGTGCTGAAGAGATTCAAATGATTTGGAAAGAACTCGGACTTGAATAAAATGTCTCCCAATTCATGATCTAACATGAATTGGGAGCACTTAAATCGGGTTAGCTTTTTTTCGTTACTAAGTTATAGATAAATAAAATAATCACAGCACCAATCACTGAAGCAATGAAACCTGCTGCTGAGTTTTCAGCATATAAGCCAAGTAATCGACCTGCATACGTTGCAAATAAAGAACCTGCGATACCGAGTAATGTCGTGACAATAAAACCTGCTTTATCGTCACCCGGGTGTAAGGCTCTTGCGATTAAACCTGCAAAGAAACCTACGACAATTGCTACAATCAGCGTCCACATTATTTTTCTCCTTGTTTCATAAAGCGATTTATTTTTATCCTGCTAGATCAAACGCGTGGTGTCTGTAGTAGATTGCTTATTTATGTCGTATTTTTGTGCAACTTTGCTCATCCTTTGCTAAAATTTTTCCAATAAAAAAGGTGCTTTTCAGCACCTGAGCGAGGATAAAACAAAGCAACGCTTTGTCCGAGCGCAAGATGAGCAGCTATGCTGTGAATGCGAAAAAGATAAAACAAACTTAAAGCATTGCTTCGCAAGGTACGAGCGCAAGATGAGCAGCTA
>NZ_JAKZGL010000024.1 GCF_022549355.1 Acinetobacter sp. NIPH 2699
CAATTGGTTGTGCGGTAGATTTTGTGTGTAGGCTTCTTCATTTGAAAATTATATTGCTGAAAAAGCCTTTACAGATAGGTTTGTGCAACAAAGCCATGATAAAGTGGAAAATATAAATGAATAAAATTATAAACTTATTGGTTTCGGATCATATATTTGCTTTGTTTGCTTTTGGTTTTGTATTTATTTTTTTTTCTATATTTATGTATTTGGTTTTTTATATATATTTGAATATTAATTTAAGGGGTATTTGTAAGATCATATTTAATAATGAGAAAAAATATAGTAGTCCTTTAGAACCTTTTGATTTTATTGCCCTTAGTTTTCTCCCAACTACCTTTTGGAGAGAAGTATTAAATATTAAATATAATAAATCTTTTAAAAAGTTGTATGGCAAAGAGTTTTATTACCAGTTAGATAAGAGACAGTTAGTTGAATTGCTTGGTAGATATAGATTTTACTTTATTTTTCAGTATGTTGTTTTCATGTCATCAGGTTTGGGATTATTGCTTTTAGTTGCAGGATATATTGCACATCAAGGTCTTTAGAGTGGGCTGGCTATTTGGTCACGCCGAAGGGGCATTTATCATATTTTCCTGTTGGAAAAGTCGCACCTAAAAGTGTTCCTGAGTTTGCTTGTAAAGGCGCGGGGCATAGTGTTAATTCATCTTTGATTACTATAGAAAGTAACCCGAAAGATGAAGCTAAAGTTGCTTATATTATCCATACCCATGATCCGATGAGTAAGTTAAAACTAAAAGAGTATGAAAAAAATGCCGAGAAATTTGTAGCTGAAGGCAAATGGCAAAAGTTTATTGTGGGTGGTGGAGCAACTCAACAACATTGTTTGGCTGCGGCTAATCTGAAAAATTCAATTTATAATATTAAAAGCTTTGGTACAGGACGTATTGAACAGATTTTGAAAAAGTTTGCTCAAGAACCAAATAATGTTGCATGTATGGCGCTATACGATCCAATTGGAATCACGCTTAAATTAAATGATAGTAGAAATGGACGATTTGAAAAACTCACAAAGTACATTGCCGAAAGTGAAAAAGACATCACGAATGAACACCGACTCCAATCATCTCAGTTAATTGATAGTATTAAAATTATTGTAGAAAATAAACTCATCAATCAGAAATTGAGTACCAATAATTTGCAAGTTGATTTGAGTACTAAATTAATATTCGCTCAAGGTAAGATACCTCTGTTTAGTTCAATGGATCAGAGAGATTATCAACGTAAAGTTAATGAAATTTGGGATAGGGCATCTCCACAAGAAAAAGAAAAGTTTTTACAACAGCACAATAAAAAATATGCTGCAGGTCAAAAACAAGTAAGAGATAAGATTATTAGTCAATCCAAAGCACAAGCGAAATTGAATTGGGAAACGAAGTATTCGACAAAAATTAAATGGACTGAAAAAAATGCTTTCGATACCAAAGTTAAAGCATTAACTGATGACGCACGTAAACTGGCCCAAGCTTATGCAAGCGATCATTTGAAATGGCTGCAATCGAAACAGTTGTTAAATGCCTTTTATGTATACGATCAAACAGTTCTAAAAGGTGATGGTGCATTATTTCATATAAAAGCACTAGCAATCATGTACGGTATGACAGGCTGTGATGAAGGGCAAGCATTGATGGAAAAATGGTTAGGGGTAGATAAAATCTCTGACGATAATTTATATATGCGGGCTGTGACCTATAATCAAAAAAGTTTGATAGATGAATATAATGCGAAAAGCCCTGAAATCACGTCCTTAACATGGGATCAAACACAAACAAGTTTAAAAGGATTAATTGTCGCATTTGTCAGTGCAGATCAGTTATGGGAACAATGGCTTGCTGATCCAACGAATAAAATCAATGAGTTGAAGTGGTATAATCCAGCACGCACACTACCGTGGATCTCTGAGATTACACGTAGTGTAGCCAAATGGAGTCTGCAATATAATGCAAATCCTTTGATTGCAAAGAAACTTTCGAGGGTTTCTTTTATCGCTTATGCGCATAGTTCACTGTTAACCGATAAAGTGCCGAAATGGTCATTGCTCTATAACATTGACTTAAAAATGACAAATGCGGGTAGTCAACTGAATGCGACTGAGATCCAAAAACGTTGGAAAAATGTAGGGCAAAATACGGCTGCACAAAAAATCCAAGATGTTTTAAGTAAGTCTTCAGTAAGTGTGTCTCTTAGAATATCAGGTATTGTTGCCTTATTTGAACTGATGAATCTCGGGACACAAACCAATAATTTTGCTGGGGATAAGAATTGGGAAAATGGATTTAAAGTAACAGCAGGATTATTAGCGTCTACAGCAGTTGTTTTAGATATTGCTGGTGGCGGTATAGATGCTTTAAGTTTCCAAGAGAAAGCCAATAAAATAAGGTTATATGGTGCATGGTTTGCTATTGGTGGTGCAACATTTAGTCTAATTGCAGATACTACTGCATTTGGTAAAGAACTTATGGGTGATCAAAATGGCTGGTTAGCTATTTTACTTTTTGCAAAATTAATCCCTTCTGTTGGTATGGTAGCGGTTGGTTTTGGAATGTTAACGATGATTCCTGCACTTAAAAATACTCCATTTACAAAAAGAATCGAGACAATGATATTGATAAAAAAATTATTAGACGTAGGTTTGGTACGTGCTGCTGTTTGGTTGAACTGGGTAGGATTAGCTCTGACTGTGCTTGAGATTGTTTTGAGAAATTATTATTACACAGAAGATGAACTGCAGAAATGGTGTAAAAAATCGGTATTTGGGATTGAAGCTGGGAAATATAAATCTCTTGAAGATGAAGAGGAAGCTTTTGGTAAAGCAATGGTGAGTATTTAAGATGAGTAAAATGTTAGTGGTTGAAGGTTGTGTTCGAAATTTAAAAGTCGAAGACTCCAAAATTCATCCATTTAGAAATATCGAAAAACAAGCAGCGGGTACAGCAATGGTTGGGGCTTTAACAGCGAGCAGTAGCTTGGCGACCAATGCTCCTATTATGCTAATGGCAGCGCAAGGAGAAGATGCTAAATCCTTTATTTGTGAAGTCGGTGATTATCGTGTGATTGGTCAGTTTACAACAGTGCAATTTAAGAATGGTGATGAACTGGTTTGGGTAATTAGTGAGGAAAAAGAACAAGGACGACATTTAGTTTATTCAACCTTAAACCCCAAAACAGGGTTATTGCATATGATAAATGAAATGGGGCGTTCTTTAAAAAGTGGTTATATTGATGTTATCAAAATGGCAATAGCTGTAGCTTTATTTTTTGTATTATTGGGAAATACCATAATAGTGGTAACTTGGTTTATTTCGGAGGATGGCTTAGGTTTTAGCTGGTTGATGCATATATTTGGTTTTATTTTATTTCCATTTCCATTTACATTTACATTTTTATTTGTGTTAAGTACTTTTTTATTCTCACGTGATCAGAAACAGGCGTGTAGGTTATCAGAGCAGGTCTTTGAGGTACTTGGTTTTGAAGATGTTAAAAATCAGGATTTTAGGGCAAATAATTATTTTAGTGATGAAGATGGTAAGTTAAGACGAAGTGTAATGCATTACCGTAAAAATCTAAAAGGAAAAGACCCATATCCAGAGAATTACTTTGATAAGAAATGAGAAAGATAGAAGGCCGTGTAAGGAATCTGAAAGTTGAAGATTCTAAGGTTTTCCCATTTAGAAACATCGAAAGGCAAGCTGTCGGTACAGCTATGGTTGGAGCTTTAACAGCAAGTAGTAGTATGGCGATGAATGCTCCAATTATGATAATGGCAGCAAAAGGAAGAGAGGCAAAAACCTTTACGGGTGAGATTGATGGTATTAGAGTGATTGGACAGTTTACTACTGTAAAGTTTCAAGCAAATGATATCTTTGATATTCGTCATCAGCGAAGAAATAGAACAAGGACGGCATTTAGTTTATGCAACTTTAGATCCTAAAACAGGATTACTGTATATGATGTATGAAATGGGACGATCATTAAAAAACCTCTATAAAAGCACTATAAAATCAGGTTTCTTATTATTTTTATTTTTCTCTGTACTCTTTTTTATACTTTTTAATTTTCTTGTTATTGTTGATGATAGGGAGTTTAATATTAATGAATATATGAGTTTTATAGGAGGAGGGGGATTAATGATTTTTATACTTAGTTTTATTGTAGCATTTGGATATATTACTATTGGAAACTCATTAACTTCATTATCCAAGTTATCTGAAATTATTTTTGAAAAATTAGGTTTTGAAAATCAAAAAGATCAGGATTTTTATAAAAAAAACTTACTTGATAAGATGGTCTACATGTTAGTGTCATGGGATATAGAAAGAATCTAAAAGGAAAAGACCCTTATCCAGAAGATTATTTTGATAAAAAATGAAAAAGATAGAAGGTCGTGTAAGGGTTATTAAGGTTGAAGATTTAAAATAAAAAAGTGGGAAATTAGGTTCTAATTGTTTTATATGGCTGGGGAAGTTATCTAAAATAAATGGATTGTAACCTTATATATATGAATTTTTAATAAAACCTATACTTATTAAATTATTAAGCTAAATAAAACAATATATTTTATTCTACTTACAACTGGATACATCTTATTGGTATCAATATTTAAATTAAGCGCCTATGGTGAATGAGTGCTAGATAATTATCTACACATCATTATAAAGGAAAGACAGTCATGTCTCAGAATCAAGATAATTCTAAACAACAACCTAATCAGCAAAATCAATCACCTGGTCAACAACAACAGTCTGAGCCGAATGCTAAGCCTCTAGCACAACAAGACCAAAAACAGCCAACTCCAAAGCAACCAAATGAAAATAATGAGCAACGTAAATAATCATTATTATTCTATGCTTGTAATAGGCTAAACCCAAATTTATAGGAAACTAATTGATTTAGTTTCCTATATTCGTGTTCTTATTATTTATTAAATAAAATATTATTATAAAATGAGTGATTCAGAATACTAATAGGCTATGTCACATAAATATTTTCTAGTTGTAGTGTTTCAGCATTTATACCTCTTTTATCAGCGCTTGATTGTATGTAGACCATTCACAGTACGCTAAATCCTAGTCAAACCAACTCATTCAGGCACTATATAGCCGATTAGTCTCAGATTCGAGGGCTGTTCAATACAGCTATTTTTGATCAATAATGATGCTTTTATGGTCTGTTTTTGGTGCGCAAAGATGGATGTTTGGTGAGCTTCATCGAGATCACACAGAAAAATACAACTGGATCTTGATTGTTTTTATGTACATTTATTATAAAAATAATGAATATTTATTTAGTTAAATTATTGATTTTAAATAATAAAAATATTTAATGTTAAAATTAATATTAAGAGGGAATAGTAATCTGTATTAAATGCATGCAATATTCTATTTTGGTGCATTTTTCGCACCAAGATAAATCACTGACTTGGGGGTGAATGTTGAAATACAATAGCTTAAATGACTTTCTGGATTATGTTAAAGCTAGAGATCCTGATCAACCTGAATTTTTACAAGCTGTTGAAGAAGTAATGTTAAGTTTGTGGCCGTTCATTGAAAAAAATCCAAGGTATGCGCAATATGGCTTATTAGAGCGTCTCGTTGAGCCAGAGCGAGCAATTCAATTCCGAGTGTCTTGGATGGATGATCAGGGACAAACACATGTTAATCGTGCCTTCCGTGTTCAATACAATTCAGCTATAGGACCATATAAAGGTGGGATGCGTTTTCATCCATCGGTGAATTTATCAATTCTAAAATTCTTAGGTTTTGAACAAACCTTTAAAAATGCATTAACCACCTTACCCATGGGTGGCGGAAAGGGCGGCTCCGACTTTGATCCAAAAGGAAAGTCTGAAGCAGAAATCATGCGTTTTTGCCAAGCTTTAATGTTAGAACTATATCGTCATTTAGGTCCGAATACTGATATCCCCGCAGGTGATATTGGTGTAGGTGGTCGAGAAGTTGGTTTTATGGCTGGCATGATGAAAAAGCTAAGTAACGATACGGCTTGTGTGTTTACAGGGAAAGGCATTTCTTTTGGTGGAAGTTTAATGCGCCCTGAAGCGACGGGATACGGTGCGGTTTATTTTGCTGAGGAAATGCTAAAAACACGTGGTGATAATTTCACTAATAAAATGGTTTCTATCTCTGGTTCAGGAAACGTTGCTCAATTTGCAGCAGAAAAAGCCATGTTTTTGGGTGCAAAAGTGGTTAGTCTTTCGGATTCAAATGGCACGGTTTACTTAAAAAATGGTTTTACCGATGAGTTGCTTGCCGAAGTGATGGAGCTTAAAAATATTAAGCGTGGGCGTATCTCCGAGTTTGCTTCAAAACATGGTTTTGAGTATTTCGAAGGGAAGACACCTTGGCATATTCCAGTGGATATTGCATTGCCTTGTGCAACTCAAAATGAGTTAGGTGAACAAGATGCGGAGTTGTTGCTGGCAAATGGCGTGATCTGTGTCGCCGAAGGCGCAAATATGCCGTGTACATTAGATGCTGTCGAAAAATTTATTGCTGCAAAAATTCTTTATGCGCCGGGTAAGGCTTCAAATGCTGGTGGTGTCGCAACGTCTGGGTTGGAAATGTCACAAAATGCATTGCGCCTTGGTTGGACGCATGGGGAAGTCGATGAACGTTTGCATGCGATTATGAAAGATATTCATGCGAATTGTCTAAAATACGGGACTAAAGAAGACGGTACAGTAAATTATGTTGACGGAGCAAATATTGCAGGATTTGTGAAAGTTGCAGATGCCATCTTAGCGCAAGGTATTTATTAATATTTCACTGCATAAATAAAAACTCCGATGTTTTTTACATCGGAGTTTTTATTTATAGCAATGTATTAAGGTTTCTTAACAATTTCTTGTTCAACAACCATATCTAATACATCTGCTAGGCTCGATTGGTCAGCAGCTGGGTTTTTAATTTCAAAACGTTTCACACGAACGATGACACGTTGGTTTGGATTATGTTCAAAACCTTCGATTTGACCGTAGTAAAGTGACCAGTCTTTATCCGCGTAAGTCTTTATACCTTTATCATCGTATTTAATTTCACGAATTTGCATACAGGTTTGTGGTGCAACACCTACACAAGATTTGGTTTCAGGTGAGATTTCTAGGAAAACAGTTTTAGGTGCTGATTGATATTTTGCTTCAGGTGTCATTTTACCAACGAAACTATATTTTTGACCTTTCGCATCGGCCAACACTAATGTTGGTTGGTCAAGATTGCTGGTATTCACTTCAAATGTGATTTGACGTTTTTGCAAAAGATCACCAGCAAATTGCTCTTGTTTCATCAAGGCAGGTTCACACGCCATTAATGTAGAGGCTAAATCACCAGTAACAATGTAATCCCCCTCAATTTTCCAACTCGTATTTTGACGGTTACAACCTGTATCTACAGATAAGCGATCATTTGCCAAGAAGCTTAATACAATTGGTCTCTTGCTATCAGTTGGTTGATAAGACCATGTATAGTTGGTTAATACATTATTATCAGTCACTTTTTCGCCCGTAAATACGTGTTTTTGACCTTTACTATCGGTAACAGTCAAGATGGCTTGATTATCTGTTGTGCTAAATTGGAACGGTACTTTTTTATCACTGAAAATGTCAGTCGATAAATGTTCTTGTTTCATTAAGTCATCAGCACACGCCATCATGGTCGATACAAGTGCTGAAGTGACAATGGTATTGCCTTCAACTTTCCAAGTACCGCCTTGACCATTACAACCTGTTTGAATTGAAAGTTGTTGATTATTATTAAAGTTTAAAACCAATGGTTTTGATGCTGTAGATGCTTGATAAGTCCAACGATAATCAGTGAGATTTTTAGCGGCAGCCGTATTGATTTCGGTCGTTACATGATCAGCAACATTTTGTACTGTTTGACACGCCATTAAAGAAAAAGGGAGTAAGGCAATAATTAAATATTTGATTTTCATATTCAAAGAACATATATGGAATAGCAGCTATAAGCTTAAAGGATTCTTAAAAAAAGAGCATGCAGGCAGTTTAGGTATTAAGTTCATTAAATGTATTGATTTGTAATTTTAAATAAAAGTATAGGAGTTTTAATGGATTAACCAACATGGGAATCAACTTTGTTAGAGTAATCACTCAAAAGTGATGATTCGGATGGCTGACATTTCACAAGCGCTACTAATCAAAACGATAGATATCCATTCCCAATGAACCCATTGAAAAACTGCTATGTACAATATTAAAACGATGACCTGTGCCCATTGCAAAAAAGAGTGGAGCAAAGTGCTCAATTGTAGGGTGATTACATTGTACGTAGGGCAATGATGGCCAATCTAGAACAGCATCATAGTTCTGATGGGTGAGTTTGTTGACGACCGCATTACGAAAGGTGCTTGCCCATGCAGGAACATTGACATCTGTTTGCCAAGAAAGTTCAGCAAGATTGTGGGTAATACTGCCTGAGCCAATCAACAAAATCTGCTGTTCTCGTAAAGGTGCAAGAATTTGTCCAAGGTTATAGATCTCATCGGCATTCATGTGCATAGGGAGTGAAATTTCGATCACTGGAATATCAGCTTCAGGATACATGTGTAATAACGGCATCCAGACACCATGATCACGCGGACGGGTACTGTTGGCATGGGCAGCAACTCCTGCTTCAGCAAATCGAGTCAGTATCTCTTCTGCTAGCTCTGGCGCTCCAGCAGCAGGATAACGAATTTCGTATAGTGCTTGTGGAAAACCACGAAAGTCATGCCATGTCTGTGGTCGGATAGACGTACTGACTTCGAGTGCTTGGCTTTCCCAATGCGCAGACATCACGATAATTGCCCGTGGTTTGGGCAAATTTGTACGTAAACGATGTAGGGCAGGACCAACTTGTTCTGGATCAAGTGCGAGCATTGGCGAACCATGAGAGATAAATAACCCTGGTAACGTTTGCAAATTCATAATTAAGCACCTGACTGGAAATACACGATTATCGTGACAAATTAGGTTCAAGAAGGACAGCGCTTAAACTTCAACAGTTTGTTCTAAAATCAGAACAATCTTTTGCTTAGGCTCGATGGTAAGGGTGGTTATGATTGATACTCATAGCGCGATAGAGTTGTTCAATCAGTAAAATACGAACCAATGGATGAGGCATAGTCAGTTTGGATAATGACCAGTGCCAAGCAGCCGCTTTACGCACCGCATCGGATAGTCCATCAGGACCACCTATGGCAAGTACGATATCATTGCCTTCGAGCATCCATTGTTGCATGGTGTCAGCAAGTTTCTCGGTACTCAGTTCACGTCCACCAACTTCTAAAGCAATCAAGGTTTCATTTGATTTAACTGCATTTAGAATGCTTTCACCTTCGATTTGACAGTATTTTAAGATGTCAGCTTCTGAATCATTTTTCCCTCGTTTCGCCATAGGTAATTCAATCACTTGAGTTTGAACAAAGGGTTGAATGCGTTTGAAATAATCTTCAAATCCAGTCAGCACCCAAGCTGGCATTTTTTGACCAATCGTCACGATACGAATTTTCATAAGACAGTAAATGTAAATAATATGGGAGCATTATAAACGCTGAGAGTCATTCATGTGGTTTCCAATGGATTTATTGTTCTTATCAGGTGTATTATTGATGCTTAATTCCACAACATAAAAAACGCAGCTCAAAATGTGTATGAGCTGCGATCAAAGCGTCATCTGTCTGGAGTTCAGATGACACTAAAAAATGAGTTCACAAGTCAAGTTTAGCTTTTGTTTTTATCGACTCTATTTCATTATGCAAGATATTGTTTGTTTTTCAACCAAATTATGTAACAAAAAAAGAGAGCCGAAGCTCTCTTTTTTTCACACACAGATTAGTGACGTGCAGCCTTTGTATCTTCTACTGGTTTAACAATAGGGGTTTTAGCCAAAGGTTTCGGTGTATCCGTCAATGCTAAAGGGAGGATTTCATCAATACTTTTCACAGCTTTGATTTCTAAACCTTCTTTAACATTATCTGGAATCTCAGCCAAATCACGTACGTTATCTTGTGGGATAAACACCAATTTAACCCCACCACGGTGTGCAGCAAGAAGCTTTTCTTTCAAGCCACCGATACGCATCGCACGACCACTCAGACTTGTTTCACCTGTCATGGCAATATCAGGACGAATCGTAATATCTGTAAATGCAGATACCAGTGCAGTCGTCAGTGCCAAACCTGCAGATGGACCATCTTTTGGTGTTGCACCTTCTGGTAAGTGAACGTGGACATCAGTTTCTTCAAAACGAGAAGCTTCGATCCCAAGTTCATCAGCACGAGTACGAACCACAGTCATGGCAGCGGTAATAGACTCTTTCATGACATCACCGAGTGAACCAGTGGTAATGAATTTGCCTTTACCTTTAACCGCAGCAACTTCAATCGTCAGTAATTCTCCACCGACAGACGTCCATGCTAAACCATTCACACGACCGACTTGCGCTTCATCTTCAGCAATACCAAAGTCAAATTTATGTGGACCCAAGTAATCTGGAAGATTTTCAGAGGTGACATCAAGCTGTAAGTTTTTCGATTTCTTACTCACTGCTTCTTTCACGACTTTACGTGCAATTTTAGACACTTCACGTTCTAGACTACGTACACCCGCTTCACGCGTATAGCGTTGAACGATGTCACGAATCGCTTCTTCATGAACAGTCAATTCTTTTGCTCGTAGACCATTGTTCTTAATTGCTTTAGGGACAAGGTAGCGTTGAGCAATATTTACTTTTTCATCTTCGGTATAACCCGGTAGACGAATCACTTCCATACGATCCAGTAACGCTTCAGGAATATTCATACTATTGGCAGTACAGATGAACATTACTTCTGAAAGATCAAGGTCAAGATCTAAGTAATGATCGTTGAACTTGTTGTTCTGAGACGGATCAAGCACTTCCAGTAATGCAGAAGCAGGATCACCACGATAGTCTTGAGCCATTTTGTCGATTTCGTCGAGTAAGAACAATGGGTTCTTCACACCAACTTTTGTTAAAGATTGCACAATTTTACCTGGCATCGCACCAATATAAGTACGACGATGACCACGAATTTCCGCTTCATCACGTACGCCACCAAGTGCCATACGGACAAATTCACGACCTGTGGCTTTAGCCACTGATTCACCGAGTGAAGTTTTACCTACACCAGGAGGACCAACTAAACAAAGAATCGGGCCTTTAAGTTTTTTCACACGAGATTGAACCGCTAAGTATTCAACGATACGATCTTTCACGTCATCTAAGCCGTAGTGATCTGCATCTAGCGTTTCTTGTGCTTTGCTCAAGTTAATGCTGACCTTGCTGGCTTTATTCCAAGGTGTATCTAAAATGACTTCTAGATAGTTACGGACCACAGCGGCTTCACTAGAAGCAGGTTGCATTGCTTTGAGTTTGCGAAACTCAGCTTCAGCTTTTTTGCGCACATGTTCAGGCAAATCTTCTTCAGCAAGTCGCTTTTCAATCTCAGCAACGTCATCTTCAGCGCCGCCATTCATATCGGAAAGCTCACGCTGAATCACTTTCATTTTTTCATTGAGAAAGTATTCACGTTGATTTTTTTCCATTTGACGTTTTACGCTGTCGTGCAGTGTCTGCTCAATTTGCTGTTCAGCAGATTGATTGGTCAAATAGCTCATCAACTCTTGCAAATGTTCTTCGAACTCATCGTGCTCTAAAAACTTTTGTTTGACTTCAATGTTTAAAGGCACACGTGTTGCAACGAAGAACATCAGTTGTAATAAGTCTTCGATTTTATTTGCAGCGGCAACCAGTTCACGCGCATTACGTAATTTTGCTTCAGCATATTGAGCAAAGAGGGTACGTAATTCATTTAAGCGAGTCTCTTGGGTCTCTTGATCCAATGCAACAGTCATTGGGCTTAAATGATGTTCTGCGGTTAAGTATTCTTCTCCGTCAATAATCTGTTCTAGTTTTGAACGGTGTAGGCCTTCAATCAGTACTTTAATGCAGTTTTCATCATTTTCATGATTCACGACTTGTACGATTTTAGCCACAGTTCCATATTGATAGAGATTATCGTGATCAATTTCTTCTGTAAGCGAATCTTTTTGCGCAACTACAAATACTAAATTATCACCGTTACGAGCTACATCCACTGCATTGATCGATTTTTCACGACCCACGAATAGCGCAATTTGCATGTGTGGATATACCACAACATCGCGTAATGCTAAAAGTGGTAATACACTCGGAACTTGCGGCTCTAAGTTAGTTTCATCATTCATAATAAATTCGGACATGAGCACTCCTAATGAGTGACAACGGTGTTGCCATGCTTTTTATAGTGATGTGCATTTTAAAAATTACAAGGGTTTTATCTTAGAAAATATTAAAAAAATAACTGAATTAGTCGGAATTCGAGCGAAATAAACTAAATTTCATAGATTCAACGGCTAAAACGATATTGTTGTGTTGGTGTGAGCAGGGCATCAAGAGGTTGATCCCACTTTTGACGAAATAAAGGCGTATCAACATATTGGAAGGAATGGGCGAGGCCTAAGCGATAGGGATGGTGTTTAGCTGTCGCAAGTGTTCGATCATAAAATCCACCTCCCATGCCAATTCGAGTACCCAAATGGTCACAGGCAAGTAATGGCATAATCAGTAAATCTAATGTTGAAATGTGCTTGCCTCGACTTGCCATTGGCTCTTTCATGCCTAGTGGATGGTGTGAAAGCCGTTTGTTTTTATATTGGTTTACGCTAATTTTCACCCAAACAAGTTTCTGATTCATATTGCAAATCATGGGAAGGTAAACTTGTTTTTTGTGTTGAAAACAAAGTTCGATGATTTTCTGAGTATGGATTTCCCCGAATGCATGTAAATACAAACCAATTTTTGTCGCTGATTTAAATGCATTTAATCGTCTAAGTTGGTTCAAAACTTGTTGTTCAGCTTGTTTTTGTTGAAAGTGAGTGAGTTGTCTTCTTCTTAGGCGGAGCTGTTTTCTTAATGCGTTTAATGTATTGCTCATAAAGCTTTAGGAAATGGTTTTGATGAGAGAATCATACTTGATTTTTTTACTACTATTGAGGAGTAGTGTAGTCTTACGAATCAAAAAGTGGTTTTTAAATTGATCGAAAACAGTGTAAGTCTTTATTTTTTCTGTTGAAATGAAGTGACTTCTAAAAATAAATTTAAGCTTAAGTAAGCATAGCTTAAAGATTAAGTAATGTTGGCTATCAAATCATTAAGTTCAAGATTAATTGAAAGCTAATACAGTGAATTCCCTACAAAAGTCAGTATCTATGCTGGCTTTTTTATTTCTTGATACAAAGTTTTTTGAACATTAAAAGTCAAACGGTGTCAATTATTGTCATGTATATCCATTTTTCCTATTTGAAATGCAAATATTAGTTGATAAGTATAATTTTGAATTTATTGAAAGATAAACATTAATATTTGTTTTAAATCAATTTTTCATATTAAAAGATGCATTATAGAGAAATGTAGTGTGTGATTCGAAATACACAATGTAAAAAATATTGTGATTTACTTGGCATATAAAAAAAGTTATTTTATTGAACATTAAATTACACTTACTTACTTAATAGACAAGTATGTACACACAAGTAAACATGTTTTAACGTTTGATTTTCGTCTAGGAAAAAAATATGAACAAAGTATATAAAGTTGTTTGGAATGCGTCTTTAGGCGTTTGGGTGGCGGTTTCAGAGCTTGCTAAAAGTAAAACTAAAAATAGCGGTGTAAGTGATACCGCTGGTAAAACTAATAATTTAGTGGCTAGTCAACAAGCTAAATTATTTTTCTTAAAGCCATTGTCCTTTGCTATTTTTAGCATTCTTATACCATCGTTTGCTTTTGCAGAAGTTAATACAGGGGGGGGGACGAGTACTCAGACATCAAGTACTGCAATTTCTCCGACTAATGCGCAATGTGGTGTATTGAATCAAGCAGCAATTACAGGAACATCCACACACAGTACAGCGATTGGTTGTGGAACTACAATTAGTAATGCGGCAGATTCAGTTGCAATAGGCAAACAAAATACCATCAATGCTACTAATGCTACCAGTCAGCAAATTGCTGATAGGAGAGGTGGAGCGACTCCAGTTAATTATCCTACTGGTCAAACTGGGTATACAAGTGCGTCAGTCTCGATTGGCACCCTAAACTCTACAGGTGCTGGTGGAGGTGTAGCAATTGGTAATGGAAACCAAGTTGAAGGTGATTTTCATGGTGTCGCTGTTGGTCAGGGTAACCGTACGACCAATGGGTATGCTGTAGGTTTAGGTATTGGTAACCTTGCTAGTGGGACATCATCGTTATCTATCGGAACAGCCAATCAGGCAACGGGTAATACAGCAATTGCTATGGGGCGCCAAAGTTATTCAAAAGCTGATTTTGGTATCGCTATAGGTAATATTGCGACTGTTGAAGCTGGTGCAACGAAAAGTATAGCTATTGGCGATGGTGCCAATGCTAGTGTAGAGAACTCTGTATCATTAGGTGGGGGGTCAACGACTACGGCACAATCAGGAAATTCATTTTTAACGAATGTTGCTCCATCTGCCACAAATGGTGTGGTTTCTGTAGGTACAACTGGCGCAACTCGACGTATTCAGAACGTCGCCGATGGCGCTGCGCTTAATGATGCAGTGAATGTCGCACAATTAGATAAGGCTTATGATGATACACATAGTCGTTTAGCTACAGCATTGGGTGGTGGAGCAGCATATAATTCAACCACTAATGCTTATACAGCACCAACCTATAATGTTACAACAGATCCTGCAGCTGGTACTAAAACAGGTAATGTTAATAATGTGGGCGCGGCATTATCAGGCTTAGATACAGCTGTTAATAAAGCAATCACATTTAATGGCAATACTGGTACTTCATCCAATAAACTTGGATCATCTTTAAATATTACTGGTGGTTTGACAGGGGCAAGTTCAAATACCAATGTTAAAACAGTTGTTAGTGGTAATACACTTGATATCCAAATTGCAGATGCACCAACTTTCACAGGTACGGTTACCGCAGGAAATTTAACGACTGGTGGAGCTTTAACTGTTACCGGGGCAAGTAATCTCAATGGTGGTGCAAATTTAAATAATCAAAAGATTACTAATCTAGCGGATGGAAGTGTAGCAACAGGTTCCAAAGAAGCTGTTAATGGTGGTCAGCTTAAAACAGTAAGTGATGTTGCAAATACTGCTAGTACTACCGCGAATACAGCAAATACTACGGCAAACACCGCATTAACAAATGCTGATAATGCACAGACAACAGCAAACACAGCATTAACCGATGCTAATAATGCCCAAATCACAGCGAACACAGCAAATACCACAGCAAACAACGCTCTCACAGAAGCACAAAAAGGCATTAGCTTTGGTGATGGAAGCACAGATAACAACTTTGCCTTGGGTGACACCATCAATGTGACAGGTGATAGTAATATCACCACAGAAACGACAGTAGATGGTGTACAGGTCAAGTTGAATGATGACATCAGTGTGACCAGTGTAACAGCAGGCAATAGCACGCTAGATACTAATGGTTTAGTCATCACAGGCGGACCAAGTATTACCACAGCAGGCATAGATGCAGCGAACAACGTGATTAGCAATGTTGCGGATGGTAGCGCGGCAGGCGATGCAGTGAACTTTGGACAATTGACCACAACCAATACCAATGTTACGGCTGCACAAAATGCAGCAGATGCAGCTCAAACCTCGGCAGACGCTGCGCAAAGCACAGCGAATAACGCATTAACCGAAGCGCAAAAAGGCATTAGCTTTGGTGATGGAAGCACAGATAACAACTTTGCCTTGGGTGACACCATCAATGTGACAGGTGATAGCAATATCACCACAGAAACGACAGTAGATGGTGTACAGGTCAAGTTGAATGATGACATCAGTGTGACCAGTGTGACAGCAGGCAATAGCACGCTAGATACTAATGGTTTAGTCATCACAGGCGGACCAAGTATTACCACAGCAGGCATAGATGCAGCGAACAACGTGAT
>NZ_JAKZGL010000025.1 GCF_022549355.1 Acinetobacter sp. NIPH 2699
GTTACCAACGTTGGCGCAGCGATCAATGAATTGGACAAAGGCTGGAATCTCCAAAGCAATGGTGCTGACAGCGGTGCAATCAAAGCGGGTGATACGGTTGATATCGGTGTGGTTGATGTAGCAGACACCAACTTAACTGCGACCAAGACAGGCAACAATGTTGCATTTGCACTTAGCCAAGACTTGAACTTGAACAGTGTGACCACAGGTAACACGGTGATCAACAACGCGGGTGTGACCGCAGACAAAGTGACGGTTGGCAATGTGGTGATTGATAAGACCACGAACCAAATCAGTGGTGTTGAAGCCGGTACCAATAGCAAAGATGCAGTGAACAAAGGCCAATTAGATGCATTGGCAGCAGAACAAGCAGCCAGCGACAATGCGGCAGTGAAGTATGATGATGCAGCGGTTAAAGACACCGTGACTTTAGCGGGTGTTGGTGGTACCACACTGACCAATGTGAAAGCAGGTGATGTATCAGCAACTTCAACCGATGCGGTGAATGGCAGTCAATTGTTCACGACCAACCAACAGGTTGATCAAAACACCACGAACATTGCGGCCAATACCAGCAATATCGCAACCAATACAGCGAACATTGCAACCAATACGGGTGACATCACAACCTTAAAAGGTGGTTTTAACCTACAAACGAATGGTGCTGACAGCGGTGCAATCAAAGCAGGTGACACGGTTGATATCGGTGTGGTTGATGTAGCAGACACCAACTTAACTGCGACCAAGACAGGCAACAATGTTGCATTTGCACTTAGCCAAGACTTGAGCTTGAACAGCGTGATGACTAATCAGCTTGCTATTGGCAGCGTTGTTGTCGATAAAGCAACGAATACGATCACTGGTTTAAGCAATAAGGATTTGAATGGGCCTGATTTTGCTACTCAAGGCAGAGCTGCGACTGAAGAGCAATTGAACCAAGTAATCACTAAAAATATCACTGAAGTTGTAGATGGTAATGGAAACAAGGTCAATATTATTGATCAGGTTGTGAATACTCAACCTGACAATAAGAACCAAGATTCATTGTTCTTAACCTATGATAAGCAAGGTCAAGAGACAACTGATCGTCTAACGATTGCTCAGACTGTTCAGAAGATGAATACTGATGGTATTAAATTTTTCCATACCAATGCAGATACATCCGAAGGTGATATCGGTACAACAAATGACTCAAGTGCAGGTGGGGTAAATTCAACAGCGATTGGTGTAAATGCAATCATTGCAACAGGTGCTGATAGCTCAGTTGCCTTAGGTCATAACACTAAAGTTGAAGGTGAACAATCAATTGCAATTGGTTATGGCGCTGAAGCATTAGGTAAACAATCAATCAGTATTGGTACAGGTAACAAGGTTAAAGGTAATCATTCAGGTGCTATTGGTGATCCAACAATTGTTGATGGCGATAACAGTTATTCTGTGGGTAACAATAACCAAGTCCTTACTGATGACACGTTTGTTCTAGGAAATAACGTTACTCAAACCGTTACTGGTTCTGTGGTATTAGGAACTGGTTCAGCAGCAACAACAGGTGCTGGAGTGGCAGGCTATGCATTATCTGCTGCTACTGGTGCTGATAAAGCTGCAATAACCAAAACAACATCAACAACTGGTGCAGTTGCAGTGGGCGATGCTACAAATGGTATTTATCGTCAAATTACTGGTGTTGCAGCGGGGACTGCGGATGCTGATGCAGTGAACGTTGCACAATTGAAAGCAGTTGGAAATCAAGTTGTAACTACACAAACATCACTTGTGAATAGTCTTGGTGGCAATGCAACGGTGAATGTTGACGGCACAATTACAGGTCCAACCTATAATGTTGCACAAGGTACTCAGTCGAATGTTGGAGATGCTTTAGATGCATTAGACAAAGCAATAGGTTCAGCTGCAACTACGTCTAAAACAACAGTATCGAATGGTGAAAATATTGTTGTAAACAAATCAAAAAATGCAGATGGTTCTGATAACTATGAAGTATCAACTGCAAAAGATTTAACGGTAGATTCTATTAAAGCAGGTGATACTGTTTTAAATAGCGCTGGAATTAGCATTGGTAATAATTCTGTAGTGTTAAATAATACAGGGTTAATTATTCATGATGGTCCAAGTGTAACAATAGATGGAATCAATGCAGGTGGTAAAAAAATTATCAATGTTGCAGCTGGTACAAATGCCACTGATGCAGTAAATAAAGGTCAGTTAGACAGTGCGATTAGCAATGTGAATAACAATGTTAATGAACTTGCTAATAATGCTGTTAAATATGACGACGCATCGAAAGACAAAATCACATTAGGCGGTGCAGGTGGTACAACCATTACCAACGTTAAAGCAGGTGATGTATCAGCGACATCAACTGATGCGGTGAATGGCAGTCAACTGTGGGATGTTCAACAACAAGTGAACCAGAACACTGATGATATTCAAGACATCCAAACCAATATTAGCAACATCAACAATGGTAAGTCTGGCTTAGTTCAACAACAAACACCAAATGGTGAAATCACTGTTGGTAAAGATACTGGTGGTACTAAAGTCAATATGGCTGGTACGGAGGGTGATCGTGTTGTAACAGGTGTTAAAGATGGGGCAATCAGTGCGACATCTAAAGATGCTGTAAATGGTTCACAATTGAATGTGACAAACAACAAAGTTGTTGAATTCTTAGGTGGTGGTGCAGGTTATGACAATATAACCAACAGCTTCACAAATCCAACTTATACAGTAGGTGATACAACACATAATAATGTTGGTGGTGCGATTGATGCATTGAATCAGGCTGACCAAGCATTGGGTACTAAAATCGACAATGTAAGTAATCGTCTTGAACAAGCATTCTATTCAACAAATCAACGTATTGATAATGTTGAGAAAAGAGCGAATGCAGGTATCGCTGCTGCAATGGCGTTAGAATCAGCACCATATGTTGCTGGTAAATACACATATGCGGCAGGTGCTTCTTATCATGGTGGTGAAAATGCAGTTGGCGTAACTTTACGTAAGACTGCGGATAATGGACGCTGGTCAATTACAGGTGGTGTAGCCGCTGCGTCACAAGGTGATCCAAGTGTACGTATCGGTATCAGTGGCGTGATTGACTAAGGATTAGTTGTTAAGGAGAACCTTGAATCATAAGGTTCTCCACTACCAATAGATAAAGAGAGTTCAAATATGAAAAACATGATAAAAGCATTCGTTATAGGGCTTGTCGCTAGTCTTGCTGTTTCTGCATCTGCAGAAGAACAGATTATTGTTCAGCAAGAAGAAATCAAATTTCCAGCAGTGGAGAACAGCTATTTAAAACAAGTGAAGCGTTACGAATACGATAACGTTGCGCGTTTAGATGCAGGCCTAACCAAGGATCAAATCCGTCATTTGTTGGGTAATCCACAATTTAGTGAAGGCGTATTTTTTGTTAAGACGTGGAACTATGTTTTAGATATCCGCCAACCTAATAGCCAAGAGTATTTACGTTGTCAATTACGTGTTGATTTTGATAAAAAATCATTATCAGAACGATTATCGTGGAAAGGAGAGGCGTGTGAAGGCTTAATGGCTTGGGGAGCGAATAATCAAGTTCCAGCTAATGTAAATTTAAATAATTCACGTTCTAGCAGCGTATTCTTTGCCTTTGACCGTTCTAATGCCAATGCAATTGAACAAGGTTCAAGTTCAATAGAGGCAATCGCTCAACGGATCCAACAAACGCCATCAAATAGCCCAATTATTGTTGCAGGATTTGCAGATCCATTGGGTAAATTTGCTTATAATCATCAGTTATCCGCACAACGTGCAAATACTGTTGCTAAATTATTGGTGAATGCAGGGATTGATGCAAATCGTATTCAAATTCAAGCAAATAGCCAAACAGATTTATACCAACAGTGCGCTGGCAATAAAGCCAATACTCGACTAGTTGGTTGTTTGGCACCGAATCGACGTGTTAACGTTAGTTGGTAATGAATGTTCAATAAAAAATGGCTACTTTAAAGTAGCCATTTTTTTGCGCGTAGAATAATGACATGACAAAACGGTTGTAACACTACCTAGTCAAGCTCTTAAGCTGCTTAATCAAACCATCCAACTTTTGGGGCACGGATCAGTCTATGTGTGATTTAGTTTTAAAAATTCAGGTTAACTCTGCCAATACAATTAAATATTGAACAATAAAGTATTAAATTAAGCGGTATTTTTTGCAAAAATATAATTTTATGTGAACTGTCCTACAAAAAATACATTATTGATCGATAAATAATCTAAAATGCCCGCTAAGAACTAACATGTCTAGATGTCGCTTTTATGAATGACATACAGTTGTTTATTGCAAATTGTTTAATAGTTCCTTTGCAATATAAATGGCTGCTGGCTTGCTAGTAATATGCAGAATTTGTAGAACAGTTTTGAAGGGGAAAGCTATGTTGGAATCGAGAAATTTAATAGTCCTAGATCAAACGCTTGTCTTAACGAAAGAGGGCAAACATGATTTAGTGTATGAGAATGACACGTTGCTTAAAGTAAAAATGATTTCAAATCAGCATATTGTAGTAGAAGATGATCATCAGACCAGTTTCGTATTAAAGCAACAAGATGAAAATGTTGTTTGGTCTTTTTTCTAACGAATAAAAATAGTATCTCATGTTGTATATACGGATACTGATTCTATTCAAAATTTAAGTTGATTTCTTAAGCTCCATCAATATTGGACAGCAATCATTTTCTGCAGTTTTGCAGTCATCTAACCAAGTTGAAAGGCGTTGTTTGAGACCTTGTAATTCTTGAATCCGCTCATCAATCTTGCTTAAACGTTGCTCAATTACCTGACGAACTTGAATACGATCTTCTAAATTTAACGTCAGTAATTCTTTAATTTCATTGAGTTGTAAGCCTGCATCTTTGGCTTTCTGGATAAAACTCAATGTTTCCAAATCTTGTTGATGATAATAACGATAACTTTGGGTGCTTTCAGGTATTCGTATTAAACCAATACGTTGATAATACCGAATCGTCTCGACATTGATGTCACATGCCTTTGCTAGTTTACCAATGGTGAGATTCATTTTATGCTCCTAAAGAAATAGTCTATAAAAAGACTTGACTCTGTACCTAGGTACAGACTTTATCCTAAACCTATCGCGTAATAAAAGATAGGTCGAACCATGACTCAACATGAGACTTCATCATGCTGTTCCAAAGACAAGCAAGTTAAAAAAAATGCCAGTGACGATGCCAAAACTGAGCAAGCAAGTGAACCCGTTACGGCTTCATCATGTTGTGCGCCTAAGCCAACCGAACAAAAGAAAAGTTCATGCTGTGGCTCTAAAACTGAATCACAACCCATCAAAGCGGAAGTAAAAAAAACATCATCGTGCTGCGGTGGAGGACAGAGGCATCAACATCATATAGCCGCTGATGGTCAAACTGAAATTGATCCAGTCTGTGGTATGTCAGTCAAGACTACGACGGATTTAAAAACGAAATATGAAGGTAAAACTTACTATTTCTGTAATCCATCTTGCTTAGAAAAATTTAAAAATGATCCTGAGTTCTACTTAGTCCCTGTGGATCAACGCCCAGTACCCGAAGGGGCAATGGATATGGATTATACCTGCCCAATGGATCCTGAAATTGTACAAAAAGGTCCTGGTACTTGTCCGATCTGTGGTATGGCATTGGAGCCGATGCAACCAACTTTAGATGAAGGGCCAAATCCTGAACTGGTTGATTTTAGCAAGCGTTTTTGGACAACTTTACCTTTAAGCTTATTGGTGATGATTTTGGCGATGGGTTCACATATCCATGCCTTTATTTCACCGCATATTCAACCGTGGATTGAATTGGTTTTAAGTTTACCTGTGGTGTTATGGGCTGGTTATCCGATTTTACAACGCTGTTGGATCTCCTATAAAACAGGTCATCTCAATATGTGGAGTCTGATTGGTGTTGGTGTGCTCGCTGCATTTATTTATAGTGTGGTTGCAACGATATTCCCATCCGTGATTCCTGTTGAAGCCAAGACAGGACATGGCGTTGCTGTGTATTTTGAAGCAGCCTGTATGATTGTATCTTTAAGTTTACTTGGGCAGGTCCTTGAGCTAAAAGCACGCTCACAAACAGCTAATGCATTGAAAGCCTTACTACGCTTACAACCTGCCAAAGCCAAATTGGTGCAGCATGATCAGGTCGTGGATGTTGATATTGCGATGGTTAAACAAGGCGATATTTTGCAAATCTCCTCGGGTGAGCAAATTCCTTTAGATGGGGTTGTGGTTGATGGCAAAACCTATGTCGATGAATCCATGATGACTGGTGAGCCTGTTCCTGTGAAAAAGCAAAAAGATGATCAGGTGATTGGCGGAACGATTAATCAGCAAGGTTCTATCCGTATTCAAACCACTGCGGTAGGAACCAATACTACTTTAGCCAAAATGATTCAGACCGTAGCGGATGCACAGCGTTCAAAAGCACCGTTGCAACGTATCGCAGATGTCGTGGCGAAATACTTTGTAATCGCTGTGCTCACGATCAGTGTTTTGACCTTCATTGCATGGATGGTTTTTGGTCAAGCACAGTTTGATTTAGCCTTGATGTGTGCAGTTGCCGTTTTAATTATTGCTTGTCCATGTGCTTTAGGCTTGGCAACGCCGATGTCAGTGATGGCAACCACAGGTCGTGCAGCCCAGAAGGGTGTTTTATTTAAAGATGCCGAAGCCATTGAAGCTTTAAGTAAGGTCAATACCTTAATTATTGATAAAACAGGAACATTGACAGAAGGCAAGCCGAGTCTGAAAGAAATTCAGCCTTTATCAAAAACCTATACTCAAGCTCAAATTGAATTGTGGATTGCCTCGATTGAGCAATATTCAAGTCACCCCATTGCACAAACCTTGACGAAATTAGTTGATGCAAATCAGTTGCTCAATGTAGCTGATTTTGAAGATGTGACTGGTTTTGGTGTCAAAGGTAATATTGATGGCAAAATGCTATACATTGGTAGCCAAAAATTGGTTGAGCAGCTAGATTTAACATTCAGCGAAGCTTTAACCAAAACGCTAGACCAAAAACGATCACAAGGCGATGTCATTAGTTTCCTAATGTCAGAACAGGAGCTGATTGCTTATGTTTCTATTCATGATGCGATTAAGCAAAATGCCAAAGCTGTGATTGATCAATTGCATGCCGATGGTGTTGAAGTGATTATGGCGACTGGTGATCATGAGAAAAATGCACAAATGGTGGCTGAACTTTTAGGGATCAAGCAGGTATATGGCAATCTTGATCCAAAGCAAAAGCTGGAGATTGTCAAACTGGCGCAAGCTCAAGGTAAGATCGTGGCAATGGCAGGGGATGGGATCAATGATGCACCTGCACTTGCACAGGCCAACGTTGGTATTGCAATGGGTACAGGCACTGATATTGCTAAACAAACTGCACAAGTGACTTTAGTCAAAGGCGATATGCAAGGGATTGGTCAAGCGCTGCATATGGCGAAACTTGGTGTGAGAAATATGAAGCAAAACCTTGCATTCTCCTTTGTTTATAATGGATTGGGTGTGCCAGTTGCAGCAGGAATATTCTTTCCATTGACTGGATTATTACTGACACCGATGTTTGCAGCAGTTGCGATGTCATTGAGTTCATTATCTGTGGTGGTGAATGCCTTGCGCTTAAATCGTTCTTAAGTTTTCTGTTTTGATTGTTGTAAATGAGCTGCTGTGTTTTAGGACTGGGCAGCTTTTTATTGGGTAATATGACTATATTGCCCAAAGCTAAAACAATTGGGTCAATTTTATTTGTTTGTGATTTGCTTAGTCTGAAATGATAATTCACAGGAGTGAAAAAATGTTTGTGCAACAAAAACAAAAATTGCAATACAACACGTTGATTGGAGCTTTATCACTTGCATCTACATTGGCTGCTTCATTATTCTTATCACCTATTTTACATGCAGCACCAAATGAGAAACTTGATCTCACGTTGTCACCGCATTCGCAAAATAAAATCAAAGCTTTACTCAACGATCCCAAGATTTGGCAACAGATCCCCAAACAAGTGACTTTATGTGTGTATTCGCCAAATGGTGAGCATGGCGAAGCATTTCAACAAGCCACCAGTTATATTAGTGAATTGCCCCGTATTGTACGAGTCGCCAAACAATATGGGGTTAATATGAATATTACCCGACCTTCTAATTTGCAGCTCAAAATTGATTTTGATTATCCAAAATTAAAACAAACTGCCTCTACGATGGTGACGTTAAAAGTCTATACCAATGAGAGCGTATTAACCGAAGATTTCCGTAGTAAACGTTGTGATGGTGCAGGTATTAGCAATCTAAGAGCAAGACAGTTCAATCCATTTGTGGGAAGTGTTGATGCAATAGGTGCACTGCAAAGTTATAAACAACTCACCTCAGTGATTCAGTTGCTCGCTCATCCTAAGTTTGATGAAAAAATGGTGAATAAGGACTATGAGGTGGTTGGTATCGTGCCTCTTGGTGCCGCATATATTATGGTCAGTGATCGAAATATCAATACTTTAGCAAAAGCGGCTGGACGAAAAATCGCAGTATTCTCATTTGATCCAACGCAAAAAAAATTAGCTCAAAATGTGGGGGCACAGGCTATTTCAGTAGATTTAGCGACTGTAGGACCTAAATTTAATAATAAAGAAGTGGAAATCATAGCGGGACCTGCGATTTTGTTTGATCCACTTGAGCTACATAAAGGCATGACAGATAAATCAGGAAAAATTGCAGGTGGGATTATCCGCTTTCCAGTGGTACAGGTGACAGGTACTTTGATTATGCATCGGAATAAATTCCCAGCAGGGATGGGGCCGATTGCACGAGAAATGATCTCTAAACAGTTGCAACCTGCATTTGATTTTGTCGATAAAATTGAAAAAGATATCCCTGAAAAATACTGGATGGATATTCCTGAAAGTGAGAAACCAGGCTATATGCGACTGATGCGAGAAGCACGTATTCAAATGACCAAAGAAGGTTATTATGATAAAGACATGATGAAGTTACTGAAACAAGTCCGTTGTTCGCAGCAGCCGACGCATTATGAATGTGCATTGAAGGATGAGTGATTTTTATAGTCAGACAATGCCTAAAATTCTGCGAAAAGAGTAGAGATTATTTATATATAAAATTTTATTCGCGAGCAGTTAGCTCATACGATTAACAGTAATGTAAATGTTGGGATATGCCATAAAGCTTTCTGAGGAGAGTTTTATGGCATTTTATTTAAGTGGTTTAGAGATTACACCATTCTTTTAAAGCATGAAATTATAGCAAGACTAAGCCATCCAATGTTCAAACTAGATTCGTCAATCGCTATGATAAATTCAAGTAAAATAAGAGATTAGCCAGTTTATTAATTTGACATTTTTGACATCAATTTGTCTTCCTCTTCGGTCAATTTTTTTATAGCTCTTTCTCTCATACTTAAAATATCTTGATAAATTCAAGATGATGTTAACCCTTTCATTCGTTTTATTTTTGGTCAAATTTGTACTACAAAGCATGTTAGACATAAAGATATATGGGAGGGGGTAGCTGAAATATTGAGTAGAGTTTAATAGAGGTTCTGAAAATGTCACGATTATTCCCAAAACAAATTATTGCTCCAAAACCATTGCATGAGATGATTGACTATTCAGGAAAAAGAAATGGTCGGCCTTTTGATGTCGAAACGGAAACGCATACACCTCAAGGAAAATATACTTGTGTTCACTATGGTGTGATGATTCCTAATCTCCCTGAGCCCTTTAATTTTTTGAACCTTTTGACTGTGGTGGGGCAACCTCGAGTTAAAATTTTTCGAAATGAACATTTAATTAAAACTTCAAGTATTGATACAGCAAATGTATTAATTGGTACAGCTATAGGAACAAAAGACTATTTTAAGGGCTATAGTATCAAAAATGACTGTGCTTTAGTAAGTAATGGTTCTTCTTTATGTTTTGGTCGAGATTTAGTGTTAGAAGGCACTTATCCTAATTTTCATGCTTATCGTGAAGGGCATGAATTTAATTTTGATTTGAAAATCACTGCAACTGATAAAGTTGCAAACTTTGCTGAGTTAACTTTCGGTTTATATAATCATTGGGCTTTACTCTGTCAATATGAAGGTTATCTCGAATATCAAGGCAAGAAGACCCATGTCGAAGGTTTGTGTACCTATGAATATGCACGTGCAATAGATATCAACTTGCATATGAACTATTTTACGTATCATATTTTAAATATCGATGAGAAAACTCAGGTTCTTTTAGTTGAAGTACTTGGTCCATTGAATCTTGTCTTACAACGCCGTGTGTATATTCGTGCGATTGATGATCATGGAAGTATACATTCTGAAGATTTTAAATTAGAAGTTCATGAGTTTGAATCACAACGTTCTATAACACCTAATGGTTTATCGATGCGTTTACCTAGAACTTTTTCATGGAGTGTTAATGATGAAAAAGGAAAGCTTTTAATTTGTATTGATGGTCTAGCAAATGGCGATTTTAAGTATGGTATGGCTGGTGGTTATGCAGGAAGTTATCAATATAAAGGTACATTTCGAGGTCAAGCAGTAGAAGGTATAGGTTATATTGAATATCTTGATACGCGGACAAAGTAATCTAAATCATGCAACCTCAGCAAGCATTAATGAAGTATCAACAGATACTAATTTAATCATAAGCCTAATGTCTAAAGAATTGATCATAAAAGTTGCAGAAATGATTTATCTTATGAGAGATATTCTTTTATAAGGTAAATCATGAGTATTATTCTTGAACGGCTTTGTTGCACAAAGATTTGAAATGCAAAGCGCCCCTAATTGAGCCAAATTTAAGGCGTAACTTGGGTAAGTGGTCGACCTAATTCCGTA
>NZ_JAKZGL010000026.1 GCF_022549355.1 Acinetobacter sp. NIPH 2699
CAATTGGTTGTGCGGTAGATTTTGTGTGTAGGCTTCTTCATTTGAAAATTATATTGCTGAAAAAGCCTTTACAGATAGGTTTGTGCAACAAAGCCCAAGATGGTTGCATAGTATCTCCTAAGTAGAAGTCTGAAGCATTTTGTTATTAATCTTGCATGGATTTTATATGTATCCATGCAAGATAATTTTTTATTAGCTAAATCATTCTAGATTATTTAAATTTAATGGTGTTTCAATAGGTTGTAATTGTTTTAAAAACTTCAATTGATATTCAACTGTCTTTGGAAAATAGGGTTCGAAGTATGGGTCAAAATGATCAGCATCCATTTCGATTACCTGAAGTAATGGGTTACCAGCATTTCTTATTTTTTCAGGTACAAATGGAGCCACCGTGTCACGTGTTGCACCAATGATTAGCATAGGAATTTTTATATCTTTTAATTTTTTCCACGGTCTATAAAAACTTACTGTTAATAAAGAACGAGCAGTTACACGATTATCGTATTTTCTACCATTGTGAGCAAGTAATGCAGTTTGAAGCGCTTCCCAAGCTTTATCCCTATCCATCGAGCCAAACTCTCCAGCCTCTGATAAGGTAGGTATATGTATTGGTGAACCCGGTTTTATCAAGTCTACAAAGCCTAAACTGATAAATTTTGCTAATTGCGTGAATGGCACAGCGCGAACTGTCGCTAAACCATCCAGCATAGGTACTTGGATAATGGCACCTTGTAAATCAGGATGCTGTGATACAAGATCAACAACATGCCCGCCACCAAATGAAGTTCCCCATAAATAAATGGTGTGTGCATCTACTTGCGTCTGACCTTTTAGGTGTGCCAAAGCGGCATTTGCAGCTTTTACCCGTGTCCATGGATTAATATCCTGACGAGGCCAGCCGCCGCTTAAACCCCAACCTGGATAGTCAAATTCCATCACAGCAAACCCTGCTTGAACAAATTGATTAATGTAAGGGAGCGTTAGAGCTTGTTGAATGCTTCCCCATCCTCCAAGCATTAGAATTGCTGGATATTGCTTTTTATCTGCATCTAATGGGGTGTGGAGTGTCGCAGCACATGTTATACCATCCATCAAGAATGTTGATTTTTGAGCTGAGTTTTGTATTTTTGATATGTCTGGATAAATACGATTTGACATGTTTTTCTCACTTATTCTTTGCTGTTAAAAAGGCAATAAATTGGGTGGCTAACTTTTTATTGTTTAAAAGGATTCATTCGATTGCCAAGGAAATATTGGAGTGACATTGGTAAAGGACGAACACTACTCGCAATCACTTTATTGACTAAACCTGGTACGCACACAGGCTTACCGTTCATGACGGCATCCCAGCCTGCTTTGACGACTTGTTCTGGTTCTTGCCAAAGGACCGAGGGAAGATTATTCGCTGCATCACGAGTACCCATCACATCATGAAATTCACTATGTGTGAATCCAGGACAAAGTGCCGTAACATGAATTCCCTGTGGTTTCAGCTCCATATCCAGTGATTGAGAAATATCTAAGACATAATGCTTGATTCCAGTGTAAAGAAGACTTGCGCCAGGAGGTGAAAATGCTGCGAGTGAGGAAAGGTTAATAATACGTCCCCAACCATTTTCTTGCATTTTAGGTAAGACTCTATGGCAAAGTTCTGTCACGCTTGAGATCATCAATTGGATTTCTGCTGCTAGCTTTGACCAAGGCGTTTCAGCAAATGCAGTTTTGCCGGACAGACCTGCATTATTAATTAGAATATCTATTGTGATTCCCAAACTTTCTGCATAAGACATAATCGCAGCAGGTGCGGATGGATCACTCAAATCAGCAGCAAAAAAATTGCAATTGATATTGTATTTTTCAACCAATTCGGCAGCTAATCCCTTTAATCGCTCTTCACGGCGTGCGACTAACAATAAAGAATATTTTTCTTTCGCTAAATGATGTGCAAATGCTTTGCCAATTCCAGCAGAAGCACCTGTAATGAGTGCGGTACGATTTTTCATAGTCATTTTATTTACCTATGTGAAATTTAATATAGTCTTGGAATTTCTCGTGAACTGATCTGAAAACCATCTCGTTTACGACCGATGTCACCTCTATAGGGCGTATGGGTAGCTTTCAAAAAAAACGGATAAGGAATATGACGTTGATGATGGGTAAAGCCATATGTGCCAATGCCGAGATATAGATTTTTTGAAACTCTTCTAATCTCATCGACCATATTGATGCTGCCGCAAATCGAGTGAAATTGACGGTAAATAAGTTGGTACGCTGGTTGGTTATCGAAGCGGGAGGGAGCGATCATTGTCAACATTGGATAGCACTGCACAATGCGATGCCCTTGTAGAAAGGTATTGTAGCCTCGGCCTGTAGTTGTATCTAAAGGTCGAAAGGCTTTACTAAGCCATTGACGGAAAGGGTTGTTTAAGGTGATTTGACCAATTGTATTAGCCACCCAATTCGGTTGAGCTAATAAACGTGCAGCGAATTCGCCATTCATTTCTTCAATACTAGGCGAATCAAGTGTTTGAAACAAATCAAGAAGCTCTTCCAATGAAAGTAGAAGTAAATCTTCTTCTGTAAAGTTTTTCTGCATATTGCTTCCTCCTTATCTTCTTGAATGCTATTCAAGATTGTATTGAATGTAATCATTTCTTGAATGGTATTCAAGATGATGTAAAATAAAACCGATAAATGGTCTTCTTAGCTATAAATTTTTTAAGTTAAGAAATTGGAGATAGTGATGGCTCGTAATAAACGCCTACAAGACCGCGAAGAGAAACAAAAAGAAATCATTAGTGCGGCACGTACCTTATTTTTAAATGAGGGTTATGAAGCTACGTCTATGAGCCGAATTGCTGCTATTGCAGGAGTTGCACCAAACACAATTTATTGGTATTTCAAAGATAAAGATGAATTATTGGTTAATATTCTAAATACTGAACTTATCGATCGATTTTCTGCATATATTGAACTTCAAACAAAGGATATTGTTGAGCGCTTAATGTGGGTAATTGATCAGTTTAGATTGGTAAAACAACTCGTTACTACGGTGCATGCGCGATTGCATTTGTCTCCAGAAATTAATATTTGGCATGAGCGCTTTCATATTCTTGTTGAAAATCTATTACGCCAAGAGTTAAGACAGTCTGGCGTTGCAGAAGAGAGAATTGAGGCTAGAGTAAAAATTGCTGTTTTTACGGTTGAAGGATTGTTGTCGCACGAACTCACTGATGAAGAAAAATATTCAATTTGTAGCGAACTATTCAAATTATAGAATTTTGAACACTCTCTTAGATTTTGAAAAGCCTATTAAAAAATGGATATAGCAATTCTAGTTTTTAGTTGGGAGGAGAAGAGGGCTTGGATATTATTGAGGAGTTTTACACGGATGAATCTAATTCAAAGCAACATCAACAATCCCATAACGTAACAGATGTAAAGGATATTCAGAAAGGTTTGCAGCAGTCGGTTCAAGCATTGAATTAAATAGCTTAGGAAAGAGCATAAAATGTTCTTTTCAATCGTATTGTTAGACAGGAAGTATTGGCTGTTCTTTAACTTGCTATATAAGTTTTAGTGATGTTCCAATAACTTAATACGAGGGAAAAATGGATCATATTGTTCAGATAATTACTTTAGTTGTTTCAATACTTACAATTGCTACTGCTTTGATTGGTATCGGCAAATTCTTTCTAGAAAACTCACTCAGTAAAAGAAAACAGCTACGTGAGGATTATGATGGGCTTCTGCTTGCTTTAGATAACACATCTGAAAGCGATAACAATAGGGGTAATATACTTGATTTAGCTGAAACTAAAAAATATCAACTTGTTGTTGGGATTCCTGAGATTGATAGAGGCAAAGCTCAATACCTCTTAAAGCAAAAAGACAAGACCAATAAAATATATCAATACAAACGTGGTTCATCATTGGTTGAGTTCTCTGAGGTTGAGGATAAATTCAATTTTGTTGATGGATTTAAAACAAGATGGGTTCGAGTGATAAAAAAATGGGGAGGCGTGTCCTTATACGCGACCTTTTTCATACTCGCGGCTCTTCCAATATTTTTTTGGAATTTTTTCGATCCAGATTTAGAGAAATACAATCACTTTGTCTCACAAAACTCAGTTGAAAGCTTTTGGGTCACATTGATTGTTTGGATACTGATGTTTTCATTCCTTGCCTTTACCTTTTTGAACTATGCGGCGAAAATATATTTTGCCGAAAAGTTGGTTAAGAATAAGATTGATAAAAAGGCTTTAAAGTTAGGGGTTAAGCAGAAAGTTAAGAATATCGTGATGCGGAAAAGAGATAAGGGATGATTTTTATTTTGTTAAATTGAATTTAATAAGAGTAAAGCCATCTGTTTTGCAAAGTTGACATGAATGTCCTGTGCAACAAAAAAAGTATGTCCATACAGTATTTTTTTTGTGTATTGGGTGGTCTTGCCTGTCAAAGAATCAATGTAAGTAAATTCTTCGGTAGAGCGTTGGGTGTTTAATCCCCAAAGTGGACCATCAATACATTGAGTTTGATGTGTATTAGTCATGTGAAAAGACTTATCAGACGTGAAAAAGTGAGTTCAAGATCGATGAGATCATAGAAGATTTTAAATGTATTGCAGAATACATGAAGTTTCAACTCTGACATAGTTGCTACAACACATTCCAATTTGATAAAACAGTCAACCAATCGCATACATAATTTCTATAAATCATTATGGCTAAAAAACATGTTCTTTATCCAATTCAAACTCTGAAAGATTGGGAGGGAGAGGCTTGGGATGTGTATGAAGAAAGAAAAATGCCAATGGGTTTTTCTTTATATTTAGGCTGGTTGTACGGCGCACCCCGAACAGGCTCTAAATCAATCATTATGACGATGGAGCTTGTTGAATATTTAAAAACAGCTACATATCGCCAAGCGGTACAAGAGCTTGAGCTATCGAGTACATTGATTTCTCGAATGAGACGAATATTAGGGCTGCAAAAAAAAATAGTTCGACGTGACCGAGCTTGGATCATTCAGCATCAAAATGAAATTTTGTATTATAGTTTTCCAATGTTGCTGGAAAAATATGGACTCAGCAAAGGTGTAGTCAAAAGCTATTCCAATTATTTAGTTCGTGAAGTGGGTATTAAGCGGGAAAAGACACGGAATCATGAAAGTCAGTATGCTGTAGAAAAAATTTATCAAAAGCATAAAGCTTCGATTGCCCAATGTCGAAGTTTTAAGGAATTACAAAAGATATTGCAAACTGACGATTACACTGCACGCAAATTCCATGAATTGGCATGTGCCGAATTGAAAGTCATTTCAATGAGTGAGCTTCATTTAAAAAACTTGGATGAAACATGGCGATGGCGTTATCAGCAGCGTGACACAATTCTTAGTCCAACGATGACCATTCGACAAATTGCGGAACAGCTCAAAACCACTACCGATGCAATCCATAGTGCTCGAAAAGCACTACGTCGCCGCTTAGAGATTAAAGAAAGGATTGGACCAGTGAGAATAAAAATAGAAGACTGGGTCTTACAACATGCAGAAGACTTGGAAACACTCAAGATGGGGCAATTGAAGGAAAAATATCAAATCAGCAAATCACAGATTAGCCATCGACGGATGCTCCTGAAAAAATTGAAACAACCAAAGACATAAATCGTCACAACAAATAGACGGCACGGTCTGAGCAGAAACACACTTTTTGCTGTAAAATGCGCTCACGTTTAAAAAAACTCATAAGAAGCAATGTTCAAAACTATTTATGCTGCATTAGAACAACTCGGCTTAACCGCACAAAAACGTGCAATTCATATTCAATTTTCGAATCCTGCTTTAGCCAATCAGGTGTTTTTGCAGCACATTGAAGGTGTACATGCCATTAATGAAGGTGTAAATGCCCAGCTTATCTGCCTTTCAACGAACGCGACCATTCCATTAAAACAATTCATTGGTTGCCAAGTTGCTGTCGATAGCGTTACGGACACAGGTACTTTATTTAGAACCACTGGTATTATCACTGAAGCCGTCCAAGGCCAAAGTGATGGTTCACTGACTTTATATAAACTCAAACTACAAGATGCAACTGCACTGTGGCATAAACGCCGAAACTCCCGCGTGTTTATGAATAAAACAGTTGTGGATATCGTGCAAATACTGTTCAAGGAATGGCAGTCTAAAAGTCCATTATTCGCATCTAGTCTCACACTTGACCTCAGTGGACTCACTCAAGATTACGATGTCCGCCCCTTTGTGATGCAGTCCAATGAACTTGATATTGCGTTTATTCAAAGATTGCTAGCCTCTGAAGGAATTAGCACTTTAATCGATGAAGCCCAACTGACGGTTCTCAACAGCAACAGTCCAATCCAAGCACAAAAACTGCGCTTGATCGATGACAATAGTCAATACCAAGCTTTAAATCGAAGAACGATTCGCTATCACCGCAGCAGTGCCACCGAACAATACGACAGCATGACCAGTCTGATTGCCGAACGCAGTCTACAACCGACCGCAGTGCATATCCAACGCTGGCAAGCTGATGCCCTCGAACAAGAAGATGGTGCAGGCAGCGTACAAAGCAAACATCAGCATAGTCAACAACATGACAATGCCAGCCTAGGGCTTGAAGATGCATGGCACTTCACTCCAGCATGGATGCAAGACCTGAATGGTGAAGATGGAGTAACTAAATCAGGCAACAATCAAATTGAGAAACTCAATCAGTACCTCAGTCACTACCATGATGCCCAAGCCAAACACTTTATTGCCAACACCACAGTACGAGACACCCAAGTCGGCTATTGGTTTAAACTCAACGAACATCCAGAAATTGACCAACACAACGGATCAGACCAAGAATTCTTAATCACTGCCAAAAGCTACTACAACCAAAACAACCTACCCAAAGATTTAAATGAGCAAATCAGTCAATTAGTTGAACAAAGCCAATGGCAGTATTCTAACAATAGCGAAGAACGCCAAGCCAACCAACTGACCCTGCAACGTCGCAACATCAAAACCGTACCTGAATACCATCCACTGCAACATCGTCCAGTAGCTCATCCACAACGAGCTAAAGTCGTTGGACCAGCAGGTGAAGAAATCCATGTCGATGAATGGGGTAGAATCAAAGTCCGATTCCTGTTTACTAGAAACGATGATCACCAACACGATGGTGGTGCAGGCAGTAATAACAACGACACCGATTCAGCATGGGTGGATGTACTGACCCCTTGGGCAGGCGAAGGCTATGGCGCACGCTTTCTACCGCGTATTGGTGAAATCGTAGTGATCGACTTCTTTGACGGCAACATTGACCGTCCTTTTGTCACAGGACGACTCCACGAAGCACAACGCAGCCCAACAAAATTCGACAATGCAGGACAATTGCCTGACACCAAAAAACTGGCAGGGATCAAATCCAAAGAATACCAAGGCACAGGCTATAACCAACTGCGCTTTGATGACACCACTGGACAGATCAGCGCACAACTACAAAGCAGCCATGCAGCGAGCCAACTCAATCTCGGTAAACTCAGCCATCCAAAATCAGAAGCAGAAAGTGAAGACCGAGGTGAAGGCTTTGAACTGCGTACCGATCAATGGGGTGCAGTCCGAGCAGGTGAAGGCTTACTGATCAGCACCCATGCCCAAGCACAAGCGCAAGGTGATCATCTTGAAGCGCAAAGCGCCAAACAGCAACTGGAAGGCAACCAAAACAACGCTAAAGCCCTGAGTGAGGTGGCAAAGAATCAACAAACCGATGAACTCGAAGCCTTAGAACAACTGAAAAGCTTTGCAGAAGACATTCAACAAGACATTGCCAAATTTAACAAGGCTTTATTATTACTTAGCTCACCCAATGGAATTGGACTGAGCACTTCAGAAAATATTCATCTTTCCGCAGATGGACAACTGAATCAATTTGCAGGGGATAGCATTAACCTGACCACACAGAAGAACTTGATTGCTCAAGCCAGTCAAAAGATCAGCCTATTTGCAGCACAGAACGGTATTAAACAAGTTGCAGCAAAAGGTAAGTTTGAGATTCAGGCACAAGATGATGCAGCGGATTTCATTGCTCGTAAAGACATACAAATCATTTCAACGGAAGATGCCATCTATATCACCAGTCCAAAAGAAATTGTGATTACAGCAGGCAGTTCTCAGATCAAAATTAATGGCTCTGGGGTATTTCCGACGACAGGTGGTAAGTTCGAGGTAAAGGCTGGGCAGCATTTGTTTGCTGCTGGCGCGAGTGTTAATAGCAATGTTCCTCAATTACCTAAGGCTAAACCGATGAAAGGGGCTTTGGAATTATTGAGAAGCTACGGTGGCGAAAACTTCTTTAAGCAAAATAGTTATAAGGTGATTGATTCATTAGGCAAGCAAATTACAGGCAAGCTGGATGGAGGCGGTTTTGCTCAAGTTACAGGCATTGCACCTGGACCAGCGAAAGTGATCTTTGATAAAGATGATACCAGTGCATGGATGCAAAGTAGTGATTTTAGCCGTGATTATACATGGGCTGAACCTGTCGCAGGCATCACAGGAATGATGAAAAATGCTTTAGGTTCATTGGGACAAAATGCGATGTCACAATTGAAAGATAATTTATTTTCATTGAATAAAGATACGTTTAAAAATATAGGACGTAACACTTTACAGGACTTGAAACAACAAACCATTTCCAATCTAACAGATACATTGAGTAGTAAAGTCAATGCTATAGCTGCGTCTACGTTAAATACGGGAATATCTGGTGCGCAGATGATGAGTTTGACGGATGGGAAGATACTCTCATCGGGTTCATATTATCCAAGTGATGAGTCTGAGACGGTTGAGTTTTCTGATAAAAATGATAGAGCTAAACACTTACAGGAACAAAGAGATCGTGAGGCTCAAAGTACGGCTCAAAGACAAGCTGCTCGTGCAGTAGAAAATGCAAATCGCCCAAAACAGTATTGGGAAGATCAGGCTAAACAGAGTCAAACTTCAAAAGTGAATACGCCGACTGTCGCTGAATCAAAAGGTTTCTTTGGTCAGGCAGTTGATTCAGTGACCAATATCTTTACAAATAATGCAGGGAGTGCTTCGGCTCCTGCTGAAGCTATAAAAACAACAGTTACAGGAGGACCCCAAAGCACAGGTTTGGCTGGTACTGTGGCTAGGGGAGCAGGTACAGCCGTCTCGGCAGGAACTGGTGCATTAGACCCGAATGTAGCGAATGGGGTTGCATATGGTATGTTTGAATTAGAGTTAAAGAAATGTCTAAGTTCAGGAGCTTGTACTATGGACGATTGGGATGAGCTTAACCAACTAAAAGTAAATAATCTCAATGAGGCTTGGAAAAAATTAAATAAAATTAAACGAAAATAATGGTAGAGGTGATTGAAAAATGAAATTGGGTTTTGTATCAGTATTGGTTTTAATATTTATTTCTGGGTGTAGCTTTGCAGATGATAGTAATGCATTTGAAGTTAAAAGTTGGGAAATTAAAGAAAATAAAGAACTAAATGATTTAGGTATTAATGTTATGTATATAGATAATTCTAGTGATCATTCAAAGATAATGATTTCTGATAAAAATGGAAGTACTTCTGCTATTAGTTCAACAAGAGTAGATAATCGTATTGGAATACAATATGAAGATAATAGTAGTGAAATAAAGTATATAAAAATCTCCCCTTGGAATAAGTCTGGAATTTTTGATTCTTCATATATCAAATTATTTAGAAATGAAAATGATAATTGGGTTCTAGTCGAATATGCTGACCGAAGTGAGAAGAAAGTTCTGAGGAAAGCAGAGTTAAAGTAAGACAAGTTATAGCGTTGATTTTGGTTAATTTCCATATCGTTGAAAACAGTATTTAATTTAAGGGTGTTGTAAAAGCATGGCGTCAGAACAAAAACAATCTACAGTTGAACTTGCAGTTTTTAATTTAGCCAGTACACGCGATGTTACTGACTTACAAATGATTGCAAGTCAAATCCAGCTTTTTTTGCAAGTATGTGGAAATACCACGCTAGAACAAGTCAAAAGCAATGCCAATGTCCCTACAGTTGCGAATATTTTTGCATTAACAGGTAGTGTTTTAGATTTGCTTTTATATGCTACAACACCGCAGACAGGTGATGCTGATATTCAGCGTGGTGCTTTACTTGGGGCAAATTTAATCGGATTGTTTCCTGAGCCGAATAATGAGGCACATGCACGGATGGCACTCCGTCCGATGTTCGGTTTAATGGCAGAAAGCTTATATCCTGAAAATGGAAAAATCAAAGAGCCTGATATTAAACGTTTAGGTTTACATCTCAATGCAATGGTTGCAGGAGATTTAGAAGTATTTTTAAAAGAAACCCAAGCAAAGTTAAGTGGACTACTGACCCAAGCTGCAACTTTGGGTGCAAGTATTTTGCAGAGTATGGCAACCCCAACTGCAGCTATTAATGCAGGTGTTGCAGCTCCAATAGGTGCTTCGGCAGAGAAACGGGACCCCAAGCTTAAATTTAGCAATTGGGC
>NZ_JAKZGL010000027.1 GCF_022549355.1 Acinetobacter sp. NIPH 2699
AGCTATAATCTCGTTGAGTGCGCTTAACTCGTTGTTCTCTTTCGTGTTCCATAAAATAAGTCTCTTAATGTGTAAACTTATTTCAGGACAGGACACAACACAGAATTAAAAAAGGAACGCTAAACGTTCCTTTTTTTGTTTTCTACCGACTTATGCACATTCAGAGTCTAAACTCTTTTGCTCTGTACGTTGAAATGCTGGACGCTGCTGCACACGTTGAACAAAGGCTTGGATGTGCGGATACTTCCCATGTAATCGGTTTTGAATTGCAATAAGGGGGAATGCCATCTGAATATCGGCAAAAGAAAAATCTCCTGCAAAATAGTCATGTTTCGCCAAATAGTCCTCTATATATAGAATATGTTCTTTGACACGTGGACGGACAAAACTGGCTTTGACACCATCGGTAATCTTTTGAGCAATTGGACGAATCACCCACGGCACATGCTTACTCACGCTGTTCATGACCAAAGTCATGACCAACAATGGCATTAAAGAACCTTCTGCATAATGCATCCAATAGGAATACTGCATCTGAGCATCGGCTTGTTGTGGTTTGAATTGTTGTTGCCCATCATACTTTTGCTGTAGATAATCCAAAATCACAGCAGATTCTACAATCACCTGCTCACCATCCACTAAAATCGGTGCTTTACCCAATGGATGAATTTGCTTGAGGCTTTCTGGCGCTGTATAACTAGCCGACCTTGGATAATACTCAACTTGGCAATCCACACCGAGTTCTTCTAATGCCCACAAGATTCGAAATGAGCGCGAGCATTGTAGGTAATGTAAGGTAATCATTTTTGTGCCTGCTTTGTGCAATGCAACTGCTGTGTACATATCCCTCTAACAGTTGCGTTTAGAATTATATTTTGCTCAAGCACAATAGCACTTTAGTCTTAAACAATCACGGTCTGAATGTCTAAACTGCGTAACAAAGTTTTAGTCACGGGTGTCTTACTACAGACATTTAACAGCTTTTCTTTTAAGTCTTGTGAAACAGGTTGTTGAAATATGACTCGACGTTCTATCCGTTCCTGTTGCTCACGATTAGTATGAAAATCCACTTCCACACTAAAATCACCTAACTCGATTTCTTTATGTTTCGCATACATTCGTAATGTAATCATCGTACAGGATGCTAAGCTTGCCGTAAGAAAATCATAAGGCGCTGGACCGGTATCATGACCACCGAACACTTCAGGTTTATCTGTTAAAAACTGATGTGTTCCACTACTCACCTGACCTTTCCACGGTTCTGCTAAAGTTTGAACTTTGGTGCTGGCAATAATACTCATTTTGAAGCCCTCATTTGATCAGGTAATACAGGTGCTTCTAAGCGTTTGCCTTGATAATCTGCAATCTCGCCAAAGCGTCCATCATGTTGAACCCAGTCTTCACGTGCTTGTTTTAAATCATCCATGGTACGTGCAACAAAATTCCACCATAGTAAAATTGGCGATTCGAATGGTGCACCACCAATCAATAACACACGATGACCTTGTGTCAGCTCCACTGCTATTTCAGTTAAACCTTTTTCCACAACCACCATATTGTCTGTATTTAATTCATGACCATTGACGCATGCGGTTCCCTCAAGTGCCATAAAAGCATATTCAAACTCGGGATTAAGAGGGATACGTGTTTTAGTATCTGCTTGGGCCGTTAGATCTACGCCCACCAAAGGAGTATGCACTTGCACAGGTGATGCCGTTTCTAAAAAATCACCGACGAGAACCGTAAATTCAACCTGATCTTTTATAACTACAGGGAGTTCTGGATAATGCTCAAACTTCGGTTCCATATTGCGCTTATCATCTGGCAATGCAATCCAGAGCTGTGCTGCATGCATTTTAGTTTCGGTATCAGGGGCAACTTCGGTATGTGAGATCCCACGCCCTGCTGTCATTAAGTTGACTTGCTTTGGACGAATCAATTGTTTTGAACCGAGACTATCGGTATGCATCATGGTGCCTTCAATCATCCACGTAAATGTCTGCAAACCAATATGTGGATGTGGCCCCACATCTAGACCATCACCTGCGGGAAACGTAACAGGTCCTGCATGATCAAGGAAACACCATGCGCCCACTAAGCGTTTATGGCGACTTGGCAAAGCGCGTTTAATCACCGTTCCCCTGCCAATTTCAGCCGAGCGAATTGTAAAATCTTGAATAAATTGATTGATGTAAGTTTCGCAGTCTTTTGAATCAGAAATATCGTAATCGTTGTTATTGCTCATGATATCGCTCTCTTTTTTACCTATGCTATTTGCAATGAGTTGTTTTATTGATCTTAACAATACAAGCAGCATTCAATATAGTCTTTTAGTAATACGCAGAGTGTTATCAGTGAGACAATCTTCATTTGTGTTTGTAATGACTCATATATTTCGTTTAATGCGGAGGCATTTCTACAAATAGTCCTGTGAGACGTCTAACCAGTGGTAAGAAAATCAATACTATAGGATATGCGATAGCCCAAGAAAACATCCAAGTAGTAAACCACTGTGCCCCAAACCCAGCCGTAAACCCTAGATTCATAAGCATGTTAATCAGGGATATTGTCCCACTCATTAAACCCGATAATAAGAATGGTATGATCCAAGCCGCATATTGTGCAGGTAACTTTTTGAATTTCACGTTTTACGTCTCAATGTGGTGTTGGTAAATATCATGATGATTTCTTCACCTGTTGCTTTAAATTTTTCATAAACTCCCCAAACTGAGGGAAAAACTCTTCAAATAAAGGATGATCCCGATGTTCAAGCATCACTTCACTCAACAGTTTTAGACCTACTGCAAATGATTTTGTGGTTTGATCATCAAAAAATCCTGCTTTCTGCAAACGTTGAACAATCTCAAAAATATCATCGTGATTACCTGTATCGAACGCTAAACGCTCGGTATAGCTTGAGAGCTGTCCTTTCGTGTCTTTCAAATGTTGTACGGTGATATGGTATTGGTGTTGTTTCATAAATTTTCTCCGCTGGGCAATGTTGTTCCCAACTCATAAGCGCCCAATCGCAATCGCAGCTTGATCAATTTTTTCAGCAATTTGATAAATCTGCTCTTGCTTTAAGTCAGCTACATTTAACTTTAATCGCAATGCCGTTTTTAGGTTTTCCATGGCACGATGGATATCAATCAACTGATCATTATTGTGAATCTCTCTTCTGAGTCGAAGCTTTTCCAACAAGACTCCCAACATCTCTTGTTGTTCTTTTAGATAGGCTTCACCAAGTTCCGTCACTTGATATTGCTTACGCTCAGCATCGAGCAATAAGATGAAATTCATTTCTTCCAAGTTGTTGAGTGTTGGATAAATTGTACCCGCACTTGGAGTATAGCCATCACCAACCAAGTCACTGATCTCTTTAATGATTTCATAGCCATGTTTAGGGCTTTGCTGAATCAAATGTAAAACCAACAGTTTCATGCGACCTGATTCAAACAAACGTCCACGGCGACTTGTTCGGTGATGCTCTCGATGGTGGATATCACGTTCGCTTTCGTGATGGTCTGATGTGTGTTTCATCTTTATTTTTCTCAAATTACTTAATTTCTGAATATTAAGATATATCTTAATGTATCTTTTATCAAGTTAAGATGTATCTTTAAATTTTATATTTTTGATATTTAATGAATTATTTTTCAAGGAGGATATCTAAAGAAGTTAAGCAATAAAAAAGAGCGCTTAAGCGCTCTTTTTACTGGCAATAAGGATCAAATTTGTTTACAAAACAAGCAAATTATTTCAAATGCAACCTTTCTACTTTTATAGAGTGCCGATATAATTTCTAACAATTTGAAAAAATTAAATTTTTTAAATTTAATTTCACATAATGGCCATTATATTAAATCAGTTGTTAACCTATCAAAATATAAAAGTTAAAATATAAAACATCTCTTATTTTTTAGAAGTTTACAGTGAATGGCCATAGGTGATAAAAAATTTACGGTAGCTTTTAAAAGCTACTGCAGAACTCTTAACTTAGCAATTAAAATCTCTCGTTTGGGTGCGGGACGGTATGTTCAAGAGGATAAAGTGGTTTGGGCCTGTATCCTTTTTACTAAACTATGTACCACTAGTAAAAGTTTAAGAAAATTATTAGATCACGATGTTTCGAGGGAATACAAAGCTGATTGGGATTATGCATCTGCTTTTAGCTTAACTAGAAACATAATGGAGTGTTATCAAACACTTTTTTATTTATGTTTTGATAATGTGAATGAAGACGAACTAAAAGCACGAAAAGCGCTTTTCAATGTACATGATTATTACTCTCGTAAGCAGTTTTTTTCTTTTTTATCTGAAACTTATGATGTACAGAAAGAAGATACTGAAATCGAAAATTTTGTTTTGGAACAACTAAAAAATTCTACATTTTTTAAGAACCTAGATGAAAAAGAGAGAGTTAAATATTTAAAAGGTAAAAATGCTTTTTTTATAAGTAGAGAAGATATCGAAGAGCGTGATGGAGTAGATAAGAATGATTTCAGATACTGGTATAAACTGTTATCAACAAATGTTCATTCTTTTCCAATGGGTTTTTTTAGAATGATTGATGGAGATAGAGGAACAGGAGTTCACTCAGATGTTGAGGAAAAATATAGTACAATGGCTTTAGAAGTTGCTGAAAATTATCTAATTCGTGGTTGTTGTAATATGCTGAATTTTTTCCCAGATATTTTAGAAAAAATGAGTCCTCAGGAAAAAAAACTACTCCTCATTGAATAAATTTCTCTGCTAAGGGAAACAAAAGTCATATTTTTAGAAAAATTCAACTGATTTAGCTTTAAATAATGACTAGGATCAGGTGTCTACCATATATAGAAAATAAGATGTTGTATGGTGCTTTACCTTTATAATTATTTTAGTCAAATCATTTGTATAAATCATGATAGAAAAGAAGTTACGTAGTTTTAGAAATATTATTCGAGACCGAAAAAGCAGTGTTACTAGACAGTTAATTCAGAACCATTATGCTGAGATATGTATTATTTGTGGTGATACGAAGGATTTAACAAAAGAACATGTGATTCCCAAATGGGTGTTCAAAAATGATCAAAAAAAGACTTTCATACAGACTTTAAATGAGGTTAGCCAGACATATTCAAAAACTACAGTTTTTGCATGCAAGTATTGTAATAATGAACTTCTTTCTAGCTTAGAAACATACATTCAACAATTACTTAATTCAGTCGATCTTAGTGAAGGTTTTTTTGATTATAATCAACAGGATAAATTAATTCTTTGGTTAGAAATTATTGATTATAAACTACAGATACTTGATTTAAGAAGAAAATTTAACAAATCTCCAAAAGGACCTTATATTCCCTATTTAGCAAATATTCCAGTCGCAATTCTTCAACGGGATACATCACCAACTTGGATTTTTAGAGGTTTGAGTAAAGCTTATAAAAGGCTTGGAGTTAAAAAGAAAAATTTTAAAGAGTCACTCTTAGTCTTTAAAACTAAAAATCCAGACTTTCATTTTTTTAATCGTAATCATGATTTTATTTTTTTAGAGCTTCCTGAATATGAAAAAGCTTTCTTTTTATTCTTAAGAGAACGATTTGAAGAACATACAGATGCTCATGATAAAGCTATGGAAATTATGAAAAAAGTATATTGACTATCTAGGTCTAAGTTTAATTTTTCTAAAATTAACATAATACACCTCAGACGAAATGCATTTAAAATATTTCTAAAAATTCTACTCTCAAACAAAAAGCCGACTTTTCCAAGTCGGCTTTTCTTGATCTATTTTAGGAATCATTCAACTGCCACAAGCATCTTGTACTTCGCTTAAAGCAATGCTTCAAGTTCGTTCATGGCGTAAAACTGGCAAAATGGTTGCATTTTGAAAGCCCTTCTGCCGCAAGCCTCTTACACTTCATTTAAAGCGATGCTTTAAATTCGCTCATAGCGTAAAACTGGCATGAAGCGTTGCTTCATGAAACCCCAGTTTTACTCCCATTCAATCGTTGCTGGTGGCTTAGATGACACGTCATAAACAACACGTGAAACATCTTTGATTTCATTCATGATACGCGTTGAAATTTTATCAACCAACTCATACGGCAAGTGAGCAAAACGTGCAGTCATAAAGTCAACCGTTTCAACGGCACGCAATGCAATTACCCATGCATAACGACGACCATCACCGACAACACCGACTGATTTAACAGGTTGGAATACCGCAAATGCTTGAGCAGTCTTGTCATACCAACCACTTGCACGAAGCTCTTGCATGAAAATATCATCAGCAAGACGAAGAATATCTGCATATTCTTTTTTCACTTCACCCAAGATACGCACGCCCAAACCTGGACCTGGGAATGGATGACGGTAAATCATGCTATGTGGCAAACCGATGGTGGTGCCCAATTTACGCACTTCATCTTTAAACAAGTCACGTAATGGCTCAACCAATTCAAATTCTAAATCGTCAGGTAAACCACCCACATTATGGTGTGATTTAATCACGTGCGCTTTACCTTGTTTGCTGGCAGCAGATTCAATCACGTCAGGGTAAATCGTACCTTGCGCCAAGAATTTCACACCATCCAATTTACGTGCTTCTTCAGCGAAGACTGCAATAAATTCACGACCAATGATTTTACGTTTTTTCTCAGGATCAACTTCGCCAGCCAATGCCGATAAGAAGCGCTGTTCTGCATCAGCACGAATGACTCGAATCCCCATGTTCTCTGCGAACATTTGCATCACTTGATCACCTTCGTTTAAACGAAGCAAACCATTGTCTACAAATACGCAGGTGAGCTGATCGCCAATCGCTTTGTGCAACAACGCAGCCACAACAGATGAATCGACACCACCCGATAAACCTAAAAGGACTTTTTCGTCACCAATTTGTTTGCGTAGTTGTTCGACACGTAAATCAATGATGTGTTCAGGTGTCCACAAACCACGGCAACCACAAATCTTATGTACAAAATTAGAAAGTAATTCAGCACCTTTGGCGGTATGCGTGACTTCTGGGTGGAACTGCACACCATAGAAACGACGTGTTTCATCACTGACTGCCGCAAATGGACAGCTCGGCGTACTGGCGGTAACTTGGAAACCCTCAGGAATCGCGCCAACTTTATCGCCATGGCTCATCCAGACATGCAGTTGATTTTCACGATCTTGCAAATGACCAATTAACTGGTCACGTACCACGATATCAACTTCAGCATAACCAAACTCATGTACAGTACCGGGTTCTACTTTTCCGCCCAGTTGTTCAGACATGGTTTGTAAACCATAGCAAATACCCAAAACTGGTACACCCAACTCAAATACAACCTGAGGCGCGCGTGGGCTACCTTCTTGATGTACGCTTTCAGGGCCACCTGATAAAATAATCCCGTTTGGATTAAATGCACGAATGTCTTCTTCAGACATATCAAATGCATACATTTCAGAATAGACACCCGCTTCACGTACACGGCGTGCAATAAGCTGGCTATATTGAGAGCCGAAATCCAAGATAAGGATACGATCTTCAGTAATTTGAGTATTGGTCGTCATAGCTAAACATAAAAAGCAAATGAAATAAGCGCCCTATTCTAGCATTTTTCATGCTTTGGCGCATCGCAATTCATCACCTATCTTACTTTTTAGTATAGGTCCTCAACTCACCCAAATATTAAAATTAAAATTTTGCCGCACAACATCCAAAAAGAGAGCTAAATCAACAATTCTTGCCAATTCTGCTCCACACAGAACAAAAATTGGTGCTAATATGATGAAGCGAAAATTTGCATTACCAAGGAAAGGTATTCAATCGACGCCATCATTTGCATATTTTTGCGATTTCGATGTCCTTGAAAAAGGAAAACCAACAAAGGGGAACTAAAGCCCAATACATACATGTATGGGTGAATTATCAACATCTATCCCTCAAATATTTAACTATCTATGGCTTGCCCTATCACGAGCAACAATTAGGACTTGAAGGACCAATAAAATAATGTTTCAAGAAATGATTGCGGATTTTCAACAGAATTTCTGGTTATATATTTCCATCCCATTTATCAGTGGCTTTATTGGTTATATAACCAAAGTCATCGCCATTCAAATGATGTTTTCCCCGCTTGAATTTAAAGGGTTACGATTATTTGGTTTACCACTCGGTTGGCAAGGGATTGTTCCGCGTAAAGCAGAAAAAATGGCGACCACAGCCGTTGAGCTGATGACCTCCAAACTGATTAAACCTGAAGAAATTTTTGCTCGACTCGACCCCAAACGTATCGCCAAAGAAATTGAAAAACCACTGATGGCGGCAGCTGAAGATATTACACGTGAAGTCGCGCAGCAATATCAACCAGGCTTATGGGAAGGCATGCCTGAGTTTGCGCGTCAAAAATTAATTAAACGAGTTCAGACTAAAGCCCCTGAAATTGTTGAACATATTATGGGTGAAGTACAAAAAGATGTAACCAAGTACTTCGATATTAAACATATGGTGGTCAACAATTTACTCAAAGATAAACGTCTTCTAAACGAAATTTTTAAAAAAGTTGGCAAACAAGAATTTAAATTCTTTAGTAATGTCGGCTTTATTTTTGGTTTTGGAATTGGTGTGATCCAAATGGTATGTTGGGTCGTCACCCAAGGTCAATATCCGTGGATGCTCCCATTGTTTGGCGGTTTTGTCGGCTTTTTCAGTGACTGGATTGCTTTGCAAATGATGTTTAGACCGTTGTACCCGAAAAAGATCATGGGCTATACATGGCAAGGTCTATTCATTAAACGCCAAGATGAAGTTGCAGCAGATTATGCAGCATTAATTTCTAAGCAACTACTCACTTCTCGTAATATGATGGAAGAGCTTTTTTCTGGTACACATTCAGATAAAGTGATTGATCTGGTTAGCCGACACGTCAAACAAGAAATTGACTTACAAGCAGGTGTGGTTCGTCCTCTTGTGGTTTATGCGATTGGCGGTGAAAAATATCAAAGTATCAAAACAGAAGTGACAGAGCGTATTCTGCAACAGCTTCCAGAAACCATGCGTTATGTAGAGTCTTATGCGGAAGATGCCATGAATGTTCGCAACACTTTAGTAGAGCGAATGCAGAAACTTAGTCCTGAAGAGTTTGAAGGTATGCTCCGTCCTGCCTTTAAAGAGGATGAATGGTCATTGATCATTGTGGGCGCGGTGCTTGGCTTTATGGTCGGTGAGATGCAAATCTTATTTATGCTCTAAGTTTTGTCACGTCCTGAAATAGATTGACAGTATTTCATTTAAAACCGAGTTAAACCATTAGCTCGGTTTTCTCTTTCTCATACATCTGATTCGGTGT
>NZ_JAKZGL010000028.1 GCF_022549355.1 Acinetobacter sp. NIPH 2699
ACCAACACCAACACCAACACCAACACCAACACCAACACCAACACCAACACCAACACCAACACCAACACCAACACCAACACCAACACCAACACCAAAGCAGGTGTGCACTACCTTTTTCTTCTTTACAATCTGCCGATCTGTATAAATTGAATGAAGTAAGATAGCTGGATGAATGGCAACTGATATTTTATAAGTTGCCATTTTTTATGGATTCTTGTGCCAAATTTTACAAGTTCATTAAACCCGCTTTGAAAGTATTGCCTCTTGCGGTACAACTACAATTGTTCTTTCGGCTAGCAGAGATTGAAGCATTATAAGAGCTAGTGTGTTTTAAGAATTGGTATTGGTTATTAACTCACATTCTAAATTTGATTTCGACCAAGTGAAAGCCAAATTGGCTTTTGACTGGCCCATGTAAAATACGTTCCGCAGCACTAAAGACCAATTTATCAATTACAGGAACAAGCTGTCCTTTTTTTACTTCGCCTAGCTCACCGCCACGTTTTGCAGAATTACAGGTTGAGTATTGTTTGGCAATTTTTGAAAAATCAGCACCAGACTGGATGCGTTTTTTCAATTGCTCAGCCATATCTTTATCTTTGACTAAGATATGTCGCACAATAGCAGTTCGCATAGCTTTATACTCCTTCAACTCATCTCAATGAGCCTAAGTTTTCTTTAATCTCAAGGGCTGGCATTGTGGACAGAATACACTCGCACGTTGCCCTAACTTTAAGTTTTCGAGTGGGGTTTCGCAATTGACGCACATTTCACCTGCACGACCGTATGCCAACAGGGTTTGCTGGAAATAACCATTTTCACCCATGGCATTGCTATAATCACGTAAAGTCGAACCTCCTAAATCAATGGCTTGTTTTAAGATACGTTTGACTTCAATAACTAATTTGGCCACTTGTACTTTGGTTAAAGTCGAAGCGGGTTGAGCCGGATGAACGCCGATATTGAATAGGCTTTCTGTCGCATAAATATTGCCGACACCGACCACGATATGATTATCCATTAAAGCAATTTTAATGCCGACATTCTTTTTACTTAATTTTTCTAAAAGATATGATGTATTAAAATCATCACTTAATGGTTCAGGACCAAGTGTGTCGATCAGCTTGGTTTGATTATGCTGATCCAACCAAAGGATACAACCAAAGCGTCTAGGGTCATGATAGCGAAGCTGATAATCTTCAAAGTCAATTACCAGATGATCATGCTTTCTCAGTTCATCACTGGGCTGACACAGACGAAAACTGCCAGACATACCGAGATGCCAAAGCATGTGGTCTTGTTCAAATTCAGCCAGAATATACTTAGAGCGGCGCTTAAGCTGTATTAACCGTTGCCCAATCAGCTTTTCAAGATCATCAGGAATAGCCCAGCGTAAACTGGCGTTAAACACTTTAACCATTTGAACGCGTTGGTTTAATAAAGGGAGTAGACTGGTTTTCGTAGTTTCAACTTCAGGAAGTTCGGGCATAGTTAGCTCAAGTTGTTTCAACAACAATACAATGAGGGTAAATGTTTCACTTACAATTATGCGGGTATTTAATTTTATTTGCTAATGCAGATTGATAATGACTTTGATTGTTTTGGCCTAAGTTAAATATGTAAGATAAATATAAAATAATCACAGGCTTACTTTTTAAATCATCTTTTCTAAATTTTGAGAAATAAGGAATCTTCATGCCTTCATTGAAAATTAACCTCCTCTATGGTTGCGTAGCCATGTGCATGGGGGCGGGTAGCTCTTTTACATGGGCAGCTGAATCTGATTCAGAGTCAACGGTGCAACTTCCCACGATTAAAGTTGAAGCAACACGTACAGATACCACTTATATGGAAACGCCTGCATCAATTTTTAGGGTCGATATGCCTAAAAATGATCAATCAGCGCAGGTCAATTTAACTGAAATCGTTAAAGGCATTCCAAGTGTTCAGTTACGTAATCGGGAAAATTATGCGCAAGATTTGCAGCTCTCGATGCGTGGTTTTGGTGCACGTTCAACATTTGGTGTGCGTGGGATTCGTTTATATACCGATGGTATTCCAGCAACAATGCCGGATGGTCAAGGTCAAACCTCAAATATTGATTTGGGTAGCTTGAGCCATCTTGAAGTTTTAACGGGGCCATTTTCATCGCTGTATGGGAACTCATCGGGTGGCGCGATTCTGGCGACAACTCGAGAGGGACAGGGTAAAGATTCCATTGAGATGAGTTATGCTGGTGGCAGCCACAATAAAAATCGTGCAGGTATCGTGTTACAGGGTGGCGCTAAAAACCAGAATGAACCGAGTTATGTGATTAGTTCATCGTATTTTGATACCGATGGCTATCGTGACCATAGTGGCGCAAATAAAGTTTTAAGCAATGCCAAGCTGACATGGAATCTCGACGATGGTAGTAAGATCAATTGGATCACGAACTATGTCAAGATTGATGCAGATGATCCAGGCGGCTTAACCCGTGCTGATTGGGAAAAGAATCCCAAGCAGGTTGCTAAAAATGTTTTGGATTACAATGCCCGCAAAACAATTGATCAAACTCAGACAGGTTTGACTTGGTCAAAACCAATTAATGATCAAAATGAACTGTATGCGATGACCTATATTGGGCAGCGTCAGGTAACACAATACCAGTCTATTCCAGATATGGTACAGAAGAATCCAAATACACCGTATCAAGCTGGTGGCGTAATTGATTTTAAGCGTGATTATTATGGCGCTGATTTCCGCTGGACAGGAAAAGATTTATTACCGAATACCCAATTTAGTGCGGGTGTTGCGATCGATGCAATGAACGAAGATCGACAAGGTTATCAAAACTTTAATGATGCGGGTGATAAAGGTATAAAAGGTACTGTGCGTCGTGATGAACGCAATACCTTATGGAATGTGGATCCTTATCTACAAGCGTCTTGGTCTTTTTTACCAACTATGCGTTTAGATACGGGTGTACGTTATAGCAATGTGCATTACAAGTCGAAAGATCATTATATCGTTGGTTTGAACGGCGATAATAGCGGTAAGACAACTTATGAAGAAGTGTTACCTTCGGTTGCATTAAGCTGGCAAATCATCCCCGAGGTTCTGGCTTACGCGAGCTATGCCAAAGGGTTTGAGACACCGACCTTTACTGAAATGGCTTATCCGGCACAAGGTGGCGCAAGTACGCTCGATTTAAAACCATCAAAAAGTGATAACTATGAACTCGGTTTAAAATCTTCAAATCTGCTGGGTGATTTTAACTTGGCGACGTTCTATATCGAAACCAAAGATGACATTGTCGCAGCTGAAAGTATGGGGGGGCGCGCGACGTTTCGCAATGCAGATAAAACCTTACGTAAAGGTGTTGAATTTGCATGGAATAAGAAGCTTTGGAAAGATTTAGCAGTGAATGCAAGTTATGCATATTTAGATGCAACTTTTGATTCGAAAGTGCCTGCTGTTGGTTCAGTATCAGAAATTGCCTCAGGAAATCTGATTCCTGGAATTGCTAAGAATCAAGCTTTTATTGGCTTAGCGTGGCAGCCAGCGCAAGGTTTCTATGCAGGACTTGATACGCAATTTATGGATAAAGTCTATGTCAATGATATCAATAGTGATGCTGCTGCAAGCTATACGACTGTTTCAGCATATACAGGTTATCTCTGGAAATTGAGTGACTGGAACGTGAATGCGTATGCGCGAGTCGATAATATGCTTGATAAAAACTATAGTGGATCTGTGATCGTAAATGATGCTAATCAGCGTTATTACGAACCTGCGGATGGGCGTAATTGGAGTGCAGGATTTAAAGTAAGCAAGCAGTTTTAATCTGATTCCCACCAAATATCGGATACAGAAATGGATATTTGGTGGGCATGGGTGGAATTATGGTTTTGAGGGTGCAGCTTTAGCTTGTTTCTTTTGAGCTTCAATCTGTTCTACTTTTGCTAAAGACTCTTTGGCTTGAGGTATGCCTTGCCTCGCCAATTCGGTAAAAATCTTTTTTGCCTCTGGTAGGTTTTGTTGAAGAATGTCACCATTCGCCAGCATATTACCTAACGCCATCAAAGAAGGTGCATAGCCTTTTTCTGCAAGGGACTGAATCGTTGAGATGGCTTGTTGGCGCATGGCAGGATTTTTATTTTTGACTCCTTGTCCCAGATCATACAATGCTCTAATGTGTATCGCAGGATAATAGTTCTTTTGAATCAATGGTCTGAGTTGGCGAATCGCAATTTGATCTGTTTCAGGTTTACCTTGAGCAAATAATAAGGTTGCAATTTCTACGATTGCTTCTTCGGAGCCTTGTTTTGATGCTTTATCTAAATACTCTTTGAATTTTGGCGTATTTGCTGTAATGCCTAATCCACCATGACGATAAAGTTGAGCTAAGGTAAAGCTGGCTTTGCCATAGCCTTTATTTGAGGCATCTTGGTAATATTGCAAAGCTTTTTTCTCGTCTTTAGTTGTTCCTTGCCCATTTTGGGTCATATAGCCAAGATTATAGATGGCTTGAGCATTCCCTGATTCTGCGAGGCGTTGCATTTCTATGAATGCAGCTGGATAATTTTTTGCTTCATAAAGTTGGGTTGCTTTTGCAAAAGCATCTGGTTTTGTTGCTGCTTTACTGTCTGCTGCTAGTGTGGAGTGGCTGGCGGCAATCATTAAACTGGCAATAAGCAACTTTTTCATCTTTTTTCCTTTCACTTAATTTCTGCTGTAATCCTTTGTGTAGCAGCACACAATTTGATGTTCTCATCATAAAAGTTTGGTAAAAAATGTAAATGATGATTTTGTATATAGGCTATTTAGATAAATTCTTAAAATCTTCATTTAAATTGATGAAAAACAATCTAATACAGTCAATTTGTTATGAATAAATGATGGATTTTTTATGAAGAAATAGCCAATAGCACATTAAAAATATTAAATAAAATCTTATTTTGTATCGAGTTGCATTGTGAGTTGCAGTAACTCAATTAGATCAGAGTCCATATATTGATAATTATCAGGGATATCTAATACAAATATTTTCTTATTCATGAGCTGTTTCGAGAATTTCTCTTTTATCTGTTGCTTATGCTGTGTTTCCATCACAAAGATTTGATCGGCCCAGAGTATATCTTTGATCGAAATCGTATGTTTAGCGTGGCGGCTAGTGCCTGCGCAAGGGTATGGAGACCATACCCTTGCGCAAAGATGCGTTCAGCAGTTGGACTACGATTGATTAAGACTGCAAATAAATAGAAAGTTCAGCGTTATAGCATCCAATAATTAAAACGGGCTTCAATTATGCCTTGGATTTTAGAAATCCGAGGATATTCGGTTCCTAAGTGTTTTAACAACAAACAGATTAGCTTGGTCTAGCCACATCACCATTCAATGCTTCGGGTAAATCTAAAACCGTCAAACTGAGTTCTTCTAAAGCAATCGGTTTAGCCACCACAAGTGCTAAATAACCATCTTCAATGGCAACACTATTGACCACTTCTATATCTTTACTGAGTTGAGTCGTCGGGGTGGGAACTTCGCCTTTGCCTTGAATTAAATGTAGCCAATGTTTAGGTTTTGCTTTAAACCAAAGACGTGCCACGATTTCCTGACCAAGATAGCAACCTTTATCAAAATGTACGCCGTCACGTTGATGTAAGCGTAATTCTTGTGGTTGAAACACATGTTCAGTTGTTTGGGTAATCCAAGCTTGTCCAGACTGAATGGCCTGTAATTGCCAAGTGTTGATATCTGTTTCTGTCTGTGAAAATTCAGTGTGATGCCCAACAATATTTGGAAAAACTTGCCCCATTTCTTCTAATTTCATTTTTGAAAAAGCACCAAATTTTTTGATATGTTTGGAAAATTCTTCTGCTTGATCTTGTGTGGTGACAAGTTCAAAACTTTCAGGATTTAATCTTTTAATCCATAAACCAAAATGAATACGTCCTTTTAAATCACAAATGGCAGTGTATCGACTTTCATTTTCTGGCAGACGTTCAGCATGAACAGTTACCTGACCTTGTAAAAATTTTTGTGCATCTATACCATTTAAGCTAAAAGCAGTAAAAGCAAGCTGACTCATAGATCGATCCTAAAGCTGCGTTTTGGTCACTAAAATATGGACTATTATTTTGCGCCATTTTTCACAAAAAAGCAGCTTTTGATTGTTGATATTCATGTTGAAATAAGAGATTAGAACGATCGCATGACGATTAAATTGCTATGTTCAATCCGCAAATAAAATAATAGTCACAAGGGAGAATAACAATGTCAGGCACAGTACGATTGCATCGCGTATTTAATGCGCCCCCTGAACGTGTTTTTAACGCTTTCTTAGATCCAGATGCCTTAGTCAAATGGATGGCACCGCATGGGTTTACCGCTAAAGTTCATCATTTAGATCCGCAAGTTGGCGGTACTTATAAGATGTCATTTACTAATTTTTCCACAGGTCGTGCGCACTCGTTTAGTGGAAAGTATATTGAAATTGTTCCAAATGAACTGCTTCGTTATACAGATCAGTTTGATGATCCTCATCTGATTGGTGAGATCCAAATGACTATTCAACTTAAGCCTGTGCTTGTGGGTACAGAGGTGAATATTACCCAAGAGGGGCTGCCAGATGTGATCCCTGTTGAAGCATGTTATTTAGGGTGGCAAGAGTCGCTTTATTTATTGGGTTTATTGATTCAAGCTGAAATACCAGATGAATAAATATTCTGAAGAAAAATATCATGTTGTTGGTGTTAAATTTTTAAGATCCCGTACTTAATCATGCTTTGGTACTTAAAAATTATTTATTGGGCAAAGATATTCAAGACTAAAATTTTGAAAAAACGGCTTCTATCGATCATAATAGAGCTTTTGAGATTTTTATGTCTTTTCCAAATTGCCCACAATGCCAATCAGAATATACTTACCAAGATGGCGAACTCCTTATTTGTCCAGAATGCTCACATGAGTGGAAAGAGGGCGATAGTTTAATTTCAGAAGTACAAGAGATTATTAAAGACGCCAATGGCAATGTTTTAGCGGATGGTGATAGTGTGACCGTCATTAAAGATTTAAAAATCAAAGGCTCATCATCTGTCGTTAAAGTTGGTACAAAAGTGAAAATTCGCTTAATTAGTGATGCCAGTGATGGTCATAACATTGATTGTAAAATTGATGGTATTGGTCAGATGAAACTCAAATCTGAGTTTGTGAAAAAAGTTTAATTCCAAGCATTTTATTGAGGAGCATGCACATGCTCCTTTTTTATATCTGTAATAAATTCTAAGCTACCAAAAGCGAACAAAAAACAATCTATTTATGCGGTTGTAGCTGATTTATATTATTGAAGAAACAAAACAATATTAATCCCAATAAGAGAGGTCTTTATGGCTGGATGGTTTGAGGTGAGTCGAGCAAGCGATGGTCAATATCGTTTTGTCTTGAAAGCAGGTAATGGGGAAGTTATTTTAAATAGTGAATTATACAAGACTAAGGCATCAGCATTGAATGGGATTGCATCTGTGCAAAAGAATAGTCCAGATGATGCCCGCTATGAGCGACTCACATCAAAAAATGATAAAGCATATTTTAATCTAAAGGCTGCAAATCATCAGGTGATTGGTACCAGTCAGCTTTATGCCAGTGAACAGTCTCGTGATAAAGGTATTGAGTCTGTTAAAAATAATGGTCCATCAGAAACCATTAAAGATCAGACTGCCTGATTTTCCAATAAGAAAGCCGTTTCAATGAAACGGCTTTTTTAGGTCTTGAATGAGGTTGTAAATAATTCTGTGTAAACACACCTTAGATATAGTCAGCCATACGTTGTTCAAACAAGATGCTAAAACGGCTCATTGCAGCTTTCCAG
>NZ_JAKZGL010000029.1 GCF_022549355.1 Acinetobacter sp. NIPH 2699
CTTCCACATCCAACCTATCAACGTCCTAGTCTCGAACGGCTCTTTAGAGGACATAAAGTCCTAGGGAAATCTTATCTTGAGGTAGGCTTCCCGCTTAGATGCTTTCAGCGGTTATCCCTTCCGAACATAGCTACCCGGCGATGCCACTGGCGTGACAACCGGTACACCAGAGGTTCGTCCACTCTGGTCCTCTCGTACTAGGAGCAGATCCTCTCAAATTTCCAGCGCCCACGGTAGATAGGGACCGAACTGTCTCACGACGTTCTAAACCCAGCTCGCGTACCTCTTTAAATGGCGAACAGCCATACCCTTGGGACCTGCTTCAGCCCCAGGATGAGATGAGCCGACATCGAGGTGCCAAACACCGCCGTCGATATGAACTCTTGGGCGGTATCAGCCTGTTATCCCCAGAGTACCTTTTATCCGTTGAGCGATGGCCCTTCCATACAGAACCACCGGATCACTAAGACCTACTTTCGTACCTGCTCGACTTGTGGGTCTCGCAGTTAAGCGCGCTTTTGCCTTTATACTCTACGCGTGATTTCCGACCACGCTGAGCGCACCTTCGTACTCCTCCGTTACTCTTTAGGAGGAGACCGCCCCAGTCAAACTACCCACCAGACATGGTCCTCGCCCCGGATTACGGGGCAGAGTTAGAACCTCAACATTACCAGGGTGGTATTTCAAGGATGGCTCCATTGGAACTAGCGTTCCAACTTCAAAGCCTCCCACCTATCCTACACAAGTAAGGTCAAAGTTCAATGTCAAGCTGCAGTAAAGGTTCACGGGGTCTTTCCGTCTAGCCGCGGGTACACCGCATCTTCACGGCGAATTCGATTTCACTGAGCCTCTGCTGGAGACAGCGCCGCCATCATTATGCCATTCGTGCAGGTCGGAACTTACCCGACAAGGAATTTCGCTACCTTAGGACCGTTATAGTTACGGCCGCCGTTTACTGGGGCTTCGATCAAGAGCTTCGCTTACGCTAACCCCATCAATTAACCTTCCAGCACCGGGCAGGCATCACACCCTATACGTCCACTTTCGTGTTTGCAGAGTGCTATGTTTTTAATAAACAGTTGCAGCGGCCTGGTTTCTGTGGCTGCCAATAGCTCAGGGAGCAAGTCCCATCACCGTCAGCAGCGTACCTTCTCCCGAAGTTACGGTACCATTTTGCCTAGTTCCTTCAGCAGAGTTCTCTCAAGCGCTTTGGTCTACTCGACCTGACCACCTGTGTCGGTTTAGGGTACGATTCCTGTGTAACTGAAGCTTAGAGACTTTTCCTGGAAGCATGGTATCAGCCACTTCACTGTACAAGTACAGCTTGCTATCGACTCTCAGCATAGAGCACCCCGGATTTGCCTAAGATGCATGCCTACTGTCTTCCACCTGGACAACCAACGCCAGGCTGACTTAACCTTCTCCGTCCTCTCATCGCATTACACAGAAGTATTGGAATATTAACCAATTTCCCATCGACTACGCCTCTCGGCCTCGCCTTAGGGGTCGACTCACCCAGCCCCGATTAACGTTGGACTGGAACCCTTGGTCTTTCAGCGAACGGGTTTTTCACCCGTTTTGTCGTTACTCACGTCAGCATTCGCACTTCTGATACCTCCAGCATACTTCTCAATACACCTTCATCGGCTTACAGAACGCTCCCCTACCACGTAACTTAATAGTTACATCCGCAGCTTCGGCACATAGTTTTAGCCCCGTTACATCTTCCGCGCAGGCCGACTCGACTAGTGAGCTATTACGCTTTCTTTAAAGGGTGGCTGCTTCTAAGCCAACCTCCTAGCTGTCTATGCCTTCCCACATCGTTTCCCACTTAACTATGATTTTGGGGCCTTAGCTGGCGGTCTGGATTGTTTTCCTCTTGACTACGGACGTTAGCACCCGCAGTCTGTCTCCCGGATAGTACTCATTGGTATTCGGAGTTTGCATCGGTTTGGTAAGTCGGGATGACCCCCTAGCCGAAACAGTGCTCTACCCCCAATGGTATTCGTCCGAGGCGCTACCTAAATAGCTTTCGGGGAGAACCAGCTATCACCAGGCTTGATTAGCCTTTCACCCCTATCCACAAGTCATCCCCTGGCTTTTCAACGACAGTGGGTTCGGTCCTCCAGTTAGTGTTACCCAACCTTCAACCTGCTCATGGATAGATCGCCTGGTTTCGGGTCTACACCCAGCAACTAAACGCCCTATTAAGACTCGATTTCTCTACGGCTCCCCTATTCGGTTAACCTCGCTACTGAATGTAAGTCGCTGACCCATTATACAAAAGGTACGCAGTCACCGAACAAGTCGGCTCCCACTGCTTGTATGCATGCGGTTTCAGGATCTATTTCACTCCCCTCACAGGGGTTCTTTTCGCCTTTCCCTCACGGTACTGGTTCACTATCGGTCAGTCAGGAGTATTTAGCCTTGGAGGATGGTCCCCCCATATTCAGACAAGGTTTCACGTGCCTCGCCCTACTCGTCATCATTATGTGTGCCCTTTCGTGTACGGGAATATCACCCTCTACGTTCGCACTTCCCAGAGCGTTCCACTAAAACACACATAACTTAATGGGCTGATCCCCGTTCGCTCGCCGCTACTAAGGGAATCTCAATTGATTTCTTTTCCTAAGGGTACTGAGATGTTTCACTTCCCCTCGTTCGCCTTGCATACCTATGTATTCAGTATGCAATACCCGCCTTTTAGCGGGTGGGTTCCCCCATTCAGAAATCTCCGGATCAAAGGATATTTGCCGCCTCCCCGGAGCTTATCGCAGGCTATTACGTCTTTCATCGCCTCTGACTGCCAAGGCATCCACCACATGCACTTAATTACTTGACTATACAACCCCAAACAGTCGTCGTTACCTACAAGTAGTAACTCCAACATTTCAGTTTGACGCACTGTGAACTTAATCACCGTACAGCTTCAATTTAATTCATATACCAAAACGCTTGATTCAGTTAATCGCTAGTTCTCGCATTAATCTTTCATCTAACTGCAACACTTACGTATTACCGTTAAAATCATATTAATCGAGTTTTGAACAATTTATTTCAGACTCAATTCTACTAATCTGTTAATGAATTAATGTAACCTCGTCAGCTACATTAAACTGTGATAAATCACAGAACTTAATAAGTTTATATCTTAACTCACTAAATTCTGTAATCTTTAGCTCAGGCTACGTATTTAACTCTGTTAAATACGTGGTGGAGACTAGGAGAGTCGAACTCCTGACCTCCTGCGTGCAAAGCAGGCGCTCTACCAACTAAGCTAAGTCCCCAGCTTATCATTGTGAATTCTATATCTTTCAATCTAGCAGCTT
>NZ_JAKZGL010000030.1 GCF_022549355.1 Acinetobacter sp. NIPH 2699
CAATACAGCTCACAAATGGGTGAGTTTGATCGAAGCATGATTGGCGCACGTTGGATGATGCCATTTTCCAACATGATTCAACCCAATGCTCAAGGCTATTTATTTATAGACAGTAAAGGGCGGAAACATCAATTCCCTGCTTCAATCCCATTTGAAGCTTATGAAGTACCATTTGAAGGGATAACCGTACAACCACTCGAAGATGGTGATTTAATACTAAACTTCGGTGGAGAATGGTATTTCCAATTCCACCAATTTTCGGCTGGTCGGCCTTATCAGTTGATTCAACAATTTAATGAAAACACACAAGAAAAAGTTGTTTTAAGCTACCTTGTTTTTGATGAAATTGCCTATCTACAAAGCGTTGATTTCCAATTAGAACATGCCCAACACAAATTAAAATTTGCTTTTAATGAGCAAGTTAAAATCATTGCTGTTTTTGTTGATGAACAGGTTGAGCCTTTAGCGCGTTATCAATATGATACCCAAGGCAATTTAATTGAAGCCATTGATCAAAATGGTCATGTCCGAAACTATGAATACAACCATTTCCATCAACTCACACGTTATACAGATCGTACAGGGCGTGGGCAAAATATTCGCTATGAATCAACCGACGCCCAAGCCAAAGCGATTGAAGAATGGGCAGATGATGGTAGTTACCATACCAAACTCAAATGGCATCCTCGCTTACGCCAAGTCGCTGTTTATGACGCCTACGATGTCCCGACCTATTACTATTTTGATCTGAATGGATTTACCTATCGTACACGTTTAGCAGATGGGCGTGAATCGTGGTACAGCCGTGATAGTCAAAAACGTATTACTCGTCAAATTGATTTTGAAGGACGTGAGACACAACAAGAATACAATGACAAAGACCAACTCATCAAAATCGTACAGCCAAATGGTGGGGTAATTCGTTTTGCCTACGATGAGCAAGGCAATTTGGTCGAAACAAAAGATCCTGAAGGCAATATTTGGAAACGAGAATATGATGCCAAGGGTAATGTCAGTAAAGAAATAAATCCTTTGGGACATATCACCCAATATAAATACAACAATGACAATCAATTGATCGAAGTGATTGATGCCAAAGGCGGCAGCAAAAAAATTCAATACAATGAATTAGGACAAATGACCTCCTATACTGATTGCTCAGGCAAAAGCAGTACTTGGGAATACGATGAAGAGGGTTCATTAACTGCTGAACAAACTGCAAATAATAAGGTCGTGCAGTACATTTACAGCACTCAAGGTCGAGACAAAGGACAACTTCAAAGTATTGTTTACCCTGATGGATTAAAAGAACACTTTGAACATGATGAAGAAGGGCGTTTACTCAAACATATTGACACTAAAGGTTTAGTGACTGAGTACCAATACAATGCCACAGGATTACTCGAACAACGCATCGATGCTAATCGACATCGCATTGGCTATCAATGGGATAAACAAGGGCGCATAAAAAAACTAATCAACCAAAACCAAGCAGAATATTTATTTGATTACAATCAATATGGTTATTTGGTACGTGAACAAGCCTTTGATGGAGAAGAAAAACACTATAGCTACAGTGAAATTGGCAGGCTATTCCAGATTCGTCAACCGAATATTTTGACCCAATTTGATTATTACGCAGATGGACAAATCGCATCGAAAAGCTTTACCCATTTAAATACGGGAAAGAAGCAAACAGAACAATTTGATTACAACCTGAACAGTCAACTGAGCCGAGCCAGTAATGAGGTTAGCCAAATTGATTTTTATCGCAATGCCCTTGGGCAATTGGTGAGAGAGCATCAGCACTACAAAATAGCAGGGCTTAGTCCACTTACTGCAGTCTTACGTTATGAATATGACGAACTTGGTAATCTAGTTAAAACAATCCGTCCAGATGGACAGGAACAAGCCAATTTGAGTTATGGCTCAGGACATTTATATGCCATTGCCTTAAATAAACAAGACGTGGTTTCATTCCAACGAGATGACTTACATCGAGAAACAACACGCTTATTGGCAAATGGACTCATCCAAACTAAACACTATAACGACGTTGGCTTACTCAGTTCACAACTCATTCAGCCTGAACAAGAAACGCAAGACTATTTACAGTACCAAGCGCATCGACATTATCATTACGACCAAAACTACCTACTTAGCCAAGTTGAAGATAGTCGCATGGGTAAGCTTAATTATCAATACGATCCAAATGGACGCTTAATCACAACGCAAAGCGCACATAAAACAGAGAGTTTTAGCTTTGATCCTGCGGGTAATTTGATCGACCCTGTATCCGCATCTAGTACGGCACAAATTAAAAATAATCTGGTCAGAAGCTATCAAGGAAAACATTACCACTACGATGCACAAGGCAATGTCATAGAGACTAAACAAGCAGGTAAAACGCTTAAACTGACATGGGATAATCAAAATCGACTGATTCGCAGTGATCACAATGGTCAAGCCACGGACTATGGCTATGACGTATTTGGGCGCAGACTTTACAAAAAAACGGTAGATGCGCTGACCTTGTTTGGCTGGGATGGTGATTTGATGATTTGGGAATCTCGCAAATCAGAGCAAGACAGTTTTACCAAGCACTATCTGTATGAACCGAATAGCTTTGTTCCACTGTTGCAAGCTGGATATAAAGATTTTATTCAACTAATAGAAACACCTGATTATGCTGAATATCAAAACAAACCTTATTCGGTTTATAAAGATCCTATATGGCGCAATGATACCCGTAAAAATCGAGTGGATTTAGAGCAGATCAATTTTTACCATTGCGATCAAGTCGGTACGCCACAGACAATGACCAATGCAAGAGGTGAGTGTGTTTGGGAAATCACCCAAGATACTTGGGGAACTGCGTTGGAGATTAAGTCGTTAAATCAAGATAATCCATTTGAGCAGAGTAATCTCAGATTCCAAGGTCAATATTACGATCAAGAAACAGGATTGCACTATAACCGTTACCGATATTATGAGCCACATAGTGCAAGATATGTGAGTAAAGACCCGAT
>NZ_JAKZGL010000032.1 GCF_022549355.1 Acinetobacter sp. NIPH 2699
TGTCACGTCCTGAAATAGATTGACAGTATTTCATTTAAAACCGAGTTAAACCATTAGCTCGGTTTTCTCTTTCTCATACATCTGATTCGGTGTGAGCATGTTTAGACTTAAATGTGGTCTATAACAGTTATAAATCACTATAGATTCCGCAATCAAATGATCCAACTCTCTCATCGTTTTACATCGTGTTGTTAAAAACTCCTGTTTCAATATTCCATTAACTCGTTCCGCCAAAGCATTTTGGTAGCAGTCATATCCATCTGTCATGGATGGTTTTATATCATATTTTTGCAATGCTAATTGATATAACCCAGAACAGTATTGAGAGCCTCTATCTGAATGATGAACCATCGTTATTGCTCTATCTTTCATATGCTTCATTGCCATGTGTAATGCTTGTACAATATTCTCTGCTCGCATATCACTGGATAATTTATAACCTTTAATTTGTCGGGTATATTCATCTGTTACTAATGACAGGTAATGCACACCCTCAGCACTCTCAACATAGGTAATGTCACTAACTAGTACTTCATTTGCTTGTACTGGTGAATAATCCTTTAACAAGTTAGGGTATTTCTTCATCCAGTGTTTGCTATCCGTTGTTTTGGTATAGCGACGCTTAGGATAAATAAGCAAGTTGTTCTCTTTCAGTAGCTTAAATAACTGATCTCGACCAAATTTCAAGCCTAATTCTACTAACGCTGGTTTAATTAACCAATACAGTTTGCGTGTTCCTATACTTGGCATCAAATAACGGTATTGCATGACAAGTTCAAGTACCTGTTGTGTTTCCTGTGCCATAATTTGAGCACGTCTCTCTGATTGATAGTAAGCTTGTCGAGTGATTCCCACCCATTCACAATAACGTGAAATGCTTAATTGTCCTTTGGTTTGCCAATCTTTGAGACGTGCTCGATATACTTTTTTCCTAAATCGCTCCCGCATTCTTTATCCATGTGATAAATCACATCTTCAATGAATTCTGTTTTTAGTTTTTCTGCTGCTAACTGTTTTTCCAGTTGGCGAATTTGTTGTTGTGGAGTGAGTTGGCGTTTTGAGGAGGTTGGCATAATTTTGGAAGTCCAATCTTGTTGTCCGTGCCTGCGTAACCATGTAAGCACAGTTGATTTTCCTTGAATACCATATTTTGTTTGGGCTTGGCTATACGTTATTTGTCCTTTTTCAACTTCATAAACAACCATCATTTTAAAGGCAAAGCTATAATCTCGTTGAGTGCGCTTAACTCGTTGTTCTCTTTCGTGTTCCATAAAATAAGTCTCTTAATGTGTAAACTTATTTCAGGACAGGACA
>NZ_JAKZGL010000033.1 GCF_022549355.1 Acinetobacter sp. NIPH 2699
GAGGGTGTAAATAAACCTGTGTAAATGCTTAAATTATCCCCAACACTGTTGGGGTCAACAAGGTGTTTACCATGAAAGATGAAACAATGTTGGCATTGGCAAAAGAATTTGCCAAAAACTTAAAAACCGAAGCTGACTTAAACGAGTTCAGTAAAGCTCTAAAGAAACTCACAGTGGAAACTGCCCTAAATGCAGAATTGACTGAACATTTAGGGTATGAAAAGAGCAGCCCGAGAACAGGTAAAAATGCTCGCAATGGCTACACTACAAAGCGTCTATTAACCGATGATGGTGAGTTCGAACTCAATACCCCTAGAGATCGTGAAGGTACATTTGAGCCTCAGCTCATCAAGAAGAACCAGACCCGTATCACTCAGATGGATAGTCAAATTCTATCCCTATACGCCAAAGGTATGACAACACGAGAGATCGTTGCTACATTCAAGGAAATGTATGATGCCGACGTATCACCATCCTTAATTTCAAAGGTGACGGATGCTGTTAAGGAGCAGGTCGTAGAGTGGCAGAATCGTCCACTGGATGCACTTTATCCAATTGTGTATTTGGACTGTATTGTGGTTAAAGTCAGACAAGATGCTACTGTTATCAACAAGGCTGTCTTCCTTGCTCTTGGTGTCAATACCGATGGTCAGAAAGAACTGTTGGGCATGTGGATGGCTGAAAACGAAGGTGCTAAATTCTGGTTATCCGTGTTAACAGAACTCAAGAATCGTGGCTTAAAGGATATTCTGATTGCCTGTGTGGATGGACTTAAAGGTTTTCCTGATGCCATCAATACCATTTACCCTGATACCCATATCCAGTTGTGTATCATTCATATGGTACGCAACAACCTCAAATACGTGAGCTGGAAAGAATATAAAGCTGTCACAGCCGATTTAAAGAAGATTTATCAATCTGCTACGGAAGATGCAGCTTTACAGGCTTTGGATGAATTTGGACAAAAGTGGGATGATAAATACCCACAAATTAGCAAATCGTGGTTAGCTAACTGGTCGAATTTAAATACATTCTTTGCCTATCCAATGGATATACGCAAGGCGATTTATACGACTAATGCCATTGAATCACTGAACAGTGTTATTCGTCATGCCACCAAGAAAAGGAAGATATTCCCCACTGATGATTCTGTGAAAAAGGTGGTATATTTAGCGATTATGTCAGCCAGTCAAAAATGGACGATGCCTATCCAGAACTGGAAAGCTGCAATGAGCCGTTTTAGCATCTTGTTTGAACAACGTATGGCTGACTATATCTAAGGTGTGTTTACACAGAATTATTTACAACCTC
>NZ_JAKZGL010000034.1 GCF_022549355.1 Acinetobacter sp. NIPH 2699
TAAATCTGTTAAGGACTGCTACACGTGCATGGATCTCATTCACTTGGCTATCAAAACTCCTTGCACTGAGTTTATCTCCTAATAATTTGATGCAATGCATCTTAGTTTCAACCAAACTTCGCCGATGATAGCCTGACCATTTTTTCCATAGTGTCCTGCCTAAACGCTTAACTGTTCGAAGTAATTCATTTCGCTCTAGCGAGCTACTCTTTGTATCTTTCCATGGTTTCGCATTTTTTCTAGGTGGAATCACCGCATGCCCTTGCCGATCTGCAATGACCTGACGGCATTGCTTGGTGTCATAAGCTCCATCGGTATAAACAGAGTCAATCTGCTCATCTTGTGGAATCTGATTAAGTAAATCACCAAGCACCTGTGAATCACTGACATTATTGGTTGTAAGCTGAACTGCTCGTATTTGTAGGGTTTTAGCATCTATACCAATATGAAGTTTACGCCATTGGCGACGATATTCAGGTCCATGTTTCTTGCGCTTCCATTCGCCCTCACCTAGAAACTTCATGCCTGTAGAGTCCATGAGTAGATGCAGCCCATCGCTACTTTTTTGGTAGCTGATTACAATATCAATATGCTTTTGTCTTCTACAAAGCGTGGTGTAATCTGGAGCTATCCAATTTAATCCGCAAAGTTTAATCAGACTTTGCACAAAGCCAGTAACCATACGTAAAGACAGACGGAATAAGGATTTAATCATTAAGCAGCATTGGATGGCTGCGTCGGAGTAGGTTTGATTTCGCCCTTGTTTGCCTTTTGATGGAGCATACCATTGCGTAGCAGGATCAAACCAAATGG
>NZ_JAKZGL010000035.1 GCF_022549355.1 Acinetobacter sp. NIPH 2699
GTGACGATTGATGATGTATTGACCAATGACAGTACGCCTGCATTGAGCGGTACGATTGATGATCCGACAGCGACGATTGTTGTGACTGTAGATGGTGTTGACTATCCAGCGACCAACAATGGCGATGGTACGTGGACCTTGGCAGATGACAGCTTGGCAGCGCTTGCAGATGGTGACTACACGGTAACAGTGACAGCCACAGATGCAGCAGGTAACGAAGGTAGCACTACAGGTACGATTACCATTGATACCGTTGCTCCAAATGTCGTAGTGGATGATTTTATAACTAATGATTCAACTCCTGCATTGAGCGGTACGATTGATGATCCGACAGCGACGATTGTTGTGACTGTAGATGGTGTTGACTATCCAGCGACAAACAATGGTGATGGTACATGGACTCTCGCTGATGATAGCTTGGCAGCTTTAAATGAAGGGGCTAATACAATCACTGTGTCTGCAACAGATGAAGCAGGAAATATTGGAACTGATACAGCTACTATCACTTTAGATACAGTAGCCCAAGACTTGATCACAGCAATCACCTTGCCAGAAGACCTGAATGGTGATGGCATCTTGAATGCAGATGAACTCGGTACAGACGGTGTATTTGATGTCCAAGTTGGTTTAGGACCAGATGCAGTGGATGGCACTGTAGTGAATGTGAATGGCACAGACTACACCGTGACAGCCACAGATCTTGCCAATGGCTTCATTACCGCGACCCTTGATGCAAGTACAGCAGATCCAATCACAGGTGAAATCGTGAT
>NZ_JAKZGL010000036.1 GCF_022549355.1 Acinetobacter sp. NIPH 2699
ACACCAGAGTTACCGCCGCCAATCACAGCAACACGTTTGCCCTTGAACAGTGGACCATCACAGTGTGGGCAGTATGCGACACCACGAGTACGATATTCTGCTTCACCTGGGACATTCATTTCTCTCCAACGTGCACCTGTAGAAAGAATGATGGTTTTTGATTCAAGTTTGGCACCATTTTCAAGTTCAACTTCGACCAAGCCTGTCGCCGTTTGATCTGCACCAATAATTTTGCTGACACGCTGCAAATTCATGATATCCACATCATATTCACGTACATGTGCTTCCATCTCAGCAGCAAACTTTGGACCCTGTGTTTTTTGTACAGAGGTAAAGTTTTCGATATCCATGGTGTCCATGACCTGACCACCAAAGCGTTCCGACACGATACCAGTATGAATCCCTTTACGTGCTGCATAGATCGCTGCGGTCGCGCCTGCTGGACCACCACCGATCACCAACACATCAAAAGCATCTTTGGCATTGATCGCTGCTGCATCTTTTTCCGCGGAGTTACTGTCTAACTTGGCAATGATTTCTTCCAAAGTCATACGACCTTGACCAATATGTTGATCATCTTGGAACACCATTGGAACGGCCAAGATTTTGCGTTGTTCCACTTCATCTTGGAAGAATGCACCATCAATCATGGTAGTAGTGGTATTTGGATTGTTGATCGCAATCAAGTTCAATGCTTGAACCACATCTGGACA
>NZ_JAKZGL010000037.1 GCF_022549355.1 Acinetobacter sp. NIPH 2699
GGGTCTGTTGCGACCACAGTTATTTCATCACCATCTTCAAGATTGTCTGGGTTTGGAACACTCCAGTTACCATCTTCGTCTGTAACTGCTTCTACTTCGCTGCCGTCTGGGAACGTTACCGTAACGGTTGTACCAGGTTCTGCTGTTCCTGTGATTGGATCGGTTCCATTCACTGGATCAATCACGGGTACATCTGGTGCAACAGTATCGATAGTCACTGTACCTGTTGTGGTACCAACATTACCTGCTGGGTCTGTAGCCGTAACAGTTACTTCATAATCACCATCTGCGAGTTCTGCAACCTCATCGTCTGCAAGCGTCCAAGTACCATTTCCATTGTTGGTTGCTGGATAGTCAACACCATCGACAGTCACAACGATGGTCGCTAATGGATCATCAATCGTTCCTGTTAATGCTGGTGTTTGGTCATTGGTGCTCAAGTCATCCAAGCTCACCACGGGTGCAACTGCATCTACCACCGCTGTGGCAGGATCTGAGCTATTGTCTGCGGGGTCTGTTGC
>NZ_JAKZGL010000038.1 GCF_022549355.1 Acinetobacter sp. NIPH 2699
ACTTCATCTTGGAAGAATGCACCATCAATCATGGTAGTAGTGGTATTTGGATTGTTGATCGCAATCAAGTTCAATGCTTGAACCACATCTGGACAGTTATGGCAGCTCAAGGAGATGAACACATCAAAGTTCGCTTTTAAGTTCAAACCTTTAATTTGGTTCAACACCTCATCAGAGACTTTTGGGGCATAACCAGATACTTGTAACAAAGCCAAGATCAAAGAAGTAAACTCATGTCCCATGGGCAAGCCAGCAAAGAAGACACGTGGCTGTTCGCCTGTTTTAGCAACCCCAAAACTCGGACGGCGAGTGTTTACACCATCAAAACGCGCAGTTACTTGATCAGACAGTTCCGCAATTTCAGTAACCAGTTCTTTGATTTTTGCCGCTTTGTCGGAATCATCTAAAGCAGCAACCAACTCAATCGGACTTTCTAAACGTTCTAAGTAAGCTTTTAATTGCGTTTTAATATTTTGATCTAACATCTATGTCTCCAAATTCTCAACAATTCAA
>NZ_JAKZGL010000039.1 GCF_022549355.1 Acinetobacter sp. NIPH 2699
CACAGCAGAAGTTGTTGCAGGACCAGATGGCAGTTGGACAGTACCGAACCCAGGTTTAGATGATGGTGATGAAATCACAGCAGTGGCAACAGATGCAGCAGGCAATAGTTCAGATCCTGCCACAGCAATTGTAGATGCAGTTGCGCCAGACGCTCCAGTAATTGATCCAGTCAATGGCACTGATCCAATTACAGGTACAGCAGAACCTGATTCGACGGTGACGGTAACCTTCCCAGATGGCAGTACAACAGAGGTTGTTGCTGGACCAGACGGTAGTTGGACAGTACCAAATCCAGGATTAGAAGATGGCGATGAAGTTACTGCAGTCGCAACAGATCCAGCAGGCAATACATCAGATCCAACCACAGCAATTGTTGATGCTGTTGCGCCAGATGCACCAGTGCTTGATCCAATCAATGCCACAGATCCAATTAGCGGTACAGCAGAACCTGATTCGACGGTGACGGTAACCTTCCCAGATGG
>NZ_JAKZGL010000040.1 GCF_022549355.1 Acinetobacter sp. NIPH 2699
GAGCCGAATATTAAAAGTCGTTTAAAGCAAGAAGCAAATCAAGCGATCACCACACTTGCACAAGTATTACAACAACAAGCAAATCCCAGCCAAAAGTATACTTTGGCATGGTTAATACAAGAAACTTTGAAAGCAATAAAAGCGTTAGAAAATAAAGGCAGCGCTAGTGTGCCGATGAATCAAACGGGGGCATATGAACGGCATACCAAAGGGGATACTTTAGAGTTCGTGAGTTTACAAGCCGATGCTTTAAATGCTCCCCCATGTGAAGGCGAGGATTCGCAATCTAAAAAAAGTATCAGTTATTCAATTGGCGCGGAACGCGTTCAACACGCAGACTTTTATTTACCTCAAATCGGTTTTTCATTCATTCGCCAATACAGCTCACAAATGGGTGAGTTTGATCGAAGCATGATTGGCGCACGTTGGATGATGCCATTTTCCAACATGATTCAACCCAATGCTCAAGG
>NZ_JAKZGL010000041.1 GCF_022549355.1 Acinetobacter sp. NIPH 2699
CAGTGTGACAGCAGGCAATAGCACGCTAGATACTAATGGTTTAGTCATCACAGGCGGACCAAGTATTACCACAGCAGGCATAGATGCAGCGAACAGCAACATCAGCAACGTTGCAGATGCAACGACAGCGGATCAAGCGGTGAACAAAGGTCAACTTGATGCAGTTACAGCGGCAGCGGATGACAAGACCGATGCACTTGGCAACAGCACGGCATCTAACCTTGGTGGTGGTTCAAGCTATGACAGCACAACCGGTACAGTCAGCACACCGACTTATACCGTGAATGGCACAGACGTTACCAACGTTGGCGCAGCGATCAATGAATTGGACAAAGGCTGGAATCTCCAAAGCAATGGTGCTGACAGCGGTGCAATCAAAGCGGGTGATACCGTAGACATTGGTACAGCGGTAGGCGAAAGCAACCTCGCGGTCAACAAGACAGGCAATACGATTCA
>NZ_JAKZGL010000042.1 GCF_022549355.1 Acinetobacter sp. NIPH 2699
CACACTACCATCAGCGCGAAGAGGTTTCACTTCTGAGTTCGGGAAGGGATCAGGTGGTTCACTCTTGCTATTGTCGCCAGCAAACTGTTGTGGTGCTTTGGGGTCTTAATCACGGTGTATTCACCGAGTGCCTTACTTGCGAACCAAAGAGTTATTAACGGATTAGTATATTAAGTCTGTTTTTACGGTGTTCATTATATCTAGCTATTTCACTAAATCAAGATGAAATGATGTTTTATGAATCGATTAAGCTATATATACAACTGCTTGGGTGTTGTATAGTCAAGCCTCACGAGCAATTAGTATTGGTCAGCTTCATACGTCACCGTACTTCCACATCCAACCTATCAACGTCCTAGTCTCGAACGGCTCTTTAGAGGACATAAAGTCCTAGGGAAATCTTATCTTGAGGTAGGCTTCCCGCT
>NZ_JAKZGL010000043.1 GCF_022549355.1 Acinetobacter sp. NIPH 2699
GGTGGTGTAGCCAGTGGCGTACTCCCTCAAGTCCATCCTATTGTGGATTTAACCAATCTAGGCACACTCACCTTTGAAACTTCTCGCGATACTGTAAATGGTACACTTGAAGCAATTTCCGATTTAGCTGGCGCTGACTTTGCTGGTGCACTAGCTAATGCAACAGGTGTCATTGGCACACTGATTAATAACGGTTCAACCGCTGCTGATACGATCCAGCATATTGTCGGTGATCTCACTGATGTAGGTGGCATCATTGGTGGTGATGGTGGCCCATTAGGTGCAATTACTGGCATCATCGGTGGTATTACTGGCGGTGGTGATGGAGGTCCTTTAGGTGCAATTACTGGAATCATCGGCGGTATCACTGGCGGTGGTGACGGCGG
>NZ_JAKZGL010000044.1 GCF_022549355.1 Acinetobacter sp. NIPH 2699
GTAGAAGCAGTTACAGACGAAGATGGTAACTGGAGTGTTCCAAACCCAGACAATCTTGAAGATGGTGATGAAATAACTGTGGTCGCAACAGACCCAGCAGGCAATAGCTCAGATCCAGCAACAGCGGTGGTAGATGCAGTTGCGCCAGTGGTGACACTGAATGAACAAGCAACCAATGACAATACCCCAGAACTGACTGGAACGATAGACGATCCAGAAGCGACAGTGGTGGTAACGATTGATGGTGTTGACTACGAAGCAGTGAACAATGGAAATGGTACTTGGACGCTTGCAGACGATGAGGTTGCAGAACTCGCAGATGGTGATTATGAAGTAACTGTTACGGCTACAGACCCAGC
>NZ_JAKZGL010000045.1 GCF_022549355.1 Acinetobacter sp. NIPH 2699
ACAGTATCGCGAGAAGTTTCAAAGGTGAGTGTGCCTAGATTGGTTAAATCCACAATAGGATGGACTTGAGGGAGTACGCCACTGGCTACACCACCTACGGTCGTGATACCTGTATTGATCAGGTCGGTTTTGAGACTTTCAACACCTTGAAGAATATCAATACCTGTTTGGATGACTCCCGTTACAGGGTTGTTGCCAAGGTCACCACCAGTAATACCGCCGATGATTCCAGTGATTGCACCTAAAGGACCACCGCCACCAGTAATACCGCCAATAATGCCAGTGATTGGACCAAGAGGACCACCATC
>NZ_JAKZGL010000046.1 GCF_022549355.1 Acinetobacter sp. NIPH 2699
TGTAACTGCATCAAGTTGACCTTTGTTCACCGCTTGATCCGCTGTCGTTGCATCTGCAACGTTGCTGATGTTGCTGTTCGCTGCATCTATGCCTGTAGTGGTAACACTTGGTCCGCCTGTGATGACTAAACCATTAGTATCTAGCTTGCTGTTGCCTGTGGTCACGCTGTCAAGGTCAAGGTCTCGGTTCAAGCTGTATTGAATCGTATTGCCTGTCTTGTTGACCGCGAGGTTGCTTTCGCCTACCGCTGTACCAATGTCTACGGTATCACCCGCTTTGATTGCACCGCTGTC
>NZ_JAKZGL010000047.1 GCF_022549355.1 Acinetobacter sp. NIPH 2699
AACCCAGGTTTAGATGATGGTGATGAAATCACAGCAGTGGCAACAGATGAAGCAGGCAATAGTTCAGATCCTGCCACAGCAATTGTAGATGCAGTTGCGCCAGATGTACCCGTGATTGATCCAGTAAATGGAACCGATCCAATTACAGGAACAGCAGAACCTGATTCTACAGTGACGGTGACCTTCCCAGATGGCAGCACAGCAGAAGTTGTTGCAGGACCAGATGGCAGTTGGACAGTACCGAACCCAGGTTTAGATGATGGTGATGAAATCACAGCAGTGGCAACAGATG
>NZ_JAKZGL010000048.1 GCF_022549355.1 Acinetobacter sp. NIPH 2699
TGTCCAGATGTGGTTCAAGCATTGAACTTGATTGCGATCAACAATCCAAATACCACTACTACCATGATTGATGGTGCATTCTTCCAAGATGAAGTTGAACAACGCAAAATCTTGGCTGTTCCAATGGTGTTCCAAGATGATCAACATATTGGTCAAGGTCGTATGACCTTGGAAGAAATCATTGCCAAGTTAGACAGTAACTCCGCGGAAAAAGATGCAGCAGCGATCAATGCCAAAGATGCTTTTGATGTGTTGGTGATCGG
>NZ_JAKZGL010000049.1 GCF_022549355.1 Acinetobacter sp. NIPH 2699
GTACTGTCATTGGTCAATACATCATCAATCGTCACAACTGGCGCGGTGATGTCTGCTGAAACTGTTCCTGTGCCTGGTGCTGATTCATTACCTGCTGCATCTGTGGCTGTCGCAGTAACTTCATCACCATCCACTAAACCACCTGGGTTCGGTACGCTCCAACTGCCGTCTGGTCCAGCAACAACGTCTACTGTACTGCCATCTGGGAAGGTTACCGTCACCGTCGAATCAGGTTCTGCTGT
>NZ_JAKZGL010000050.1 GCF_022549355.1 Acinetobacter sp. NIPH 2699
GTACTGTCATTGGTCAATACATCATCAATCGTCACAACTGGCGCGGTGATGTCTGCTGAAACTGTTCCTGTACCTGGTGCTGATTCATTACCCGCTGCATCTGTTGCTGTCGCAGTAACTTCATCACCATCCACTAAACCACCTGGATTCGGTACGCTCCAACTGCCGTCTGGTCCAGCAACAACGTCTACTGTACTGCCATCTGGGAAGGTTACCGTCACCGTCGAATCAGGTTCTGCTGT
>NZ_JAKZGL010000051.1 GCF_022549355.1 Acinetobacter sp. NIPH 2699
CTCCTGACCTCCTGCGTGCAAAGCAGGCGCTCTACCAACTAAGCTAAGTCCCCAGCTTATCATTGTGAATTCTATATCTTTCAATCTAGCAGCTTGTGATCAACTTAATGTATCACTCGTCGGTAGTGGTGGGTCTGACAAGACTTGAACTTGTGACCCCACGCTTATCAAGCGTGTGCTCTAACCAACTGAGCTACAGACCCTCAGATATATCTTCAAGA
>NZ_JAKZGL010000052.1 GCF_022549355.1 Acinetobacter sp. NIPH 2699
AGTAGCAAGCTACTCTTCCCCGCTCGACTTGCATGTGTTAAGCCTGCCGCCAGCGTTCAATCTGAGCCATGATCAAACTCTTCAGTTTAAAATCAGTAGTACCTTTAAAGGGTACCAATCTTGGCTCATCAATTTTCTGACAAATATTTCTCAAATAAACTTCGAGTAATTTCTACCATTCAATCAATGAAAATAATTTCGATCGATTAACCAGTA
>NZ_JAKZGL010000053.1 GCF_022549355.1 Acinetobacter sp. NIPH 2699
ACCGATCCAATTACAGGAACAGCAGAACCTGATTCTACAGTGACTGTGACCTTCCCAGATGGCAGCACAGCAGAAGTTGTTGCAGGACCAGATGGCAGTTGGACAGTACCAAACCCAGGTTTAGATGATGGTGATGAAATCACAGCAGTGGCAACAGATGAAGCAGGCAATAGTTCAGATCCTGCCACAGCAATTGTAGATGCAGT
>NZ_JAKZGL010000054.1 GCF_022549355.1 Acinetobacter sp. NIPH 2699
CTCCTGACCTCCTGCGTGCAAAGCAGGCGCTCTACCAACTAAGCTAAGTCCCCAGCTTATCATTGTGAATTCTATATCTTTCAATCTAGCAGCTTTAGCGATCAGATTTGGTGGGTCTGACAAGACTTGAACTTGTGACCCCACGCTTATCAAGCGTGTGCTCTAACCAACTGAGCTACAGACCCTCAGATATATCTTCAAGA
>NZ_JAKZGL010000055.1 GCF_022549355.1 Acinetobacter sp. NIPH 2699
ATCTACAATTGCTGTGGCAGGATCTGAACTATTGCCTGCTTCATCTGTTGCCACTGCTGTGATTTCATCACCATCATCTAAACCTGGGTTCGGTATGCTCCAACTACCATCTGGTCCTGCAACAACTTCTGCTGTGCTGCCATCTGGGAAGGTCACAGTCACTGTAGAATCAGGTTCTGCTGTTCCTGTAATTGGATCGGT
>NZ_JAKZGL010000056.1 GCF_022549355.1 Acinetobacter sp. NIPH 2699
TATCGTACTCGTGGTGTCGCATACTGCCCACACTGTGATGGTCCACTGTTCAAGGGCAAACGTGTTGCTGTGATTGGCGGCGGTAACTCTGGTGTAGAAGCTGCAATTGACCTTGCAGGGATTGTTGAGCATGTCACTTTGGTTGAGTTTGATACCAAGCTTCGTGCCGATCAAGTGTTACAAGATAAGTTAAACAGTTT
>NZ_JAKZGL010000057.1 GCF_022549355.1 Acinetobacter sp. NIPH 2699
TATCGTACTCGTGGTGTCGCATACTGCCCACACTGTGATGGTCCACTGTTCAAGGGCAAACGTGTTGCTGTGATTGGCGGCGGTAACTCTGGTGTCGAAGCTGCGATTGACCTTGCAGGGATTGTTGAGCATGTCACTTTGGTTGAGTTTGATACCAAGCTTCGTGCCGATCAAGTGTTACAAGATAAGTTAAACAGTTT